>JAGVUB010000046.1 GCA_019136515.1 Verrucomicrobiota bacterium
CAGTTGGCTGATCGTGCCGGTGTGCCTCGCGATCGTCGCGGTGCTGGGGACCTTCGGGCTCTACGCGTGGTCGGCCGCGGGGCGGATGCGGCGGCTGCCGTGGTTGCGCGGCGGCCTGGTGGCCGTGGGCGCGATCTACACGCTGCGCGGGTTGGTGCTGATCCCGCAGGCCCTCACGATGTTGAAGCACCCGGGCGTGTTCCCGTGGCAGGTGCCGGTGTTCTCGCTCGTGGCGCTCGCCCTCGGGCTCGCGCATCTCGCTGGCGCGAGGCAGCGCTGGCGGGAACTCGCGCCGCGCCCGGTCAGTACTTCGTGAGCACGACGTTGCGGTAGAAGACCTCGGCGCCCTCGGTCTGCAACAGGATGCGCCCGGCACGCACCGTCGCCTCGTGGCCGGCGTTGACGAGCCGGCCGTTCACCCAGTGCTCGATCTCGCCGTCGCGGCAGACGATCTCGATGGTGTTCCATTCGCCGCGCGGGTTCTCGAAGTTCGCCGTGCGGAGCACGTGGCGCATGCCCCACTCCTGCTTCGACTCGTTGGGTGACTCGAGCGTGGCGCCAGCCACGCACCAGATGTCGCCGCAGTCCTCCTCCTGCACCTGGCACTCGATGGATTTCGGCCAGACCTGGTCGGGCTCGCCGAGCGGGAAATGGTAAAGGATGCCGCTGTCGCGCTTCCACTGGTCGCGCGGCGGGTAGCGCTTCTCACCCCACTTGAACTCGGCGCGCAGGTGGTAGTTGGCGAAGCTTTCCTCGGTGGCGATGTAGCCGAATTCGCTGCCCTTGATGTGCAGCACGCCGTCCTCGACGCGGAAGATGCCCTCGGGGTCCTGACCGCGCTCGCGCTTGTCGAGGAACGGGTACCAGCCGGCAAGGTCGCGGCCGTTGAGCAGCGGACGCGTGTTCAACTCGCGGATCCAGATGTTGCGGAACGAGACCGGGTCGCCGTGGTCCTGCAACGCGAGTGGCTGGAGGAACGGGTGCTTCTCGTAGGGCGGGTGCCCGATCCACGCCGTGGGGCCGCCGAGGGCGACGTGGTCCTGCACGAGCACGCCGTTGTGGAATACTGTGACCACCGCGGGCGAGCGCACGGAGCCGTCGCCGTTGAAGCGCGGCGCGGTGAAGACGATGTCGTAGCTCTGCCACTGGCCGGGCGCGCGGCAGGCGTTCACCAGCGGCGCGGACTCCTTGTAGAGCGAGGCGGCCTGGCCGTTCGCATACGTCGGATTCTCGAAGCTGTCGAGGACCTGCACCTCGTAGCGGCCCTGGAGGTAGACGCCGCTGTTGCCACGGCCCTGGCCCTCGCCGGTCACCACGGCCGGGCTGCGCCATTCGAGGTGGAGCTGGCAGTCGGCGAAACCGCGCTTGGTGCGGATGCCGCCGGCGCCGGGAGCGACGGTCAGCACACCCTCGGCCACGGACCAGGCGGCCGGGCCGCCCTGCTCCGCCTCCCACGCATCGAGGTTCGTGCCGTCGAAGAGCACGACGGCGTCCGCCGGGATGCCGGTCTCGGCCGGCACGGCCACGACGGGCGGCACCGGTGTCCAGACTTCGGTGGCAGCTGGGTCGCCCTCGGGCGCCGCGAAGGCGAGCCCACCGGGGGCCACAAGCGCAAGGGCGCGGACAAGCACGGGCGTGACGCGGGACATGGCCGGCAGCGTGCGCGTGGAATCGCCGGCCGCGAGATCGGAAGCGCAACCGTCTGCGGCCGCTATCGCTCGCGCGAATAGGACCACCAGCCCACCGCCAACGACCCGAGCAGCACCGCCAACGACCCGACCGTGAACGCAGACCCGACCAACGGCACCGGATACAGGCTCCACTCGTGCACCACCGACCAGCCGGCGCCGCACACCTCGGCCAACGCGGGGCCGGCAAGAGGCACGGCAAGCGCACTGCCCAGCACCGTCGCGGCCCCCACAAACGCAAGCCGCCGCCGCGCCCGTTGGGTGCGCGAAACCGGCAGCCGACCGACCACGCGCATCGTGAAGCCGGCGTCGTCGAGGTAGGGCGGCTCCGCCTCGCGAAAGAGCTCGCGCAGGCGGCGCTCCTCCTCGGCGGTCGAGTTGTTCTCGGAACTGTCGGACATCGTCGGATTCATGGCGTGGAAGACAGAGTGTTCAGGCGGGAGCCCAGGCGCGCAGGAGCCGCCGCAGCTTCTCCTTCGCCCGCAGGACGTGGGTTTTGACCGTGCCGAGCGGACACGCCAACGCGGCGGCCGCCTCCTCGTGGGTGAGCCCCTCGGCGTAGCAGAGGTGGATCGCCGCGCGCTCCTCGGGTGGGAGCTGCGCGAGCGCTCCGGCGAGATCCTGTCGGAGATCGACCGTGTCCGTCGGCGCCGGCGCCGTCTGCTCGTGGCCGGGCTTCGCGTCGGCCACGGAAGCATCGCCGGTCCACTCGACCGCGGGACGCTCGCGGCGACGCGCGGAGCGATGGATGTTGTAGGCGATGCCGAACAACCACGTGGAAAACGCCGAGCCGCCGCGGAAACGCGCGAGGTCGCGGTAGGCGGCGAGAAACGTCTCCTGCGCGAGATCGTCGGCCCACGCCTGCCGGCCGCCCGTGAGGCGTCGCAGAAAGTTGCGCACCGCCGACTGGTGGCGGCGCACGAGTTCGCCGAAGGCGTGCCGGTCGTCGTCGGCCAGCACGCGGGCGATCAGGTCGTGGTCGGAGAGGCTCAAGGGGCGAGGCGGCGGTTTGTCGGGGCGCGGGCGGCGTCAGCTCCGGTCGCCACCTTCGCGGCGTTCGATCGCCCAGTTCAGGAGGAGCGCGACGCCGATCAGCACTGGCACGACGCCGATCCACTGGAGCCCCGGCCACACCGCGATCGCCCGGAAGAGCAGATACACGCCCACGCCCACCGCGATGCTCACCAGGCCGCTGCGGCGATCGTCGCGGCTACGGCGGCGCGGAGCCTCCTCGAGCAGCTCGGGCGGCAGCGGTTGGCCCTTCTCAAGTGCGACGCGGAGCAGTTCGTGGCGCAGCCGGCGTTTCTGCAGCTTCTCGATCGTGCCGGCAATCAATCCGGCAAGCCCGAGCGCCATGCCGGCCAACGGGATGAGCAACGGCATGATCCCGTAGGGACCGACGAGGTCGGCAAGCGGCAGGTGGGCGGATTGGAAGGCGAGGAACGGATTCATTTTCGGAGGATGGTTTGCCGGTGAGTGGCACGCGAAGCCACGTTTGGATTCAGAAAACGCATCTGCGCCGGATTCGTCCCTCGGTGCCTCCTCGCCACAGCCCCGATTCCGTCATCGTCCCCGCCGGCGTTTTTCCCGTTTGCACCAGCGCGCCACCGGCCAAGCTTCCCGCCGTGAACGTCTCCGGTCGCTCGCTCTTCCTCGGCTCCTTCTCGCTCGTGCTCGCCGGCCTGCTCGCCGGCCTCTGGCTCACGCGCGGCACCGCCTGCGCCGCCACCCTCGTCGCGCCGGCCGCCCCCAAGGCCGAGCCCACGCCCGCGGCCCGCCCCGTCGCGCCCCGCGCCGACCTCGGCGAGGGCGAACAACGCACGATCCGCCTCTTCGAGGAGGCCTCGCCCTCCGTCGTCTACATCACCACCGTCGCCGAGCAGATCGACTTCTTCAGCCGCGACATCGCCCAGATCCCCCTCGGGACCGGCTCCGGTTTTGTCTGGGACGACTCCGGCCACATCATCACAAACTACCACGTCCTCCGCGGCGCCGATGCCGCCCGCGTGACCCTCGCCGACCGCACCACTTGGGAGGCCAAGCTCATCGGCGTCGCTCCCGAGAAGGACCTCGCCGTGCTCAAGATCGACGCCCCGCGCGAGAAGCTCCGCCCCATCCCTCTCGGCTCCTCCCACGACCTGCGCGTCGGGCAGTCCGTCTTCGCCATCGGCAACCCCTTCGGCCTCGACCAGACTCTCACCACCGGCATCGTCAGCGCTCTCGGCCGCGAAATTCAGGGTGCCGACAACACTCCCATCCGCGACGTCATCCAAACCGACGCCGCCATCAACCCCGGCAACTCCGGCGGTCCGCTGCTCGACTCCGCCGGCCGGCTCATCGGCGTGAACTCCGCCATCCGCAGCCCCTCCGGCGCCTCCGCAGGTATCGGATTCTCGATTCCGGTCGACGCCGTCAACGCGGCCGTGCCCGAGCTCATCGCCTACGGCAAGATCCTCCGGCCCTCACTCGACCTCGAGTTCCTGCCCTCCGCCTGGATCCGCAGCCTCGGCCTCGAGAACGAACTGGTCGTGCTCGACGTAGTCGCCGGCGGCGCCGCCGCCAAGGCCGGCCTCCAGCCCACCAAGCGCACCCGCCGCGGCGAGATCCTCCTCGGCGACATCATCGTCGCCGTCGACGCCCAGCCCGTCCGCACCCGCGGCGATCTGCGCCTCGTGCTCGAAAGCAAGAAACCCGGCGAGACGATCCAGCTCACCGTCGTGCGCAACCGGCGCGAGCTCACCCTGCCGCTCGTGCTCGCCGCCCCGCGGTGATCGCCGGCGGCAGGTCCGGAGCCCGCGGCGCCCCAGCCCGTCTCCGGCTCCGTGACACAGCCACCGGCGCATTCCCCACCCCGGACCCGCGCCTCCCGGTCCGCTCGCGGCGCCAGCCCCGCAAGCCCGACTCCCGCATTGCCAGCGGTGAGGTTTTCGCCACGGTCGGGGCCATGCCCGACTCAACGCCCACCGCGCGCACCGTGTGCGCCCACGTGGTGCTCGACCTGGTCGCCGCTTCGGCCGGCGAGGCGATCGAGCAGTTGGCGGCCGGCTTCGCCGGCGTCCCCGGCGCGCCCGCCGCGCGCACCCTGGCCTCCGCCGTCCTCGAACGCGAGGCCCAGGCGTCCACTTTTCTAGGACACGCCGCCGCGCTCCCGCATGCCCGCCTCCTCGGAGTGAACGACCTCGCCGTCGCCTTCGGCCGCGCCCGCCGCCCGATCCCGTGGACGCGCGACGCCGACCCGGTGGAGCTGGTTTTCCTCGGCGTGGTCCCCGCGCCCCAGCCCCGCGCCCACCTGGAGTT
Source organism: Verrucomicrobiota bacterium (assembly GCA_019136515.1). Classification (GTDB taxonomy): domain Bacteria; phylum Verrucomicrobiota; class Verrucomicrobiia; order Opitutales; family Opitutaceae; genus CAJCBL01. The sequence goes on from JAGVUB010000046.1 coordinate 4,986, forward strand.
CATGCGCCGGCTCGCGCGCGCCCTCACCGATGCGCAGGCCACCGCCGCCCTGCGCGCCGCCCCCGACGAACCCGCGGTGCGCGCCTGGTTGCGCGACCACCTGCAGATGCAATGAAGGAACCGCTGCGCGACCTCAGCGGCGAGGCCCTGCACGAGATGCGCCGGCTCCGGCGCATCCTGCTCGGGCTGCGGGTTTGGTCCTGGCTGCGGCCGAGCGATCGGCAGGCATTGCTCTGGCTGGCGTTCGGAGCCGGGCTGCTCGGTTCCCTCGGCACGGTGGCCTTCCGCCTGGCCGGCCATGCGCTCCAGGCGATCTTCACCGGCGAGCGTGGGGACATCGTTGCGACCTTCGCCACGCTCGAATGGTGGCAGCGCCTCCTCATCCCCACCGTCGGCGGTGTGCTCGCCGGCATTGTCCTGCTCTTCACCCGCAAGCTCCACGGCACCAAGTCCACCGACTACATGGAAGCCGTCGTCGTGGGCGATGGACACGTTCCCGTGCGGCCGAGCCTGCTGCGCTCGCTTTCCGCCCTCTTCTCGATCTCCTCGGGCGAGGCCATCGGCCGCGAGGGGCCGCTCGTGCAGCTCTCCGCCGTGGCCGCCTCGCTGCTCGGTCGTTTCCGCCGCATGTCACCCGCGCGCCTGCGCCTGATCGTCGCCTGCGGCGCCGCGGCCGGCATCGCCTCCGCCTACAACTCGCCCCTCGGCGGGGCACTCTTCGTCGCCGAGATCGTGCTCGGCTCGATCGCGATGGAGACGCTCGGGCCGCTGCTCATCGCCTCGGTTGTCGCCGTGCTGGTCAACCGCACGCTCTTCAACGATGGCCCGCTCTACGCCATCGGCACCGTCGCCGGCCCCACGTTCGGCGCCATGCCCTTCTACCTGTTGCTCGGCCTGTGCTGCGGCATCGGCGCCCACCTCTGGATGCGCCTCCTGCGGCTTTCCAGCCGGGCCTTCAAGCTCACCCGCCTCCCGCTCGCCGTCCGTCTCCCGCTCGGCGGTGTGATCGTCGGCGCGCTTGCGCTCTGGCGCCCCGAGGCCGTGGGCAACGGCATGTCCGTCATCCAGCATCTGTTGCAGGCCGGCCACTACACCGTGCCGCTTCTGCTCACCATCGCGACCGTGAAGATCCTCGCCACCAACGCCGCCTTCGGCTCCGGCGCGGTCGGCGGTGTATTCACGCCCACCCTCTTCGTCGGGGCGGTGGTGGGCGCGCTGCTGGTGGCCGCCACCGCACTCGTCCCGTGGCTGCCCGCCCTCGATCCGACCGGTTTCACCCTCGCCGGCATGGGCGGCTTCCTCGCCGCCGCCGCCAACGCCCCGATCACCGCCATCCTCATCATCTTCGAGATGTCGCTCAACCATCACATCGTGCTCCCGTTGATGGTCACGACCGTCGTCGCCCTCTTCACCGCGCGCCGCCTGGGCGGCGAGAGCATCTACCGCGAGAGCCTCCAGTCGGGCGGCCCATCCCTCTTCGACGGCGAACTGGGCGAGCTCAAGGTCGCCCAGTTCATGCGCCGCGACTTCCTGCGCATCCGCCCCGCCGCCCGCTTCAGCGAACTCGCCAGCCTGCTCCTCAAGTCCCGTCGTGCCCACGTCGTCGTCACCGAGGACGGGCGTACGCTCTCTGGCGTGGTCCAGCTCGCCGATGTCGAGCCCTACCTCCGCGACCCGTACGTCGCCGAGACCGTGCTCGCCATCGACGTCGCCCACGAGAACATGCCCGCGCTCGACGCCGCCATGTCGCTCCCGCAGGCGCTGGAGGTCTTCGCTCGTAACCGCGAGGATACCATCCCCGTCGTCGAGCACACCGGCGCCGAATCCCGCCTCGCCGGCGTGCTCGACCGCGAGGACCTCTACCTCGCCGTCTCCGAAGTCACCCGCCGTTCCCGCGCCCGGGCGGTGTGAGCCGCGCCGCGCGTCAACGACCGGCCTCGGCGGGCCCCGCGTCGATCCGTTTCTGCCGCACCGCCAAGAAGAACGCGGTGCCTCCGCCGATCAGATACAAATAGAACGTCATCAGGCGCCACAGCAGCACCACCGTGCCGACGAGCGCCACCGGCACGAACGCCGGCAGGATCAGCGCCGCCAACACCTCCACCGCTCCACCGCCGCCCGGCACCACGACCAGCATCGAGAGCATGAACAGCAGCCCCTGCGCGAGGAACAGCGGCACCGGGTTCACCGGGGAATGCATCGCCCACAGGATCAGCGGCAATAGGCTGTAGCGGCAGGTCCACTGCACGGCCGCCAGCAGGAAATTGAGCACCAGCGCGCTCTTCCGCCGCCCCCACAGCAGCGCCAGCGCCTCGCGCATGCGGCGCAGCGTGCGCGCGGTCGCCCGCCGCAAGAACCGGTGCCGCGCCGGCAGCCGTTTGCTCCGGCCGAAATGCGTCGCGCCGGCGAGCCGTTCCACCAGCCGGTGGAACCACGCGCTGCGCAGCAGCACGACCAGCAGCGCCGCGCCCGCCAGCGCCGCCAGGAACCCCGGCAGCACCACGCGGCTGTCGAGCCGCTCCAGCAGCCTGGCGAAGATCGCGTCGTGCAGCAGCACCCAGGCGGCGAACGGCGCGAGCAGCGCGAAGAAGAGCACGTCGAGCGCCGCGTCCGACGCCAGCATCGAGCCGCCGTGCGCCACCGGCACGCCCGCGCGTTTCAGCAGCGAGAGTCGGATCACCGCGCCGCCGATGCCCGCCGGCGTCGCCGCGACTCCGAACTCCTGCGACATCGAGGCCTGCAACGCCGTGCGGTACCGCAGCGGGTGGCCGAGCGCGCGGCAGAACAGCCAGACCCGCGCGCCATTGCACGCCCAGGCGATGAAGATCAGGCTCATCAGCAGCGGCACCCACCACGGATTGAAGTCGCGGAGGTGCGCCCACGTCTCCGGCCGCACGGTGAAGAAGAACACCACCGCCGTGGCCACGCCCGCCAGCGCCACGCCCTGCAGCACCCAGCGCAGCATCCGCTTCGGATCGATGTGGACGGGCGGCTTCATGCGACGTGGGACCCACGTAGGACCGGTCTTCGACCGGTCGCCTTTCGCCCGGGCCGATGCCACCGGCGGAGTCCGCCGGGTCCGGTCGGAGACCAGACCTACTCGCGGCTGCCTCACGCCCCACCTCCCAGTGGCGGCGTGCCTTCCGGCAGCAGGTCCCGATAACGCGCGGCGGCGCGGCTGCGCAGGTTGCGCGCGATCGCCGCCCGCACCGAGGACTCGATCGTCGGATACGAAAAATCCACCGGATGCACCGCCACGCGCAGCACCGGCGCGCGGCGCTGGAGCGCGCCCCACAGCCGCACCCAGCCTCGCGAACAGAGCCGCCGCCACGCCGCCCGCACGCTCCACACGAGCACCGGGGCGGGGATGGTGCGGGGCTGTTTGGTGTAGGAGCCTGCTTGCAGGCGATCCGCGTCTGGTGCGTCCGGTCGGAGACCGGACCTACGGGTCTGGCCGGCCGGCAAGTAGGACCGGTCTCCGACCGGTCCCTCCGACTCCGGTCCTCCGCCTGCGCCCTCCTGCAACAACTCCACCTTTCCCCACCGTGTGGTGTAGTGAAACCCCAGTTTCGCGAGCGCAGAGCGAGCGGCATCGCTGAGCAGCCACGCCCTGGTAGAACTCCCCCTCCCCGGCCGTGTAGTGCTTGCCCATCGCGCGCTGGACGGCGTTGCCGGTGACCTCCGTCACCTCGTGGACGTAGGCATGGAGGCAGATCTCGTGGCCCTCCGCGGCGCGCTCGCGCAACCACGCCGCAAACCCGAGATCCTCGTCGCACGGCGCCGCGCCGTGCCAGCGGGGCACGACCAGCAACGTCGTGCGCACCACGCCGAGCTCCCGCATCATCGCCAGGAATCGCTCGCACTGCGCCCGCGACCCGGGATGGAGGTCGTGGAACGAAACGATGAGTTTCCGATCGGCGGTCATTGCAGGGAAGCGCGGTTGTTGCGACCTCACACCCGCCCCGTGTTCGGGTCGTACTTCGCGAAGTCCATGAAGACGGTGGCGAGATAGACCGGCTCGCTGGTGAGGTGGTCCCACTTCGAGATGCGGCGGCGCTCGAGGAACTGGAAGCCGTAGCGCTCGAACATGCGGGGCGTGCGCGTGTCGTCGCGCACCTGCATCTGCCCAAAAACGCCGCGTACGTCGCCGCGCGCCGCCAGCGCCTTCACGTACGGAAAAATCAGGATACGCGTGGCCTGGCCGTTGCGGTACGGTGGGAGGAGGTTGATGTGGAAATGCGCCATGCCCTTGGGCGCGGGCGGCGTCTCCTGGCCGGCGCGGGTGAAGATCCACCAGAGGAACTTCAGGCTCGCGCGGTTGTAGCGGAAGGTCGCGATGCGCCACAGGCCCTTCGGCACGATCACGCCCGCCAACAACAGCGCGCTGATCCAAGCGTTGTAGCGATGGCGCCGGCAGCCGAGCAGGTAGCCCACGACCTCGCCGGTCTGGTCGTCCTCCGCGATGAGCGAGTAGTCGTACTCCCAGTCGGTGTAGCAGATGCGGCGCACGGCCGCGCGATCGGCGGGGGTGTAGGGACGGACTCGGCAGGAAGGCATCGGAGCAACAGACGTTGAAAGCGGAAGGCGGAGAGCGGAAGGCGGAGAGCGGAAGGCGGAAAGCCAGTGCTAATTGGGCTTAGTAGGACTCACATGCTTCCGGAGGTGATAGATTGGAAATCCGACCAGAATGAGACCGCACTCCCACATCCAAGAGATCCAGAGGCCATAGTATTCCCCCAAAAGAAGATCGCCGAGCAAGAGTCCAACACCCAAGAACGAGATCAGAAGCGTCCATTGCCCTGCACGATTCCACAGTCTTCGGAATGCTGAGATCCGAAGGAATTGCCCGAAAGCGATGATCAGTACGGTTGCGACTATTGCGGCCAATAGGGAGCCCACGGGGCTGAACCGTTTGAATATGCCTTGGTCGACTTTGAAATAGAACCAGACCACGTGGGCAATCCACACCACGGCCACGCTGCATACAAAACGCTGCAATAACGCCTTCATCTTCTGCACAAGAGCCTCACCGCGCCCGCACCGGATCCACGACCTGCGCCGGTGCCGAGGCGGCGGCCTTGCGCCGGTTCTGGTCGATGAGGCGCCCATAGAGCGCGAAGATCTGCTCGAAGGTGCGGTCGATCGAGAAACGCCCGGCCAGCGCGCGGTGGCGGGCGAGGCGGTCCGCAGGCGAGACCGGCGGACGGCGCAGGGCGGCTTCGATCGCGGCGGCGAGCGCCTCGGGCGTGCCGGCGGCGGCGAGCAGCGGGGTCGGCTCGCAGGAGAGGCTCTCCTCCAGACCGCCACCACGCACGGCGAGCACCGGCGTGCCGCAGGCCTGTGCCTCAAGCGAGACGATGCCAAAGGTCTCCCAGCGGCCGGCGTGCACGAAGAGATCGGCGGCGCTGTAGAGGTCGGCGAGGCGGTCGGCGGACTCGCAGTACGGCAGCCACGTGAGGTTCGGCCGGCGGTTCGCCTCGAGGTGCACCCAGTCGTCGAGCTCGCCGTCGCCGACGAGTGCCAGGTGCACCGGCGGCGCCTCAGACGAGAGGCGGTCGAGCGCGCCGATGAGATGCTTGATGCCCTTCTCGCGCGCGAGCCGGCCGACGAAGAGCAGCAGCCGCGCCTCGGCCGGCACGCCGAACTCGGCGCGCACCCGCTCGCGGGAATCGCGCGGGCGGAAGAGCCCGGTATCGGTACCGAGCGGGATGTGTTCGATGCGCTGGATGCCGCTGCGCCGCAGCGTTTCCACGAGGTGGGAACTCGCGACGATGGTGGCGTCCATCCGGTTGTAGAGCCGGCGAATGTAGCGGCGGATCGGAGCCGAGAGCCCCCGCGCGATCAGCCGCCCGGAGAAGCGCGCGATGGTGCGGTCGAGCGCGCGGGGAAAGTCGGAGTGGTAGAAGGCGACCACGGGGATGCCGAGTTCGCGCCCGGCCTGGAGGCCGATCCACGCCGTGCGGTAGGGGTCGCCGACCTCGATCAGGTCCGGCTTCTCCCGGCGGACGGCCTCGAGGATGCGCGGCTTGTCGAGCAGCATCCGGTAGCTCTTCGAGCCGGGCAGGCGGGCCGATTCGATCTCGTACACGGCGTGTCCCGGACCGGCGGTGACATGGTTGCGGTACGAGGGGATGATCAGCACATGCCGGCAGCCCGGGCACGCCTCGAGCCGGAGGCGCTTGTCGTGCAGGTAGCGCTTCACGCCGCCGCCGAGCGGGCTGTGGAACTGGGCGATGTCGCAGATGATCATGCGGGAAACCGAAAGCGCCGGAGGTTGGGCCGCGGCGTGCGGCGCGACAACCCCCTTCTCTGCCGCGGCCACACCTGACGCGCCAGCGGCGCAGCGCAACGGCGCCCGCCGGCCGGAAACGTTCTCGCGCCACCATCGAATCTTCGTTCGCCTTGCGCCGATGAAACTTCGCCGCCCCGCCCCAACCCTGATCGCGATCATCGCGCTCGCGTTGCTGCTGCGGGGCGCCGTCTATGCCTGGTTTCTCGACACGGCGCTGCCGTGGTTTCCCGAGATGGCCACGGCGACGGACATGCACGCCACGTGGGAGTGGACGGACCGGATCCTCGCCGGCGACCTCCTCGGCCGCGACACCTACCATCCCGCCTTTGGCTGGATGAAGGAGGCGGGCTCCGCGGAGGAATGGGCCCGGCGCTGGGGCGACATCCACATCTTCCAGCAGGAACCGCTCTACGCGTATTTCGTCGCCGCCCTCCGGTGGCTGCTGCCCTCGCCGCTGCACGCAATCCCGCTGCTCCAGTTGCTGCTCGGCGGCGTGTTGCTGCCGCTGGCCGTGTATTCACTCGGCCGGCAGATCGTCGGCGCGCGCACCGGTCTCTACGCGGCGGCCATTGCGGCGGTCTTCGGACCCGCGATCTTCTACCAGTGCGCCCTGCTGCGCGACTGGACGATTCCGATCGGCAGCGCCTTCGCCCTCGCGCTCGCCATCGCCGGGGTACGGCGGCTGCGTCCCGCCTGGCTCCTCGGCGCCGGGCTGTTGCTCGGCCTCGGCGCGCTGATGAAGTCGACCGCCCTGCTCTGGCTGCCGGTCGTCCTGTGCTGGTTGTGGTTCGCGTCCGGCAAATCCGCCAGCCGGGCACAGGTGGCGCGCGGCACCACACTCGTGCTCCTGGGCTTCGCGCTGGGCCTCGCGCCGCTGGTCGTGCGCAACTGCCTCGTCGACGCGCCGCCGCTGGCGCTCTCCAACCGCCTGCCCGAGGGCCTCATCCAGGGCAACGCCGCCGATGCCTACCCGGTCGAGCTCTACTATCCGCCTTCCCAGGACGCCACGCTCCGGGCCTCGGGCGGCAGCGCGCTGAAGGTCGCCGGCGAGATCCTGCGCGGCTACGGCGAATCGCCGGGCTCATTCCTCCGCGTGCAGGGGATGAAGCTGCGGGCGGCCTTCGCCCCCGTCGACCTCGCCGACAACCTCTCCTACGACTACGGCCGGCTCCGCCTACCACTCCTGCGGTACTGCCCCTCGTGGGGCCTGCTGCTCCCGCTGGCCATCCCCGGCGTGCTCCTGCTGCTCGGCGGACGCCGCGGGCGCGCCCCGTGGGCCGCCGGTCTCCTCGCCGCCAACGCGGTCGCCATCCTGCTGCCGATCGCGCTCGGCCGCTACCGCCTCGAGGCGTTGCCGCTACTGGCCATCGGCGCTGGGCAGACACTCCGGCTTGTTGTCATCGGAGTTCGGCGACACCGGTGGCGCCTCCTGTTCGTCCCGGCCGGCGGCGTCGCCGCCCTCGCGCTGCTGCTCTTCTGGCTGTGGCCTCCGTCCTGGCTCCGCCCCAACTTCCGGCAGACGCTCCAGCTGCTGGAGCGAAACATCTCCATGGACATCTACTCCTCGCAGCGCCGCTTCGTGCGGGCCGCCGATGAGGCGGCCGCCTTGGCCGCAGCCGCGGCCGCGGTCCCACTGGCCGAAGGGGAGCGACTCCAGGCGCGCCGCGACGAAATCACCTGCCTCGTCTTTGCCATGATGGACGCCGTCCGGTCGGGCCACCCGCAACAGGCGGACCCACTGCATCTGCGCGCCCACCGGCGCGTGATCGGCGGACCAAGGGAAAGACGGTTGTCGCGGGAAGAGTTGGCGGGGTTCCTCGCGCAACGGTTCCCCGCACCGATCGCCCGCCAGCTGGCGGAGATGCTTCTGGCCCCGCCGCCGGTCGGACCGTAAGCAGCGTGACAGGAACGCACTCTGGTCGTGCAGCACGCGCGCATCCGAGCGGCGGAGCCGCGCGCGACTTCGGCACAGCCCTTGGCCCAAGCACAAGAAAGGGCGAGCCGTCCAGTGGCTCGCCCGGAAGTTGTGGCGCGGTGGAGTCCGCGCGCGGCGCGGTTCAGTTGCCGGCGGCGTTGCGCACGTCGGTCATCAGATCTTGCGCCTCCTGCGGCGGCGTCACCCAGTCGGCAAAGAGCAGCTCGGGCATCGTGCGCAGCGTCTGGTAGTAGAGGCGGTTGCTGCTGTTGTCGGCCGAAAGCCAGCCGGTCTTGACCTTCGCGCCGGCGAACAGGCCGCTGTTCTTCTGATAAACGTAGACGGAAGCCTTGATGATCTGGGTCGCCTCCTGGATGTCCGCGGCGTGCGGGCCGGCCACAGCATCAGCGTCGGCGCCGAAGTTGAAGCGCGCGCGGTAGAGCAGGCGAATGCCGACCTCGTCGTTGATCACGTAGATGGTGTTGACCGACTTCGCGCCGAGTTGGAGGCCGAGGCTGGCCTCGCCGGCGTCGAGGAACGTGGGCACGCTCCAGCTCCCGTCGGCGCGCTTGACCATCGCGACACCGTAGCCGCCCTTGCCGCCGATGATGAAGCCGGCCTGGAACTCGTTGACGATGACCAGCCCCTTGGCCTGGCGGAGGACTTCGGGCGGGATCGCGGTGGCCGGGCTGGCCTGAAACTCCTGGAGGATCGCCTCGCAGCTCCCGATCTGCGTGACGAGCTTCTTGCGCTCATCGCTGGCGGAGAGCAGCGGGATGGCGACAAGGGCGAGGACGAGGGAGGCGAGGGAGCGCAGGTGCATAAATCTTGGATTCGAGGATCGGTGACAGGTTCCGAGGAACAAGCAAGGCGGGGAGTTACCGGAAAACCGCGCCTCGCGCAAGCCCGCGGCCAGCCTCGTCACCCCGATGCCCGGCCGCGGCCGGCGGCGCGGCATGGTTCCGGATTGCCGCCCGTCGCCACGACGGCTGCGCTGGGCGGATGGACGCTGAAGTCTCGCTCGACCGCCGCACCCGCCTGCTGGGCGGGGCGATGCTGAGCGTGTCGTTCGCCTGCAACGTGGCGGTGCTGTTGCTGCCGTTCATGGAGCTGCGCAAGGGGCTCGGCACCGAGCCGTATTCGCTCGTCCGCTCCGTGCGCATGATGTGGGGCAGCGGATTGTACGTACTCGCCGTGCTGGTCGTGGGGTTTTCCGTCGTCTTCCCCTTCGCCAAGCTCGGTGTGCTCGCGACGCTCTGCGGCCGCGGACGGCTCGGTCCCCGCGGCCACGCCGCGATCGGCTGGGTCGAACGGCTGGGCAAGTGGTCGATGCTCGATGTCTTCCTCGTCTGCCTGATCCTTACGCTCACCTCGGGCCAGCTCCTCGTCGGCGCCAAGCCGCTCGCCGGCATCCCGCTCTTCGTCGCCGCGATCATGCTGAGCATCGTCACCGGTAATCTGCTCGCGGCCCGCGCCGGGGCGGAGCCGCCGCAAGCGCCCCGCTTGGGTGGCTGGTGGCTTGCGCTGGCCGGCCTCGCCCTCGGCGGCACGCTGGCGCTGCCGTTCCTGCGCATCCACGACTGGCTGCTCGCCGACCGCGCCTACAGCATCCTCAGCCTCGCAGCCACGCTGCTCTCCACCGGCGCGTGGACGGCGGGGGCGGTCGCGACGCTCTTCCTCGTGCTCGCGCCCGTCGCAACTTGGGTGCTGGAGCTAGAGCTCTGGCGGCGGCAACGCCACGGCGTGGACACGGGCCGCACCTGGCGACGGCTCCTGGCGTGGCGCCGCTGGAGCATGCTCGATGTCTTCGGGCTCGCGCTGGCCGTATTCCTCGTCGAAGGCGACCAGCTCATGCACACCGAGGTGCGCTGGGGCGCGCTTTTCCTCGTGGCGATGATCGCGGTGCGCTGGGCGCTCGATGCGATGCTTGTGCGCGAGAGCCACCAAGTATAGGCGCGGCCCACGCCGCGCCGGCCAGCCGGCGCTTGCGCCGCGATGGCGGTGCGCTGAAGGTGGCCGCACTTTGCCGCCGCCCTCCACCGCCACAAAACCAGACCCGCGCGATCCCACCTGGAATCCCGCGCGCTGGCTGCCGACCACCCGCGACGAACTCGCCGCCCGCGGCTGGGACGAGGTCGACGTAATCCTCGTGACGGGCGACGCCTACGTGGACCACCCGTCGTTCGGCGCCGCGGTGGTCGGGCGCATCATCGAGCGCGAGGGATTCCGCGTGGCGATCGTGCCACAACCCAACTGGCGCGACGATCTGCGCGACTTCAAGAAGCTCGGACGCCCGCGGCTCTTTTTCGGGGTGACCGCCGGCTGCATGGACTCGATGGTCAACCGCTACACCGCCGGCCGCCGGCTGCGCAGCGACGACGCCTACACGCCCGACGGCGCGCCAGGCTTCCGTCCGGACTATGCGGTGACAACGTACACGCGCATCCTCAAGCAGCTCTGGCCCGACGTGCCGGTGATGATCGGCGGCATCGAGGCCAGCCTGCGGCGGGTTTCCCACTACGACTACTGGTCGGACGTGATCCGCCCGACCGTGCTCGCCGAGAGCGGCGCCGACCTGCTCGTGTACGGCATGGGCGAGCTGCCGCTGCTCGAGCTGCTCCGACTGCTCGCAAAAGGCGTGCCGTTTTCCTCGCTCAAGACGATCGCGCAGACGGCAGTGCTCCTGCCTGAGGGCGCGCCGTTGCCGAAGAACGCCAACTGGACCGACCTGCGCCTGCACTCGCACGAGGAGTGCCTTGCCGACCGCGCGCTCTACGCGGCGAACTTCAAGCAGGTCGAGACCGAGTCGAACCGCGTGCATGCCAGCCGGCTCCTGCAGGACGTCGGCAGACGCACGCTCGTCGTCAACCCACCGTTCCCGACGATGACGGAGGCGCAGATGGACCGCAGTTTCGATCTGCCGTTCACCCGCCTGCCGCACCCGCGCTACCGCAAGCGCGGCCCGATCCCGGCATACGAGATGATCCGGCACTCGATCAATCTCCACCGCGGGTGCTTCGGCGGGTGCAGTTTCTGCACGATCTCCGCGCACCAGGGGAAATTCGTCGCCAGCCGCAGCAAGGAGAGCATCCTGCGCGAGGTGGAGGCGGTGAAGAAGATGCCCGACTTCCACGGCACGATCACCGACCTCGGCGGCCCCTCGGCCAACATGTACCGGATGAAGGGCAAGGAGCAGTGGATCTGCGACGAGTGCATCCGCCCGAGCTGCATGTGGCCCGCGATGTGCCCGAACCTCGACACCGACCACACCGCGTTGCTCGAGGTCTACAAGGCCGTGCGCGAGACGCCCGGTGTGAAGCACGCGTTCGTCACCAGCGGTCTGCGCTACGATCTCTTCCTCCACCCCAAGAAATCGCCCGAGGTCGCCAAGAGCCACGAGCGCTACATGGAGGAGTTGATCGCGCACCACGTTTCCGGCCGGCTCAAGGTCGCGCCCGAGCACACCTCCGACGCCGTGCTCAGGGTGATGCGCAAGCCGAGCTTCGCGCTGTTCCGCGAGTTCCTGAAACGCTTCGACGCGATCAAGCAGAAGGTCGGCAAACCGCAGCTGCAGATGATCCCGTACTTCATCAGCTCGCATCCGGCGTCGCGGCCCGAGGACATGGCCGACCTCGCCGCGCAGACCAAGGAGCTCGGCTTCAAGCTCGAGCAAGTGCAGGATTTCACACCCACGCCGATGACCGTCGCCACGGAGATCTACGCCACCGGCGTGCACCCCTACGACGGCAAACCCGTGCCCGTGGCGCGGACACGCGAGGAGAAGGAGGCGCAGCGCAGCTTCTTCTTCTGGTACAAACCCGAGTTCCGCGAGGCCGTGCGCGCCTCGCTCCAGCGCTTCGGCCTCGAGCGTTTCATCAAGCCGCTCCTCGGCGACAGCGGGCATCCGCCACACGGACCGCGTCGGCCCGACGAACGCGTCATCACCACCGATGCGGCGGGCTACGCTCGAAACGGCCCGGAGGAGGCGCACCATCGAGCCACGCCTGACCAGCCACACCCGGCCCGGAAACCGCGTCGGCGGTAGCGGCGCGGCGCCCAACGCCCCGAGGATGGCATGAGGTCAATCCCCCGAGTGACGGTCGGGGTTGTTGAAAGGGAATTTACGGATCGGAGGTTGCGCCCGGCTGGCGCTACTGGCTTATTCCGCGCTTAACAATCCTCGCCCCGACCATGGCTTTCCTGTCTTCGGCTTCCCCCGCCTCCCCCGTCTCGTCGCGCACGGCGAACAAAGCTCCGAAAATCAGCTTCATGGCTTCGCAGTCGCTGGCGAAGCAGAAGGCCTACGAGAAGAAGGCGAAGAACTACAAGATCCCGCTCGAGCCGCTGGCGATCTTCACCGCCCAGTTGGCCGCGCTGCTGGCCGCGGGCTTGCCGCTGGTCTCCTCGCTGGAGGCCTTGCAGGAGCAGATGGAGGACCCGGTGTTTCGCGTGATCCTGCGCGAGGTACGGCTGGAGATCTCCGCCGGCAGCTCCTTCTCGGCCGCCATCAAGAAATTCCCCAAAGGCTTTCCCTCGCTCTTCATCTCGATGGTCGAAGCCGGCGAAGCGTCGGGCAACCTCGCCGAGATTCTGCAGAAGGTCGCCGGATACTTCGAATCGACGGTCAAGCTGACCAAGAAGGTGAAATCGGCCATGGCCTACCCGCTCGCCGTCATCGGCCTGGCCGTGGTGCTGGTGAACGTGCTGCTGGTCTTCGTCATCCCTGTCTTCGCCGAGATGTTCGCCGGCTTCGGCTCCCAGCTGCCGCTGCCGACCCAGATGCTGATCGACGTGAGCAACTTCCTGAAACCCGCCTTCAGCTTCCCGGAGGTCTTCACCAAGATCAGCATCCTGCACATCGGCGTCGTGCTCTACTTCGCGTGGAAAGCGTGGGGCAAGTTCACCTCGACCCCCAAGGGCCGCGAGTTCAAGGACGAGCTCGTGCACCGCGCCCCGATCTTCGGTCCGCTGTCCCACAAGATCGCGCTCTCCCGGTTTTGCCGCACCTACGCGACCCTCATGCGCTCGGGCGTCCAGATCCTGCGCACGCTCGAGATCGTCTCCTCCGCCAGCGGCAAGACCCAGATCGAAAAGGCCTGCTCCGACATCGCCAAGCACATCAGCCAAGGCGGCCAGATCTCCGACATTCTTGCGACCAACGCCTACTTCCCGCCGATGATGAAGCACATGGTCAAGGCGGGCGAATCCACCGGCAACGTCGACGGCATGATGAGCAAGGTGGCCGATTTCTTCGACACCGAGGTCGACGCCACCGTCGCCGCCCTCACCTCCCTGATCGAGCCACTGCTCATCTGCTTCCTCGGCGTGTTCGTCGGCGGCATCGTCATGGCGATGTTCCTGCCGATCTTCAACATGGCCAACGTCGTCGGCGGCAACAATTGACCCCGCGCACTGGAGCCCAGCGCTCCTGTGCTTGCGCTGGCCCTCAGGCTGTCGTTACCTCGCCACCATGCCTTCGGTGCTCATCGTCGACGATCTGACTTCCATCCACGAAATGTTGGAGGCGGTCATCCAGCCTATCGGCTTCACCGCCGCCTTCGCCACCGACGGGACCAAGGCGCTCGAGCGTTACAAAGCCGAGAAGTTCGACCTCGTGCTGGTCGATGTGAAGATGGCGCCGATGGACGGGCTCGTGCTGCTGCGGGAGCTCAAGAAACTCGATCCACAGGCCGTCGTCGTGGTGATGACCGCCTACGCCAGCACCAGCTACGCCCTCGATGCGCTCAAGCTCGGCGCCTTCGATTTCCTCCAGAAGCCCTTCAAGGTCGACGAGCTCATCTCCGCCCTGAAGCGCGGCGTCGAGTTCAAGAAACTCGGAGTCACCCGTGCGAAGAAGGCCCAGAGCGCCAGCGCGGGTCCCGCCCCGGCCCACGGCGACGACAACGTCGCGGCCGACCAGCTCGAGGCCTTCGTCATCGGCGAGAGCAAGAAGATCAAGAAGATCGGGCCGCAGATCAAGAAACTCACGACAGCGAAGACGCCCGTGCTCATCGTCGGCGAAGCCGGCACCGGCAAGACCGTGATCGCCGAGCTGATCCACAACCAGGGCTGCCCGCCGGGCAGCCCGCTGATCCGTTACGACTGCTCCGCGATCGACGAGGAGACGCTGCGCGAGGGGCTCCTCGGGCCCCAGGGTCAGGGCGGCTCGTGGATCGAGCAGGCCAAGGGCGGCACGCTTTGCCTTGAGATGATCAATACGCTGCCCCTCGCGATCCAGAAGGGCCTGGTCGGCGTGTTGCGCAACGCCGGGTCCGCCTTCCGCCTCTGCTGCTCCAGCACCGAGGATCTCGAGAAGCTCATCGACCACGGCAAGTTCCACGACGAGCTCTTTTATCGCATCGGCGCCCTCCCGCTCATGCTCCCGGCGCTGCGCGAGCGCATCGAGGACCTGCCGCTCCTGCTCAAGAGTTTCGCCGCCTCGATCGGCAGCGCGAAGTTCGACACCAAACAGATCGAGTTCGCCCCGGACGCCCTCGCCATCCTCTCGGCCCACCGCTGGCCGGGCAACATCTCCGAGCTCAGCCAAGTCGTCTCCGCCATCGTCGCCGCCGCCGAGAACAAGACGATCACCGCCGCACAGCTGCCCGAGCGGCTCCGCGACCTCAAGGACATGCCCACCTTGGCGGACCATCTCGCGGCGGAGGAGAAGGCCTACATCGCGCGCATCCTCCACGCCTGCCGCAACGACAAGGCCCGGGCCGCCAAGATCCTCGGCATCGACGCCGCGAAGATCGGCTGAGCGGACCCGCGCGGCTCGGGTCCGCCGTCCCGCAGCGCAGTCCTCCGCGCGCCGCCCCCGGCGGTGCCCCGCTCCGGCCGCACTCGCGCGTCCCCCCGCTGGAAACCGCGGTCGACTTCCCGCTTGCGCCCCCCCTCGGCGCTTTCCACGCTCCGCGAAATTTTGCCATGCCGAAGCGCACCGACCTCGAAACCATCCTCATCATCGGCGCAGGGCCCATCATCATCGGGCAGGCCTGTGAATTCGACTATTCCGGCACCCAAGCCTGCAAGTCCCTGAAGGAGGAAGGCTATCGGGTCGTGCTGGTGAACTCCAATCCGGCCACGATCATGACCGACCCGGAGTTCGCCGATGTCACCTACATCGAGCCCCTCACCCTCGAGATGCTTGAGCGCATCATCGAGGTCGAGAAACCCGACGCCCTCCTGCCCACCCTCGGTGGCCAAACCGCGCTCAACCTCTCCATGGAGCTCCACAAGGCCGGCATCCTCGAGAAACACGGAGTCGAGATGATCGGCGCCAAGCCCCCCGCCATCGCCAAGGGCGAGGATCGCCAGCTCTTCAAGGACGCGATGCTCAAGATCGGCCTCGACGTCGCCAAGTCTCGCACCGTCCACACCCTTGAGGCCGCCCGCATCGCGGCCGACTTCATCGGCACCTATCCGCTCATCATCCGCCCCAGCTTCACGCTCGGCGGCACCGGCGGCGGCATCGCCTACAACCGCGAGGAGTTCGACGTCATCGTCCAGGGCGGCCTCGAGGCCTCCCCCACCCACGAGGTCCTCATCGAGGAATGCCTCCTCGGCTGGAAGGAGTACGAGATGGAGGTCATGCGCGACCACAAGGACCAGTGCGTCGTCATCTGCTCCATCGAGAATTTCGACCCGATGGGCGTGCACACCGGCGACTCCATCACCGTCGCCCCGGCGATGACGCTTACGGACAAGGAGTATCAGGCGATGCGCGACGCCTCCTTCGCCGTCATCCGCGAGATCGGCGTCGAGACCGGCGGCTCCAACATCCAGTTCTCCCTCGATCCGAAGACCGGCCGCATGGTCGTCATCGAGATGAACCCGCGCGTCTCCCGCTCCTCCGCGCTCGCCTCCAAGGCCACCGGCTTCCCCATCGCCAAGATCGCCGCCAAGCTCGCCGTGGGCTACTCGCTCGACGAGATCCGCAACGACATCACCAAGGAGACGCCCGCCAGCTTCGAGCCCACCATCGACTACGTGGTCACGAAGATCCCGCGCTTCGCCTTCGAGAAGTTCCTCGGCGCCAACACCACCCTCACCTCGGCGATGAAGTCCGTCGGCGAGGCCATGGCCATCGGCCGCACCTTCAAGGAGTCCTTCCAGAAGGCCCTCCGCTCCCTCGAGATCGGCGCCCGCGGCTTCGGCGGCGGCGGCAAGTTCGGCGACTTCGATCTCCCCGACGAGCAGACCATCATCGCCAAGCTCGGCACGCCCAACGCCGAACGCCCCTTCTACATCCGCTACGCCTTCAAGGCCGGCTTCTCCGTCGACCGCATCTTCGAGATCACCGCCATCGACCCGTGGTTCCTCGAGCAGCTCAAGGAGCTCCACGAGATGGAGGATTTCCTCAAGACCAAGCTCCTCGCCGATCTCGACGCCCCCACCCTGCGCCGCGTCAAGTCCGCCGGCTTCTCCGACGCCCAGCTCGCCTTCCTCTGCGGCGCGCCGCTCAAGACCGTGCGCGAACACCGCCGCAAGCTCGGCGTGCACACCACCTACCGCCTCGTCGACACCTGCGCCGCCGAGTTCGAGGCCTTCACCCCGTACTACTACTCCTCCTACGGCGACGAGAACGAGGTCATCCGCAGCAACCGCCCGAAGATCATGATCCTCGGCGGCGGCCCCAACCGCATCGGCCAGGGCATCGAGTTCGACTACTGCTGCGTCCACGCCTCCTTCGCCCTGCGCGAGCTCGGCTACGAGACCGTGATGGTCAACTCCAACCCGGAGACCGTCTCGACCGACTACGACACCTCCGACCGCCTCTACTTCGAGCCCCTCACCCTCGAGGACGTCCTCGAGATCTACGAACAGGAGCAGTGCCAGGGCGTCATCGTGCAGTTCGGCGGCCAGACCCCGCTCAACCTCGCCACCGCCCTGAAGGCCAACGGCGTCAACGTCATCGGCACCAGCCCCGAGTCGATCGAGCTCGCCGAGGACCGCAAACTCTTCGCCGGCATCCTCCACAAGCTCAACCTCAAGCAGCCCGACAACCGCACCGCCCTCACCGAGGAGGAGGCCCTCAAGCACGCCACCGAGCTCGGCTTCCCCGTCCTCCTGCGCCCCTCCTTCGTCCTCGGCGGCCGCGGCATGTTCATCCTCTACAGCCTCGACGAGATGCGCGCCGTCATCCGCCAGGTCTTCGAGGTCATGCCCGACAAGCCCGTCCTCATCGACAAGTTCCTCGAGGACGCCAACGAGCTCGACGTCGACTGCATCTCCGACGGCGAGACCGCCATCATCGGCGGCATGCTCGAGCACATCGAGTTCGCCGGCGTGCACTCGGGCGACGCCGCCATGGTCATGCCCCCGCACACCCTCTCCAAGGCGATGCTGGAGCACGTGCGCACCGCCACCCTCGCCCTCGCCAAGGCCCTCAACGTCGTCGGCCTGATGAACGTCCAGTTCGCGATCAAGGGCAGCGACCTCTACGTGCTCGAGGTCAACCCGCGCGCCTCCCGCACCGTCCCCTTCGTCTCCAAGGCCATCGGACAGCCGCTCGCCAAGCTCGCCGCCAAGTGCATGGCCGGCAAGAAACTCGCCGAGATCGGCTTCACCCGCGAGCTCACCCCGCGCCACTGGTGCGTGAAGGAGGCCGTGTTCCCCTTCAACCGCTTCCCCGGCGCCACCATCAACCTCGGGCCCGAGATGCGCTCCACCGGCGAGGTCATGGGCCTCGACGACGATCTCGGCATCGCCTTCGCCAAGACGCAGATGGCCGCCAAGCCCTCGCTCCCGCTCCAGGGCAACGTCTTCCTCTCCGTCAAGGACGCCGACAAGGCCCGCGCCATCGACCTCGGCCGCCAGCTCGTCGCCCTCGGCTTCAGCATCTACTCGACTTCCGGCACCGCCAAGGTGCTCACGGAGAACGGCGTGCCCGTCACCCGTATCCCGCGCTTGGACGAGGGCCGGCCCAACGTGGTCGACATGATCAAGAACGGCCGGATGCAGCTCATCATCAACACCCCCTCCGGCATGATGCCGCGCCAGGACGAGAACAAGATCCGCACCGCCGCCGTGCTGAACAACATCTCGATCATGACGACCATCGCCGGCGCCTTCGCCGCCCTGCGCGGCATCAAGGCGATGCGACAGAAGCGCGTCGGCGTCCGCTCCCTCCAGAGCTACGTCGGCAACGTGCTCTGAGCCCCGTCCCAGCCAACCTCCTTCTCGCGCCGTCCCGCCTCCCGTGGGACGGCGCTTCTTTTTGCGAAGCCGCACCCGCCGCCGCCCCACGGCTTTTTCGTTGAACCACACCGGCGACGGCGGGCACAGTTTCGCCCTCTTTCGGCCAACCGCACCCCGCGGCGCTCCACCCTTTCATCCCTCCACGATTTCCACCCGATGAATATCAGCGTTCTTAGCGACGGCGGCTGGGGCACGGCACTGGCCATGGTCCTCTGCGAAAACAAGCACTCGGTCACCCTCTGGGGCCCGTTCCCTGACTACCTCGCCGAGATGGCCCGCACCCGCCGCAACGACCGCTTCCTCAAGGGCGTCGAGCTGCCCGCCGCGCTCCGTTTCGAGCCCGACCTCGCCCGCGCCGTGGCCGCCGCCGACCTCATCGTCCTCGCCGCCCCCACCCAGTACGTCCGCGGCACGTTGGAGAAGCTCCGCGCCGTGCCGCGCCCGGCCGGCATCATCTACCTCAACGTCGCCAAGGGCATCGAGACCGGTTCCTGCAAACGCATCAGCGAGCTCGTGTCCGAGGTTCTCGGCGACGTCCGCTACGCCATCCTCTCCGGCCCCAGCCACGCCGAGGAAGTCGCCCGCCGCGTGCCCACCGCCGTGATGACCGCCTCCCGCGACCCGCAGGCCGCCGAGACCGTCCAGCAGGCGTTCATGAACGAGTACCTCCGCGTCTACACCTCCGACGACGTCGTCGGCGCCGAGCTCGGCGGCTCGCTCAAGAACGTCCTCGCCCTCGCCGCCGGTGTGCTCGACGGCATGGGCATGGGCGACAACACCAAGGCCGCCCTCATGACCCGCGGCATCGTCGAGATGGCCCGCCTCGGCCAGATGCTCGGCGGCCGCCCCGAGACCTTCTCCGGCCTCTCGGGCATCGGCGACCTCATCGTCACCTGCACCAGCAAGCACAGCCGCAACCGCCACGTGGGCGAGGAGCTGGGCAAGGGCCGCAAGCTCCCCGACATCCAGCAGGAGATGGGCCTGGTCGTCGCCGAGGGTGTGACCACCGCCAAGAGCGCCTTCCAGCTCTCGCGGCAGGTCGGAGCGGACACGCCGATCATCGACGAGGTCCACGCCTGCCTCTACGACGGCAAGGACCCGCGCGAGATCGTCCGCGATCTCATGCTTCGCGATCCGAAGCCCGAGATCCATCGCGGCTGAAAGCGCGCCGGAACGGGCCAGCGTTTGTCGCTCGCCCGCCCCTCGACTGCCGGAGGTCGGCTCGGCCAACCTCCGGCCGGCCGTTGGTGAAACCACCGGCCGGCATGCTCTCCCCGTGGGTCCGGTCTCCGACCGGACACCTCCGACTCCAGCCGTGACCGCCGGCTCACGTATTCCGGCGTCCAGTCAGAGACTGGACCTACTCGCGGACTGCCTGATTACCCTAAACGAAGCAGTTAGGAGGCTACCGAAGCGGCGAGCGCATCGGTAAACGGCGGGAATCGCGGGCAGATCGGCTCAGGAACAGGCCAGCGCGGGCGGTTCCGGGCCGGCG
>JAGVUB010000052.1 GCA_019136515.1 Verrucomicrobiota bacterium
CGCACTTGCTGGCGAGAATGCGGTCGTTCAGTTTGCGGATGTTAGTTGTAGTAACCATACGGCCGACAGGTTGGACCTCTTCGTCCCGCCTGTCGGCCTCATGGCATCTACGGGTCGAGTATGCCGAACGGGTAGGACCGGTCTCTGACCGGTCGCGTTGGGCGCGAGCCGCAGGAGCGGGCATGGGGCGTGGGCGTCCAGTCGGAGACTGAACCTACGGGTTGAGCGTGCCGAATAGGTGGGATCAGTCTCCTGGTGTATGATACGGCGTCGCCTCGCGCCGGATCGAGACCCTTGGCGGGTTTCGATCCGGCGGGGCTAGGGGCGCCGGGTCCCGGCGACGGCGAACGCGGAGCAGTTCGCGACCATCTCCTCCAACGCGGTGGTGGACCGGTGGAGCTCCTCGACGAGATGGCGGAATTCCGCGGAGGCTGAGGCGTTCTCCTCGGCGGTGGCGGCGGTGCGCTGCGTGATGGAGTCGAGCCGCGTGAGGGCTTCGCGGACCTGGACAAGGCCGTGCGTGCTCTGTGTGGACGCCTGTTCGATCTCGGCGACGAGGCGGTGGTAGTCGCGGGTGACGGTGGAGATGGCGGTGAAGCGCTCGTGCACGCCGCGGCTGAGCTCGGCGCTGCGGGTGTTGGAGCCGATGGCGGTCTCGATGCGGGTGCGGGTTTCGCGCGCGGCCTCGGCGCTGCGGCCGGCCAGGTTGCGCACCTCCTCGGCGACGACGGCGAACCCGGCCCCGGCCTCGCCGGCGCGGGCGGCCTCGACGGCCGCGTTGAGCGCGAGGATGTTGGTCTGGAAGGCGATCTCGTCGATCGACTTGAGGATCTTGGCGATGTCCTGGTTGGTCTGGCGCACGCCCTCCATCGCCGCGACGAGTTCGCCCATCTGGGTGGTGCCGCCGTTGGTCGCCTCGTTGGCCTGCGCGGCGAGCTGGGCGAGGTGGTGGATGTGGTTGAGATTTGATTGCGTCATCGAGCTCAGCTCCTCGACGGAGGCGCTGATCTCCTCGAGGGCGCTGGCCTCGTCGCAGGCGTCGGTGCTGAGGGTCTTGGAGGAGTCGACGATGATCTGGGAGGAGTCGTTGCCGCGGTTGGCGGCGCTGACGAGTTTCTCGCTGAGTTGTCGCAACGGGGCGGTGATGCTGCGCGCGATGGCGGCGACGCCGAGGGCGAGCAGCGTGGCGGCGACCGCCCCGGCGACGAGCAGGACCCAGAGGCGGCGACGCGTGGCGGCGAGGTGGTGCTCGGTGTAGTCGACGATGCCGGCGGAGACGGCCCGGGAGAGCGTGGCGAAAGCCGCCTCGACGCGCGTGAACGGGCCGGACTGGTAGGCGGCCTGGGTGGTGCCGAGCGCGGAGAAGTCGGCGGCCTTCACACCGAGCTCGAGCGCCTTGTCGGCCATGGCGACGATCCGCGTGTAGTCGGGATCGGCGAGGAGCGTGTCGATCGCCTGCGCGGTCGCGGGGTCGGCGAGGCTGTGGAGCCGCGAGAGGTGGTCGTCCATCGCGAGGCGCTTGGTCTTGAGCTCGCCGTAGCCGATCTCGACGAGCTTGTTGTCGCGGAGCACGGTGTTGACGAGACCTTTGACCTTCCAGAAATCGCGCTGAAGGCGGGCGACGTTATCCTGGGTGGTGATACGGCGCACGAGTTCGGCGTCCTGCGACTCGAGGCAGAGGACGGGCAGGAAGTTGGCCTGCGTGAGCAGGACGACATCGTAGGACTTGAGCGCGCGGCTGCGCAGCGTGGTGACAATCTCGCGGTCGGTCCGTCGGTCGGGCCGGAGCAGTTCCTCACGGACCGGGGCGATGACCGGTTCGGACTGGAGCGCGGCGGCGAGGCTTTCACGGAAACGTGCGCTGAACTCCTGCCCGGCCCGGCCGGCGAGCGCCTGCAGCTCGGCCATGCTGGCCTGCGAGGCGCGGATGGACTCGTCGTAGCGTGCGAGTTGTTGCGCGGGAGAGCCCTCGCCGCTGAAACCCGCGGCTTGGTAGGCGAGCTGGCGTTCGCGAGTGACGTTGTCGGCCAGTTCGTAGGCCTTGAGGGAGATGTTGGTGGTTTCGCGGAAGCGCCGCAGGGCGTTGAACTCGAGCCAGCCGGCGCGCACGAGCAACAGGGAGGGCAGGGCGACGCCGACGACGGCGGCGGCGCCGAGGGCGATGAGCTTACACTGGATTCGCATGGGGAACGGCGGGTGGCGGGAGGGGGCGTGGTCTCTTGGCGCGATGCGACCGGTGGCCGGACACACCGCGCCCCTGTTGTTATCGGCCGAATGGGGCGGCGCTGAAACCGGGGCGGGCGAGCCGGGCGCTGGAGATCGCGGATTAACGCAGCATGCGAAACCGCGTCGCGCGGCGTCCGCACGAGGGTGCGCCTGGCGCACGCCGCGTGCGGACGCGCGTTCCCGGGCCGCTGGTGCGTCCCGGTGGAAAGGCTTGAGTGCAGGCGCGCGCTCGGGATAGTTCGCAGAACGTCTCCGCGCGAGATTCCCACCATGCAAGTCATCAACTCGATCTTCGCCATGCAGTCGCTGGCCATGAATCTGGAGTCGAAGGGCCGCCTCATCGGCCTGGTGCCCACGATGGGCGCGCTCCATGCCGGCCACGTGAGTTTGATCGAGGCCGCGCGAAAACAGTGCGACACGGTCGTCGTCTCCATTTTCGTCAACCCAACGCAGTTCGGCCCCAACGAGGATTTCACGAAGTATCCCCGCACGCTCGAGGCCGATCTTCAGGCCTGCGAGAAGGCCGGGGCCGACGTGGTGTTCGCCCCGCCGCCCGACGAGGTCTACCCGAAGGGCTACTCGACCTACGTCAATGAGGAGTTCATCTCCAAGCCGCTCTGCGGCCAGTCGCGCCCGGGCCATTTTCGCGGGGTGACGACCGTCGTCGCCAAGCTCTTCAACATCGTGCGGCCCGACCTCGCCTTCTTCGGCCAGAAGGACGCGCAGCAGGTCGCGGTGATCAAGAAGATGGTCAACGACCTGCACTTCTGCGTCGACGTGGTCGTCTGCCCGATCGTGCGCGAGGCCGACGGTCTGGCGATGAGTTCGCGCAACCGCTACCTCTCCACGATCCAGCGGCAAGATGCGCTAGCCCTTTCCCAGTCGCTGTTCAACGCGAAGAAGATGGTCGAGGCCGGCACGCGCAGCACCGATCGCGTGATCGCCGAGACGACCCATCTGCTGGGCGAACGTCGCCGTATCCGACTCATCTACGCGCAGATCGTCGACCGCTGCACGATGGAGACGATGAAGGAGATCATTCCCGGCAAGAGCCTGCTGGCCATCGCCGCCTGGGTCGACGAGGTGCGCCTCATCGACAACATCATCCTCTGAGCGGGGCGGCGTCGTGAACACCGCTGCCGCCTCCGCTCTCCGCGACGCCACCGAGGCCGACCTGCCCGCCGTGCAGGCGATCTATGCGTACCATGTGCTCCATGGCACGGGGACGTTCGAGGAGGTGCCGCCGGATCTCGCGGAGATGACCCGCCGGTGGGGCGAGGTGCGCAGGCGCGGCTTCCCGTGGCTGGTCGCGACGGCGCCGGGCGGGGTCGTCGGCTTTGCCTACGCCAACTGGTTCCGCCCGCGCAGCGCGTTTCGCTTCACGTGCGAGGACTCGGTCTATCTCGACCCCGACCACTGTTCCCACGGGCTGGGTACGCGGCTGCTCGAGGAGCTGCTCGTGCGCTGCGCCGCCGCCGGCGCGCGGCAGATGCTCGCCGTGATCGGCGACAGCGCGAACGCGGCCTCGATCGGCGTGCATCGGCGCTGCGGCTTCGCGCCGGTGGGCACGATGCCTGCGGTCGGCCTGAAGTTCGGCCGCTGGCTCGATGTCGTGTTCATGCAGCGCGCCCTCGGCGCGGGGGCCTCTACCCCGCCGCCCGCCGCTCCCCCTTTATGAAGAGTGCGTACGATATTGTCGTGGTGGGCAGCGGCATCGCCGGGCTGAGCTTCGCGCTCAAGGCGGCCGCCGCCGGCCGCAGCGTGGCGATCCTCACCAAGAAGAACCGCGCCGACTCGAACACCAACTTTGCCCAGGGCGGCCTCGCCGCCGTGATGGCCGCCGAGGACAACTTCGACAACCACGTGCGCGACACCCTCGTCGCCGGCGACGGGCTCTGCGCTGAGGACTCCGTGCGCGCGATCGTGCGCGACGGCCCGGCGCGGGTCCGCGAGCTGGTCGGGATCGGACTCGAGTTTTCGCGCGACGCCAGCGGGCAGTTCGAGCTCGGCCGCGAGGGCGGCCACTCGCACCGGCGTATCCTCCATGTCCAGGACATGACGGGGAAGGCCATCGAGGAGGCGCTGCTGCGCGCCGTGGCCGGGAGTCGGAACATCGATCTCTTCGAGCACCTCTTCGCGATCGATGTCGTCACCTCGGCCAAGGTCGATCCCGCGGCGGGTCCGAACCGCGTCGTCGGCCTGCACGCGCTCGATGTGCACGAGCATCGCGTGGTCGCCATCGCCGCGCCCGTGGTGATGCTCGCCACCGGCGGCGCCGGGCAGGTCTATCTCTACACGACCAACCCCACGATCGCCACCGGCGACGGCATCGCGATGGCCTACCGCGCCGGCGTGCCGGTGCGGAACATGGAGTTCATCCAGTTTCATCCCACGACGCTCTACACCGCCGCCGGCGGGGCGGGCGCGGCGGCCGGGGCGTCGCGTTTCCTCATCAGCGAGGCGGTGCGCGGCGAGGGCGCGATCCTGCGCAACTTCGCCGGCGAGGCGTTCATGCCGCGCTACCACCACCAGGCCGACCTCGCGCCGCGCGACATCGTCGCCCGCGCGATCGACAACGAGATGAAGACCTCCGGCACGCCGCACGTGTGGTTGGATATCCGCCACAAGGACGAGGCGTGGCTGCGGCAGCGTTTCCCCCAGATCTTCGCGGGCTGCGAGAAGGTCGGGCTCAACATGGCCAAGGATCTCCTCCCGGTGGTGCCGGCGGCGCACTACACCTGCGGCGGCGTGGCGACCGATCTCGCCGGCGCGACCGAGCTGCCCGGCCTCTTCGCCTGCGGCGAGGTGGGCTGCACCGGGCTGCACGGGGCGAACCGCCTCGCGAGCAACTCGCTGCTGGAGGCCATCGTGGTGGCGCACCGCGCCGCCGCCGCGGTCGAGACCTACTTCGCCGCGCCGCGCGCCGCCGTGCCCGCCGTGCCCGAGTGGAAGGACCTCGGCGGCGACAATGCCGACGAACGCGTGGTGCTCACCCACAGCTGGGAGGAGCTGCGGCGCGCGATGTGGGACTACGTGGGCATCGTGCGCACGACCAAGCGGCTCGAGCGCGCCCGGGCCCGGCTCGCCAACCTCGCGAAGGAGGTCCACGAATACTACTGGCATTTCTCGGTCGATCCGCAGCTGCTCGAGCTGCGCAACCTCATCGTGATCGGCGAGCTCATCGTCGGCTGCGCGCTCCAGCGCCACGAGAGCCGCGGCCTGCACTACACGCTCGATTTTCCGGAGAAACTGCCCGCGGCGCGCGACAGCGAGATGCGGCGCAGTTGAGCGGGCCGTTGCGCCGAACGGTGGGTGGCGCCCGGGGTGGCGCGATGCATCGATTCTCCCTTCGGCCCGGCTCAAAATGCCGTCGCAGGTTGTCCCGGACGCGGTTTGGGCAACCATGGGGATCCTCGTTTCCCTCAAACCCGCTTACCCATGTCACCCCTCCGCCGCTTCCTTTGCTCCGCGCTGTTCCTCGGTGCCACCGCCCTCGGTGCCGCCGCTCCCGTATCCGCTCCGGCCAACCCCGCGGGCTTCGCCATCCACCGCGGCACCAACCTCAGCCACTGGCTCTCGCAGGATTTCGGTTGGGCGCCGCGCGAGGAGTGGATCACCGAGAACGACATCCGCTACATCGCCTCGCTCGGCTTCGACCACGTGCGTCTGCCCGTCGACGAGATCGTGCTCTGGAAGGAGGACGGCGCGCCCGACGAGGCCGCCTTCGCGCTGCTCGACCGCGCACTCGGCTGGATCAGGGCCGCGAAGCTGCGCGTGATCGTCGACCTGCACTCGGTGCGGGCGCACCATTTCAACGCCGAGAACGAGGGCGGCACCAACACGCTCTGGACCGACCCGAAGGCGCAGGAGCATTTCCTCGACCTCTGGCGGCAGCTCTCGGCCCGGTTGCGTCACCATCCGGTGGATTTCCTCGCGTACGAGATCATGAACGAGCCCACGGCCCCGGATCCCGAGGACTGGAACAAGCTCGTGGGGCGCAGCCTCGCGCAGATCCGCGCCACCGAGCCGAGCCGTGTCATCGTGCTCGGCGCGAACATGTGGCAGATTCCCCAGATGCTGCCGAAGCTCGCGGTGCCCGCGGGCGACAAGAACATCATCCTGAGCATGCACACCTACGCGCCGCTGCTGCTCACCCACCACAAGGCCGACTGGGTCGACCCGGTGATCCGCGACTACCCGGGCCCGGTGGCCTATCCGGGCCCGATCGTCGATGCCGCGACCTACGCGAAGCTCGTCGCCGCCTACCCGAAGGAGAAGTACGACTTCCTCGCCAGCTCGACCGACAACTGGGGGCCGGACCGGCTGCGGCAGGAGTACGAGCCGGCGATCGCGCGGGCGAAGGAGCTCGGGCTGCAGCTCTACTGCGGCGAGTTCGGCTGTCTGCCGACCGTGCCGCGGGCCGCGCGGCTGGCCTATTATCGCGACATCGTCGGGGTGTTCGAGGCCGCCGGCATGGCCTGGGCGAACTGGGAGTACAAGGGCGACTTCGGCCTCGCCGAGTGGCACGGCCTGAAGTCCCTCGATGGTGCTCCGGACGTGCAGTTGATCGACGCGCTCTTCCAGCGCTGAACGCCCGCCGAGCCTTCGCTCGTTTCCCTCGCCGCCCGCGCCCCTCCGGCCGCGGGCGGTTCTGTTTCCGGCCGTCCCTGGCTGCGCCTCGGGGCGTGGCGTGCGGCGACGGGCGTAGCGCCGGCGGCGGGCCGCGGGCCGCCGCCGGAGGCTGCTTTCGGTCGACGGAAGCCGGAAAACCAAGCATGAAACGGTTTCATGCGAGTCCGCACTTGCTCCTT
Source organism: Verrucomicrobiota bacterium (assembly GCA_019136515.1). Taxonomy (GTDB): domain Bacteria; phylum Verrucomicrobiota; class Verrucomicrobiia; order Opitutales; family Opitutaceae; genus CAJCBL01. The sequence continues at coordinate 7,038 of JAGVUB010000052.1, forward strand.
GTTTCCGCCCGCCATTTCTCGTCTTCCCGTGAAATACATTTTTGTCACGGGCGGCGTCGTTTCCTCTCTCGGCAAGGGCCTCACGGCGGCCTCGCTCGGGGCGCTGCTCGAGGCGCGCGGACTGATCGTCCGCATCCAGAAGTTCGACCCGTACCTCAACGTCGATCCGGGCACGATGAGCCCGTTCCAGCACGGCGAAGTGTACGTGCTTGACGACGGCGCCGAGACCGACCTCGACCTCGGCCACTACGAACGTTTCACCTCCGGCAAACTCAGCCGGATGAACAGCCTTTCCTCCGGCCAGATCTACGAGGCCGTCATCGCCAAGGAGCGCCGCGGCGACTACCTCGGGAAGACCGTGCAGGTGATTCCGCACGTCACCAACGAGATCAAGAACCGCATCTACGCCGGCGGCGAGGGCGTCGACATTCTCATCACCGAGATCGGCGGCACCACGGGCGACATCGAGGGGCTGCCCTTCCTCGAGGCCATGCGCCAGTTCGCCCTCGAGGTCGGCCCGGGCAACGTCTGCTTCATCCACGTCACGCTCGTCCCGTACCTCACCGCCGCGGGCGAGCTGAAGACGAAGCCCACCCAGCAGAGCGTCGCCAAGCTGCGCGAGATCGGCATCCAGCCGCACGTGCTCGTCTGCCGTTGCGACCACCCGCTTGATCAGGACCTGCGCGAGAAGCTCAGCCTCTTCTGCAACGTGCCCACCAAGGCCGTGATCGAGGAGCAGAACGTCGAGACCTCCATCTACGAGCTACCGCTCATGCTGCAGAAGGAGAAGGTCGACGATCTCGTGGTCGACATCCTCCGCCTCGAGGCGCCGCCGGTGAAGAACAACGTCTGGCAGCAGGTCGTCCGCCGTATCAAGAATCCGAAGCACCGCGTGAAGGTCGGCGTGGTCGGCAAGTACATCGAGCTGCAGGACGCCTACAAATCCATCTACGAGTCGCTCTACCACGCTGGCATCGCCAACAACTGCGCCGTGGAGATCGTGCGCATCGACGCCCAGGCGCTGGAGCAGAAGAGCGGCGTGAAACAGCTCGCCGGCCTCGACGCCATCCTCGTGCCCGGCGGCTTCGGCGACCGCGGCACGGAGGGCAAGATCGCCGCCGCCCGCTATGCGCGCGAGAACAAGGTCCCGTACTATGGCATCTGCCTCGGTCTCCAGATCGCGGTGATCGAGTTCGCCCGCAACGTGCTCGGCCTGAAGACGGCCAACAGCACCGAGTTCGACCCCGACACCGAGGACCCGGTGATCGACTTCATGGACGACCAGCGCCGCATCACCGACAAGGGCGCGACGATGCGCCTCGGCGCCTACGACTGTCGCCTGCGGCCCGGCACGCACGCCGCCAAGGCCTACGGCCGCGAGCAGATCAGCGAGCGGCACCGCCACCGCTACGAGGTGAACAACAACTACGTGGAGATGCTCGGCGACGCCGGCATGGTCTTCGCCGGCGTGAACCCGCAGCGCAACCTCGTCGAGATCATCGAGCTCAAGGACCATCCGTGGTTTGTCGGCGTGCAGTTCCACCCCGAGTTCAAGTCGAAGCCGACCAAGGCCCAGCCGCTCTTCGCCGCCTTCGTGAAGGCCGCCATCAAGCGCCAGGCGGGCGGCGCCGGCGGGAATCCCACCGCGAAGAGATCCGCCAAGAAGGGGAAAAGGTAGGGCTTGCGGGCATTTGCGTGGCGGAGAAGTCTGGTGACGTGGATCGCACCGGATTTCTCAGCTGGTTGGGCAGGGCTGCATGCCTCGTCGTTGTGCTTGCGTCGACGGGATGTGCGACGACCGGTGGCTTTGTGCGGCTGAAGCCGGCCGAGCTGGTGGGTACCTATTCCGCACCTTTGATGGTCACATGGGCGCACGCGTTCGTTTTGGGCGAGAATGGTCATGCGGAATACGATGTGACCTATGACACATGGGCGGAGGGCGAGAATGGTGAACTGATATCCGGCGAGTCGTCCGCAGGATCTTGGGTGCTGACCGACGCGGGGTTGGTGGTTGTTACTCTCACCAGCGCCGACGGGCAGCCCGTCCGCATCGTGCTCCGCGCCGAGCGGTATGGGAAGCGCTTCGGCCTTCAGCAGATCGAACCCGATGTGGGAGGAGATTCGTTCACTTGGTTCTTCGTGCGGGAGGCCTCGGTGCCGGCGACTGATGCTCCTGCCAAGTAGGGCCTCAGGTAACCGTGTTGGTGCCTGCCTAACGGTGTGGCGCGATATGCCACGAGGGTAGGGGGGCTCCGAAACCTCCGCTTGTTCCGAGACGGAACCGCGGTCGCGCCGCCGCTCCGCCCTTGTCTTCATTCCGGCATCGGCATTCTGTCGTCCGTCTTCTGCCGTCTGTCCTCCGCTCCCTTCCTCCGATGCTCTTCGATCCCCTGCGCCTGCTCCTGATCGCCGGTCCGTGCTCGCTCGAAAACGAAACCGTCTGCCGCACGGTGGCGACCGAGCTGGCGGACATCCGCGCGTGGCACCCCGAGCTGAACATCGTGTTCAAGGGCTCGTTCGACAAAGCCAACCGCACCTCGCTCTCCGGCGCGCGCGGTACGGGGCTCGAGGCCGGGCTCGCACTGCTCGCGATGGTGAAACGCGACTTCGGCTTCCCGGTGCTCACGGATGTGCACGAGCGCGAACAGGTGGCCGCCGTGGCGGCGGTGGTCGACGTGATCCAGATCCCCGCGTTCCTGTGCCGGCAGACCGACCTGCTCGTCGCGGCGGCGCAGACCGGCCGCGTGGTGAACGTGAAGAAGGGCCAGTTCCTCTCGCCGCAGGAGATGCCGTACACGCTCACCAAACTCGCCGGCGCCGCCGAGGTGTGGCAGACCGAGCGCGGTTCAACTTTCGGTTACCAGAACCTCGTCGTCGACATGCGCAGCTTCCCGCTGATGAAGGCCAACGGCTTCCCGACGATCCTCGACGCCACGCACAGCGTGCAGCTCCCCGGCGCGGGCGGCGGCAAGAGCAGCGGCCAGCGCGAGTTCGTCGAGCCGCTCGCCAAGGCGGCGCTCGCCGCGGGTGCCGACGGGCTCTTCTTCGAGACGCATCCGAATCCCGCCGAGGCGATCTCCGACGGCCCGAACATGGTGCCGCTCGCCGAGTTCTCCGGCCTGATCGAACGCTGTCTCGCCGTCTGGCGCGCGGTGCGGGCCGCGTAACAAGAACACGGCCCCGAGTGGGGCCGCCTCCGTTCCCCCCTGCCTCGCATGAAAACACTTGTCGCGCTCGGGCTGATCGTTGTCGGCGTCTGGCTGTTCCACGACGGCTGGACGATGCGCGCCTCGCTCAAGGGCAAGACGCAGAGCGCGCTCGCCGGACTGGCCCGGCGCGTCGACGGCGAGACCCGCGTGCCGGAACATGGCTGGTACATGATCGCCGGCGGCGTGTGTGTGCTCGCCGGCGCTGGGGTGCTCTTCGCCGGGCGGAAGCGGTAGGGCGCGCCGGGATCGGTCGCGGATTCGGCGTTACGGCGGGCCCAACGGTCCCGCCCTACCTCGTTCAGGCCAGCGGCAGACTGCCCTGCGCACCGGGCGCGGTGGCGATGGCCTGGAGTCCGATGGCTTCCCAGCCCTTCAAGGTGAGCACGCGGCCCTGGGCGGTGCGCTGGAGGTAGCCTTCCTGGATGAGGTAGGGTTCGTGCACCTCCTCAAGCGTCTCCGCCTCCTCGCCCACGGCGACGGCGACCGTGCCGAGGCCCACGGGGCCGCCGCGGTACGACTCCGCCATCAGACGCAGGATACGCTTGTCCATCTCGTCGAGCCCGCGGACGTCGATCTCCAGCAGCTCGAGCGCGGCGGCGGCGACGGGTTGGGTGATCTTGCCCTTCGCCTTCTCCTGCGCGTAGTCGCGCACGAAGTTGACGAGGTTGTTGACGATGCGCGGCGTGCCGCGGGAGCGCGCGGCGATCTCCTTCGCGCCGCCTTCGTCGATGGGGACGTCGAGCAGCTTGCAGGTGCGGTTGACGATCGTGAGCAGGTCGTCGCGGCCGTAGAAATCGAGGCGGGTATTGAGCGTGAAACGGCTGCGCAGTGGCGCCGTGAGCAGGCCGGCGCGCGTGGTGGCGCCGATGAGGGTGAAGCGCGGGAGCGTGAGGCGCACGCTGCGGGCGTTGGGCCCCTGGTCGATCATGATGTCGAGGCGGAAGTCCTCCATCGCGCTGTAGAGGTACTCCTCGACGGTCTTCGGAATGCGGTGGATCTCGTCGATGAAGAGCAGGTCGCCCTCCTCGAGGCTGGTCAGGAGGCCGGCGAGGTCGCCCGCCTTCTCGACGACGGGGCCGGAGGTGATGCGCACTGTCTTGCCCATCTCGGCTCCAAGGATCAACGACAGCGTGGTCTTGCCCAGTCCGGGCGGGCCGCTGAGCAGGATGTGGTTGAGCGGGTCGCCGCGGCGCCGCGCGGCGCCGACCATGACCTTGAGGCGCTCGACGGTCTTCGCCTGGCCGACGAAGTCCGAGAAGGAGGCCGGCCGCAACGCGGCCTCGGCGGCGGTGGCGGGCGCGGTGAGCGCGGAGTTGAGGAAGTTGACGCCTTTGTCGGGCATGGGGTGTCGTTAAGTGATGGGCGGCTCGCCGCGGGCGGCGTGCCAGACACGGAGAATGGTCACCGTGGAATCGTCTGAGGCGACGCGATAAAGCAGCCGATAGGGCGAAACGACCAACTCGCGGACTTCGCCGTGAGTTGTGGCGAGATAGGGGCGACCTAGGCGTGGGAAAACGATCAGCTGCCGCGAGTGCTCCACACAAGCCTCACCAAACCTGATCGCGGCCCGAGGATTGTTGGTCGCGATGTAGGACACCGCCGCCTCCAAGTCGTCTAGGCTACTTGGCGCCCAGATAACTTTTGCAGGCATGCGTGGATGCGGGCTTCGGCCGCTTCTTGGGGCACGCCCTCGCCGCGGACGATCTCTTCCTCCGCCTGCTGCAGGGCGGCGAGCAGGTGCACCTGCTCCTCGACATCGCCCCAAGTGGCATTGTCGGGAAGAGCACGAAGCGCAGCGAGCATCTGTTCTTTCACGGACATGGCGGGAATAAAGGGCGGCGGGTGGGTGCTGGCAAGCTGGGGCTCAAAACAGGACGTCGAGCAGGCGGTTGAAGAGCGCGTCGGCGGAGGCGTCGAGTACGCCTTCGACCGATTCCTTCCAGCCGATCAGGCCGGCGAGAAACACGGCGAGGCCGCTGAGGCCGAAGCCGATGGTGATCCAAACATTGAAGCCGGTGACGAGCGACCAACCTGCGAAGCACATGGCGCCGAGGCCGAGCAGGACTGCGAGCAGATGCTTCCACCACTCGACGGTCTGCACGCGCAACGCGAGAAACTCCTCGAGTTTCACCTCGGCACGGGAGCGGTCGCGGAAGGCTTTCTGGGCTTCGCGCAGGGCCGAGCGTTCGAGGAAGGATGGTGGCGAGCGAGACTCACGTTCTTGGGCGGACGAGGAGCTTACGGCCGGTTTCCAAGGTAGCGCTGGGCGGCGGCACGATTCAGTTCGTGGTCGCGGGAGGAGCGTTCGCGTTGCTCTGGCGGGAAGACTGGTTCGCCTAGGTTCTCGAGCGCGATCAGGATCTGGTAGGCAACGTCGGCATCGCGCGGGAGTTCGCGGCGCAGGGCGGCGACGAGCGGGGCGAGGTCGCGGGGATCGCGGCGCTTGCCGAGCGCCCAATAGGCGGAGCCGCGCAACGGCGAGTCGGCGCCCTCGGTGGCGAGCCAGTGCCAGAGGGTCTGCGCGAGGTCGTCGGGCGGCACGGTTTCCAGACCGGACTCCTCAATGATGTCGGTCTCGAAGTCGGAATGGCGCACGCCGCGGGCGGCCTCGAAACGGAAGGCGGCGGCGGTGAGGAACCGGGAGTCGAGGTCCATCGTGGCGGAGAATGGTGGAGACGGAACGCTCACGCGTTCTGTTTCAGCCACTCCTCGGGGGTGAGGGCGGGAATGGGGGAGCCGCGGAAGTCCGGCTTGTTGCGGGTGACGATGCAGGTCGCGCCGGCCGCTTCGGCGGAGGCGATCTGAAGGCAGTCCTCGAAATCCTTCTGCGGCAGCTTCAGCGCGAGCTTGGCTTCCGGTTGCCCGGCGGGGGCGACATCGGCCCAGGCGAGCACATCGGAAAGGAAGCTGCGCGCGGCGGCGGGCGAGCTGGCCTTGGCCAGAATGTAGTAGAGGTTCGACAACGTGTGCCAGGCGACGAAGGCGGAGCCGGGGATGTCTTCGAGTCGGTCGAGCAGTTCGCCGCTGCGCGCGGCGCCGGGTCGGGCGAGCGCGACGTCGAGAAAGACGTTGGTGTCGATCAACGCGCGCATGTCACTTCACGTGCTTCTCCAGCAGGTGGGCGAGACGAGGGTCGTCGGTCGTGGTCTCGGGCGTGGGGAAGCGGCCGGTCCAGCGGGCGGAGAAACCGGGCTGCTCGGCGGTGCCGGAGAGATGCGCGAGGTGTTTCTCGACGAGCGCGGAGACGGTGACCTTGCGCCGGCGGGCGTAGGTCTTGGCCTGCTCGATCACCTGCACCGGGAGGTAGAGCGTGAGCTTCGTCTTCACGTACGTAAGGCTGCGTGGTCGTACGTAGGCGTCAACCGGGAAGGTGGCGCGCCATCAGACGCGGGCGGGGCTTGGTGGGTAGGGCGGTTTCTCCGAAACCGCCGTGGGCTCTGTCCGCGGCGGGCGCGGAGCAGGAGGTGGGCGGCGCGGGCGGACACCACGTGGGTCGTCCCTTCAGGGCGACCGGGCGGGCGGTATTTGCGGGACGGGTGCGAGCACGGAGCCGGGCGAGGCGGCCTGAAGGCGCGCCCCTACGCGCAGGCGTGGTCACTTGTCGGACCAGATGGCGAACTCGCTGCCGCCGGGCTCGGTGAAGTGGAAACGGCGGCCGCCGGGGAAGCTGAAGATGTCGCGGGTGATTGTGCCGCCGAGCGCCTTCGCGCGGTCGCGGAGCTCCTCGAGACGCTCGGTGTAGATCACGATGAGCGACGAGCCGGCGGCGTAGCTGGAGACTTTGTCGGAGCGGTAGAACCCGCCGTTGAGCCGGCCGTCCTCGAAGGCGAGGTAGTCGGGGCCGTACTCGGTGAAGCGCCAGCCGAGGAGCGCGGTGAAGAAGGCCTTGGTCTGCGGGAGATCGCGCGAGGGCGTCTCGACGTAGTCGACGGTATTCGGGATTGAGGGCGGCGGCATGGGTTTCTGGGGTTGAGGGGCGGAGTCGGCGGCGGAGAGGGTGGTGGCAGCGAATATCGCCAGGAGGGAGAGCGGGATGCGGAGTGATCGTTTCATCGGACGTCTTTTGTCACAGTGGGTGCGCCTTCGAATGCATCCAAAGCGCTTGGTCGAGTTCACGCATTGACACGCCTGCTCTGGCGGCCTGTTCCCGGGTGAAATGCACGTACTTCTGCCAGAATGGGAATGTGTAGGCGGGAGGCTTTGCGAAACCGATGGATTGGAGCGCGCGAAAATCCAAGATCGGGTACTGATTCTCGAACGTGAAGTGAAGGAACACCGAAGCGGTTGGCCACTTCACGCCGGACAGAAGTGTCCACAGTTGAATCCGCAACGCCTCGGATTTTGTCGTGAGCACGAGAGCGGAAACGTCTCTGATAATCGCGGCGTCGTTAGTCTCGCAACGAGACCGTGAACGTGGCGTCTTCCACGCGCACACCTGGAGGAATTCTTCTTTCTTGAGGAAGCCTCTGGCTCGGTAAGCGGGAACGATCTCTTCAGCGATCACCGAGGCGGTCTCACGATCCTTGGGGTGCTGTTTTCCCTCGTATTCGAGAGAGTACCTGCCGATCTCTGAGATCTTGAACCGGAGTTTCATGGTTGGGGATTCTGGTTCACCGCCACTCCACTTCGGCTCCGAGGGCGCGGAGGTTTTCGACGAAGCGGGGGTGGGCGCGGCGGATGGCGTCGGCGTTCTTCACGACGCTCTGGCCGGGGATCGACGCGGCGACGGCGTAGAGCGCGACGGCGGCGCGGATGATGTACGGCGCCTCGACCACAGCGGGGCGCAGCGGGCGGGCGCCGAAGACGATGATGCGGTGCGGGTCGCTCACGACGACGTGGGCGCCGAACTTCGCGAGCTCGGGCAGCCAGGTGAAGCCGCCTTCGTAGATCTTGTTCCAGAACTGCATCGCGCCCTCGGCGCGCACGGCGAGCGCGATGAGCACGGGCAGGAGGTCGACGGGGAAGTAGGGCCAGGGCGCGGCCTCGATCTTGGCGAGGAGGTTGGTGGTGTGCGGCTCCTCGATGCGCAGGCGCTGGCCGGCGGGGCAGATCGCGGTGTTGCCCTCGAAACGGATCGCGACGCCGATCTTGGCGAAGGAGCGGACGATGAGGTCGAGGTGCTCGGGCTGGGTGTCGGTCACGCGCACCTCGCCGCCGGTGATGGCGCCGAGGGCGAGGAAGGTGACGACCTCGTGGTAGTCGGTGCTGATGGCGGTCGACGCCCTCGATCTCGAGGCGGCTCGTGCCCACGCCGCGGATGCGCGCGCCCATGGCGACGAGCGCGGAGCAGACGTCCTGCACGTGGGGCTCGCTGGCGGCGTTGATGAGCACGGAGGCGCCCTCGGCGAGGGCGGCGGCCATGGCGAAGTTCTCCGTGGCGGTGACGGACATGTAGTCGGCCCAGTGGCGGGCGCCGCGGAAACGGCCGTCGAGGGTGAACACGGCTTCGTCGCCGAGGGTGAGGCGGGCGCCGAAGGCGCGGAGGACGTCGAAGTGCGGGTCCAGTTCGCGGATGCCGAGGGAACAGCCCTTGGTGTTGGACTCGACGACGATGCGTTTGAGGCGGTGGAGCAGCGCCGGGTAGAGCAGGACGGTGGAGCGCATGTCCTGCGGGAGTTCGCCGTTGGCCGGGAGGGAGCGGAATCCGGAGTGGTCGAGCGCCATGGTGCCGGCGGCGCGGTCCCACTCGATGCGCGAGCCGTGGCGCGTGCAGAAGGCGACGAGCTTCTCGAGGTCGGTGATCGCGGGGACGTTGGTGAGGCGCACGGGCTCGTCGGTGAGCAGCGTGGCGCAGAAGATGGGGAGGGCGGCGTTCTTGTTGCCCGAGGGCCGGATGGTGCCGGAGAGCGGCGTGCCGCCGTGGACGAGGAGGTCGGACATGGTTGCGAGAACGGGAGACTGGCGGAAGTGGCCGAGCGGGAGAATGCGAAAAGCGGCGAGCGCGGAATAACAGATGTGAAAAGCCGTTGGGCGCGGTGCGGGGGTGCGTCGTCCTGCGGCGGAGCGACTGCGAACCATGTCAGCCGGTCGCTGACACGGTTTGGGTCGGCGCCCCGAGCCCGAGGGAAACGGACGCGCCCGGATGGGCGAGGACGCAAATTCTTGTCCGACCGCGACAGACTTTTGCGTCTTCGCCGCGAGGGACCGTGATCCTGAAGAGGGCGGACGCCCCTGGATCGAGGACGCAGAAACGTGTCGCGGTCGGACAGAAATTTGCGTCTTCGGGGCGACGGCAGGGCGCAGGGGCGCCGGTGGGTTGAGGGACATGGCTCGGAGTCACGTCCAGTTCGGGATGGCCGTCAGTGTGGTGGCTGCAGCAGCAGGGGGCGCGGGATCGGGCACGAAAAAGGCGCCCGCGGTTTGGCGGGCGCCTTGGAGATGGCTGGAGTTGGCTGGGGCGATCAGGCCTGCGGGGCGTCGCCGCCCGGACGGGGACCGTCCTCGCGGGGGCCGCCGAAGCCGCCTTCGCGACGCTCGCCGCGGTATTCGCCGCCGCGACCGTGGCCGCGCCCGCGTCCGCCGCGACGATGACGGCGCTCGCCGCCGAAGCCGCCTTCACGAGGACCGCGCTGCTCGCCGCCCTGGAAGTCGCCCTCGCGGCGCTCGCCGCCCTCACGGGGCGCATCGCCTTCACGGGGGCCGCCGAAGCCGCCATCGCGGGCTTCGCCGACTTCGCGCGGGGCGCGCTCGCCGCGGAACTCGCCGCCGCGACCTTGGCCGCCGCGGCCGCGACCGCGACCGCCACGACGATTGCGACGTTCGCCGCGGAACTCGCCGCCTTCGCGGGGACCGCGTTGGTCACCGGATTTCGCGGACGTTTCCTCGGACTTGCCGCCGAAGAGGTTCTTCACCCAGCCGAAGAGGCCGCCGGATTTCTTCTCGGCGGGAGCTTCGGGGGCGGGCTGCTGCGCGGGACGGAACTCGCCTTGCGGACGATTCTCACCTTCGGGGCGACGGCCTTCCTCGAAACGACGGCCGCTTTCGCGACGCTCGCCGTAGGGACGGTCGCTTTGGGGCCGATCTCCCTGCGGGCGGTCGCCGAAGGGGCGTTCGCCCTGCGGGCGGTCGCCGAAGGGGCGTTCGCCCTGCGGGCGGTCGCCGAAGGGGCGTTCGCCCTGCGGGCGGTCGCCGTCGAAACGGCGTTCGCGGCGTTCGCCACGTTCGCTGCGGAAACGGTCGCCTTCGCGACGCTCGCCGCCCTGGAAACCGCCTTCACGGCGTTCCCAGCGCTGGTCGGACTGCTGGCGCGGCGCGGGCGGGAGGATGTTGAGCTGCGGCTTCTCTTCCGAAACCGGAGCGGCCGGAGCCGGAGCAGCAGCGGGGGCGGAAGTCTCCTGGACGGGCGTCGGGGCGGCGGGGGCAGGCGCTTCAGCTTGAGGAGCCGGGACCGGAGCGGCCTCGGCGACGGGGGCGACCGGCGCGGGGGCCGGCTGGGTGGCGGGAGCGGGAGCCGCCGGGGCGGGCTCGGGCTCGGCCGAGGTGGAACCGAAGCCGCTGGTGTTGCGCGGCAGGGGGATCACGGAGATCGCCGTGGGCCGGTAGCCGGCTTCGGCGGTGGCCGCGACGGGGGCGGCGACGGACTGACGTTTACCGCGCGAGAGGCCGGAACCGCGACCGGTTCCGAAGGCGGGAGCCGCCGGCGCGACCGGGGCGGCTGCAGCCACCTGCGCCGGGGCGGCCGCAACGGCCGGAGTCTCGGAGGCAGGAGCGGCGGGCGCGGCCACAGTGGGGGTGGGCTCGCTGCCGGCCGGGCTCGTCTGGGGAGCCTGGTTTTCTTCTGTTGAGGACATGTCTCTTTCTGTGCGAGGCGCGCGCGGCTGAGGCAGCGGCGCCGGTGGTTGGGGCGACCGGGGCGCGAAAGTAACGCGCCGCAAGAGCGGCCACCGGAGGACGCGGAGCATCCCGGGGGCCGCGCCCGGGGGTCAATAGGATAAGCGGGGGCCGGCGAACGGTGGACGGCGAACGGTGGACGGTGGGCGGTGGACAGTGGACTGTGGGCGATGGCCTGTGCCCGGTGGACGGTTGCCGGTGACCGGTGAACAGGAACCAGTGGTCGACGGAATGTGACCGGAGGGAGGAGGCCGGCGAGGGCGGGTCGGGCGTCACTCGACGCCGAGCAGCGGCGGGAGGGGGCAATCGAGGGCGTCGGCGATGGCGCGGACGAGTTCGGCTTCGTCTTGGCTGACTTGCCGATCGAACCCGACCGCGCGGGCGCAGCCGGCGAGCAGCACCCGCCGGTAGGCTTCGGGGGCGGCGGCGAGGGAGTCGAGCGCGGGGGACACGGCATCGAGCCCGCAGTCGGCGGCGGGTGCGAGCGCGAGGAGGTGCATGATGCCGGAGAAATAGGCGGTGCCGGCCTGGAAGGCGCGGACGGCCTGCTCGTGGGAATCGGTCGAGGCGCGGGCGCAGGCAGAGATGATCACGGCGATGGGGCGGGCGAAGTGCGCGACGGTGGGACGGGCGAATGCTTGCCGGAGTCCTTGAACGGTGGCGACACGGCGCGGCGCCAGATGGCGTTCGAGGGCCTTGAGGAGGGCGAATTCGAAGAGCTGGACCTCGTCGTCGCGTTCGGCCAGGGCGCGGGCGGCGGCGAGCAGGGAGGCCTTGGCGGGCGCCGGCAGGGATTGCAGCACCGGCAGGGCGAGGCCGAGGAGCGGGAGACGTTTGGCGCGGTGAAGCTTGGTGATGTCGGGCGCGAGTGGCGGCAGTTGGTCGGCGAGGGCGGCGCCGGCGGTACGGCGGACCAGGTCGAACTCCGCGGCGTGGCGGGCCTCGTCCCGCGAAAGGAGCAGGCCGAGGACGACGGCGGGGGCGCTGGAGGGCGAGCGGGTGGCACCCAGCAATGCGGGCGGAACCGAGGCGAGGAGGCGTTGCGAGTAGGTGACGTGTTCGGCGCCGGGGGTGACGGCGGCACCGACGAAGGAGCCGAGCTCGGTGCGCACCGTTGCCAAGTCGGCGAGGCTGCGGGCGAGCGGGATGCGGCCGGTTGACGCGGGCTGCCCGGCCGGGTGTTCGAGCGCAGCGAGCCGCGCGGTGATCGGCGGGTGGGTCGAGAACCAGTCGAGGAGGATCGAGCGGCGGGCTGCGACGAAGTGCAGGTGTCCGAGTTTTGCGGACGCAGCAGTGCCGCCGAGCCGGTCTCCGGGGGCGGCGGCGACCTTGGCGAGGGCGCCGGCCAGACCGGCGGGGTTGCGGGTGAACTGGACGGCGGAGGCGTCGGCGAGGAACTCGCGTTGGCGGCTGGCGGCGGCTTGGAGCGCGCGGGCGAGGAGGAAACCAACGTAGCCGACGGCGACGATGAGCAGCGCGAACGGTGCGAGGATGAGCAGCGGTGTGGGGCCGGATGTGGGCTCGTGAGTCTGCGGATCGGTGCCCTCGCTCCAGCCGGCGCGGAGCAGGTCGACGCCGAGTTCGGGGATGAAGAGGAGGCCGGAGAGGAGCGCGACGAGGCGGGCGTCCAGTGCGGTGTCGCCGTGGAGGAGGTGGCTGAACTCGTGGGCGACGACGCCCTGGAGCTCGTCGCGCGTGAGGCGGTCGAGACAGCCGCGGGTGAGGATGAGCACGGCGTCGTCGGCGCGGCGGCCGGCGGTGAGGGCGTTGAGGGCGGGCTCGTGGCGCAGGATGAAGACACGCGGGGCGGCGCGGCCGGAGGCGATGGCCATCTCCTCAACGATGTTGCGCAGGCGCTGGGCGGCTTCGTCGCGGAAGGATGATGACAGGGGTTCGGCCCCGAGGCGGGCGGCAAGGGCGGCGCCGCCGTCGGCGAGGTTGACCCACTCGATGGCGGCGCCAGTGAGCAGGACGAGGAAGGCTCCACCGGCGAGGAGGGCGAAAACGCGCCAGTCCCAGACCCACTGCCAACCCACGCCGGAGCAGAGCCCCCAGACGTGGTGTAGCAGGGCCGGCAGTGCGCCGAGGAAGGTGAGGAAGAGCAGCAGCGCTATGCCGAAGACGGTCAGCAGGCGCGCCGAGCGCTGTCGAGCGGTGGCTTGTTGCGCGAAGAAATCCATGCTTCAGGCCGCGGCGCCGAGCAGAGGCGGGATGGGGCAGTCGAGGGCGTCGGCGATGGCGCGGAGCAGATCGGCTTCGTCGGGCTCGATCGTGCCGTCGGCCGAGATGGCCTCGGTGCCGGCGAGGAGGAGGACCTTGCGGATGGCGGGGGATGCTTGGTCGAGCTTGTCGAGAGCGGCGGAGAGGGCATCGAGCGTGCAGGCTTCGGCGGCGAGGAGCTCGAGCCGTCCCTGCAGGGTGGGGATGCGTGCGGCGGCGGCATCGAAGGCGCGAGTGGTCTCCTCGGCGGAGTCGGATCCGACGCGGGCCAAGGTGGCGAGCAGGAGGTTGATCTCCACGGCGAGCGCGCCGAAGGAGTGGAAGTTCACGGTGCCGGGCCGGTCGCCGCGGACGGGGGCGGCGACGTGGCGGTCGAGCGCCTTGGTGAGCATGAACTCGAAGAGGGTCACCTCGTTGTCGGCCGCGATCAGATGCCGCGTGGTCTCGATGGCGCCAAATACCTCGGCGGGCGGCAAGGCGCGCAAGGAGGGCAGGGAGAGGTTGAGGAGCGGCAGTCGGCGAAGGGCGCGCCATGGCGGACGCGAATGATCTCCAACTGGCGGGTACGCGTGGCGGGATCGGCGGCGAGGAGGAGCGCGAATACGACAGCGAGCGCCTCGGCAGGGGTGCGGGCGGCCGCGGCGAGGCGGGGCGGGAGGGCGGCGACGAGCTGGCGGGCGCGCTCGAGGTGCGCGGCGGAGGGGGCGCCGACGGAGGCGAGCAGCACGGCGGTGGGGACGACGCGCGGCGGCAACGGCGGCGGGGTGAAGGCCGGCGGGCGGTGGGCGGCGGACGGTGGACGGTGGTCCGTGGACTGTGGACCGTGGTCAGTGTCCTCCCAGCCGCCAATCGTCGCGGCGGAGACGGCGGGGAAGCAGCCGTCCCACTGCGGGTCGATCGTGCGGATACGCTGGTCGAGGGGCGGGTGGGTGGCGAAGAGGGAGAGTCCGCCGGTGAAGGCCTGGGCGAAGAAGAAGTGGCGGAACTGGACGGCCTGGTCGGAGACGATGCCCGAACCGATGGCGTAGGCGCCGATCTTCTTGAGCGCGCCGCCGATGCCGGCGGGGTTGCGGGTGAACTGCACGGCGGCGGCATCGGCGAGGAACTCGCGCTGGCGGGACACGGCGGCCTGGATGAGGCGACCGAAGAAGTAGCCGATGTAGCCGATTATCAGCAGAGCGAGCCCGGCGACGAGGATGACGGCGATGCCGCCGCCGCCCTTGCCCTTGCGGGAGGAGCGGCCGGAACCGGTGTAGCGCAGCGAGCGGAGGACGCCGCGGCCGATCATCGCCAGCATCAGGATACCGAAGAGGACGCCGACGAGGCGGATATTCAACCGCATGTCGCCGTTGAGGATGTGGCTGAACTCGTGGGCGACGACGCCCTGGAGCTCGTCGCGGGTGAGCTTCTCGAGCGCGCCGGCGGTGACGGCGACGGCGGCGTCGCTTGGGGTGAAGCCGGCGGCGAAGGCGGATGTTGAGCAGGCGGCGTTCGGCCGGGTTGGCGGTGCCCGGGGCGATCTCGCGGCCGCCGGCGAGATCGGCGACGGCGCGGCCGCCGGAGCGCAGGGTGAGCCAGCGGTAGAGGGTGCCGCCGAGGATGACGAGCAGGGTGAGGCCGGTGGTCCAGGCGGCGACCTCGGCGTCCCAGCGGAACAGGGCGCGGGCGCGATCCGGCGAATACACGTGCTCGACGAACTCGGGCCGGATCCACGCCCCGAGGGCGGCGGCGGCGACGTTGAGCGCAGCGACGATGAGCACGACCGCGACGACGAAGTAGGCCACCAGCAGGGTGGTGCGGCGGCGGGCGGCCGCCTGATGCTCGAAGAAGTCCATAAAAACGCGACGGGCGCGTTTTTAGCTGAACTTCACCTGCGGGGCCTGGCGCTCGGTGGCGTTGTCGACCTGGAACAGCTCGGCGGCGGCGAAGTTGAAGATGCCGGAGACGAAGTTGTTCGGGAAGGTCTCGCGGGCGGTGTTGTAGACCATGACGGAGTCGTTGTAGGCCTGCCGGGCGAAGGAGATCTTGTTCTCGGTGGAGGTGAGCTCCTCGGTGAGCTGGGCCATGTTCTGGTTGGCCTTGAGGTCGGGATACTGCTCGGCGACGACCATCAGGCGGGAGAGCGCGCCGCCGAGGCCGGACTCGGCGGAGAGCAGGCCCTTCATGGCGGCGGCGTCGGCCGGGTTGGCGGCGGCGGACTGGGCGGCGGCGAAGGCGATGTTGCGGGCCTTGATGACGGCCTCGAGGGTCTCGCGCTCATGCTTGAGGTAGCCCTTGGCGACCTCGACGAGGTTGGGGATGAGGTCGTAGCGGCGCTTCAACTGCACATCGATCTGGGCGAAGGCGTTCTTGAAGCGGTTACGCAGGGTGACGAGGCGGTTGTAGATGCTCGCGACGAAGAGCGCGGCGACGAGGGCGAGCCCGAGGATGACGGCGAGGATGACGATGAGAGCGACGGCCATGGTTGGGAGGGGTTGGATAACGTCGCCGAAGAGATCGGACGCGCGACGGGGCGGCAACGGTGAACTGGGGCGGTTGGAAAGATCGGGACGCGGTGGAACGGCGGCGGAATTGCGGACCGCGGAATGCGGATTGCGGAGGATCGGAACGCAAAGCGCGAAGGCAGGAGCGGGTGGCGAGGAGAGCAGAGGACCGCGGACGGAGGGCGGAGGAAGGATGATGGACGATGGCGGATGGAGGGATGGGTGCTTGGTGGGGGGGGCGCCGGACAGAACGGCCTTGCGGCGGCGATGGGGGCGGGCAAGGTGGCGGCGATGTTGCCGCTGCGCAGATCCTCGACCCAGCCGACCGGTGCGCCGGTGCGGGAGCGACTGTTTTCCCCGTGGCGATGAAGATCGGCTTCCTCGGCGGGTCGTTCGACCCGATCCATCTCGGTCATCTTGTCATCGCCCAGGATGCGCTGGAAGGGCTCGGGCTCGACCGAGTGGAGTTCATTCCCGCGGCGGTGTCGCCGCTGAAAGGGCGTGAGCTGATCGCGACGCCGATGCAGCGGCTGGAGATGGTGCGGCTGGCGATCGCGGATGCGCCGCGGTTCGGGGTGCTCGACCTTGAGTTGCGGCGGGGCGGCACAAGCTACACGGTAGAGACGGTGCGTGAGCTGGGGCGGCGGTATCCCGGGGGGGCGTTTATCTGGGTGATCGGGGCCGACCAGTTGGCGCGGTTGGCCGAGTGGAAGGACATCGGCGAACTGGTGCAGCAGGTGACGTTCGCCTACCTGGCGCGGCCCGGGGTGGACGCGCCGGCGGCACCGCCGATTCCGGGGCTGCGGCTGCACCGGGTGGCGGGCCATGAGGTGGCGGTGAGCTCCAGCGAACTGAGGGAGCGCGCGAACCGAGGCTTGCCGTTGTGGCCCTTCGTGCCGTTGAAAGTGGCCGAGTTTATCGAAGCGCAATCGCTGTACCGAACCATTCCATGACGAAAAACACACCCGAAACCCTGTCGCGCGAGCGGCAGCTGCTGGCGCTGGTCTGCAAAGGCCTCGACGACAAGAAGGCCGGCGACCTGAAGATCATCGACGTGCGCGGGTTGTCGTCGATCACCGATTACATCGTGGTCGCCACGGGTCTGGCCGAGCCGCATCTGCGCGCGATGCGCATCGAGGTGGAGCGGGTGCTCGACGCGCAGGGCGCGAAGATCGCCGGCATGGACAAGAACCAGGCGAGCGGCTGGCTGGTGGTCGATGCCTACCAGATCATGGTGCACCTCTTCACGGCCGAGGCGCGGTCGCGCTACGGGCTGGAGCAGCTTTGGCGCGACGGGCGCGAACTCGCGCTGAACGTCGCCCTCGGGCTCGAGCCGGAGCAGCCGGCGGTCGTGCCGGTGAAAGCCAAGGTCGCCGCGAAGAAGAAACCGGTGGCGAAGAAGAAGGCGGCCGCGAAAGAGCCCGTCGCCTCCGCCAAGAAGCCGGCGACGAAGAAGCAGGGCGGTGCGAAGAAGCCCGCGGCAAAGACGAAGAAGGCGCCGGCGCGAAAGACGAAGGCGGGTTCGCCCAAGAAGCCGGCGGCGAAGAAGAAGCGCTGAGGCGCGCTGATGGGGCCGAGAGGCGAATGTCGAGTGACAAGCGACGGGACCCGGAGGCGCGCTGCCGTGGGTCCGACGGGTGCGCTTGGTTGGTGCAGGTAGTGGCGAAGGTCGCCAGGGCCTCCGATCCGGAGAACCCGGAGTGTCCCAGAAAAGCGCACTTGGCCTCTGTCGTCTGCGGATTGGTGATCGCCACGTCGCATCGTGGCGCCGTGAGCGCAGCGGGTGGGAGAATGGATCGGAGGATCGGAACCCGGAACGGCTCGCGCAACGACGCAACGGCGCGACGAGCAGAAAAGGAGGCAGACGGGCCGAGCCGCCACAAAGAGGCACGAACACAAGCCTCCTTTTCGTGGCTACGGATTGGCGCCGCCCATGTTCAAAGCCCTTGGCGGGTCTCGCTACGCAGGGGGGCGCAGATTGAAGCTCTCACGAGCTTCGCTACGGATTGGAGATGCCCATGTTCGAAACCCTTGGCGGGTTTCGCGATGCCGAATGTATCGAAGAGTCGGAAGCGCGCCGGCCGACTCGCCCCGCTCAGAACGTGTAGCCGAGGGTGGTGGTGATGCGCTGGTCGGCCTTCTCGCTGTCGCTGACGTAGGTGTTGTCGAACTCGTACTCGTAGCGCAGGGCGAGGCTGAGCGTCTCGGTGAGCTTGCCGCGCAGGAAGGCCTTGAGGGTGTGCTTGTAGTTGGCGACGGTGTCGTCGATGACCTGCACGGTGCCGTCGGGGCGAATGCGGATGCCGCGGCTGCTGGGGGAGTAAAGGAGGGCGAAGTCCTCGCCGAAGTCGAGGCGCGGGGTGAGCTTGATGGCGAAGTCCTGGAAGACCTCGCCGAAGAGGCCGTGGCCGGTGTCGACGTCGGCGATCTGGCGATACTGGCCGGTGAGGCCGGCGCCGAGCGAGGCCTGGGTGCGCTCGGTCTTGATGAGGCGGTAGCCGAGGCCGATGTTTTGTTCGAAGTTGTGGTCGATACCTTTGACCTTGGCGGAGAGGTAGGAGGTGTTGGTCTGGCCGAACCAGCGGTGGTCGAGTTCGCGGCGCCAGCGGAAGGCGGCCTCGGTGCGGTCGGTGGTGACGGCGCCGTCGGCCTTCGAATAGAGGTACTTGGCCTGGGTGCGGAAGGTGTTGCGGCGGTGCTCGTAGGTGGACTCGAAGCGCAGGTTGATGTCGGCGCGGTCGCTGCGGCCGGACTGGAGGGAAAGGCCGGACTCGATGGTGGTTTTGGATCGGGGTTTGGCGGCGGGTCCGGCCGGTGCGGCCGGCGCCGTGGCGACCGCGGTGTTGGCCTGTGGCGGCAGCGTCGGGGAATCCGGGAGCACCGTGGCTTGGGACTCGCGCACGGTGACGACGCCGAGGATGGGGCTCTCCCAGCGGAGGGAGCCGGCTTCGCGTGCCACGAGGCGCCCCTGGAGGCGGTCGCCGTTGGCGAGTTGCAGGGTGTCGGCATGGGCCGCGAGTGCGAGCAGGGGGAGGAGCGGGAGGCAGAGGCGGCGAAGCGCGGACGGGGCGGGCATGGTGTGGAGGTTTGGTCGGACAACGGCGGAGTAAACCTGTTTCGACCGAGACTCTTGCGGGCCGGCAAAAAACCCGGTTACGACGGCGGGTGGAGCGCGGCGGTACCGTGCTCGCGGGGCCGTGTGGATCGGATGATTGCGCTGGCCCTGTGTGGCCGAGTTGCCGCCGGAGACGGCGACCGAGTGCGGGCGGTTGCACTCGGATTGAAGGCGTGATCAACCCGGCACGCCTGATCCGGACGCCTCCATACCGGGCTTGGGCAACGCACCGGGCTGACCTATTTCTTGTCCCATCTCCATTCTCCAATCTGGGTGGAGCGCTTGGTGAACTCACCTATCTGCGCCTTGACCGAGGCCAAGGGGCCAATCAAGCGGAACGCGATGAGGGTCTTGCCGTCCTTGAAGAAGATGTCGAACTCGGCGTTCTGGCTGCGCCGAGCCCCCGTCCAGGAATACAGAATAGTGCGGGTCGGGTTGCCCATGATGTATGGGCCTTCGCCCTCTTCTTCGAGCGAACTTGTTTCAGCTTGGATGGTGAACTCCTCTTTCCCCTCACCAAGGCCGGATCTGAAACGGGACCAGTTTTCTTCCGAGAGATCGGGAAGAAATTCCTTCTCATCGAATACCGATATGGCGAAAAAAACCTGGGCGTCATTCTTGTACCTAAGCAAGAGCGAGAAGCGCCCGTCGGTGTTCTCGGCTCGTTCCCAATGCAGAGGGAAGTATGTTTCCCAGTTGATGGCCGGCCCCACGAGGTGTCCGACCCGGATGATGCCTCCGTCGAACGAGATCTCCTCTTCAGTGTGGCGTAGCTGCGGCCTATCGGACTCGGGCCAGCTGATTGGTTTCTTCTGCTCCTGTGCCTCGCGGGAAGCGGTTGCGGGGGCTGCGACGATACGCGAGGAGAGCGAGAGCAGGCATGTTAGCGCGACAAGGACAAAGCGGTAGGCCATTGGGAATAGGGAATCGGGTTATGCTTATGATCGCTAGGGTGGGGCGGAAACTGCGGATGCCGCAGTTCCCTCGATGGCCGCTATTCGGCTCAGGTCTTGGCGGCGTCGATTGCCGCCTGGAACGCGGCTTCAGAGCCGAACTCCTGATAGCCAAGCTGGCTCATGCTCCGCCGATTGGAGAGAACGTCCGGAGGCGGTGTCGTGCGGAACGATTTGTTGTAGGCCCAATTGCGTTTTGGCGCTCCATAGGTGCCGGGGGCATACCATCCGGGAGCCACCTCGCACTCGAAAAGCACGGTCATCGCGCCCCGGTAGCCGAATGTCTTACTGCTAGTCCAATTCTCCAGGAAACGAGGAAGGTTCTGGAAGCCGCCGCTATATTCGGCGGCGGTGGTGGCGGTAAGGCCGCAGACAAAAGCTGCCGAGACTTCGGTGGTGGTTGGGTTTCTTTGCCACAGCGCCTTGTTGCTGTTCGCATCGGTCCAGTTGCCGGAAAGAATGGTGATGGCGTCGGCGACCAACGCAGCAGGTACTTCACCGGTGTCCGATTTGCTCATGTCGGACTGGATGTTGCCATCGGCGTTGTAGTTTCCTTTGATATAGAGCTGCGTGTTGGTCCCCAATGTCAGACCGCTGACGGTTCCGACGCTCGGTAGGCTCGACCCGTTGATCACACGCACGCCGCGTTTCTGCGGGTTCGCGACCTCGACAAAGATCTTTCCGTTCCAATCGGTGGCGATGTCGAAATTACCGATCTTGTCCGAGGTTTTCGTGGCGGTGAGCGCGGTCTTCAGGAGACTGATGTCGATGTCGTAGATCTCCATCTTGTCTTGGCTGGAGGTGCCGATGCGCGCATCATACATCGACTTCTTCGTGATGATCGAAGCGGAAGGTAGGGTTACTTCTTCCCGCTTGAACTTGTCGGTCGTCTCGCCCACCAAACGTGTGTAGGTTCCCGCGGCGTCTTTTTTATATTTGTATACTTTGGTTGTTCCGTCGCTGGCGACCGAGATGACCAGACCTGAGGAAACCGAGAGTTTCTGAAGTTCGATATCTTCCTGGTAGAGGGGTTTGCCGTTGGCGTCTTTTGCGGTCGTGGTGTTTTCGACTGCCGGTTCGATCAGCTTGTGGGCGCCGTTGACGCGTTCGTTGACATTGGTGGTGGCTGGATCGTCCGGGACGTAGGGTTCGAATGCGGGCGCGGGGAGCTTCTCGATGCCGTGGGCGCTGGTCATCACATTGGTCCCCCACAATTCCTTGGCTTGGTCCGCGAAGTCGCTCAGGTTCTGATCGATCCAATTGCCATCCTTGAACATGCTCACCGGCTGCGATGTGTCGCTATCGGTGAATTTGACGGTGCCGGTGCCGACGCCTGTATAGGTCGCGTTGGTGTAATTCATTCTCCCGTGGTAGAGTCCCCCTGCGCTCAGGACCTGTTGAGTGAAAGTGAGGGTTTTCCCGGAGTCGCATTGCACCCAGACATCTCCATTGAACCGGAAAGTGCCGTCGAGATTGGTGTCTTCGCCGGGAGCGATCTCACAAGTCGGCATATAGTCTCCCAGATCCTGCATCCATTTGAGGTAGCGGATCTCGATGGAGCTGGAGCACCGGACGGTTGAGCTGTAGCGCCCCGAGGGGTCCGTCGCAGTGGCGGTAGCGAATATCTCGGCCGTGCTCCGGTCGACGGTCGACCCGAAGAGGGGATCGGCCGGATCGGTGATCGTTGTCGGAACGGCCGTGGAGAATTTTCCGGCGAAGATCTTGAGGGAGGACGGCACGATATTTGTGCCATTCGTCAGAGAGGCGATGATTGCATCGGAGAGCTTGGGCTGGTTGGTGGCAGAAAGGAGCATGTCTCCGGAGACGACCGAGCGTTGGCTGATCCGCTGGCGCAGGTCTCCCATGCCGTGTTCGAGTACGGATTGGGCCGCATAACGGGCCTGGATCATGAGTGCATGCTGCTTGTTGAGCCGGCGCTCGGTGAGGCCGAAGGCGAGGGCTGAGGCAAGGAGAAGGCCTAGTATCGTCGCGAAGACGATGGCGGCTACGATTGCAGAACCGGCGGTGTTGCGGGTGGATTTCATGGTTAGCCGTGTTGAGTCGCTGCGAATTCGAAGATGTTGCGGACCTCGCGCTGCTGTCGCGATTGCGCACTGGTGGTGATGAACCCGGTGACGTGGACGGTGTTCGGCCCAGCGGTAGCGCTGTTGAGTGGGTTGAAGAGTTTGCCGCCTGCGGTCCGCGGAGTGACACCTCGTGCAACGACCGTGGAAACCGAGGTGGCAAGATCGGTGCGGGTGACCGTGCCGGTCGTGGAGTTGTGCGTATAGGTGACGGCACCGGTCGTGGTGCCGGTCTTGTTTCGGTACGTCAGCGTCAGTGTCGTGCCGTCGGTGCTGATCTCGACCTTGCAGGCGCGGGTGGTGTCTCGGGTGAGAATCTCGGCGAAGTGACGAACCTCGCCGTTGACGTTAAGTTTCCCAACGCTGAGCCCATAGATGTCGAGGGCGGATATCAGGAAGGTGAGGATCATGCCGATGGCTGTGATCAGGATGGTCGACGCAATCATGATTTCGACCAACGTGAAGCCGCTCCGATCGCATGGGAGGCGGTGTTTGGCGATGACGGTGGGTGAGCACATGGCGGGAGGGTGTTAGGGGGTGGGCGGAATGAACCCCTTGCTGATGACCAGAGGCGTCATATCTGCCCGGATCGTCTTCAGTGTGCCGCTGCCCGAGTGGATCTTCGTGGAGGAGGGGCCGACCCACCAGCTGTAGTTGAGCGTAATCAGGTAGGCCGCGATGCTCCGATTGTAGGTTTTGGTCACCTTGGTGCCGTCCGGGTTGGTCACCTCCTCGGTGACCGTGACGTCGGGGACCTTGGTGATGACCGGTGTGATTTGCACGGTCATGTCATCGGTGGCGTGGGCGGTTCCCCGGAAATCGAAAGCCGAAAGCGTATTGGTATCGTTGTTCTTGAGCGTGACTCGCGTCCCGAGTGGTTTCGTGGAATCCGTGAATGCCTGAACGATGTTGGCATAAGGGACGCCTTTGATGTCCTCCATGTGGCTTTGCACCACGGTGAGCACGGTTTCCTCGCGGAGCGCGGCCTCGGAGATCTTCCGGGATTGGATAAGGCCAGCCAAGATACCGGTTGATGCGACCAAGAAGACGAACAGGCCGATCATCACTTCGAGGAGGGTGAAACCATGATGACGCGTACCGATGCGGATGCTCCGTATTGGTGGCGGTGCGATTCGCTGATGTTCGCGGGCGGTTTTCATGCACGGGAAGCTTAACGGGAATGGGGCGGCGATTGTAGAGGCGATGCTGGACTGTTTCGCCTCTGGGGCATCTAGGGTAGTTCGCCTAGGGCTGCCGTGGCCATCGATGGACACCGGGTGTGTGCGTGGTTTTCGCTCGCGGTGTCCCGGGTGCCTCACCATGCCAGCTGCCGCTCTATTTCCGGATGAACAACCCCTTCCTTGAAACCGCGCGTGGTCTGCTCTGTTCCCTCGGCGTGGCGGTGCGCGACCGGGTACTGGCGGCGCGCGGGCGCGCGGCGGCCGGCGACCTCGCCGCGGTGGCGGCCATCACGGCGGCGGACACGATCTATGCGGTAGACAAGGTGGGGGAGCGCGCGATCACGGAGTGGTTCGCGGCGACTTGGCCGGCCGCGGAGCCGGTGGAAATCGTCATGGAGGGGCTCGAAGACGGGGCCGTGCTCACGTTTCCACGGAGCACGCCGGTCGCGGCGACGCGGTGGAAGGTCATCCTCGATCCGATCGATGGCACCCGGAACCTGATGTACGACAAGCGGTCGGCGTGGTCGTTGGCGGCGTTGGCGCCCCAGCGGGGCGCGGCCACGAACTTGGACGACCTCGTGGTGGCGGCGATGACGGAGATTCCGACAACGAAGCAGTGGCGCGCGGACCAGGTGAGCGCGGTGCGCGGAGGGGGAATAGTCGCCTCGGCCTGGGATCTTTTGCGCGGGGGCGAACCGGTGGCGCTGACGTTGCGGCCCTCGACGGCGGCGGATCTGCAGCAGGGGTTTTGCTCGCTGGTGAAGTTTTTCCCCGAGGGCAAGGAGCTCACCGCGCGCCTGGAGGAGGCGTTGTTGTCGAGGCTGGGCGAAACCGGCTGCGGTGCAGCGTCGCCGGTGTTCGACGACCAGTACCTCTGCACGGGCGGCCAACTCCACGAACTGATGGCGGGCCGGGACCGCCTGGTCGTGGACCTGCGTCCGCTGGTGTTCCGACGGCTCGGGTTGGCCTCACCGCTGGCCTGCCACCCGTACGATGTCTGCACGGCGCTGCTGTTGCAGGAGGCGGGCGGGGTGGTGGAGACGCCTGCGGGCGGGGCGCTCGACGCACCGCTGGACACGACGACTCCGGTGGCCTGGGTGGGTTATGCCAACGAGCGGCTGGCCGCGCGCGTGCGGCCGGTGCTGCGGGAGCTATGTGCGGAGCTGTTGGGCGGGGCGTGAGCTTCTGTGCGGTGTCGCGGCACCGCCTGCGGTGATCGAGTCCAGCCGGCTCAGCGCTTGAGCTCCTCGATCACCGTGACGCGGCCGCCCTCGAAGACGATGCGCAACCGGTCTTCGGTGTGTTCGGAGTAGACGTCGGCGTACTGCGGCTCGAGGTAGATGAAACGGCGGCCGGTACGGGGATCGATCGCGACGGCGCGGCGGTAGCCGGCGAAGTGCGAGCCTTCGTACCTTTCGTCGTACACGCGGTAGATCCACTCGGCGCGGGTGGCGCCGGAGGTGGTGATCTCGCGGCGACGGGTCGGCTCGCCGAGGGCGATGTAGACCATGTCGGAGGTGTCGCCCACGGCGACTTCGCCGCGGCGCAGGCGGGCCTGGTCGTCGGCGGACAGCGAGGCGAAGACCTCGGCTTTCTGGTCGATGCGACTGGAGATGGTGCTGCAGCCCGTGAACGCCGCGGTGGCGAGGGCGAACAGGAGGATGAGGCGGTTTTTCATGGGGGGAGAGCCAAACAATAGACGCCCGGCGGCGCAGAAGGTAACGAAGAAAAGCGGGGAAGCCCCAAGCGGGCGCGCTTGCCTGGGGCCGTGCCTCCGTGTGCGCGCCCTTTCCGAAGGCAGATCCAAACCCACCTCACGCGGCGCCGCGGGGAACGCAGCGTCGATCGCACCTCAAGTGCGAAGCCTGGGCTGTTTCCGCCACGACGGGGAAGCTGCGACTCGTGTTCTCCCGTGGCATCTGGTCGCTGTTGCTTGAGCGGAACGATGGGACGCGCGAACACGGTTTGTCATACGCCACGTATCCTCGGTCCCCTTCGTTGGCTTCTGCCGTGTTCGGATTTCGGGTCTAGAGCCGGAGCCGGCGCAGACGCAGGGCGTTGGCGACGACGCTGAGCGAACTCAGGCTCATCGCCACGGCGGCGAACATCGGCGGCAACGACCAGCCCGGCCACACGAGGAAGGCGCCGGCGGCGAGGGGCACTCCGAGCAGGTTGTAGAAGAACGCCCAGAAGAGGTTCTGGCGGATGTTGCGCAGGACGGCGCGGCCGAGGCGCACGGCGCGCGCCAAGCCACGAAGATCCCCGTGGAGCAGAACTAGGCCGGCGCTCTCGATGGCAACGTCGGTGCCGTGCCCCATCGCGATGCCGACGCGGGCGGTGGCGAGGGCCGGTGCGTCGTTGATTCCGTCGCCGGCGAAGACGACGCGGCGGCCGGCGGCCTGGAGCTGTTGGACGAGCTGCTGTTTGCCGGCGGGGGTGAGGCCGGCGTGGGGCGTCGGCATCCCGAGTGTGGTGGCGATGCGGGTGGCGGCGGCGGGGTTGTCGCCGGTGGCCATCACGACCTCCAGCCCGAGGTGCCGGAGCTCGCCCAATGCGGCGGCTGCATCGGAACGGAGCCGATCCGCAAGGGCGAGGAAACCGAGCACGCGGTCCGCGTCGGCCAGCCAGACGACGGTGCGTCCGTCCGCCTCGGCGGCACAGGCGGCGGTGGTGAGACGGTCGGGGGCGGGCAGTCCGAGCCAGGCGAGGCGGCCGAGGCGCAGTGGTCGCCCCTCGATCTTCGCGGCCACACCGGCGCTGGGCTCGGCGACGAAGTCGCGTGCGGGCGGCACGATGACTTGGCGCTGGGTGGCGGCGCGGACGACCGCCTTGGCCAAGGGGTGCTCGCTGCCGATCTCGAGCGCGGCCGCGAACGAGAGCAGCTGGTCGGTGGTAGTCCCTTCGGCCGGGGCGAGGGTAACGACTTCGGGCCGGCCTTCGGTGAGCGTGCCCGTCTTGTCGACCACGAGCACGTCGCAGGCGGCGAGGTGCTCGAGCGCAGCGGCGTCGCGCACCAAGACGCCCGCGCGGGCGCCGCGGCCGATGCCGGTCACGATAGAGACGGGGGTTGCCAGACCGAGTGCGCAGGGGCAGGCGACGATGAGCACGGCGACCGCGTGGGCGAGGGCGGTGGGCAGGCCAGCGCCGAGGAGGAGCCAGACGGCGAGGGTGAGGACGGCGCAGCCGAAGATCACCGGGACGAAGAAATCGATCACGCGGTCGGCGACGCGCTGGATCGGCGGCGCGGCGTCCTCGGCGGCCTCGACGAGGCGCACGATCTGCGCGAGCACGGTGTCGGCGCCCACGCGGCGAGCCTCCAGCACGAGGGTGCCGGTGGTGTTGACGGTGCCGCCGGTGACGGTGTCTCCGGGCTGTTTCTCCCGGGGGAGCGGTTCGCCGGTGAGCATCGCCTCGTCGACGGCGCTGCGGCCGTCGCGGACGAGTCCGTCGACCGGGATCTTGTCGCCGGGGCGCACGCGCAGGAGGTCGCCGACGTGCACGGCGGCGAGCGGCACGGTCTCCTCGGTGCCGTCTGGTCGGATACGCGCGGCGATCGGCGGGGCGAGGGCGAGGAGGGCGCGGAGGGCGTCGCCGGTGCGGGCGTGGGCGCGTTGCTCGAGGATCTGGCCGAGCAGGACGAGCGTGGTGATCATCGCGGCGGACTCGAAATAGAGGGGCGGATGGCCGTGGTGGCGGAGCGAATCCGGAAAGGCGGAGGGGACGAGCAGGGCGAGCAGGCTGTAGCCGTAGGCGGCGCCGGTGCCGGTGACGGTCAGCGTGAACATGTTGAAATCGAGCGTGCGCCAGGAGCGCACGAAACGTTTCAGAAAGAACCAGCCGCTCCACCAGAAGACGGGGGTGGTGAGCGCGGCCTGCAGCCAGCCGTTCGCCGCCGGAGTGAGGCCGGGGTCGATGCGCAAGGGGCCCGGGAGCATCGGCCCCATCGCGAGCACGGCGACGGCGAAGGTGAGCGGAAGTGCGACCCAGAAGCGGGGCAGCAGGACGGTGAAGGCCGGCAGCCCCATGTAGACGGGTTGGTGCCGATCGGTGGCGGCGCGCGACGCGGACATGGCGGGAGGGTCGGGCGGAGGAGCGGTGGGCGGCGAGCGGCAAAACCGCCGCGGCGGGCGCTTGTGAAAACTTGGTGAGACCGGGACGGGGCGGCCCGCGCGAGGTTTCTTGCGAATTTTACACTCGCGAAGGGAGCTGGAACCGCGGTTGACTCGTGTTGTCGTCGCGCCTGGCGCGAACCGGCACGACCCGTTCTTGTGCGCCTCCCCCCGGCGAAGAAATCGCCTCCCCACATGCACATATCGACCCCTCCCCAGACTGCATCTCTCCAACGAGCGCAGCCGCTCCGGCGGTGCGCCCCGGCCCCGGTTTGTCTGGACCAATAGGACTGCCATGGGTGCCGAATTTTCTGCCCGATCGGATGCCCGCCTCGCAGCCTGTCGGACTTCGTCCGCAGGCTGCTGAACAAACGGGCTGCGCCCGTTGGGAACGGGGAGGTTTGCCAAAGGATTTTGCGGGGAGCGCTTCCGGAACGTTCGTTTTCTC
>JAGVUB010000135.1 GCA_019136515.1 Verrucomicrobiota bacterium
CGCGGGGCGGTTGTCGAGGTTGACGCCCAGGCCGACGACGGCGGTGGCGGGGCGAAAGCGTTCGACGAGAATGCCGGCGAGCTTGGCGCGGCCGACCATGATGTCGTTGGGCCAACGCAGCCGGTGGCCGGCGAGACCGAAGGCGGCGAAGGCCTCGCAGAGCGCCAGGCCCGCGACGAGGGGCAGGAGTGTCCAGCGCTCGGGCGAGCCCTCGGCGGGGACGACGGCGGAGAGCCAGAGGCCGCCGGCGTCGGAGACCCAGCGGCGGTCGTGGCGGCCGCGGCCGGCGGTCTGGGTGCGGGCCGTGACGGCGGACCACGCCGGCAGGTGCGCGGCGTGGCGGTTGGTGGAGTCGACTTCTTCGAGATCGTGGAGTGCCCAGATCTCGGCGACTGTGCGGTGGGGAACGGTGTTGCGGGGGCCGGAGGGGGTGGTCACGGGGTGAGGAGGCCCATGCCTCCGAGGACGGCGAGCATGATGGCGGCGGCCATGACGGAGCCGACCTTTCTGAACGAGACGGGCGGCCATCGGGTATGCGGAGATGCCGGCGGCGCCGACCAGCGGGTTCACTTTGCCACCGGAGAGCCAATACCAGAGTTTTCCCAGCAGCAGGCCGCCGACGGTGTCGATGGTGATGGCGGCCAGGCCGAGGCCGAAGACCAGCAGGGTCTGGAGTTTGAGGAACTGGGTGCCCTCCATGGTGCCGCCGATGGCGAGGCCGAGAAAGAGGGTGGCGATGTTGGCGATCTCGTTCTCACTGGCCTTCGTGAGGCGGGTGACGCAGCCGGAGACCTTCATGAAGTTGCCCAGCATGATCATGCCCATGAGCGGGAGCCCCTTGGGTGCGATGAAACCAGTGATGAGCGTGACGATGATGGGGAAGGCGATGAGGGCGGTCTGCGAGACCTTGCCGCCGACCTTCGGCATAACGACGGCGCGCTCCTTCTCGGTGGTCATCAGGCGCATGATTGGTGGCTGGATGACCGGGACGAGCGCCATGTATGAATAGGCGGCGACGGCGAGGGCTCCGACCATGGCGGTGTCGATCTTGCCGAGGCCGGCGAAGAGGTTGGAGACGTAGATGACGGTGGGGCCATCGCAGGCGCCGATGGCGGCGATGGAGACGGCGGTCTGCTTGATGTTGGCTGGATCGACGCCAGGCACGAACGGCAGGACGAGCAGGGCGAGCAGGAGGGTGGCGAAGATGCCGAGCTGGCCCGCGGCGCCGAAGAGCAGGAGCTTGGGCTCGGCGAGGAGCGGCTTGAAGTCCGTCATCGAGCCGATGCCCACGAAGATGAGCAGAGGGAAGAGCTCATTCTCGATGCCCATGTTGTACATGGCCTTGAGGACGCCGTCGGCGTGCATGACCTCGCTGAGCGGCAGGTTGACGAGGAAGCAGCCGAAGGCGATGGGGAGGAGCAGGAGCGGCTCCACGTCCTTGGCGACCGCGAGGTAGAACATGACGCCAGCGATGGCGAGCATGACGATGTTGGGACCGCCGTTGGAGGCGAGGTACTGGAGTCCGTGCGTGAGGGCGCCGAGGCCGGAGAGGATGGCGTCGATCATGGCGGGGGATTAGTCCTGATTCTCGTTCTCTTCAGTGGGGGGGAAGGTGGCGGTGAGGCCACGGATGAGAGCTGCGACGAGGAACAGGGTGAGCAGGGTGCCGCCCATTCCGACGAGTAACATGGTCAATCCGAACGTGAGGTTGTCCATGAAGGGGTAGGTGGTTGTTTACGGGCTACTTGTGTGCGGGAGAATCGGGGTGGGCGTCCTTTTCGTACCAGACGGACATGACGATGGAGACCAGCAGGATGAGGCCGATGACGAGCAGCGAGGCCGAGGTGTGGACCTTGAACCAGTGCTCGGTGCCCTCGAGCCCGTGCCCGATGCGGTGAGCGCCGAGGAGATCGAGCAGATGACCGATGCCGGGGATGATCATCTTCCCTCCGATGAAGAAGAGGATGATGCTCACTCCGTGCTTGAGGAAGCGGAACAGCCCCATGATGCCGCGGATGGCGAAGAAGAGGGAGTTAAGCCCGAGCACGGCGAAGATGTTGGAGGTGAGGACGACGAACGGGTCCTGGCTGATGCCCATGATGGCGGGGATGGAGTCGACGGCGAAAAGGACGTCGGTCGAACCGATGACGACGAAGACCAGGAAGAACGGGGTGATGAAGAACTTGCCGTCGTAGCGGGCGAAGAGGCGTTTGTTCTCCTGCGGGTCGTTGTGGACCGGGAGAAACTTGGCGGCGGCGCGGTAGAGAATGTTCTTCTCGGGTTGGACCTGGTCATCCTCCTCGGTGGCGATCATCTTGTAGGCGGTCCATACCAGGAGGGCGCCGAAGACGTAGAGCAGCCACGAGAACTTGGTGACGAGGGCGATGCCGAAGACAATGAAGACGATGCGCAGGACGATGGAGAGGTAGATGCCGAGCTTGATGAGCTTGGGCTGAGCGACGTCCTTCACGCCCATCAGCGAGAAGATAAGGATGAAGACGAAGAGGTTGTCGACGGACAGCGAGTACTCCGTGAGGTAGCCGGAGATGTACTCCATGAACACGGCCTTGCCGTTGGGGTGGAGCTTGTAGATGGCGATCGAGAACGCGAGGGCCACGAGGACCCACAGACCGGTCCAGCGGAGGGCGGATTGCACGCCGATCGGCTTCTTGCGGTGGGTGACGACGGCGTAGTCGATAGCGGAAACAAGAACGAACGTGGACCAAAAGATGACCCACAGGAGTGTGGTGGATTCCATAGCGAGATAGCGGTACCGATGAGTCAGCGGACCTTGCGGGAGCCGAAGATTTGGCGACGCCCTTCCATTGACCAGGTGTTGTTTTGGGTCTCCGGGCTGATTGCGACGATGTGGGTGTCGGTCCCCAACGTTTCGAAGACCGCGGCGGAGATCACCGCCAGCACTTCCGGCGGAATGCTAGTATCGACGGCGACGGGCCGAACCGACGGTTTGGGCTTCCGGACTGAATGGAGCCCTTCGACCCGACGGTGCAGGCGCGCGATGGCTTTGAACGCGAAGACCAAGGCGATGCCCAGGACGACGAGCAGAGCGGTTTCGACCGAGATGGGCTGTGTGGCCGATTCCGCGGTGGCGACGAGAAACGGCGTGGAGGCGATGGCGACGTGCATTCGGCGGCGAGGTGGTTGAGAAGGACGCTGGACACTGCTCGTGGGCGCGGAGCGTGTCGGGGGAGATCTTGAATCTCCACAAAAAAGGGCGGGACCGAAAATCGGTCCCGCCCAAGGAGGAAATAAGTCGGCTCAGCCGAGACGGACCATGACGGCACCTTCCTCGACGGCGTCGCCGGCCTTGACGAGCACCTCGGTGACCTTGCCCGCCTGCGGGGCATAGACGTAGGTGTTCATCTTCATGGCCTCGATGGTGACGAGCGCCTGCTCGGCGGTGACGGTGTCGCCCACCTTCACTTGGACGGCGACGACCTTGCCCGCAAGCGGGCAGGTGACGACGCCGGGACCGGCGGAGACGACGGCCTTCGGAGCCGGCGCCGCAGGGGCGACGACCGGAGCGGAGACCGGAGTGCTGGCCACGGGCGCCGCAGCGTTGGCGCTGGTGGCGTCGAGCGTTTCGACGAGGACTTCGTAGGCTTTGCCTTCGACGGTGATGCGGAGCTTTTTCATTCGAGAGGAATTGGTTGCGGGGAATTAGCGGACTTTGCGGGTGGCGTAGATGGCGCGCCGACCTTCGACCGCCCAGATCTGGGCGTCATCATCGTCGGCGGCGATGGAAACGATCCGCGCGGAGCGGCCGAGTGCAGTATGCACTGCGGCGGCGATGACCGCGAGGATCTCGGGGGTGGGCTGGCCAGCGGGGGCTGGGCGAGTCGCCGGGGCCGAGACCGGAGCGGCGACGGCCGCCGGGGCAACCCCGCCGCCATAGGTGGCGATGAGATTGCGGCGGGCATCGATGAGCAGCCAGACGACGGCGACCGTGAGGAAGACGATCAGAAGGATGTCCTTGAACGTCTCCATCGCTCCGGCGTCGGAGGCGGCGGCAATCGTTGCCCCCGTGACGAGGAAGAGTTTCGAGATCATAGCGGCATGTTACCGTGCTTCTTCGGCGGGCGGGTCTCGCGCTTGGACAGCGAATTACGCAGGGCCATGGCGAGGATGCCGCGGGTCTGGGCGGGAGTGATGACGTCGGTCACGAGACCGGCACCGGCGGCCTGATACGGAGAAGCGAACTTCTCGCGATAGTCGGCGACGAGTTCGGCCTCCTTGGCTTTCGGGTCGGCCGCGGAGGAGATCTCCTTCTTGAAGAGGATCTTCGCGGCACCCTCGGCGCCCATGACGGCGATTTCGGCGGTCGGCCAAGCGTAGACGGCGTCGGCACCGAGGTCGCGGCAGCACATGGCGATGAAGGCGCCGCCGTAGGCCTTGCGCATGACGACGGTGACCTTCGGCACGGTGGAGGCGGAGTAGGCGAAGAGCATCTTCGCACCGTGGCGGATGATGCCGCCGCGCTCCTGCTGCAGGCCGGGGAGGAATCCGCCGGTGTCGACGAGGGTGACCAGCGGGATGTTGAAGCAGTTGCAGGTGCGGATGAAGCGCGCGCCCTTGTCCGAGGCGTCGATGTCGAGGGTGCCGGCCTTCTGCGTGGACTGGTTGGCGATAATGCCGACGACGATGCCTTGGATACGGGCGAAGCCAACGATGATGTTCTTGGCGAAATCGCGCTGGACCTCGCAGAAATCGCCGCCGTCGACGATGCGTTCGATCACCTTGGCGGTGTCAAGCGGCTGCTTCGGGTCCTCGGGGACGAGTTTGTTGATCTCGGGGTCCTCGCTCATGTCGATCGTGGCCGGCAGCTTGTGCGGCGGATCAATCATGTTGTTGGAGGGGAGGAAGGTGAGAACCTTCTTGGCGATGGCGATGGCGTGCTTGTCGTCCTCGGCCACGAAGTGGATGTTGCCGCTGACGGTGGCGTGGGCCTCGGCGGTGGCGAACTGGTCGAGAGTGGAGGTCTGACCGGTAGCGGCCTTGATGACCTCGGGGCCGCAGATGAACATCTGGGCGTTCTTCCTGGTCATGATCAAGAAGTCGGTCAGGGCGGGGGAGTAGGCCGCGCCGCCGGCGCAGGGGCCGGCGATGATCGAGAACTGCGGCACGAGGCCGGAGAGGATCACGTTGCGGAAGAACACCTTGGCATAGCCGGAAAGGGCCATGACGCCCTCCTGAATACGGGCACCGCCCGAGTCGTTGATGCCGATGAGCGGGATGCCGGCCTTGGCGGCGTAGTCCTGCAGGTCGGCGATCTTCTGGGCGTGCTTGCTGCCGAGCGAACCGCCGGAGACGAGGAAGTCCTGGCTGAACGCGGCGACCGGGCGGCCGTCGACGTAGCCGACACCGGCAATGACGCCGTCGGCCGGAAGGACTTTGCCCTTCATGCCGAAGTGCTCGCCGGCGTGCTCGATGTGCATGCCGGATTCCTGGAAGGTGCCCGGCTGGAAGAGCTCGAGCAGACGCTGGCGGGCCGTGAGCAGGCCCTTGGCGTTGCGCTCCTTGATCTTTTCCTCGCCGCCGCTGGCCAGAACGGTCTTCCGGCGGCGCTCAAGGGTTTCGAGCATTTTGGGTGAGATAGACATGGAGAAAAGGGGGGACGGTTGCGTGGGTTCAGCTCAGTGCTTCGCGTCGGGCGCGGGGCAGCAGAACTCGGTGAGCACGCCGTAGGTGGACTTCGGGTGCAGGAAGGCGACCTGTTTGCCGTGGGCGCCGGGAACCGGGGCCTCATTGATCAGGCGCGCGCCGGCGTTCTTCGCTTGGGCGAGCTGGTCGACGATGTCGGTGGTGCCGAAGGCGACGTGGTGGATGCCTTCGCCCTTGGCCTCGAGAAATTTCGCCACCGGGCTGTCGGGCGACGTGGGCTCGAGCAGCTCGATACAGGTCTCACCCGCTTGGAAGAAGGCGGTCTTCACCTTCTGCGAGGGCACCTCTTCGCGGCCGAGGCACTTCAGACCAAGCGTGGTCTCATAATACTTCGCCGTCTCATCGATGGACTTCACGGCGATACCCAGGTGATCGATCTTGTTAATCATGGAAACTTATCTTGCCAAAAGATTTGATTAGGGGGTGTTATTTTGGCCGTGAACGTCAACACCCATATCGGCCCTTCGAGTCCAGCATGTGGCTCGCGACGACGGAGGAGTACTGGCGTGTTTCGCGGACAAAGTTGCGCGCAGTGTGGCGACTGCTTGCCGTTGGGCAATCCCACATCATAACTACCAATCCTTTTTCTCATGAGCTCAAAGTTGGACTCACCCACCGCGTCGCCGTCCGGCGGCAACGCGATCCCCGATGC
Source organism: Verrucomicrobiota bacterium (assembly GCA_019136515.1). GTDB lineage: Bacteria > Verrucomicrobiota > Verrucomicrobiia > Opitutales > Opitutaceae > CAJCBL01. The sequence goes on from JAGVUB010000135.1 coordinate 6,335, forward strand.
CGAGACGCTTCGCCGCGTCTGGCGCGAAACCGTTGATAAGGAGCTGCTCGGCGTGCCGTTCGAGAAGAAACTCGTCACGCGCACGGCCGAGGGCATCGACCTCCAGCCGCTCTACCATCGCGGCATGGTCGAGGCCGTTCCGCATCGCGACACGTTGCCCGGCCAGGCGCCCTTCCTCCGCGGCGCCCACGCCCGCGGTGCCAAGGGCGAGATCGCCTGGCGCATCGCGCAGGCGATCCCGGCTGCCACCGCCGCCGACTTCAACAAGGCTCTTCTGGCCGCCCTCGAGCGCGGCCAGAACGCCGTCCTTGTCCCGGCCGCCTTCTCGGCCGATGCCGCCGCCCTCGCTGCGGCGCTCAAGGATATCCACTTCGCCGGTGCGCCGGTCCTCGCTCCCGTCGGCGCCTCCGCCGCCGCGATCGAGAAGACCTTCGGCGCTGCGCTGAAGTCCCGCGGTGAACAGTGGTCCGCCCTCCAAGGCGCCGTGACCGCCGATCCGCTCTCCGAGCTCGCCGCCACCGGCAAGCTCGGCCTCACGCTCGAAACCGCCACGGCCGAGCTCGCCGCCTGGACGGCCTTCGCCGCGAAGAACGCCCCGAACGTGAAGACCATCGGCGTCGACGCCGGCTTCGTGGTCGAAGGTGGTGGCAACTCCGCCCAGGAACTCGCCGTCGCGATCGCGATGGCCGTCGAATACTTCCGCCGCCTCGAGGCCGCGAAGGTCGACGCCAAGACCGCCGCGCCGCGCTTCGCCTTCAGCTTCGCGATCGGCTCCCAGTTCTTCCCCGAGCTCGCGAAGTTCCGCGCGTTCCGTCTCCTCTGGGCCCGCGTGGTCTCCGCCTACGGCGACGCCTCGCTCGCTGCGCAGGCCACCGTCCACGCCCGCACCGCGCTGTTCAACAAGACGGTCCTCGACCCGTATGTGAACATGCTCCGCACCACCACCGAGGCTCTCTCGGCGGTCCTCGGCGGCGTGGACAGCGTGCAGGTCGGCGCGTTCGACGAGGTTGTCCGCACGCCCGATGAGTTCTCCCAGCGTATCGCGCGCAACATCGCGATCATGCTCTCCGAGGAGTTCAACTTCGCCGAGGTGGCCGACGCCGCTGGCGGCTCCTGGCTCGTCGAGAAGTACACCGACGAGCTCGCCCGCAAGGCCTGGGCGATCTTCCAAGGCATCGAGAAGCAGGGTGGTTTCGCCGCGGCCCTCGCCGCCGGTGAGATCCAGAAGCTCGTCGCCGCCTCCGCGGCCGACAAGCGCAAGGCCCTCGACACCCGCCGCCTCTCGGTCCTCGGCACGAACCTCTTCCCGAACCTCAAGGAGAAGCCGCTTGGCGCCTCCACGCAGGCAGCGACCCCGGTCGCGCCCGCGCCGGCAACCGCCGCCGTGACCGTCACCCCGGTCAAGGCCTGGCGCGCCGCCGAAGGCTTCGAGTCCCTCCGCGCGATCTCCGACCGCTACGCTGCCGCCAACGGTGGCAAGCGCCCGCAGGTCTTCCTCGCGAAGATGGGCCCGGTCAAACAGCACAAGCCCCGCGCCGACTTCTCGGCCGGCTTCTTCGCCGTCGCCGGCTTCGAGGCCACGGGCAAGCAGGCCTTCGAGTCCGCCGAGGAGGCCGCCAAGGCCGCCGCGGCTTCCGGTGCGCCGATCGCCGTCCTCTGCTCGACCGACGACACCTATCCCACGCTCGTCCCGGCCTTCGCCTCCACGCTGAAGGCCGCCAAGCCCGGCATCGTCGCCATCCTCGCCGGCCTCCCGTCCGACCCCGCGACGGTCGAGTCCTTCAAGAAGGCCGGCATCGACGACTTCATCCACGTCCGCGCCAACCTGCGCGACATGCTCGCCCAACTCCTCGCCAAGATCGGAGCCAAGTAAGCCGCCATGAGCACACCTGATTTCACCAAACTCGCCTACGACGACTTCAAGTTCCCGGCCTCCGACGCCGCGAAGTGGTCCGCCGACTTCGCCAAGGAAGCCGGCGTGAAGCCCACCGACGCCGTCTGGCAGACCTACGAGCAGATCCCGGTCAAGCCGCTCTACACCGCGGCCGACGTGCCGGTCGACGGCTGGCTCGATTCCATGCCCGGTCTCGCGCCGTTCGTGCGCGGTCCGTACGCCACGATGTATGTCCAGAAACCCTGGACCGTGCGCCAGTACGCCGGCTTCTCCACTGCGGAGGAGTCCAACGCGTTCTACAAGCGCAACCTCGCCGCCGGCCAGGCGGGTCTCTCGGTCGCCTTCGACCTCGCGACCCACCGCGGCTACGACAGCGATCACCCGCGCGTCGTCGGCGATGTCGGCAAGGCCGGCGTGGCCATCGACTCGATCCTCGACATGCAGGTCCTCTTCGGCGGCATCCCGCTGAACAAGGTCTCCGTGTCGATGACGATGAACGGCGCCGTCCTGCCCGTGCTCGCGTTCTACATCGTCTCCGCGCTCGAGCAGGGTGCGAAGCTCGAGGAACTCTCCGGCACGATCCAGAACGACATCCTCAAGGAGTTCATGGTGCGGAACACCTACATCTATCCGCCCACGCCCTCGATGAAGATCATCGCGGACATCTTCGAGTACACCTCGAAGAACATGCCGAAGTTCAACTCGATCTCGATCTCCGGCTACCACATGCAGGAAGCCGGCGCCACCGCCGACCTCGAGCTGGCCTACACGCTCGCCGACGGTCTCGAGTATCTGAAGACCGGCGTCGCCGCCGGCATCGACATCGACGCCTTCGCGCCGCGCCTCTCGTTCTTCTGGGCCATCGGCAAGAACTTCTACATGGAAGTCGCCAAGATGCGCGCCGCCCGCGCGCTCTGGTCCGAGATCGTCGGCCGCTTCAACCCGAAGAACCCGAAGTCGCGCGCCCTGCGCACGCACTCGCAGACCTCGGGCTGGTCGCTCACCGAGCAGGATCCGTTCAACAACGTTGCCCGCACCTGCCTGGAGGCCCTCGCCTCCGCCACGGGCCACACGCAGTCGCTCCACACCAACGCCCTCGACGAGGCCATCGCGCTGCCGACCGACTTCTCGGCCCGCATCGCGCGCAACACCCAGCTCTACCTCCAGCAGGAGACCGGGATCTGCGCCACCGTCGATCCGTGGGGTGGCAGCTACTACGTCGAGGCGCTCACCCGCGACCTCATCGCCAAGGTCCGCGAGCACCTCGCCGAGGTCGAATCCTTCGGCGGCATGGCCAAGGCCATCGAGGCCGGCATTCCGAAGATGCGCATCGAGGAGGCCGCCGCCCGCCGCCAGGCCAAGATCGACTCCGGCAAGGAGACCATCGTCGGCCTGAACAAGTACCGCCTCGAGAAGGAAGCCCCGCTCGACATTCTCACCGTCGACAACACCGCCGTCCGCGAGTCGCAGATCAAGCGCCTCAAGGAACTGCGCGCCACCCGCGACGAGGCCAAGTGCCAGGCCGCGTTGGCCGCGATCACCGAGGCCGCCAAGACCGGCAAGGGCAACCTGCTCGCCCTCGCCGTCGAGGCCACCAAGGCCCGCGCCTCCCTCGGCGAAATCTCCGACGCCCTCGAAAAGATTTACGGTCGCTATCAGGCCCAGATCCGCTCGATTAGCGGCGTGTACAAGAAGGAATTCGGAGAGGACAAGGAAGTCGCCGCCGTGCGCGAACTCGTCACGAAGTTCGAGGGCAAGGAAGGGCGTCGTCCGCGTATCCTCATCGCCAAGCTCGGTCAGGACGGACACGACCGCGGCGCCAAGGTGGTTGCGACCGCCATGGCCGACCTCGGCTTCGACGTCGACATCGGGCCGCTCTTCCAGACTCCGGAGGAAGCCGCGAAGATGGCCGTCGAGAACGACGTGCATGTCGTCGCCATGAGCTCGTTGGCCGCGGGTCACATGACCCTGTTGCCCGCGCTCGTCGGCGAGCTGAAGAAGCACGGCCGCGAGGACATCGTGGTGGTCTGCGGTGGTGTCATCCCCGCGCAGGACTACGACTTCCTCTTCAAGAACGGCGCCGCCGCCGTCTTCGGTCCCGGAACCGTCATCACGAAGAGCACCAAGCGCACGCTCGAGATCCTGCTCGAGCGCCTCTGAGGGGAGAGTTCAGGAGTCAGGATTCAGGAGCCTGAAATCTGAACCCCTGAAATAGCCTCACCCGTTTCGAAGGCCCGGCTTCATCGCCGGGCCTTTTCTCTTTTCTGTCGCGTGGATCACGCCGTCCTTCTGCCCCGAAAGAATTGGTGCCCGACGGCTCACCGGTTCCTTTGCGTCTTCCATCTGAAGACATTGAAGGGGTCGGCCCCCCAGATACTCAGCCGCTGTCGGGGGTGCGGTGTGCTCCCTATTGAACTCGGACAGCCCGCAACCGGAAGAATTGGCGGGGATTGAAACTAATTGGAAAGAGTCCCCTCACGGTGATCGTGCGCACACTGTCGGATATGGTGTCGCTCCGGACCTCGAGACTGCTCAATCCAGATCCCCATGTTGTCAGGTCATTGGAAATCTCGGGAATCAACTCAACCGCACTTGCAGCCACCGGTTGGCGGTAGGTCATGCAAAGGTAGCTCCACGTCATCATATCGCCCACCTCTTCCTTGATGAACACTGCAGGGTTGTCGGTGGTTTCTGGTGCAAGCGGGTTCGAGCCCAAGGCGTATTCGAGGAGATTCGGAAGCCCATCGGCGTCCGGGTCGGCAGTCTCCCCTACGATTGCCGGATCGGTGCTGCCTCCGAAATGAGCGTATTGCCAACCGGGGAAAGGCGGTGGGACGACGCAAACTTCGGCCGCCGTGGGCTTATAGCTGACATCGTAATGTGTGCTCTCGGGCGGTGGCGGGAACTGGCCGGCATCGAATGTCCCTGTCACGCTCAACGCGGATACGAAGGGGAATCGGGCGAGCCAAGCCGGCGTGAAACCGGCAGTGGTGGAGAACGATAGGGTACCGCCCAAGTTCACGGTGCCGTTGACGACGAGACGGCTCAAGTCGCTTGGCGACGCACTGCCGGCGGTGACGGCGAGCGTCGAACCGGACCTCAGTGTGACATCGCCATGCACGGTGAGCGTCTGACCTGGGAAGTGATCGAGCGCGAGTGTTCCGCCGGAGAAGGTAAGGCTGCCCGTTATAGTTCCGCTCCCATCAAGCATTCCGCCCTGAAAGACGCCGCCGTGCGAGCCGGACAGATGGAGGCGACCTCCGGCGATATGAGTGGTACCGGCACTCTGGTCGATGTTCGTGAACTCCAATGAGGCGTCCGCGATCTCCGAGGTTCCGCCTTCCTTTCGATAGGTGCTGAACAACACCGATATCGCGAGATGGTTGCGGATGACTGCCGCATTCGCTTGGTCGACGAAGACTGCGCCACTGTGAAAGAAGATGGAGCTGGATTCGGTTCCATTGAGCTGACCGTCGATATCGCCTCCCGCCCAAACGAATGTGCCCAGGCACGTTAGCGCTCCCTTAAGCCTTCGCCCCGAACTTCCTGCGAGAGTGAAGGTGGTACCCGGATCAAAAAGCCCCGTGGACAGATCGAGATCACCCGAGGCAACGAGGTTGCCCTTGGAGACATGGAGCGAACTGCAGGTGATGGGAGCGGTGGCGACGACGGTCTGGTCCTTTTCGATCAAGACCTCTTCGGTACTGTTCGGAATATGGCCGGCGGACCAGTTGCCTGCGTCCTCCCAGCGATTCGACACGGCCCCTCCCCATGCGTTCATCGGCAAGGCCTGCCCGCGCACGGCGAACGGGAGATCCGCGAGGATAACGGCACACAAGAAGAGCCAGACACGATTTGGGGGCATCGCCAAAATGAGACCGTCACGACGGGCGGGTGACAAGTGCTTGTTCCGCCGGCCACCGTGCGTTTTGGGACTCAATTTTCTCTGTGTCTCCAGAGGTTTCTCAATCGCCCAACGCGCCCGGCCTCACGGCTTCTGGCCCTTCTCGATCTTGGTGGAGACGACCTGGCCGGCTTCGTCTTCCAACCAGACGGCGCAATACTCCTTCGAGAGCACCCCTTTCACTCGGTAGGTCTTGTCGGCTTCGAGCGTCACCTCGACCTCTCCGCTGACCGAATACATCTTGCCGCCGAAGGCGAGGATGGGGGCGGCGACATGGGTGTAGGCGCCGAGCTTGAGCTTGAGGGGACCACCGGCGGGGACGGCGCGCGCTTCGAGCACCGGCTCCATGTAGAAACCGCGTCCGTGGTTGGTCTGCGTCGTGGCGACGGAGCTGCTCAACACTCCGCGGCCGTCGATCCCTTCCAGCTCGAAGAAATAGATCTTGGTGTCGGAGACCGGTGACGAGGTGTCGGCGATCTTGGCTACGGGACCGGTGTAGCCCTTCGGCACCGGCTGGGGAGCGGACACACAGCCGCCGAGCAGCACCGCGACGAGGAGGGGGAGGAGGAAGCGTAGTTTGATCATGGGGTGAGCGTACCCAAGTTCACCAGCATCCGGCTTCTGTTCGCAAGTCATCTTCCTCGGCGTCTCTGCGTCTCAAGCCCTGCCCCGTAGGCGGACACTCTACGGGGAGATATGCCGGTGGTTCGGACGTTTTCGCGCAGAGGCGCCAAGGCGCAGAGGAAAGGTTAACCACTGATGCACACAGATTGACGCAGATCCGAACCTGTAGCCGGCCGCGGTGAGGCCGGATGGTCCCGAGCCACGATCCGCCACAGAGGACACGAAGAGGGGGATGATGGCACAGAGATCGATCCCCGCGTAGCTGGATGACGGAGTCATTCAGCATGGGCAGGGAGTCTGGAGCGCTGGAACGCAGGAAACCACGATCCGTACGCCGGGACGATCCGAGCTGGAGCCGGCCGCGGTGCGGCCGGCCCGGATGCTCCTCAGAATTCCAGCACGTCGCGGTCCTTGTAGAAACGGTCCTTGATGGCCGGGCTGATGTAGAACTTGCCGTCCTCAAGCTGCTGATCGACCAGAATCAGGAAATAGTCCGGGGCAAACGGATCGGCCCCGACCTGCACCCAGTTTCCGGGCGGAACCGCCGGAGCGAAGGTCTTCAGGGAGAGGATTTCGATCCATGTCTTTTTCGTCATGAAGGCCTGGTTGGAACCCTGATTGGGGCGGACGACAATTGGAACGGAGAGCATGGCGGAGGTTGGGGCGTATTTGTGCTGGCTGTTTTGCTCAGTGGGTCGCTGCGGGGTGGTATGGCCGACCCGGGGGATCGATCGCCGGACTGGTTGACCATTCTCCCGTACGGTAGAACACACACATGGACACCGATCCGATCCCGTAACTGGATGACGGAGTCATCCTGTCCGGAACGTGGAACCGCTGATGCACGCTGATGCGGAGGTGTCGGCGTCCGCGGTGAGGGCAGGTGCATGCGGGGCCTCGGGCTCACTGTTCATGCGTGATCTCCAGATGCACGTTGTTGAAGTCGGGGTCGTCGAGATCGCCCCGATGCTCGCACCTCATGCCCGCCGGAAGACTGCGCATCTTGATCTCGTGCCCCTCGGGCACGACTCCTCCGAAAGCCTGCATCTCGATGAAACGGTTGATCATGTCGACCACCGCCTCGCGGCGATTTGAGGGCACCCGGTGGATACTCAAGTCAGGGCGCCCGAACTTGCGCAGGCCGCGGGTGTGCAACCATTCGGTCGAGCCGTCATCCTCCGAAACAAGAATGACGGTGTGGTTGCGTGGCACCGGCGCGGCGGGTGCGAAGATCCGTTGCTTCCACTTCGCGGGGCTCCACCACGCAAACATCTGCGGGTCGTAGATTGCCACGCCGCCGTGGTCCAGAAAGTGGGTGAGCAGGCCCACGGTATCGCGCAGGTAAGCGAGCGTCTCGGGATCGTCGAAGGTCCCTTTGATCACCAAGCACTGGTCTTGCGTCGCGATGTGTGCCGCCAACGCGGGATCTTCACTCTGCAATTTCTCCCACAGATGGCCGGAACGAAACGAGTCCAACACCTCCGGGTGGCAGTCGGGCCCGTACTTCGCGATCACCAGCGTCTCCGGCACCCTCTCGGTGCGGTACACGCCGCGGGAGAGCGGTGCCGTGGCATCGACCGGCCCGAACACGACATAGAAAAGCAGGGCGTCGCCGCCTCCCGGGCTGAAATGGGGCCGGTCCCAAGTCGTGGCGGTGTTCATGGCGTTGCTGGTTTGAAGCTCAATTCCGCCAGAACTGGTACCAGGCGGGTCTCTTCGTGGGAGCGGTGAGTGGGATTGGCACCGTCTTGCTGCCTTCGATGAAGCCGAAGACGGCGATGTTGAAGCCCACTTCGGCGCCGATTTGCGGCGGGGACGGAAAAGGGGTCAGGCTGTAACTAATTGAAATCGGTTGGACCGTTCGTACCGGTCGACGACTTCCGGGCACGGGCGACATACTGGCTGACTGCCGCGCCGCTTCCCATGTGCAGTTGCACCGCGATCCAACTGTTTGGGGCTTGGGTGTGTTGCTTCAGTGCCGTGGCGATCTGAACCTTCCACGCGGCGCCTTTGCGGTCGGCTGTTATGTCGGAGGGCGTCTTCCTGGCCTGGCCCAGCAATTCCTGCAACTGCGCCTGCCACGCCTGCTCCCGGATTTCGCGGGCGCCGCTCGCTTCCCACGCCCGGCAGGTGGCCGCGAGGGAATGGTCTTTGATGAGCGCCTTCTTGAAACCGGTGGAGCCGAGCGCCCAGCCCTTGCTCAGCCGTACGTAGGCGGCGTTCTTGCCTGCCGGCCCGTCCTGCGCCTGCCACGCGAGAAAGTCGGCGTAGCTGCGGTGCCCGGCGGGGGTGTCGGAGAGTCCGCCGGCCTCCTCAATCGCCGTGCGCAGATCGAGGAACGACGGACGCAGCTTCGGTTGGCCGAGGTACCAGTAGCTCGAATAGCGGTACTCTGATAGCCGCTCGACGGGGACGATCCCGGCGCGCACGGGGTTGAGGTCGATGTAGTGGCAGACCTGCCCGAGCGGTCCACCTTCCTCGACCAGCAACGCCTTGTAGCGGCCTTGGAAAAGGTGACCGTTCTCCCCGCGGAACCGGTTGAAGCGGTTGGCAAACGTCGCCTGCAGCCACTGCATGCCAGCCACCAGATTCCCGTCCGGCGTTTCCAGGGCCAAGTGGTAGTGGTTCGTCATGATGACGAACGCATGCAGCTTCCAAGCGGACTTCTCGCAGGCTTCGAACAGGCAGGCCTCGAACGCCAGCCTGGCGCCTTCGGAGGCGAAGATGTCCGCGCGATAGTTGCCGCGGTTGATCACATGGTAGCAGGCACCGGGGAATTCGAGGCGGAGTTTGCGCGGCATGATCGGAGGAGGAACCGCGGAGTACGGAAGCCAAGATTCAACAAGTTACAACCTGACCCCTTTTGCCGCCTCTGGAGCGGCGTGGAGTCGGCGGCCTCGGCCTTGGTGAGAAGTTGCTCGATCTCCAGCTCGACTTGGCGGAGTTGTTCGCCGGAGCGCTCGTAACTGACCGCGCTGTGTCGGCT
>JAGVUB010000202.1 GCA_019136515.1 Verrucomicrobiota bacterium
GGCGCGGGCGAGTTCGGCGGCGAAGAACGGGCCGCGGTAGATCCAGCCCGAATAGACCTGCACGAGCGTTGCGCCGGCATCGAGCTTCTCGCCGGCGGAGGCCGCATCGGTGATGCCGCCCACGCCGATGATCGGCAGGCGGCCGGAGGTGGCGCGCGCGATGTAGTTGATGATCTCGGTCGAGCGGCGGCACAGCGGCCGGCCGCTGAGCCCGCCGGCTTCGTTGACCGTGGCAAACGGACCGGGGCGCGCCAGCGTCGTATTGGTGGCGATGATGCCGTCGAGGCGCAGGTCGTGCAGGATCTGGAGGATGTCGTCGATCTGCGGCCACGTGAGATCGGGCGCGATCTTGAGGAAGATCGGACGGCGGCCGCCCATCGCGGCGGCCTCGCGCGCCGTGTTGGCCTCCTGGAGCGCGCCGAGCAGCTCGACGAGGCGGTCGTGTTCCTGGAGCTTGCGCAGGTCCGGGGTGTTCGGGCTGCTGACGTTGATCGCGATGTAGTCGGCGTGGTCGGCGAGCAGGGCGAAGCTGCCGAGGTAGTCCTCGACGGCCTGGTCGAGCGGGGCGACCTTGGTCTTGCCGAGGTTGATACCGAGCGGGATGCGGCGCCGGCCGCGCGGCGCCTGCCCGGCGAGCCGGCGAGCCATGGCCTCGGCTCCGGCGTTGTTGAAGCCCATCCGGTTGAGGATCGCCTCCTCGGCGGGGAAGCGGAACAGGCGCGGTTTGGGATTTCCCGGCTGGGCCTGCAGGGTGACGGTGCCGATCTCCACGTGGCCGAAGCCCAAGGCGGCCATCGCGGGCCAGCAGTGGGCGTCCTTGTCGAAACCGGCGGCCAAGCCGACGCGGTTGGGGAACTGCAGGCCGGCGCACTCGACCGGCTTGCGCGCGCTGGCCGGCAAAGCGTTCCACCACTCGAGCAACCGGCACACCGGAGGCAGGTGCCCCAGCACCGACAGGGCGGCGACCGCCCGCTCGTGCACCGATTCCGGATCGCGGCGGAACGCCAGCGGCCGGACCAATTTCTCGTAAATCAAGCCCATGGGAGAGCCGGACATTGGGCGGCGCAGTGCGATTACTCAAGCGCCTGCAAGCACGATTTGCCTCCCCACAACCCGTTCCCGTGCGTCCCCGAAAAAACCTTCGTTAAAGGTGTTGACGCATCGCCCGATTTTGGCGGCACCTATCCACGCACTTACAAACGCGGGCCTTTTTCACTCGGAACCGACTTCCAAACAACATGGCGAAATCAACCCCAACGCTGGCCTGGGTCATCACCCGGCTCGGCGACGATCACAACTGGTGGGTAGAGGAACTCAGCGACACCGTCCACTGGGACGTCGACGGCCTGAGCATCATCGATCCGCGCCAGATCGACCACATCGTCGAACTCTGTGAACCGTTGCGCGAATACGGCCTGGACCTCGACGACATCGACACCGCCTTCATCCCCTTCCGCATCGACAAGGACCTCGGCCAGGGACGCGTGCGCCTCGTGCGTGTGCGCGATTCCTTCCTCGAGTCCGAGGAGAAGCTCTTCGCCCTGCCCGACGTGGTCGACGAGGAGAACGGGCCCTACGCCGACTTTCTCGACCAGATCACCCGTGCCCGTGTGAAGATGCTCAACGATCTCTTCGACTTCGAGCAGAAGCTCACCGTCGACGAAGTCGAGGACCAGCTACGCGAGGAGCAGAGCAACCGCTTCATGGAGGCCAAGTCCATCCACCTCTTCGACGAGGTCATCGCCATCCTCGACTACGTGCCCGAAGGCTGGGAGGCCGACGACGACGCCCCGGTCAAAGCCGCCGCCGAGGAACATGATGACGAATTCCCCGACATCGAAGACGATGAGGAGGAGGAGAAGCTCAAGGGCGACGCCTCGCTGAAGTGGGACGAGGACGAAGAGGAGTCCGAGGAAGGCGACGAAGACGGAGCCAAAGCCAAGGACAAGCACGGCGCCCGCGGAGAAGAGGGCGAAGAAGAAGAAGACGAGGATGACGACGACGAGACCGAAGAAGAGGAGGAGGAAGCTCCTCGCGGTCGCCGCAGTCGCCGCTGAGATCCACCTCCAGCAGGTTTCCAACGCCCGCCGGCCGAAGCCGGCGGGCTTTTTTTGTCCCGCCGCTCGCCTTCGCGGCGGGGCGACAAGCCACGGCGAATAGGCGGGGCTGGGCGACCCACTCCCGCGGGCCGTGGTTGCCACCCACCGTCACGGTGCTAGACATGCCCGCAACCCGTGCCGCGTACCCCGCCCAAACCGAGTCGATTCGTCCTGCTGCTTTTCGCAGCACTCGCCGGGTTGGTCGCGCCAGCACCCCTTCGCGCCGAGGTGCCGACCCCGCCCACCACGGCAGCGGAGCCGATCGTCGGAATCCAAGGGCTCTGGAGCCTGGACGGAGGCCAACGCAACCGGCCGCACCGGTTCCAGATCGACGCGGTGGTCCATTACTACGATCCGGTGTGGCGCCAACTCTGGGCACAGGAGGGCGACCGCACGTTCTTCCTCGCCCCCCCGGGCGCGCCACTCCCGATCCGTTCCGGCGAGTTCGTACGGCTGACGGGGGTCACCACACCGGCCAACCTCAGCCAGGTTGCGACCCTCTCAACCACCGTCCTCGCTGAGCGCCCGGTCATCACGCCCCTCGCAACGGCCGGGCACCTCGCCGACTTCATCCGCTTCAACGAACGCCTTGTGGAAATCGATGCCTTGGTCGAAAGCCAGACCCTCGTCGACCCCAACCACCTGCACGCCGTCCTCGTCGCCGAAGGGATCCAGCTCGAGGCCAACATCTGGCTTGAGACCGACGATCCCGCCCCGGTCCTCACCGACTCATTCATCCGCGTGCAAGGAGTGTACTGCAGCCGGCTGGACCCAGATGGCCGCCTGCAGTCCATTACCGTGGCCGTGCCGAGCATCCGTCGGATCACGACCACCGGCCACATCCGCTCCGATCCGCGCTTCGAGGCCCCGCTCGCCGCCATCGAACATCTACCGGAGGCTGAGCCGGCGACGCCGCTGCATGTCGCCGGGCGGATCGTCTCCATAGCCCCGGGGCGTGCGATCGTCCTTCGCGACCGAACCGGTCAACTCGAGGTCCTCACCCCCCAGAGCGCCGGGCTGCAGGCAAACGACGAGGTCGAAGCCGTCGGGTATCCAGTCATCACCGCCGGCCGCTGGCAGCTCCGCCAAGCCCTACTGCGCCGCACCGCGCCGAGGAGCCCCGCTGCGGGCGCCGAGGGCCGGCCGTTGCTCCGGTTGGCCGCCCAAGTGCTCGCCCTGCCCCGCGCGACCGCCGAAGCCCGCCAATCCGTGCTGCTGCAAGGCGTCGTCACCTGGTCCGCCCCCGGCGCGCAGTTCATCTATCTGCAGGATCCGAGCGGCGGAGTGCGAATCGAATGGTCCGACCCCACGATCGCGGTGCCGGAGATCAACGCCGGCCTGGCGGTCGAGGGGTTCAGCGCGATGGGGGCGTTTGCGCCCACCGTCACCGCCACACGTTTCGTCTCCCGTTACGTCATGAGCCCGCCCGACCCGCTTCGCCTGTCCCTCTACGAGGCGGAATCCGGCACCCACGAAGCCCAGTGGGTCGAGATGAGCGGCCTGTTGCGCGAGGTCCGCCCCAGCGGTCGTTACGCACAGCTCATGATCACCACCGCCACCGGCGACTTCGACGCACTGGTCCCCAGTGCCCCGGTCCTCGACACCATGCGGGGCTCGTTCATTCGCGTCCGCGGCGTATGCACCGCTCTCACCAACGAGCGACGCCAACTCACCGGCATCCGACTGCGCGTACCCGCAGCAAGCCAGGTCGAGATCGAAGAGCCTCCCCCCGCAGACCTGTTCGCCCTGCCCATCAACTCCATCGCCAGCCTCCGGCAGTTCGGCCCCTTCCAGGCGGGCACGCACTGGCAGCGCACCCACGGAATCGTCACCTACCAGCTGCCCGGGGGCTACCTTATCATCCAGGACAGCAGCGAAGCCCTCACCGTCCTCCCCGACGACGAGGCGCCCATTCGCATCGGGTCCCGCGTCGACGTGGTGGGTGTCCCCGGACGCGACGGTCCCCGGCTCGTCCTGCGCAACGCCCGCCTGCGCCCGCTGGGAAATCCCCCGAGCATCCAGCCCGTCCCACTCGACGATCCCACACGGCTCGACGAGCACTTCGACTCCCGACTGGTCCGCATTACCGGCACCCTCGACGAGGTGACCGAACTCGGCGGCGGATACTTCCTTGAGATCCGCCAGCTCGGACAGGCCATCGTCGCCCGTCTGCCCGTCACCGTCGGCACGCCATTGCCCGCGACCTGGAGCCGTGGTTGCGTCGTCGAACTCACCGGCATCTATCGCCTGAGCTTCGACGAGCATCGCCGCCGCACCGGCTTCGACCTCCTCCTCCGCAGCCCGGCCGATGTGCACATCCTCGTCCCCGCGCCCTGGTGGACCGCCGATCGTATCCGAGTCGCTGCCACGATCCTCGGGCTGTGCGTCGCCTTCGGCTTCCTCTGGGTGATCCTGCTTCGCCGCAAGATCCGGCAGCAGACCCTGCTCCTGCGCACCCAGCTCGCCAAGGAGGCCCACCTCGAGGCGGAGCTCGAACGCGCCCAGCGCCTCCACTCGCTGGGCACGCTGGCCGGCGGCATCGCCCACGACTTCAACAACCTGCTCACCGTCATCATGGGCAACGTCACGTTCGCCATGCTCGACGAGCGGGTCATGGCCTTGGCCGGCGACTGCCTGAAGGAGGCCGAGGCTGGGGCGCAGCGCGCTCGCGAGATCACCCAGCAGATGCTCACCTTCGCCCGCGGCGGCGACCCCGTCCGCGAGGATTTCGCCCTACCGCCCCTCGTGCACGAGACCGTCGCCCTCGCCCTCAGCGGCGCCGGTGTCCGCGCCGAGGTCTACGCCCCGCCCACCCTGCGCCCCGTGCAGGCCGACCGCGCCCAGGTCCACCGCGCCCTCCACAACCTGCTGGCCCACGCCAACCGCTCCATGCCCCGGGGGGGGATCGTCACGATCGACCTCGCCAACGAGACCATCGTCGCGGGGCAGGCCAGTCCGCTCGCCGCCGGCCGGTACGTTCGCATCCAAATCTCCGATCGCGGCGAAGCGATCCCCGCCGAGCGCCTGCCCTCGGTCTTCGATCCCTACGCCGCCGCACGGGAGGGCGACGACCGCTTCGGACTGGCCACCGCCTACTCCATCGCGCACAAGCACGGCGGCCACCTCGGCGTCGAATCCGTGCGGGGCCGCGGCACCACCTTCACCCTCTGGCTCCAGGCCTCGGATGCAGCGGCCGCCCCCCGCCCCGTGTGCGTCCCTCCCGCCCCCGCCGAGCCGCCCGCCCCGCCGCCGGCCGTCACCGCCGGAGCCCGGGTGCTCGTGATGGACGACGAGGAGGGTATCCGGCTCCTGGCCAGCATGATCCTCGAGCAGATGCAGTGCGAATCCGTCGTGGTGCCCGACGGGGCCGCCTGCCTCGCCGCCTACCGTGGCGCGCTGGCGGAAGGCCGTCCCTTCGATCTCGTGGTCATGGACCTGACGATCCCGGGCGGGATGGGCGGGCGCGAGACCATCGCCGAGCTGCGCAAGATCGATCCGGCCGTGCGCGCCATCGTCTCGAGCGGCTACGCCAACGACCAGACCCTCACCCGCTACCGCGAGCATGGGTTTGTCGCCGTGGTGCCCAAGCCGTACGAGACCAAGCGCCTCGCGTCGGCCATCACCCGCGCCCTCGCCGAGCGTCCCGGGCGCTGAGCGCGGGCCGCCCGGTTTCGGTCGTGCCTACTCCACCCGCAGGATGTAGCCGCGCAGGTATTCGCTCTCCGGCATCGTCACCAGCACGGGATGATCCGCCGGTTGGTGACAAAACTCCAGCACCTGGACCTTGCGCTTCGCATCGTGCGCCGCCTCGGCGAGCACATCGCGAAAGACCTCGGCCGTCACATGGTGCGAGCAACTGTAGGTGGCGAGCACTCCGCCGGGTGCCAGACGTTTCATCGCCCGCAGGTTGATCTCCTTGTAGCCGCGCAGCGCGTTGGCCAGTGCGCTCTTCGAGCGGGCGAACGGCGGCGGATCGAGCACGATCAGATCCCACTGGGCAACCGTCTCGGCGGCGGCGAGATAGTCGAAGACGTTGACGACCGTGAACTCGACGCCGGCCACCCCGTTGCGCTCGGCGTTGCGGCGCGCCAGCGCGACCGCCTCCTCCGAGCTGTCGAGCCCCAGCACCTGCGTCGCGCCGGCCTTCGCCGCGTGCAACGCGAAGCTGCCCTGGTTGCAGAAACAATCCAGCACGCGTCGGCCCGCCGCATAACGTGCGACCTTCGCATGCTCGCGCGTCTGGTCGAGGTAGAACCCGGTCTTCTGTCCGCCCTGCAGATCGAGCCAGTAGTCGAGCCCACTAATGTTCACCCACCGCGGTTCGTACGGGCGGCCCGAGAGCGTGCGCACCTCCGAGGGAAGCCCTTCGAGCCGGCGGATCGGCGCGTCGTTGCGCACGATGATCTCCTCGGGCTGGAGCAACTCCCCGAGCGCGGCGAGAACCACATCGAGCCGCTGCTCGGCGGCGAGCGTCTGGGTCTGGACCACCAGCACGCCACCAAACTGGTCGACCACCAGGCCCGGCAGGTCGTCGGATTCGCTCCAGACCAGACGCCGTGCCATCGCCGGCCCCGCCTCGAGCGTCGCCAATGCCTCGCGACGAGCCAGCGCCCGCGCCAGCGCCCCGCGCACGAACTCCGCGTCGAACGCCACGTGGTCGCGGCTGAACCGCCGCCATACGATCTGCGAACGGCTGTTGTAGATGCCGCTGCCCAGGAACCGCCCGCGGTTGTCGCGGCACTCGACGGCGGACCCGTCGTGCTCCGGTGGCAGGAGCGTCTCCACCTCGTTGCCGAACACCCAAGGGTGCCCCCGCAGGGCGCGGGCGGCGGCATTGTGTTTCAGGCGAAGGGCGGGCGTGGTCATCGGCCGACTTTCGCCACGCGGCGCCGCGAGGGAACACAAAAAAGCTCCCGGCCTCGCGAGCCGGGAGCGTTACCCTAAAACACAGTCCCCTGAAAATTCGGTCAGGCCGTGCAAGTCCGCACGGCGACGGCCTCCGGCTGCCTCTCCGGTTCGGCGATCACCTGGAAACCGTTGGCGTTCTCCACCGCGATGGGGGCGCGCCGGAAGGCGAGCAGCATCGCAAACAGACCGCAGATATGGACGACAGCAACGATGGCGAAGAAAAGGGTCATGGTGGGGAAACGTAGATTCTCGGTATATCCCGGAGATCGGCCGGTCGCCCGCGCGCTTGAAGAAAAATCCGTGGGGTCGTTTCCCCAACCCGCATCTGGGGTGACTTCCGGTCCACGGGAGGTCGGCCAGCGGATGTCCGACGCCGTGCGCTAGAGTGCGCGCATGCACTCGATCACCCTTCGCCATCCGCTCCTCATCACGCTCGCCACCGAGATCGACTCCGAATCCGTCGCCTACGCCCCGACCGCCGACCTCTGGCAGGCCGCCGGCATCTTCCTCACCGACGATGCGCTCGCGCTCTCGGCCAGCGAGGCCGCCCAGCAAGGGCACCTCGGGGTGCTCACCCGCCACGCCCGCGCGCTCTCCTGGCTGTTCTTCGAGCTGCGCAACGACAGCCGACTCACCGGCGGCCCCTGGGCCGAGCGAGCGTTCTTCGGCCGCCTCGCCGACGCCGCCAACGCCTTCCTCGCCGCCCACCAACCGGAGGAGGACAACTGCCAGCCGCTCCTGGAGCATGTCCTCCGGGAAGCCGGCGAGATCCTCCGCGAGCGCTACGCGCACTTGGCCGTCCGGCCGCATCGCCCGGCAACCGCCCAGTCCCATCCGCGCCGGACCAGCCGGAGGTTCCCGGCCAGCCCCATGGCCCTGATCGCGGCTTGATCGGCACGGGCGCCGCGCGGCGCCCGCCATCCGCCGCTCACCCGCGCCGCCAGGTCACTCGTCCTTGCGCCACTTGAAGACCAGCGTGGACATCGCGGGCAGCGTGAGGTCGAGGGATTGGCTGTAGCCATCCCACGGAACATCCTGGGCCATGAGGCCGCCGCCGTTGCCCTCGCCGCTGCCGCCGTAGAACTCGGAACTGGTGTTGAGCAGCTCGCGCCAGAATCCGGGGCGCGGGGCCCCGATGCGGTAGTTGCGGCGGACCACCGGCGTGAAGTTGCCGACCACCACGACGAGCTCGTCGGGGAAACGCTCGCTGTGTCGCAGATAGGCCAGGACCGAGTTGTCGGCGTCCCAGGCGGCGATCCAGCGGAAGCCCTGGTGGTCGAGGTCGTTGAGGCCGAGCACCGGCTCGCTGCGGTAGAGGGCGTTGAGGTCGCGCACGAGCAGCTTGATGCCGGCGTGGTCGACGTACTGGAGCAGGTGCCAGTCGAGGCTGCGGTCGTAGGCCCACTCGCGCGACTGGCCCCACTCGCTGCCCATGAAGAGCAGCTTCTTGCCGGGCCACATCCACTGGTGGGCGTAGAGCGCGCGGAGGTTGGCGGCCTTGTCCGGAATGTGCCAGGCGCCCATCTTGAGCAGCAGCGAGCCCTTCCCGTGCACCACCTCGTCGTGCGAGAACGAGAGCACGAAGTTCTCGGAATACTGGTAGAGCATCCCGAAGGTGAGGTCGTTCATGTGCCACTTGCGGTGGATGGGCTCCTTCTGGAAGAAGCGCAGCGTGTCGTGCATCCAGCCCATGTTCCATTTCAGGTCGAAGCCGACACCGCCGTCCTGGGTGGGTTTGGTGATGCCGGCGAACGCCGTCGACTCCTCGGCGATCATGAGCACGCCGGGATAGTAGTGGTGCACGAGGCCGTTGACCTGCTTGAGGAACTCGATCGCCTCGAGGTTCTCGCGACCGCCGAACTTGTTCGGGATCCACTCGCCCTCCTTGCGGGAGTAGTCGAGGTAGAGCATCGAGGCCACGGCGTCGACGCGCAGGCCGTCGAGATGGAAACGGTCGAGCCAAGCGAGCGCGTTGGCGACGAGGAAGCAGCGCACCTCGTGGCGCCCGTAGTTGAAGATCAGCGTGCCCCAGTCCTGGTGGGCGCCCTGCTTCGGATCAGCATGCTCGTAGAGGTGCGTGCCGTCGAACAGCGGCAACGCGAAGCTGTCGCGCGGGAAGTGCGCGGGCACCCAGTCGAGGATCACGCCGATGCCGCGCTGGTGCAGGTAGTCGACGAAGAACTGGAAGTCCTCCGGGGTGCCGTAGCGGTGGGTCGGGGCGAAGAAACCGGTGACCTGGTAGCCCCACGAGCCCTCGAAGGGGTGCTCGGCCAACGGCATCAGCTCGACATGGGTGAAGCCCATCTCGAGCACGTGGTCGGCGAGCAGCGGCGCGATCTCGCGGTAGGTGAGCGGCCGGTTGGCGTCCTCGACGATGCGTTTCCACGACCCGAGGTGCACCTCGTACACCGACATCGGCCGGTCGAGCACGGGCTGTGCGGCGCGCTGGGCCAGCCACTCGGCGTCGCCCCACTGGTAACGGCGGGTGTTGCAGACGATGGAGGCGTTGTTCGGCGGGGCCTCGAAGTAGGTGGCGTACGGGTCGGTCTTGAGGAACACGGCCCCGCCCGGGGAGCGCAGCTCGTATTTGTACACCTCGCCCTCGCCCAGCCCGGGGATGAAGATTTCCCACACACCGGAACCGCCGAGCGGCCGCATCGGGTGCGCGCGCCCGTCCCAGCGGTTGAAGTTGCCCACCACCGACACGCGCTTGGCCGACGGCGCCCACACGGCGAACGTCACGCCCGGCACCCCGTCGATCGTACGCACATGGGCGCCAAGCTTCTTGTAGATGAAATGCTCGTTGCCCTGGTTGAACAGGTAGAGGTCGTGCTCGCTGATGGTCGGCAGGAACGAATACGGGTCGGCGAACTGGCGGATGTCGCCCGCGCGCAACGTCGCGCGCAGCTGGTAGCGGAACAGCTCCGAGCGCTTGGGGATGAACACCTCGAAGTAGCCCTCCGGTGCGAGCTGTTTCATCGGGTAGCGCCGCTCCGGTTTGTGCGCGGGGTCGACCACCTCGCAGGCGCTGGCGTGGGGCAGAAAGGCCCGGACGACCAGCCCGTGTTCGCCTCCGAACGTGTGCGGATGCATCCCGAGGAAGGAGTGGGGCTCGGCGAGCTCGGCGCGCAGGAGAAGTTGGAGGGGGGCGTTGCCGGCGGCAGTTTGGGCGCTCATGCGGTGGAGAATGCGGGAAGTATTCGCGGTGGGACCGGCGAAGCAAGCGCTCCCCGTGCCAGCAGCACCATTCTCCGCGGCCAACCCCGCCTTCCCGCCCCATCGCGTATCTGCGCCGCTGCGCTGCGGTCCCCTCGCCCCTCCCGCCACAACGACTCCCGCGCCGCCGCCACCAGCGGACGGATTCAGCCGCCGCACCGCACACGCACCCCGGGGTTGCACCGCGCCGGGCTTCCCTCTTTGCTGCCCGCCGCGTGAAGCTCCGCCCATTCCTCCTCGTCTCCGCCCTCGCCCTCGGCACCGCCCTCCGCGCGGCCGCCGCCGGCGAGACCCTCGACCTGGTCTCCCTCTCCGACAAGCCGATCGAGTTCGACTACGGCACCAAGGAGATGGTCGTGCTCGACGCCCGCCTCACCTACGGCGAGCTCGTCCTCACCGCCGACGAGATCCGCTACAACGACCAGACCCGCCAGGCCGCCGCCCGCGGCCACCTCGTCTTCACCCGCGGCACCCTCCGCCTCGTCGCCGACGAGGGCACCTACTCGCTCGCCGACGGCAAGGTCCGCCTCACCAACACCCGCGCCGGCTACTACCCGCTCTACCTCCAGGGCCGTACCCTCGAGGGCAACACCCAGGAGTTCACGCTCCAGGACGCCACCCTCTCGTACGGCGAACCGGGGCCCTTCACCCCCACCCTGCATGCCTCGTCACTCGACTTCATCGAGGGCAAGAGCTTCCGCGCCCATGGTTCGCACCTGCGCCTCGGCCCCATCCCCCTGCTACCGCTGCCCGTCTTCAGCCAACGGCTCGACGCGCCGCCGCTCGACGCCGAGATCCGCGCCGGTTTCCGCAGTTCGCTGGGCGCTTTCCTCGATGTCACCGCCCTCGCCCCCGTCGCCAACGGCGTGAACGTCGGTCCCGAGATCGGATTGTACTCCAAACGCGGGCTCATCCTCGGCCCCGCCGCCGACTACGACACCCAGCGCGGCGACTCCTCCTACTTCGGCCACCTCCGTTCCGGCTGGCTCTACGACTTCGGCAGTCGCGAGCAACGCGGCCTCGACCTACTGGGCCACCAGGTCGGCCCGCGCCGCGCCTACCTCGACTGGCGCCACCTCCAGACCTACGGCGACCATTTCTCCCTCATGGGCCAGCTCGCCTACTGGAGCGACTCCGAGGTCATCCGCGACTACGCCCGCCAGCGTTTCCCCCGCAACCAGCAGCCGGAGACGTTCCTCGAGGCCGCCTACACCGGCGACAACTACGTCGCTTCCGCCTTCGGCCGGTTCCAGCCCAACGACTTCCACTCCACCCGCCGCCGCGAGCCCGAGCTCAAGCTCCAGCTCCTCGCCTCGCCCCAGGACCTCGGGATCGTGCAACGCGGCTCCGTCGGCTTCGTCCGCCTGCGCGAGGACGACTCCACCGTCGCCATCGACCGCTCCAGCGAACGCTTCGACGCCTTCTTCGGCCTCGAGCGCCCCACCGCGATCACCCCGTGGCTCACCTACACCCCCGTCGCCGGCGGGCGCGTCACGCACTACTTCTCGCCCCTCGGCGACAAGGACTCCTACACCCGCGTGCTCGGCCAACTCGGCGCCGACCTGCGCGCCCGCGCCTACGGCGAGTTCGACTTCAAGAGCGAGCGCTGGGACATCGACGGCCTGCGCCACCTCATCGAGCCCTTCGCCCAGTATCGCTACATCCCGGACGCCGAGAAGGGCCGCGCCTACATCCCCGACATCGACCGCACCGTCTTCTCCACCCGGCTCCAGCCCATCGATCTCGGCGACATCCGCCACCTCGACGACCTCACCGAGCTCAACACCCTCCGCTACGGTCTCGCCCAGCGCCTCCAGACCCGCGATGGCAAGGGCGGCGTGCGCGACCTCGTCGTCCTCACCCTTGCGCAGGACCGCCATTTCAACCGCCTCGTGGCCCCCGCCCTCCGCCGCAGCTCCGATCTCCACGCCGACATCGCGCTGATGCCCGCCCGCTGGCTTCGCCTGGACGCCTTCCAGCGTCTCGATCCCCACAACTGGCGCATCGAGGAATTCAATGCCGGCATCACCCTCACCGACGCCCAGTTCTGGACCGCCCGCTTCGGCATGCAGTTCCTCCGCGACCAACTTGAGGAGTACACGCTCGACGTCGCCTACCGACTCAACGAGCGATTCACTCTCACCGGTCTCTGGCGCTACGACACCATCGAATCGCAGTTCTACGAGCAGGTCTACGGCCTGCGGCAGACGTTCCGCAACCTCTGGTCCCTCGAGTACCAGATCGCCTTCTACGAAGGCCAACGCCGCGAATCCGGCTTCCAGTTCCGCCTCCAGCTCGAGGTCTTCAAGTTCTGAGCCGCCGCGGCTGGACAACCGGTCGGACTCCCACCCGCCGACACGCTTTACTGGAGGGCGCCGCTTCGTCGGCGCCTTCCGTTTTCTCCGCAACCCGCAACGTGCCGACCACTCCGCCCTCAGCACTCCCCGATCTCACCGCCATCAGCGTGCATTGGTGGTTCTCCATCCTCCGCCCTCTGCCATCCGTCATCCGTCATCTGTCATCGCGCCTCCTTCCTCCGCCCTCCGCCATTAGTGTTCATTAGTGTGGATTAGTGGTTCCCGCCCTCCTCCCTCCGAAATCAGCGTCCATCAGCGTAAATCAGCGGTTCCTCTTCCCTTCCGTCGTCCCGCTCCGTCCTCGATCTGCCATCGGCCATCCGCCATCTCCCATCCCTGCCGTCCATGACCACGCCCGACCAATCCGCTCCCGCCCCCGGCTCGGGCCGCGCCCACCGCCAGCTCGCCATCTTCGGCGAACTCCTCCGCAGCCTCGCCCCCGCCGCCCGCCGCGAGGCCAACTTCCCCGCCTACCTGCAACACCGCCTCGGCCGCGACAAACGCTTCGGCTCCCGCGACCGCCGCATCTACCGCGCCCTCGCCTACGCCGCCGTCCGCCACCTGCCCTGGATCGAAGCCGCGCCCGCCTCCCTCCAGCCCGACCTCGCCCTCTGGCTCGCCGGCGACGAACCCGCCCTCGCCGCCCTTCGCGCCGAACTCCTCGCCGACTGGCCCGCGCTGCCCGCCGCTCCCACCGAGCAGGCCGCGCTCCTCGCCGCCCGCCTCGGCCAACCGCTGACGGTCGACCAACTCTTCCCCGCTTGGCTCGCCTCCGATGCCCCCGCGCTCATCGGCGCCGCCCGCGACCTCCTCCTCACCCGTTCGCCGCTCTGGCTGCGTCTCCAGACCTCCGATCCGACCGCAGTCGACGCCTGGCTCGCGCGCGAAGGCATCCCCTTCCGCCGCCATCCGCTCCTGCCCGACGCCCGCGCACTGCTCGTCGAGGCCGATGTCGCCCGCAGCCCGCTCCACGAGGCCGGCGCTTTCGAGATCCAGGATCTGGGCTCGCAACTCATCCTCGCCCTCGCCGCACCCGCGCCCGGCACCCGCTGGCTCGACGCCTGCGCCGGCGCCGGCGGCAAGACCCTCCAGCTCGCGCGCCTGCTCGGTCCCGCCGGCCGCGTCGACGCCACCGACATCCGTCCCGCCGCACTCACCGAACTCCGCTCCCGCGCCGCCCGCGCCGGCGCCACCAACATCGCCACGCTCTCCGCTCCGCCCGCCGCCGACCGCCTCTACGATGGTGTGCTCGTCGACGCCCCGTGCAGCGGCTCCGGAACCTGGCGACGCTCGCCGCACCTGCGCTGGCAGACCACCGCCGCCGACCTGCTCCGCCAGCACGAGCGCCAGCTCGCCATCCTCGCGCAGAATGCCGCCCATGTCCGTCCCGGCGGCCGCCTCGTCTACGCCACCTGCTCGCTCGCCCGCACCGAGAACGAGGGCACCGTCGCCGCCTTCCTCGCCGCGCATCCGGATTTCCGCGTCATCCCGCCGGCCGACTCCTTCGGCTGCGCCGCCGGCGAGCTCGGCACCGCCATCCTGCCGCATGTCCACGACACCGACGCGTTCTTCGTGAGCGTCTTGGCGCGAAGCATCGGAGCGTAGCGAAACTCGCCAAGAGTTTCGCGCGCTGCGGCGCCGCTCGAGAGAGCAGCGATTCTCCCTCGCCGAACAGCGCCCATGTCGGGGCGCATCCGGATTTCGTCCGCCGCGTTTCCATCGTCACCGGTTTCGCCGCTTTCCTCCGGTGCGATTTCCCGGCAGCGTCGCCGCATGCTATCCCCGGCCCGCGTCCTCCGCGCCGCGCTCCTCGCATTCCCCTTCGCCGCCTCGCTCCCAGCCGCACCGCAGAACGTCCTCGTGCTGGGCGACAGCCTCTCCGAGGAGTACGCCTTCGAGCTCCCGTTCTCCGCGCCCGACAGTGATCCGTTCCGGGCCAACCTCCGCAACTGGATCGAGCTCCTCGCCGCCACCCGCCCCGCCGAGATCTCCTTCGGCAGCTACGACGGCAACCTCGCCGCGTACCCCGACTATCGCGACGGCGGTCACGCCTACAACTGGGCCGTGCCCGGCTTCAAGACCACCGACCTCGTCGAGTTCATCAACCCGCCGCTGCTCCCACGCGACGAGCTCGAGCTTCTCGACGCCCTCTCCTGTCCCAAGCTCAAGAGCCAGCTCAAGGACGACATCGCCTGGGTCGTGATCTTTTGCAGCGGCAACGACCTCAGCTCCCTCTACTCCGAACTCGCCTCCGACACCGCCACGCCCGCGCAACTTGCCGCCATCCGCGACAACCTGGCCGCCACGATAGACTTCGTTCGCGCCCAGAATGCCGCGCTCAAGATCGTCCTCGTCAACGCCCCCGACATCGGCGCCACCCCCGCCGTGCAGGCGCGCGGCGCCACGCCCGAGGCCCGCGCGGTTGCCACCGCCGGCATCGCATCCCTCAATACGCTGCTCGCCGCCCTCGCCGCCGACCGCGGCATCGCCCTCGCCGACAGCTTCACGCTCACCCGCCGCATCGCCGAAGCCGCACCGCTCCGGCTCAACGGCACCGCCTTCCTCCCGACCGCCCACCCCGAGAACGACCCGCACCACCTCTTCGCCAAGGACGGCTTCCACGCCTCCACCGCCCTGCAGGCGCTCATCGCCAACGAGATCCTCGGCGCGCTGAACACCCGCTACGCCGCCGGTTTCACTCTGCTGTCCGGTCGTGAGATCCTCCGCTCCGTCGGCCTCGAACCCGACCAGCCCCTCCAACACCGCGCCGACCGCCGATCCCGACTCCGACGGTCTGTCGCTCCTCACCGAATTCGCGCTCGGCCTCTCGCCCACGCAACCGGACACGCCGCCGCTGCGCCCCCTCCCCGCGTCGGGGCCCGACTCCGTCGCACGTTTCGAATATCCGATCGACCACTCCGGCGGTTACGCCCTCAACGCCGTCGAGTGGACCACCGATCTCGCCGCCCCCTGGCAACCCGTGCCCACCGAGTGGATCTCGGCCGGTTCCGCCGCGAACGAAGTCGCGCTCCCGGCCGCGGCCGGCCCCCGCGTTTTTCTCCGGCTACGCAGCACGCTCGCCCCATGACGCAGTCGGCAGGGTGACCTCTCATTCACGGATCGAACGGTTCCGTCCTTCAGTCACCGGAAATCAGCGTCCATCAGCGGTTCAAAGCGCCTTGGCCGCTGAACGCGTTCGTTCCTCTTTCAATCAACATGAAACTGAAACCACGGATTCCACGGATGAACACGGATCATCCAGCGACCATCCGTGCCAATCCGTGTGATCGGTGGTCAATCTCAGCCCCGATTGATCAGCAGTGTTGCGGAGAGCTGAATGACTTCGTCATCCAGCTACATCGGAGCAGGCTCCGCGTTGGAGCGTTCAGGCGATCAGCCCGGCGCCTTCGTCGAAGCCGAGCATGAGGTTCATGCACTGCACCGCGGCGCCCGAGGCGCCCTTGCCGAGGTTGTCGAGCCGCGCGACCACGAGGATCTGCTCCTCGTTCCCGAAGACCGAGAGGTCGCAGCGGTTGGTCCCGTTGCTGGCCAGCGTGCAGAAGAAGCCCTCGTCGAGCTCGGTCGAGGGGTTCACCTCGGCCGCCACGCGCACGAACTTCTCGCCGGCGTAGGCCGCGGCCAGCGCCGTCGCGATCTCCTTCGCGCCACAGGGCTTCGCGAGCAACCGCCGCTCGAACGCGATGCACACCGCCATGCCGCGGTAGAAGTCGCCGATGATCGGCACGAAGACCGGATTCTGCGCGAGCCCGCTCACGACTTTCATCTCGGGGAGATGCTTGTGCGTCAGCCCGAGTGCGTACGGCCGCGGAGCCACGCGCTGGTCCTGGGTGGATTCCTTGCCCTGCCGCGCGGCCACATCGGCCGCGTTCTCCGCGTAGGCAGCGATGAGCTTCTTGCCGCCGCCGCTGAAACCGGTGAGCGACGTGCAGACGATCGGATACGTCGGAGGCACGATGCCCGCCTCGACCAGCGGCGAGACGATGAGGTTGAACCCGCTCGCATGGCAGCCAGGCACGGCAACCTTCTTCGCCGCCTGCACTGCCGCGCGCTGCTTGCCTTTATGCAACTCGGGCAGGCCGTAAACCCACTCGGGGTTGGTGCGGTGCGCCGTCGAGGCATCGAGAAACCGCACGTTCGGGCAATCCGCCGCGAGCGCCACCGCCTCTTTCGACGCGGCGTCGGGCAGGCAGAGGAAGACGATGTCGGCCGCGGCGATCATCGCCTTGCGAGCCGCCGGATCCTTGCGCTTCTCCGGATCGATCGCGATCACCTCCACATCGGTGCGGCTGGCGAGCCGCTCGTTGATTTCGAGGCCGGTGGTGCCTTCGCTGCCGTCGACAAAGATCTTGGGTTTCATGCGGTGGAAAGTGGTTGGTGGAAGGTCGAACACTGCGCCGGCAACCGCGCCGCGCGTCAACACCACTAACGGCACTTTTGCGGTCGCGATCGCCAGCGGCACGGTCGCGCAACACGCCGCTCGCCGCCGCGCCACTCAGCAAAACCCCGAGGCCCGCACCACCCTTCGCCGGATTTCGCCGGCGCACCGGGTCCGCTATCTTCCGGACAACTATGCACTCGGCCGCGGCACCGCGCGGTGGAGGAGGCTCCGGCGTTTTCCCGAGCATCGGGCGGGTGCACCCCAGCCCGCCCCGGCAGCTCCTCGCCACCCACCCAGTCCGCACCTCCGGCCGCTTTGCCCGCGACAGGCACCCCGGCCCTCACGATCTCCGCCCCCACGCCAACCAGGAACAGCCATGAAAACAGCCATCAGCTTGATCCTCGCGGCCACCTTGACCGCCCTCGGTCTGGCCCAAACCGCCATCCCCGCCCTCCCGCTCTCCACCGAACACAAGAAGCTCGAAATCTGGCTCGGCGACTGGAGCTACGAGAGCACGTTGCACGAGTCGCCCCTCGGCGCCGCCGGCACCTACAACGGCAACTACACCGTGCTCCCCATCCTCGGCGGCAAGTGCGTCGAGTTCCGCGGCGAGGAGACCGGCACCGCCGGTTCGCTCCACTGGGTCGAGACCGACAGCTACGATCCGGTCAACCAGCGCTACCGCTGGAACGGCTTCGCCAGCGACGGTTCCATCAACGATGTCACCTACACGTTCGACGGCCCGGTCGCCGCCTACTCCGGCACCATGACCACCGGCGACAAGCGGTACCACATCCGCGGATACATCACCTTCGCCGACGACGCCCAGAGCTACTCCGACAAGCGCGAGATCTCCGCCGACGGCACCGCGTGGAGCCCGCTCAGCGAAGTCCGCGCGACCAAGCTCACCCGGGTGCTCGCCGCGGCCGTGTCGCCCGAGGAGGAGCTCATCGAACTCGAGAAGACCTGGGCCGCCGCCTATGTCGCCGCGGACGTGAAGGTGCTCGAGCGCCTTGAGGCCGACGAGTGGATCTGCACCACCGCCAAGGGCGAAGTCTTCGGCAAGGCCGACGACATCCGCGAGGTCGCCGACGGCTCGTTCAAGGCCACGGCCTTCGAGATGTCCGACCTCAAGGTCCAGCTCCACGGCGACACCGCCATCGTCACCGGTCGCCAGACGGAGAAAGCGACCTACAAGGGCGAGGACGTGAGCGCCGTCCACCGCATCACCGATGTCTGGCGGTTCCGCGACGGCCGTTGGCAAGCCATCGCCAGCCACCTCTCGCGCGAGGCCGCCACGCCCGCTGCGCCCTAGTTGAGTCCGCGCGGCTTCCACCGTCCCCGAGCACGCCGCTCTCCCGGCTCCGGCCCTTGGGCGGGCCGCCTTCACCACGCGCGGGCCTCCAGATGCGGCAGACTCGCACCGCCAAGTCGTTTCGCCCGTAGCCCTGCAAGCAAACGCGCCGGCCAACCCATCCCCCTAGTATCCGCGCCACCCCATGAAAACCACGCTCCTCTCGCTCCTCGCGGCCGCCTTGACCGGCCTCGTCTTCGCCCAAACCAACCCGCTGCAGCCCGCACCTTCCGCCATCGAGAGCCAGCCGCTCGAGCGTTGGCTCGGCGACTGGACCTTCGAAACCACGTCGCCCTGCGCGAGCAGCGCGTCGGGCGCTTCTCGCCTTGCCGTCACCACTCCGTCCCGCGCCACCCCATGAAAACCACGCTCCTCTCGCTCCTCGCGGCCGCCTTGACCGGCCTCGTCTTCGCCCAAACCAACCCGCTGCAGCCCGCACCTTCCGCCATCGAGCGCCAGCCGCTCGAGCGTTGGCTCGGCGACTGGACCTTCGAGACCACGACCCACGCCTCCCCCTTCGGCGCCGACGGCACCAACGTGGGTGCCTGCTCCGTGTTGCCCCTCCGCGCCGGGCCGGGCGGCGAGTTCGGCGACAAGGCAACCGGCCCGGAGGAAAACCTCCGCCGGATTGAGTCCGACGGCTTCGATCCCGCCCGTGGCGGCTTCTTCTGGGACTCATTCGCCGGCGACACCGCCGTGATCGATCCCGCCTACACGTTCGACGGCCCCCGCGTCTCCATGGTCGGCACCCTGCGCGCCGGTAAAAAACGCTACCTCTTCCGCAGTCTCGTGACGTTCGCCGAAGACTTCCAAAGCTTCACCGACCGGCGCGAAATCTCCGCCGACGGCATGCACTGGACGCTGCTCAGCGAGAGCCGCGCCGCCAAGGTCGGCGCCGTCCTCGCCGCACCGGATCGCGACACACCGCAAGCCGCGCCCCCGAAAGCCGCGAACCCGCGGACTGACCTCGCAACCAAAACGCAATGGACTCCCGCCCAGCAGGGGATCGTCGCGGTGTTCGACGAATGGGCCGCCGCGGAGATCGCGGCCGACCCCATACGCCTCATGCGCCTCCTCACCGCGGATTTCCTCGGCGGGGAATTGCCGAGCAGTGCCCCCCTCGATCGAACCGGGGTGCAGCGGCTGTTCGAAGGAGCCATCGCCGAGTGCAAGATCGTGACCTGCGCTATGCCGCCCACCTCGATCCTGATCGAGGGCGACACCGCCGTAGCCTGCGGCCGCTATGCGGAAACGCGGTGCGGAAACACCGGAGCACGATTCGCGCGCTCAGGCCAATGGGTGGCCACATTGATCCGCCGAGGACAGCAATGGCGCATTCTCAGCCTCTTCTGGCTCGAGGGCACGCCAGCCACCGACAAGGCCTCGATCAAGGCCGATGCGGGCGCGGCACTCGAAACCGTCAAGACCTCCGTCTGGGCCGTGCGCGCCGACGTGCCCGGCTCCCGCCGGGTCGACACCGACAGCATTGCCTACGACTTCGGGTTCTCCTTCCACCGCATCCTCGATCCCCTGCTCCACCCCTCCGTAACGGGTTGGGCACCCGCCCCGCGCCCCTGCCGCCGCCTCAATCGCGTGTTGATGGGTCCGTTACGCAACCCCCGGCTTTCGTTCCCGCTCCCGACCTCCAGCCTCCGTACCCCGTCCCGCTTGATCGCTTGGGCCGGGGCAGCAACCGATCACGTCGCGCCGCCCTCTACTCCGCGACTGCGCAGTGCCGCTTGAGCCCCGCTTGCTCGATCCGGATACCCGCCTAAATTCCCGCCCGTTGGAATCCCCACCACGACTCCGCTCCGACGAGGGAAACGGCGGACGTGAAACAGGCAACCCTCGCCAACCAGGAGGACTCAACCACACCACCCCAGGGCCCCACCCGCCGCCCCCAGCGAAGACGGCGCAGTCCAGCCCTGCTTTCCCTCCTCCCCACGCAATGTCCTCAACTCCGGAGGTATTATGACCATCAAAACACACGCGCCCGCCCTGCTGGCGACGCTTCTGGTGTCGCTCCTGCTCGCCGCCCCGGCCAGCGCCCGGGATTGGTATGTCGACAGCAGTGCAGCCGGCCCCGGCATCGGCACCCGCGCCCGCCCTTACCGCACAATTCAATCGGCCATCAATCGCGCCCGCTCCGGCGATACCGTACTGGTGGCAATCGGCACCTACCGCGAGACCATCACACTCAAGAACGGCGTCGATGTGGAGGGCGCCGCGATCCTCGACTGCGAGAATGTGCGCCGCGGCATTCGGGCCGATGGGATCTCGTCGCGGGTCCATGTCCTCGACTTCACGGTGATCAATGGCAAGGAGCGCGAGGGCGCCGCCGCCTACGTAACCGATTCCAAGGTCTCCTTCCGCAACTGCACCTTCCGGGACAACGCGGCCGACAACAACGGCGGGGCGGTGTACGCCGCCGACTCCGACGTGAAGTTCACCGCCTGCCTCTTCGCCGACAACGAGGCCGTGGCCAACGGTGGGGGCATATTCTGCGACAACTCCACCATCGACCTCCAGCGAGGCCGCTTCGAGGGCAACCGCGCGTTGCACCTCATCCCCGGTGGCTTCACCAGGACCACCGGCGGGGCCCTTTCGGTGACCCGCAACTCGACGATCACCCTCACCGGTACCGAGTTCGCCCAAAACAGGTCGGCCCTGGGCGGAGCGATCGCGCTGGAGCACAGCGAGGTCAGCGCCACCCGCTGCGAGTTCACCGAAAACAATGCCCGGGCCGAAGGCGGGGCGGTGGAAGTCAGTTCGCTTACCGGGGCCTCCCATTTCTACGACCTCAACAACGTCTACTGGAAGAACGAGGCGACCAGCGCCGGCGGCGCCCTCCACGTCTCGGGCTCATTCCAACTGGTCAACAGCACCTTCCACCGCAATCAGGGCGGACACGAAGGGGACGGGCTGTATCTCGTGGCCGGATCCGGCACGATCACCAACTGCATCTTCTGGCAGAACCCCGACTCCGAGATCTTCCTCGGGGGCCGCCTGGCGAGCGTGACCGTGGACCACAGTTGTGTGGCGGGCGGGTACGCCGGGGTGGGCAACATCGCCGACGACCCCTTGTTCACCGGCGGCGAGCGCGGCGCCATCCGTCTGCGCGCCACCTCGCCCTGCATCGACCGCGGGCGCAACGATGCCCCCGCGACATCGCCCATCGACATCGACCGGCGGCCGCGCGTCGTGCCCGGTTCGGCCGGCGCGCCGGCGATCATCGACATGGGCGCGGCTGAATACGACCCCTCCTACATCCCGCCACTGCGCGCAGAACTCTGGAGACCGGGTGATTGAAGCCGGAGAATCGCGTGCGAGCACGCTCATGCCCTAGTCCGCATCCGTCGCCAGGCTCCGGGCGGATCAGTTGCTGATCCACGCCCAAGGCCGGGTCGTGGTCCATGTCCTGCACCGTCGGGGTAGCGATGATTCCAGGTCGGCCGGCGAACCGAGCCTCGACCACTCCGTCGCGCGAGGTGGGCCCCGGCGAATACCAGCAGGTGGTGATCTTGCGAGGCGCCGCAGCGAGGCCTCCCGGTCCGACTGCCACGGTGACACGGGTCCGGCCGCTGGCAAAGGGATCGACCGAGAACGCCGCAGCCACCGCTGCGCGATGCAACCCACCTTCCTCTGGGGCAACACCCGGTTGCGGGCCGCCCGCTGCTTCCGCCGCCCGCCCTCTGTCGCCCGTCATCGGCCTTTTGCCATCCGTCATCAGTCCTCCGTCGTCCGCCCTCCGTCCTCACGCCTCCGCGCTCCGCCCATGAACGCGCATCCCCAGTCCGTGCCTCGCTCCATCGCATTGCTCGCCGTCCTGCTGGCCTCCACCATCCCGACGCGCAACGGATCCCGCGCCCCAGAGGCGCGCGGTTCTCCACGGCAGCGGACCTCGCGGCGTTCTACCAGATGATGCTCGGTGGCGGGACGCGCGACGGAGTGCGTATTCTCCGCCCGGAAACAGCGGCCGAGCTCACTCGCTGCCAGACGGGCGATCCCGAGGTCTGGCCCGGCGTGAGTTGGGGCCTCGGGTTCGCGCTGATCGAGGATCCCACCGGCCTGGCCGCCAACCGCACGTACCGATCGATCATTATCGGCCACGGCGGCGCGATGGGAACCGGCAGTCATGTCGCGACGTCGGCCGCGGCGGCGGGACGCATCCTCATGGTGCACGTCGCCGCACGACCGCCCAACCCCGCCACCGCACTGCTGCGCCAAGCCTGCGAGCAGGCCATCGCCGAAGCCCTCGGTCTGCCCCCCACCCAGTGAGCAGCGGCGATCCGCCGATCTCACTCCACCGGGGCGAGAATTCCGTCGATTCCCGACGCTCACCCACCTTTCGTTTGGGCCCCACCATGCGCGCCTACGTTACCGCCCGACTGAAGGGCAAGGAACTCTTCGGCCACCCCATCGGGCTCTACGCCCTCTTCATGACCTAGATGTGGGAGCGGTTTTCCTACTACGGCATGCGCGCGCTGCTCGTCCTCTACATGACGGACTACCTGCTGAGCGACCCGGCGCGCGCCGAGCGCGTGCTCGGCATGGGCGGCCTGTCCGCGCTGCTCGCCAAGGTCTTCGGCCCGCTCACCGTCCAGCAACTCAGCTCGCAGATCTATGGGCTCTACACGGGCTTCGTGTACTTCACCCCGCTGCTCGGCGGCCTCCTCGCGGACCGCATTCTCGGCCGCTACCGCACCGTCTACCTCGGCTGCGTGCTCATGGCGCTCGGCCACTTCCTGATGGCCAGCGAGTCGCTGTTCCTCGTCGCGCTCGTCGTCCTCGTGCTGGGCAACGGCTGTTTCAAACCCAACATCGCGACGCAAGTCGGCGACCTCTATCCCGCCGGCGATCCGCGCCGCGACAGCGCCTACACGATCTTCTACATGGGCGTGAACGTCGGCGCCTTCCTCTCGCCGCTGGTCTGCGGCACACTCGGTCAGGTCGTCGGCTGGCACTGGGGTTTCGGCGCCGCCGGCGTCGGCATGGTGGTCGGTCTGTTCATCTATTGGCTGGGCAGCGGTCTCGTCCCGAAGAGCGCCTCGGCGCAACCGGCCAACTCCGCCGCCCGCGCGGCCGAGACCAAGCAGCCGCTCACCCGCGGCGAGTGGCAGGCGCTCGCCGCCCTCGTGGTGCTCTGCGCGCTCAACATCACCTTCTGGGCCGTCTACGAGCAGCAGGGCAACACCCTCCAGCTCTGGGCCGACAAGCGCACCGACTGGAACGTCCTCGGCTTCACCCTGCCCTCGACCTGGTATCAGTCTTTCAACCCCGTGATGATCGTGCTCTTCGCCCCGCTGCTCACCGCCTTCTGGGCTTGGCGCACGCGCCGCGGCCGCGCCTCCACCAGCATCGGCAAGATCGCGCTCGGCTCCGTGCTGCTCGGCCTCGGCTACATCGGCATGGTGCTCGCGGCCCGCGTCGTGCCGGAGGGCCAGCGCGGCGGCCTGCACTGGCTGGTGAGCACGACGGCCATCTTCACCATCGGTGAGCTCTACTTCTCTCCGGTCGGTCTCTCGCTGGTGAACAAGGTCGCCCCTGCGCGGCTGGCCTCGACGATGATGGGCTTCTGGTACCTCTCCAGTTTCTTCGGCAACTACCTCACCGGCTACCTCGGCACCTTCTACGACACCATGCCGAAGGACCGCTTCTTCCTCCTGCTCACGCTCATCGCCGTGGCGACCGGCGGGGTCATCATGCTGCTCCGCCGCCCGCTCGAACGCGCCATCGGGCGGCACGTCTGAGCCATGATCATGCACTTGCCGCAAATCCACGAGCGAACCTCCGGCCAGCGTCGGTGAAACCACCGGCCGGCATGCTCGCCCCGTGGGTCCGGTCTCCGACCGGACACCTCCAACTCCAGCCGTGACCGCCGGCTCACGTATTCCGCCGTCCAGTCAGAGACAGGACCTACTCGCGGACGGCATGATCACGGCTGCACACCGGTTGCCAGCCGCGTCGCCCACGCCCCCCGTACTTCGTTCCCTTCGTTGCCTTCTGTCGCTCCGAACGGCGCCGCCTGGGATCAGGCCGGGAACGCGCTGCGCGGACCGAAGTCCACTCCGAGCACGCAGATGTCGTCGGCGAAACCGGTGGCCGTCGCGCTGGCGCCGAACTCCTTCACCGCCGCGAGCACCCCATCGAGTAGCAGAGGCGTGGCGACAGTCGCCCGGGCGGCAAGCGCCGCCTTCAGGCGCTCCGGTCCGAACTCCTCGCCGCTCGCGTCCGCCGCCTCGTACAGCCCGTCGGTGTAGACGAAGACCCGGTCGCCCGGCTTGAGCGGCACCGTCGCCGCCTCGTAGCTCTCGTCCGGGATCATGCCGAGCGCCGGCCCCGAGCCGTCGGCGCCCACCCGGATCTCCTCCACGGCCCCGGACTTACGCAGCAACAGCGGGTGCGGATGGCCGGCGTTGGCGAGCTTCAGTTCCCCGCGCGACACGTCGATCACGAGGTAGACGGCCGTCACGAACACCAGATCGCCCGCGCGCTCCAGCATCGCCTGCAGGCCGCGGTTGAGCTCGCTGAGGAAACGCTCCGGGTTGCCCGCCAACGCCCGGTGCTCGCGCACCAGCCCGTGGATGAGCGCCGCCACCAGCGCCGCGCGCACGCCGTGCCCCATCACGTCGCACAACAGCACCGCCGCCGACATCGGCACGACCGGCAACACCGCGAAGAAATCGCCCGCCACCGCGCTGCTCGGGATCCACCGGTGACAGAATCGCAC
>JAGVUB010000129.1 GCA_019136515.1 Verrucomicrobiota bacterium
CTCGAGCAGTTCCGGATTCCAGCTCGTGGCGAGCGCGAGCTGGGTGGGGAAGATCGTGGCACCCTTCCAGAACGAGTGACCGTGAATGCCGTCCTCGCCCACCAGCAGCGGGATGCCGAGGCGGTTCTTCGCCGCCAAATCCTGCGCCCGGTTGATCTTCTCACCAAGGATGTGGAGGACCGAGCCGGGCTGGCGGGTGTTGATGAACGACAGGTCCTCGTCGCGCGCATCGACCATCATGAGCTGGCCAATCTTCTCCTCGAGGGTCATGCGGCCGAGCAGGTCGGCGACACGTTCTTCCACGGAGAGGACTGGGTTGCGGTAAGCGGGAGTGGGCATGGGGGCGGCAGGAGTCTGGCTGTGGGAGGGAGACGCGAGGGCGACAGCGACTAGGGCGATTCCTGCCAACCGGGACAAGGGGCGAAAGCACGGCATGGTGGCGCCGAGGTTGGCGTCCCACTGCGGCCCGGCCAAGTGCGAACAACCGGTGATTCCGCGCCGAGGCGTCCGGAATGCGTTTGCCGCTCCCCTACGCGCCGCCTACCGTGCCGCCGCCATGATCGATCTCATCAAGAAAACCATCCTCGCCGGCATCGGCGCCACCATCATCACCAAGGAGAAGATCGAGGTCGTGATGCAGGACCTCGTCAAACAGGGCAAAGTCTCGACCGACGAAGCCAAGGCCGTCGCCGCCAAGCTCGCCGAGGAGGGCCGCAAGGAGTGGGAGTCCTCCAGCAAGGATCTCGCCGAGCGCATCCGCGAGCTCCTCGCCAAGGCCGACTTCGCCCACAAGTCCGAGGTCGCCCAGCTTGAGCGCCGTATCCAGCTCCTCGAGGAAAAGGTCGAGGCGACCTTCAAGCTCCCGACAAACTGAGGCCACGCCGCCCGCCTGCGCCCCGCCGGCCCCGCAGCCGGCGGGTCTTTTGTCCTTCCGCTCGCCTCGGCACCGCCCGCGCCGCCCCTTCGCAGATCGAGTCCAGCGACCACCGCGCGTTCGCGCGCCACCCGGCCAGCCGCGACCCACGCCCGGTTCCCCTCGTCCACGGCCCACCGTCCACTGCTCCCCGGCATGTCCCCCTTCGACTTCCTCACCAACGCCGTCCGCGCCAAGGAGATCGCCACGGTCTTCGCCAAGCACGGCTTTGCCGAAGTCATCCAGCAGATCAATCCCCCGCCGGGCTTCCTGCACCGCATCATCCCGCAGCCGCGCCTGCGCCGCAGCGTCTGGGAGCGCTTCCGCCTGGCCGCGGAGGAGCTCGGCCCGACCTTCGTCAAATCCGGGCAGCTGCTGAGCATGCGGCCCGACGTCATCCCCGAGCCGCTCGTATCCGAGCTGCGCAAACTCCAGGATGCAGTCAAACCCCTCCCCTTCGCCGAGATGCGACCCGTCCTCGTCGAGGAGCTCGGCGAGGATCTCGACGCCATCTTTTCCGAGTTCGCCGAGTCGCCCGTAGCTTCCGCCTCGCTCGCCCAGGTCTACCGCGCCCGACTGCGCAGCAACGGTCAACTCGTCGCCGTGAAACTCCAGCGGCCCCACCTGCGCAAGATGGTCGACGCCGACCTCGACCTCATCTCCTTCTTCGCCACCCAGCTCCACCACCGCGTCGCCGCCTTCGCCCCCTACAACCTCCCGGCCGTCGTGGCCGAGATGCGCGTCGCCTTCGGCCGCGAGCTGGATTTCCGCCACGAATCCAAGAATCTCCGCTACTTCAACGCCACCAACCCGTTCCCGCAGACGATCTTCGCCCCCGGCGTCCACGAGGAGCATACCCGCGAACGCGTCCTCGTGATGGACTTCATCGAGGGCGTCCGCCTCGACCAGGCCGCGCTCCCGGCCGAGCCGGCCCGACGCCTCGCCGTCGACGGCGCCCGTTCGCTCTTCCACCAGATCCTCGTTGCCGGCTTCTTCCACGCCGACCCGCACCCGGGCAACCTCCTCGTCACCCCCGACGGGCGCATCTGCGCTCTGGACTGGGGCCAGGTCGGCCAGCTCACGCGCCGCATGCGGCACTTCCTCGCCGAGCTCTTCGAGGCCGCCGCCACGCTCGACGCCGAGCGCATCGTCGCCGCCGCTTCCGCACTGGCCGCGCCGCACCGCCGGCCCGACTTCCGCGCGATGGAGAAGGAGGTCACCTTCGCCCTGCGCGAGAATCTCAACTACGCCATCGGCCACCAGGAGATCGGCCGCGTCATCCTCTCGCTCCTGCACATCTTCGGCCGCCACGGGATCAACATCACCCAGGACTACTGCCTGATGGCGAAGTCCGTCCTCTCCATCGAGGAGGCGGCCCGCGCGCTCGACCCGCAGTTCGACCTGCGCCAGGCCGCCGAGCCGACCCTGCGCGACCTCCAGCGCGAGCGCCTCAGCCCGCGCATCGTCCTCGGCCAGCTCCGCCGCGGTCTCGCCGGCGCGATGAGCCGCCTCGGCGATCTCCCGATCGACCTGCACCGTCTCGCCCAGCGCATCAGCCAGGACGACCTCACGATCAACTTCCAGCACCGCGGCCTCGAGGAGCTCGACGACGCCATCAACAAGGCCAGCTCCCGCCTCACCCTCGCGCTCATCGTCGCCGCCCTCATCGTCGGCTCCTCGCTCATCATCCACGCCGGCGTGAAGCCGCAGATCCTCGGCGGCTTCTCCGCGCTTGGCATCTCCGGCTACCTCCTCTCGATGGTGATCGGGCTGTGGATCGTGTGGGATATTTTCCGGCACGGCCGCCACAAGTAGCCCCGCCGCCCTGCTCCGGACTTCTTCCCGCCGTGGCCTCGAAGACCCGCAAGCTCCCGCCGCAACCGCTGCAACCCGACGACTGGCCCACGCTGGTCCGGCCCGGCAGCCGCGTCTTCCTCGGCTCCTACGCCGCGGCCCCCCTCGCCCTAGTCGACTCCCTGCTCGGCCAGCACAAGAAACTGGACGACATCGAGCTCGTCCATCTGCTCACCCTCGGCGCCGCCCCCTGGGTCGAGGAGAAGTACCACGGCCACCTCAACGCCAACGCCCTCTACCTCGGCGCCGC
>JAGVUB010000192.1 GCA_019136515.1 Verrucomicrobiota bacterium
CTAGTGCAGTGTCCCACAAATAACTGCCCATAAGCGGGAGACGGGCAGAGTGGCCGGATGTCACGTACGAGTGCGCCGGTGTTTCTGACGGAGGACGAACGGCTACGGCTCGCGCAATGGATTCGCGCGGGAGCGACGCCCCAGCAAGTCGTGCTGCGAGCGCGGATCATCACCGAAGCGGCCGACGGCCAATCCGTGCAGGCGACGGCCGTCCGACTCGGGCTACATCGACGCACCGTCGCGTTGTGGCGGCGACGCTTCCTCGAGCAGGGGCTTGGTTGCGTGTGGGAGATCGCGACGGGTCGTGGGCGCAAGCCGGAGTACGACTCTGCCCGCGTCGCACAATTGGTCGACGCGACACTGCAAACCAGGCCTGTCGGTGCGACGCACTGGAGCACGCGCACGATGGCCCGCGCGCAGGGCGTGAGCAAAAACACGATCCACCGCGTCTGGCAGGACCACGGGCTCAAGCCGCACCTGACGAAGAGTTTCAAACTCTCCCGGGATCCAAAGTTCCTGGAGAAGCTCACCGATGTCGTGGGCGTCTATCTGACGCCGCCGCAAAACGCCGTGGTACTCTGCGTTGACGAGAAGAGCCAGATCCAGGCGCTGGACCGCACCCAACCCGGACTGCCGCTCAAGCCCGGTCGCTGCGGCACCTTCACCCATGACTACGTTCGGCACGGCACCACCACGTTGTTCGCTGCGCTCCAAGTGGTCGAGGGCCGCGTGATCGGCCAGTGCTACCAACGCCACCGCCATCAGGAGTTCCTCAAGTTCCTGCGCAAACTCGACGCCGAATTCCCCGACGGGAAGACCCTGCACCTGATCCTCGACAACTACGGCACGCACGGCCACGCCAGCGTCCGGCGCTGGCTGACGCGGCACCCTCGGTTCGTGCTGCACTTCATCCCCACCAGTTCGAGCTGGCTCAACCTGATCGAACGCTGGTTCGCCGAGCTCAGCCAGAAGGCCATACGCCGCGGTGCCTTCCGCGGCGTGCGCGACCTGCAACACTGCATCGACGAGTTCCTCGTCGCCTGGAACGCCAACCCAACACCCTTCGTGTGGACTGCCAGCGTCGAGCGCATCCTCGACAAGATCGCTCGCGCCCGTCAGCGCCTCGAACAGATCAAGCCGGGCTGTAGTCTTCCCAAACGTCGTCGCTGACCTTGCCCAAGCTTCGTGCCCCGCACTTATGGGCAGTTATTTGCGGGACAGTACACTAGGTCCAAGGCGGGCGCGTGCGCGGCGCGGACGTTTCGGAGAAACGTCCCTACCGCGGAGGCACAACGCATCGGGCGTGTTGGCATCGCGTGAAATTGCACGCCCTCATAGCCCGTACCGCTCCAGCCGGCGGTAGAAGGCGCTGCGGGACAGGCCGAGGGCTTCGGCGGCTTTGCGGGCGTTGCCTTCGTGGCGGGCGAGGGCCTTCTTGATCAGAAACGCCTCCACTTCCTCGAGACTCATGTCGTCGACGCGGGCGGCGGCCTCGGCGCCGGCCTGCAGGCCGAGGTCGGCGGCGCGGATCGCCTTGCCCGGGCACATGAGCACGGCGCGCTCCACGGCGTGGTCGAGTTGGCGGACGTTGCCGGGCCACGGGCAGGCTTTCATGGCGCCGATCGCGCTGTCCTCGAAACCGGTGATGGCCTTGCGGTAGTGCTCGGTGTGCTCCTTGAGAAAGTGGTGCGCGAGCAGCGCGATGTCCTCGGGCCGCTCGCGCAGGGGCGGCAGGTGGATCTCGATCGTGTTGAGCCGGAAGAGCAGATCCTGGCGGAACTTGCCGGCGGCGACCTCGGCGTTGAGGTCGGAGTTGGTGGCCGAGATGATGCGGACGTTGGTGCGCTGGGTGCGTGAGGAGCCGACGCGCTCGAACTCGCCGGTCTCGAGGGTGCGCAGGAGCTTGTTCTGCTGGGCGAGCGGGATGTTGCCGATCTCGTCCATGAAGAGGGAGCCGCCGTCGGCCAGTTCGAAGCGGCCGGCGCGGTCGGCCTTGGCGTCGGTGAACGCGCCCTTCACGTGGCCGAAGAGTTCGCTCTCGAAGATGCCCTCGGGCAGACCGCCCATGTTGACGGTGAGCAGCGGCTTGCGGGCGCGCGGCGAGACGGCGTGAAGGGCTTCGGCCACGACGCCTTTGCCGGTGCCGTTCTCGCCGGTGATGAGGATGTTGGCGTCGGAGGGACCGACGCGGGAGATCAGCTCGAGGACCGGGCGCATCGCGGGGGAGTCGGCGATGAGCTTGGGGCCGCCCTTGCCGCGGAGGACCTCGTTCTCCTGTTCGAGGCGCTGGTAGCGGCGCACGGCGGAGGCGAGTTCGACCTGGGTGGCGACGGTGGCGAGCAGGCGGGCGTTGTCCCAGGGCTTGGTGATGAAATCGCGGGCGCCGCGGCGCATGGCCTCGACGGCGACGTCGACGGTGCCCCAGGCGGTGATGACGACGACGGGCAGCGTGGTGTCGAGATTACGGATGCGCTGGAGGAGGTCGAGGCCCTCCTGGCCGGAGGTGGTGTCGCGGGTGTAGTTGAGGTCCATCACCAGCAGATCGAAGTCGCGGGACTCGAGGGCCTTGAGGACTCCTTGTGGCGTCTTCACGGTCTCGACCTGGTACCCCTCGCCTTTGAGGAGCAGGCGCAGGGCTTCAAGGATGTCGGGTTGGTCGTCGGCGATGAGGATGCGGGCGGGAGAGGTCATGGGGAGTCGGTGGACGGTGGACTGTGGCCGGTGTCCGGTGGTCGGCGGCCGGGACGTTGGGTTGGGCGCGACGGCGGACGGGGCGAGCGTGTTGAACGCAGACGGACGAGTCAATCGGTGGGCGAGGGGCTGATCCTGCGAAGGGGGGCGGAGGTGGCAGGGGATCGGGAGAAGGCCCCGCCGCGGCTAGGCCGGCGGCGGGGCGCACAACCCCTATCCTAACCTAACGAAGAGTGGGGGGGCCATGGTGCGGCGGGGCCGGTCAGGCGGCGTGCGCGACCAGGTGC
>JAGVUB010000056.1 GCA_019136515.1 Verrucomicrobiota bacterium
GGCGGCCTGCGCGCTCGCGGTCCGCGCCCGGGCGCCCGGGGCACGGCATCCGACCGCACCGCGGCGGTGCGCTCCGTCCGCGGTCGGTCCTCAACCGCCGTTGAGCGGCAGGTAACGCTCGCCAAGATAGCGCACGAGATGCCGCGACGAGATCCCCTCCCCGGTCACCGCCCGCACCAGCTCCTCCGTCTCCAGCCGGCGGCCACGCCCGTGGATCTGCGTCCGCAGCCAGCCGAGCAACCGGTCGAACCTTCCGGCAGCCAGATCCTCGTCGAGCCCCGGCAACGCCGCGCGCACCGCGTACCAGAGCTGCGCGGCGATCATGTTGCCCAGGCAGTAGCTCGGGAAATAGCCGAACGCGCCGCCCGACCAGTGCACGTCCTGCAGGCAGCCCTCGCCGTCGTGCGCCGGGGTGAGACCGAGCAGTTCCTGCGCGAGCGCGTTCCACGTCGCCGGCAGATCCGCCACCGCGAGCTCGCCGCGGAACAGCCGCTGTTCGATCTCGAAGCGCAGGATGATGTGCAGGTTGTAGGTGACCTCGTCGGCGTCGACGCGGATGAGCGTCGGCTGCACGGCGTTGATCGCACGGTGCAGTTCCTCGGAGCTCATGCCGTCGAGCCGCGGCGCGAACCGCGCGCGGAACCGCGGCTCCCAGAACTGCCAAAACGCCCGGCTGCGCGCCACCTGGTTCTCCCACAGCCGGCTCTGGGATTCATGGATACCCATGCCCACCGCCTCGCCCAGCGGCGTGCCGATCCACTCGCGCGCCAACCCCTGCTCGTAGAGCCCGTGGCCGGTCTCGTGGATCGCGCTGAAGAGCGAGTCGAGCGGGTTGTCGGCGTCGAAACGCGTCGTCATCCGGATGTCGTGCCCGTCGCCCGAGCAGAATGGATGCAGCGACACGTCGATCCGCCCGCGCCCGTAGTCGAAGCCGAGCGCCGCGGTCACCTCGCGGAGAAACTCGCCCTGCTGCTCGACCGGAAAGCCGCAGAGCGCGGCGCGCCGGTCGGGCACGCGGCCGGCGACGATCCGCCGCGCCAGCGGCACAAGGTCGCGCTTGAGCTCCGCGAAAAGCGTCTCAAGCCGCGCCGCGGTGATGCCGGGGTCGTGCTTGTCGAGGGCGTGATCGTAGGCGTCGGCCAGGCCGAGCAGCTCCGCCTCGCGCCGCGCCATCCCGAGCTGCCGTTCCAGGAACGGCGCAAACTGCGCGAAGTCCCGCGCCGCCCGTGCCGCCGCCCACGCGTGGTAGGAGGCGCTGTCGAGCCGCGCTTTCTCGGCGACAAACTCCGCCGGCAGCTTCGTCAGCCGGTCGTAGTCCTTGCGCGCTTGCCGCCGCAGCACGCGCTCGTCCTCGGCCGCATCCGCGCCGAGTGATTCGAGCGCGGCCAGCGACTCGCCGATGCGCGGGTTGGTCGCCTCGCGATGGTGCAGTTCGGCCAGCAGCGCCGACTGCTCCGCGCGCCGCGCCGCCGAGTCGCTCGGCAGGTACACCTGCTCGTCCCAGCTCAACAGGCTCTGGACGGAGGCGAGCACGTTGGCGCGTTTGAGATCGGCGACGAGGGCGGTGGCGGCGGGCGACATGCCCGCGCAGCATGGCGGCCGCGCGGCGTTTCACAAGCGGCGCCTCCGACTGCCCTGTACGGCGGTTACCGACAACCGGTCACCGGTAACCGGTGACTGCTCAATGGCTCTCGCAGGTGCAGGCGTACTCGGCGCGAGCGCAACCGGCACAATGGCCGAGGTTCAGGTCCAAGCGGAAGTTCTGCGGCTTCGCCTCGGGCGTGGCGCGCACCTGCACGACCACCCGGTATGGCTCGCCGGCGGGCAGCGCGTCCTTCGTCGCGAAACCGAACTCGGTCCTCACGACCTCCAGCTTCACGCGACCGCTCGTCGGCTCGGCCGTGATCGTCACGGCCTGCGAGGTGGGCGCCACCGGTTTCAGCGCGGCATCGTAGAAACGGATCTCCGCCTTGCGCTCGGCGCTCACGACGAACTCGGCGCGCGCCGGCTCCGTCTCGAGCAGCCGCCCGCCCGCCGGGCCGCCGACGGACAACAGGGTCTTGGTATTCATGGTTGGATTGGTTTGGTATCGCGTCTGGTATGGTGAACGGTCGGCGCCAGCTGGAGCCGGGGTGTCCAGTCGAAGAATGGACCTACTGGACGGGCTTGCCGGATAGGTAGGACCGGTCTCCGACCGGTCGCCTCATGCCCGCATCGCAGGGGATGGCTCGAGCCCAACGGGTCCGGTCGGAGACCGGACCTACGGGGCCGGCCAGAGGACTCCCAACGAACTCTTCTCCGCGCTGCGCTGCGTCTTCCGGAATTGGCCACACGCGCATCATTGCCCGCCTCCCGCCCGCGGTTTCCGCCGCGCCTCGACGAGGTCGTAGAGCACGGGCAGGGCGAGTGCCATCGGCACGAAGCCGAGCGAGGCCACCAGCGCGGTCATGAGCTTCGGGCGCAACCGCGTGAGCGTGCCCTCGACCACCGCCGCGCGCAGCGCCCGGCCCTCGCCGCGGAGCTGGTTGATGTAGCTGATGAGCATGATGCCGTTGAGCACCGCGATGCCGGCGAGTGCGATGAAGCCCACCGCCGCCGAGATCGTGAACGGCAGCCCGCGCAACTCGAGCGCGAGCACACCACCGGCCGCCGCGAGCGGCACACTCACAAAGATGAGCGCCGCCTGCCGCGCACTGCCGAAACTCGCGTACGTGAGCGCGAAGATCAGCGCGAGCGCCACGGGCACGACCACCGCCAACCGCGCGCGCGCCGCCTGCAGGTTCTCGAACTGCCCGCCGAACTCGAAGTAGTAGCCGGTCGGAAACTTCACCGCGTCGTGCAGCTTCGCGCTGGCCTCGCGCACAAAGCCATCGGTGTCGCGGCCGCGCACGTTGACGAGGATCGCCACGCGCCGCTGCGTGTCCTCGCGAGCGATGAGGCCCACACGGTCCGCGACGGCGATGTCCGCAATCCGCCCAAGCGGCACCTGCACGCCGTCGTTCTCCGCAGTGCGCACGGGCAGCTCGCGCAACGCGGCGAGGTCGAGCCGCGCCGCCTCGGGCAACCGCACCACGACGTCAAACCGCCGGCTGCCCTCGACGAGCGCTCCGGCCTCTTCGCCGGCGAGCGCGGTGGCGACGACGGTATTGATCTCGTCGGCGTGGAGGTTGAGCCGGCGGAGCGCGTCGCGCTTGGGCGAGATCTCGAGCATCGGCAGCCGGCCGAGCGCGTCGAACTCCACGTCGGCTCCGCCCGGGATGGTGCGCAGCACGTCGCGGCACTCGACGGCGAGTCGCTCCAGCTCGGCGAAGTCGTCGCCGTAGATCTTCAGCGCGAGGTCCGCGCGCGCGCCGGCCATCATCTCGTTGAAACGCAGCTGCACCGGCTGGGTGAACAGGTGCGCCTGGCCGGGGATCGTCGCCGCGAGTTCGCGACGCATGAGCTCCACCAGCTCGGCCTTCGTGATCCGGCGTCCGTCGATCTCGCGCCATTCCGCGCGCGGCCGGAGCCGCACGTAGGTGTCGGAGGTGTTCGGCC
Organism: Verrucomicrobiota bacterium; assembly: GCA_019136515.1. Lineage (GTDB taxonomy): Bacteria > Verrucomicrobiota > Verrucomicrobiia > Opitutales > Opitutaceae > CAJCBL01. The sequence continues at coordinate 3,538 of JAGVUB010000056.1, forward strand.
CCATCGGGTCCATCGCGATCTCGGCGGTGCCGAGGCGGGCAAAGATGCCGGCGACCTCCGGAAACTTCGCGAGCAGCAGGCGCTCGGTGCGCTTTTGGAGCTCGATCGAATCGGCGAGCCCCACGCTGTTGCCGCGGATCATCTGGATCGCGAGCGAGCCCTCGTCGAGCTGCGGCAGGAACTCCGCACCGAGCCCGGCGAAGCGCCAGCCCGCGAACGCGAACAACGCCACCGCCGCCGCGACCACCACCGCGCGCCGCCGCAGCGCCCACTCGAGCAGCGGCGTGTAGAGCGCCTTGGCCGCGCGCACGATGCGGCCGTCGTGCTCCTCGAGCCGGCCGCGCAGCAGCCACGAACAGAGGACGGGCATCAACGTGAGCGCCAGCGCGAGCGCGCCGCCGAGGGCGAGCATCACCGCAATGGCCATCGGGCGGAACATCTTCCCCTCGATGCCGGTGAGCGCGAGCACCGGCGCGTACACCACCGTGATGATGAGCACGCCGAAGAACATCGGCCGCGCCACCTCGCGTGCCGAGGCGCGCACCTCGCGCAGCCGCTCCTCCGCGGTGAGCGCGCGGCCGAGCGTGCGTTGGCGCTCGGCAAGATGGCGCAGGATGTTCTCCACCATCACCACCGCGCCGTCGACGATCAGGCCGAAGTCGATCGCGCCGAGGCTCATCAGGTTCGCGCTCCACTTTCCTTGGACGAGACCGGTGAGCAGGAAGAGGAACGAGAGCGGGATCGCCAGCGCCACGATCGCCGCCGCGCGCCAGTTGCCGAGCACGGCGAAGAGGATCGCGGCCACGAGCACCGCGCCCTCGAAGAGGTTCGCGCGCACCGTGGCGATCGTCGCGTTCACGAGATCGGAGCGGTCGTAGACGACGCGGATCCCCATCCCGGGCGGCAGCTTCGCCTCGATCGCGCGCAACCGCGCCACGGCGGCCTGCGCCACGAGCCGGCTGTTCTCGCCGGCGAGCATGATCGCGGCACCGGTGACCGACTCCTCGCCGTCCTCGGTCGACGCGCCCGTGCGCACCGCCGAGCCGATGCCGACTGTCGCGAGGTCGCCGAGCAGGATCGGCTCCGCGGCGGCGGCGAACTTCACGGGCAGCCGCGCGAGCTCCGCGGCGGTCTTCACGCGGGTGTCGGCGCGCACGACCACGGCCTCGCCGCCCAGTTCGAGCACGCCGCCGCCGGCGTTGTCGGTGCTCTTGCGCACGACGTCGACCAGCTCCGAGAACGCGACGCCCGCCGCGGCGAGCTTCGCCGGATCGGGCTCGACCACGATCTGCTTCTCGTAACCGCCGATCGCATTCACTTCCGCCAGCCCCGGCGTGGCGCGCAGGAGCGGTTTCACGAGGACGTCGTGCGTGAGGCGCAGCTCGCGCAACTGCTCCGCGCGGTCGGCGGGCTTCTGCGCGGCGTCGGCGCGGTAGCGCACCGTGTAGTAGACGATCTCGCCGAGACCCGTGGCGATCGGCGCGAGCGTGGGCGAGACGTCCGCCGGGAGTGCGCCTCTCGTGTGGGCAAGGCGCTCGTTGACGAGTTGCCGCAGGAGATAGAGGTCGGACCCGTCGCGGAAGTTCATCGTGACCTGCGAGAGGCCGAACTTCGACAGCGAGCGCAACTCCACCATCCCCGGCAGGCCGGCCATCTCCATCTCGATCGGCACGGTGACGAGCGTCTCGATCTCGTCGGGCGCGAGACCGCCGACCGCGGTGTTGATCTGGACCTGAGGACTGGTGATGTCGGGCACGGCGTCGACCGTGACGTGGAACGCCGACCACACGCCGGCCGCGACGAGTGCGAGCACCGCGGCGACCACGAAGGAGCGGCGACGCAGGGAGAAATCGATGATTTTTTCCAACATGGCTGGAGGTGGGCTCAGTGCCCGTGGGTGCAGCTCACGCCGCCGTTGACCGCCTGGATTTCCGCGAGCCACAACGCCCGCGCGCCCTGCGCGACCACCGTGTCGCCCTCGTAGAGTCCGTCGCGGATCTCGACCCAGCCGCCGGCCACGGCGCCGGTCTGCACGGGCGTGCGCAGGTACCAGCCGCCGTTGGCGACGAACACGAACTCGCCGCGCACCGTGCGCAACAAGGCCGCCTCCGGAATCGCGGGTGCTCCAGCCACACCGGGCAGATCGCGCGCAGCGACTTCCGCCGTGGCGAGCCCGATGAATTGCGCCGCGGTCGCGCCAAGCTGGAGACCGCGCCCGGCCTTGAACAACACCGCGGGCGTCGCCTCGGCGGCGTGGTCGTGACCGTCGCCATCCGCATGCACAGCGGAGTCGGCGTGTGAGCCGCAGCCGGCGAGCAGCATGGCGGCGAGGAGGCCGGCCAGTGTCCACTGCAGCCGGGGTCGTATCCTCCGGCCAATTTCAAGCAACCCGTAGGACCGGTCTTCGACCGGTCGCCTCAGGCCCACGCCGGAGGGGATGGCTAGAGCCCAAGAAGTCCGGTCGGAGACCGGACCTACGGGGCTGTTCGGAGGGTTCCCTGCGAACTCCTCTCTGCGCTGCGCCGCGTCGCTCGTGAGCGCCGCGTAGGACCGGTCTCCGACCGGTCGCTCCAAGCCCACGCCGGAGGGGATGGCTAGAGCCCAACGTGTCCGGTCGGAGACCGGACCTACGAGGCTTCTCGGACCGGGCTCACCGCGGTCGGCTACAGCAAAACCGTTTGTGTGTTTCATGGCGCGAGGCGCACGGCGCCGAAGTCGAGGCCGGTGAGGAGTTGGAGGCGCAGGCCGGCGGCAAGCGCCTCGGCCTCGGTGTCGAGCAACGCCTCGACCGCCTCGAGGTACGCATCCTGGAGTTCGAGGTACGTGCCGAGCGGCACCGCCCCGAGCCGGTAGTGCCGGTCCGCGGCGGCCGCGGATTCGCGGAACTTCGCGACCGCTTCGGGCGACCAGCGGCGGATCTCCGCGGTCTTCGCCGCGAAGGACTGCGCGGCGAGCGTCACCTCGCGCTCCAGCTCGCGCTGCGCGGCGCGCACCGCGGCCTCGGCCTGGATCCGCCGCGCCTCCGCGGCATCGACACCGGCCCGGGGCGCACGCGTGACCGGCAGCGGCAGGCTCAGGCCCACGCCGACGGTCGTCTCGCGGCCGTCGCCGCCCTCGCGGGAGTAGAACGGGCTCACCGTCATCGCCGGGTAGCGTTCATGCCGCGCCAGCCGCACTGCAAAGCCCTGGCGCTCCAGCTCCAGCCGGCGGGCGCGGAACTCGAAGTTGTTCTCGCGCGCGGCGTCGAGCAGCGCGGCGAGTTCGGGCGCGTCGCCAAAGACCGGAGCCGGCGGCGCGACGACCAGCGGAGCATCGGGCGCAAGCCCGCGCAGCTGATTGATCTCGAGCAGCGCGGCCTGCAGTTCCAGCTCGGCTGCGGTGGCGCGGCGTTGGAGCACGAGCTCCTGCGCCTCGATCGCGCGCTTCTCCAGCTCGGGCGTGAGCCCGCCCGGCTCGCGGGCGAGCAGCGTCTCCTTCAGCGCGGCGTAGCGGTCGGCCACCTCGCGCACGGCGGCGGCCTTCACGCCGGCGGCGTGAAGGCCCAGCGCGAGCCCGCGGGCGCGGGCGGCGAGCTCAGCGCGGAAGCGCGCCAGCCCGGCCTCGGCCACGGCGACATCGCGCTGCGCGACGGCCTTGCGCAGCGCCAGCCGGCCGGGCCACTCGAAGGTCTGCGCAAGCGAGACCGACCACGCAGCGCCTTCGCCGGCGAGTTCGCCGGAGGCGGCGCGCACGCGTTTGCGGCCGAGTTCGACGGAGAGTTCCGGCGCGGCCGGCGCCGTGGCGGCCCGGCCTTCGGCGCGCGACGCGGCGACTTCGGCCTCATAGTAGCGCAACTCGGGATGACCGACGACGATCTCGGCGACCAGCGCCTCGACCGATGTTGGACTGGGCTCCGCGACGGCCAGCGCCGCCGAAAAGGGAATCAGGGAAAGAAAATGGAAACGTGAGGACATGGCGGTTGAACGGGAGGTCGGCCGGAGACTCCGGCGCATAGTCGCGACCGGCCCTGTGGGTCCGGTGCACACGAATTCAGCGGACTCGTTCGAGCCCGCTCCGTTTCAACAATGCCTCAGGGCGCGCGGGCCGGGGCGACCACGCGCTCCACGGCCCGCCACGAGCCGCCGATCTCCGGCGGCGCGGCCAGCCACGGCGTCACGCCGTTGGCCGCAGCAGTCTCCGCCACGAGCACCGGGCGCAGGATCTCGAGCAACGGCACGACCGGGACGCTCAGCATGGGAGCGTTCAACTCCTCGCGCGGCACCCCCGCGTCGAACGTCGCGCAATGATCCAGCTCCTCGTGCCCACCGGCGGTGGTCGTGTCGCTGCCGCAGCAGTCGACGACATCGAGCCAGCCCGAGGTCTCCGCCATGCAATGCAGAGTGGCCGGCAGCCAGAGGGCAGCCAGCAACCACGCGAAGGCGATGAACACGCGGCGAAACACGGGCGTGCATGAGACGGCGGCGCCGACCGTTGTCAATCCGCGGCAGCGAACCGGCGGCCAACGCCAGTCACCAGTGGCCGGTTGCCGGTAACCGGTGATAGCCCACCGGCCACCGCCCACCGTATCCCGACTCACGCCGCGACAGCCAGGATCGCATCGGCCTTGTCCAGGCTCGCGTCGACCTCGGTGAGGATCTCCGGCAGCTCGCGCTCGTCGATCCCCAGCGCATTCCAGACATCCGATACACTGCCCTCGGGCCGGTACGCCGTCCCATGGTGCACGGCGTGCAGGTTGCAGACGAAGTCCGCCAGATAGACGATCTGCGCGGCCGGTTCGCCCTCGCCGGCCGGGTCGTGGTGCGCCGCCGTGGCCTGCACGAGCGATTCGGGCAGATGCCAGGTTTCCAGCAACCGCGCGCCCACATCGGCGTGGTCGGTGTCGATCATCTCGCGCTCCACCTCGAAGAGCGGCCGACCGCTCTCATGGGCGTTGGCGAGGATGCGGCCGTAGCCCACGCCCAGCGTGCGGTCCAACACCAGCATCCCGATGTCGTGCAGCAGGCCGGCCGCATGCAGCTCCGAGGGGGAAACGACCGCCTTGCGCGCGCGCAACTGGAGGATCTGCGTGGCCTGCGCCACCGCGAGGCAATGACGCCAATACTGCCGGTGGGAGAACTGCATCGGCCGCAGCGTGCGCATCAGCGACAGCGCGTAGACGACATCGCGCACGCCGTCGATGCCGATGCGGATCACGGCCTCGGCGATCGATTTCACGCCCTTGCCCCGGTAGTAGACCGAGTTGGCCAGCCGCAGCACGCGGGCGGAGACGGTGGCGTCGAGCATCGCCACCTCGGCGAGCTGCTCGGCCCGCACCCACTCGGTGCGCAACAGTTGCGAGAGCCGCAGCACCACCTCGGGCGCGGCGGGGAACCCGACGGAGCCGAGTTGCTGGATATAGACTTCGCTGCTGCTCATCGGAGGTCCCTTTTATCGGCGCCCGGCGGCAAAAGCCGAATCGGGATTGGTAACAGTGCCGTGAATCCGCGGGGCGACAACAGCGCCTGGCAAATCGCCCCGGCCGCAACGCGGCGCCGAGACCTCGCGCACCGCGCCGCCGGCGGAGCGGTGCAGCCAGCACCACGCGTGCGCACCTACTCGAACCGCGCCGGCTGCCCGGTGGCCGACAGCACCGAGCGCCATATCGGGCTCTCGGGATCGACCCGCTTGCGCTGCGTCGCCAGCAACTCGATCGGCACGTGCACGAACTCGTCGTGCAGCTGGCCGATGACCAGCCCGGTCTTGCCGGCCATCGCGGCGTGCGCCGCATGGCGCGCGAACTGGTCGCAGAGGATCGCGTCCTCGGCATCGGCCGGCACGCTGCGCACGAGGTAGCTCGGATCGATGTAGCGGACCGTGGACTCGATCTGCTCGGCCTTGAAGAAGGCCTCGATGCGCTCGCGCAGGAACGGCCCGATGTCCTTCAGCTTCGCGTTGCCCGAGGCATCCTTGCCGCTGCTGCCGGCGAGCAGCTCCTGGCCCGCGCCCTCGGCGACGGCGATCAGCGCGTGGTTGCGGTCGAGCACCCGTTTCTTCAGCGCGGCGAGCAGCCCGCCGGGGCCGTCGAGCCGGAACGGCACCTCCGGGATCAGGCAGAAGTTCACGTCCTGACTGGCGAGCGTGGCGCCCACGGTGATGAAGCCCGCGTCGCGGCCCATCAACTTCACGATCGAGACGCCGTTGCGCACGCTGTGCGCCTCGGTATGCGCGCAGGTGAGCATGTGCGCCGCCTGCTCCACGGCCGTGAGGTAGCCGAAAGTCCGTGTCACGAAGGCGACGTCGTTGTCGACCGTCTTGGGGATGCCGACGACGGCGAGCGGATGGCCGCGCCGGCGCGCCTCCTGGAAAAGGTCGTGTCCGCCGCGCTGGGTGCCATCGCCACCGATGGTGAAGAGCATGTTCACGCCGAGCGCGATCAGGTGGTCGACCGCGAGCGCGGTGTCCACCGGGCCGCGCGAGGTGCCGAGCATCGTGCCGCCCTCGGTGTGGATCTTGTCGACATGGTCGCCGGTGAGCCGCAGTGGCGGCCGGCCGCGGGCGGGATCGAGGCCGCGGTAACCGTCGCGGAACCCGAGGATCTCCGGCACCCCGTAGGCGTGGTGCAGCTCGAGGAAGAGCGAGCGGATGACGTTGTTGATTCCCGGACACAACCCGCCGCAGGTCACGATGCCCGCGCGCACCGTGGCCGGATCGAAGAAGAGCTTGGCGCGCGGGCCGGCCAGTTCGAAGCCGTCGTCGGCCGCCACGGGCGCGGCCGGGTCGCGCACGAGCGTGGCGGGCACACGCAGGTCGTCGCGCACGGTCTGGCGCAGCGGGGAGTCGAAGCGGGGGTCGCCGAGGGTGGTGATGGTCATGGCGGAGCGGGGATGATGACGGTGGAGCGCCGATCCGGCGCGGACCTGCACAGCGGCAGGTCCCGCGTTCGTGGCGCCGGCCGGCGTGCCGGAGCAACCCGCTCCCGCCCGCCGGGAGGCCGGCTCCGTCAATTTCCGGTTACGTTCGCACCGGAGCGGGCCCCGACCGGAGCGCGTGGCGAAGTTGTGGTGGCGCAGCGCCGGCCGGCGCGCTAACGATTCCCCCTGCCATGCGCGTCCTGCTTCTCAACCTCGGCAACACCACGCTGCTCGGCGGCGTGATCACGCTCGGCCGGCTCGAGCGCCGCTTCCGCACCCCGCTGGCCGACGTGCGGACCGGGCCCAAGCTCCGCCGCTTCCTCGCCGCCGAGGTCCGCGGCCCGTTCGATCGCGCCGCACTCTGCTCGGTGGTGCCGGAGCTCACGTTGCCGGCCTGCGCCGCCGTGAAACGCGCCCTCGGGGTGACCCCGCGGGTGCTGCGCGCCGAGAACGCCCACAGCCTGCGCATCGCCTACAAGCGCCCGCGCGAACTCGGCGCCGACCGCGTGGCCGCGGCCTTGGGCGCCCACACCAGCTACCCGGGCCGCGACAAGATCGTGGTCGACTTCGGCACCGCAACGACCGTGACGGCCGTGACGGCCGACGGCACAGTGGCCGGCGGCGCGATCCTACCGGGCTTCGGACTCTGGGCGGAGATGCTCGCCGCGCGCACCGCGCAGCTGCCGAAGGTCGCCGGCGCCGCCCCGCGCACCGCGGTGGGCCGCTCCCCGAAGGAAGCGATCGCCGCCGGGCTGCACTTCGGCCACGCCGGCGCGGTGCGGGGGCTGGTCACGCGGATTTCCCGTGAAGTTTACGGCCGCAAACGCCCGCTCGTGCTCGGCACGGGTGGAAACGCCGCCCGGTTCCGCCACGATAATCTCTTTGCCGAACACGTGCCCGATCTGATTCTTCTCGGCCTTCACGCGTTCGCCTATGCTTAGGAACTTCCTCCGCGCCAAGCTCCACCGTGCCGCCGTCACCGAGGCCGATCCCGACTACGAGGGCTCGATCTCGATCGACCGCGCGCTCTGCCGGGAGGCCGGTCTGCTCGAGTTCGAGCAGGTCGATATCTACGACATCAACAACGGCGCGCGCTTCACGACCTACGTGATCTACGGCGAGGCCGGGCAGATCAAGATCAACGGCGCCGCCGCGCGCCTGGTCGATGTCGGCGACCGCGTGATCATCTGCGCCTACGTCGGGCTCGAGCCCGGGGAGATCGCCGGCCACGCCGCGCGTATCGTGCAGGTTGGGACAGACAACCGCGTCGTCTCGGTCCACACCAACGCCGTCCACCAGCCCTGAGCGGCAACGCCCGGGGCTGGTCTTCCCGCGGGCGCCCAGACTGCTCGCCGCGCGCCGCGATGGCGCTGCGGGCGCAGAGCCCCTTCGCAGCGGAAAACCGCTCGCAGACACCAGCCCGCCACAAGGGCTGGCGTCGCCCTGCCGCAGAAAATCTCGCCATCCCGAAATCCGGGCTTGGCGCGGCTGTGCCGGAGCGTTTGCTTTGCCGCTTACCCCAGCGCTGCCTCCACCCCGGAGGCACCGTCCCCCACCACCCAGAAACGTTTCAGGACCATGGATAAATCCGCCCTGCTGAAAGCGATCGTCGACAAACTCGCCCACGAACTCGCCCTGCAGAGTGAGGCGGCCGAGGACGCCCACAAGGAAGCCACCAACGACGAGAGCCGGGCCGAGGACCGCTACGACATGCGCGGGCAGCTCGCCGCCTACCTCGCCGCCGGCCAGGCCAAGCTGGCCGACGAGGTCGCCACCGCCATCGCCGCCTTCCGCAACATCGCCCTGCGTGTATTCAGCCCGGGCGAGCCGGCCGCGGTCGGCGCCGTGGTCCGGCTCGAGGCGCGCGGCGCGCAGAGCCTCTACTTCCTCGGGCCCGCCCATGGCGGCCTCGAGGTCGAGGTCGACGGCGCCGAGGTGATGGTCGTCACCCCCTCCTCCCCGCTCGGTCGCTCGCTCATGGGCCGGCGCACCGGCGAACGCGTCGCGCTGCCCCAGGGCGCCCGCACCGTCGAACACCGCATCGCCGCCGTGGAGTAGCGCGCCGCGGCAGCGCCCAACCCATGCCAACAGCCCGGTGACGCCACGCGTGCCCGTCGCGCCGCGCAGCACCGGCCACTGGTCACGGGAGCGGTTCTGCAGCAATAGCAGAGCGACAGTCCGCTTTCTGCATTCCCGCGGGATCGCCCCGAACCACAAGGCGGTCGGCCAGCGCCTCGCCACCCCTGGTCGGCTACGGGCCGCTTGTGCGATCACCCGCGGGTAGAGTCGAAACGGTTGTTCTTCAAGATCCGATGTTCTCACTCGGATCGGTTACTGACTGGGAAAGTCTATCCGGAGCTTTCTGGGCTTTGAGGCCGAAGATCTGAGGCTCCCAGTGCTTTCGAAACCTCGTCTTCTTCCCTTGCCTCGAAACACTGGAGACGGTTCGCTTTTTGCCGGTCACAGACCTGCAATCCCCACCGACTGTGCAGCCCTCCCTCACGCATGTGCAGAATGCCCGTGTCTTCTCCGGCGCAACCCGATACGTCGAGAGGATCTCTGCTCCGATGAGGGGCCGATCACACCCCATCGTGGGTGTTCGGAGTCCCCGATCTCGAAAACCGTCCCGATGAACAAGAAGGCTCTCACCGAGACGGACATCCGTTCGAAGTTCATCACCCCGGCCATTGTCGGCGCGGGCTGGGATCTGATGACGCAGATTCGTGAGGAGGCTTACTTCACGGCCGGCCGCGTCGTGGTGCGCGGCAAATCGGTGTCCCGCGGCGAAGCGAAGAAGGCCGACTACCTGCTTTTCGGTCCGCCCAATCGCCCCTTGGCTATCGTCGAGGCCAAGGACAACAACCACTCCGTTGGCGGCGGGATGGCGCAGGCGCTGGAGTACGCCGCGATCCTCGACGTTCCCTTCGTCTACAGTTCCAACGGCGACGCCTTCCTCGAACACGACCGCACCGCGACCTCCGGCACCGTCGAGCGCGAGCTTCCGCTCGACCAGTTCCCATCGCCGACGGCGCTCTGGGCGCGCTACCGGGCGGTGCAGGGCTTCACCTCCGCGCAGGAGGCGGTCGCCACACAGGAGTACTTCGACAACGGCTCCGGGCGCGCCCCGCGCTATTACCAGCGCGTCGCGATCAACCGCACCGTCGATGCCATTGTGCAGGGCCAGAACCGCATCCTGCTCGTGATGGCCACCGGCACGGGCAAGACCTACACCGCCTTCCAGATCATCTGGCGCCTCTGGAAGGCCGGCGTGAAGAAACGCATTCTCTTCCTCGTCGACCGCAACATCCTCGCGGACCAGACCAAGACCAACGACTTCAAGCCGTTCGGCAGTGCGATGACGAAGATCACCAATCGCACCGCCGACAAGGCCTACGAGATCTACCTTTCGCTCTACCAGGCCGTCAGCGGCACCGAGGAGGAGCAGAACATCTACAAGCAGTTCTCGCCCGATTTCTTCGACTTGGTCGTCGTCGACGAGTGCCACCGCGGCAGCGCAGCCGACGATGCCGCCTGGCGCCAGATCCTCGAATACTTCGGTTCCGCCACCCAAATCGGCCTCACCGCCACACCGAAGGAAACCCGCGAGGTCTCCAACATCGAGTACTTCGGCGAGCCCATCTACACCTACTCGCTCAAGCAGGGCATCGCCGACGGCTTCCTCGCTCCGTACAAGGTCGTCCGCATCGGCCTCGACAAGGACCTCGAAGGCTGGCGCCCCGAGAAGGGCAAAACCGACCGGTACGGCCACGAAATCGAGGATCGCGAATACAACGAGACCGACTTCGACAACAACCTCGTCCTCGAGAAACGCACCGCGGCCGTCGCCGCGCGTGTCACCGAGTTCCTCAAGACCACCGACCGCTTCGCCAAGACCATCGTCTTCTGCGAGAACATCGACCACGCCGAGCGCATGCGTCAGGCCCTCGTCAACGCCAACGCCGATCTCGCCGCCGCCAACCCGCGCTACGTCATGCGCATCACCGGCGACAACGACGAGGGCAAGGCCCAGCTCGACAACTTCATCGACCCCGAAGCCACATTCCCGGTCGTCGCCTGCACCTCGCGGCTGATGTCCACCGGTGTCGATGCCCAGACCTGCCGGCTCATCGTACTCGACCGTCGCATCGCCTCGATGACGGAGTTCAAGCAGATCATCGGCCGCGGCACGCGCATCAACGAGGACTACGGGAAGCTCTACTTCACGATCATGGATTTCCGGCGGGCTACCGCGCATTTCGCCGATCCCGATTTCGACGGCGAGCCCGTGCAGGTCTACGCGCCACGCCCGGAAGACCCGGTGAACCCGCCCGACGATGACGACGGCTCCGCTCCGGTCGAGGAGCCGCCCGGCACCACCACGGGCGGTTCCTTCGGCGGCCCGGGCAGTGATGGCGACACCCGTCCCCGCCGTTACTACGTCGACGACGTCGAGGTCTCGGTCCTCTCCGAGCGCGTCCAGTACCTCGACGCCCACGGCAAGCTCGTCACCGAATCCCTCAAGGACTTCACCCGCCGCACGGTGCGCGAGGCGTTCACTTCCCTCGACGACTTCCTCACCCGGTGGCGCGATGCCGAGCGCAAGCAGGCCCTCGTCGACGAGCTGGCGGGGCAGGGAATCTTGCTCGACGAACTCGCCGAACAGGTCGGTCGCGACCTCGATCCGTTCGATCTCGTCTGCCACATCGCCTTCGACCAGCCACCGCTCACCCGCCGCGAACGTGCCGAGCGCGTGAAGAAGCGCCACGTCTTCGCCAAGCACGGTGCCAAAGCTCGCGGCGTCCTCGAAGCGCTCCTGCAGAAGTACGCCGACACCGGGCTGCGCAGCGTCGAGTCGATGGAGATCCTGAAGGTCGAGCCGCTCACCGCTTTCGGCACGCCGGTCGAGATCGTGAAGCTCTTCGGCGGCAAGCCCGCCTACCTCGCCGCCATCCAGGAGTTGGAAACCGAACTGTATGCCCCGAGTGCGGCCTAATGGGGTAGGAGAGTGCAAAATGGGGTATCGAGAATCCTTCATTACCGCGTTTGATGATCCCGGACTGGCGTTTTCCCTGCGGCTGGATCCTCCATCCGGCCAGAGTGGCACCGACTTGGGGGGAGGCATCCTATGAGCACCCCAACCCAGGAGACGAAGCACTACTTCGTCGATGAGGCGGGCGATGGTACGCTCTTCGACGCCAAAGGGCGCGTGATCGTTGGCGAGCAGGGGTGTTCGAACTTCTTCTCGCTCGGGTTGGCGGACGTGACCCAGCCGCTCGCGCTCGCTTCGGATTTGACCCAACTGCGGCAGGAGCTGCTACGCGATCCGTTGTTGAAGTCCGTGCGCCAGATGGATCCCCGCCGCGGGCAGACTGCGGTCTTCTTCCATGCGAAGGACGACCCGGTCGAAGTGCGTCGCGAGGTCTTCAGGGTGCTCCTCAAGCACGACATCCGTTTCTCGGCGGTCGTGAAATGCAAGTGGCAGGTGTTGGCCTACGTCCAAGGCCGCAACCGGTTCCACCCGGACTACCGCTACCACCCGAACGAGCTTTACGATCTGATGCTCCGCCGGCTCTTCAAGGAACGTCTCCACGTTCATAGTGCCTACCGCGTTGTCTTTGCGGTCCGTGGCAATCGGGAGCGCAGTACCGAATTCCGGCAGGCGCTGGAGTCTGCCCGCGCGTCCTTCGCCCAGCAGCATCACATCGATTCTGCTGCTGCGGTCGAAGTGGTGCCCTCCCGCCCGGCCAACGATGCCGGGCTCCAAGCTGTCGACTATTTTCTTTGGGCACTCCAACGCGTCTACGAACGCCGCGACGAACATGGGGGCGACCGCTATCTCAATGCACTCTGGGAGGCCGGAAAGGTCAGTCTCGTGGTCGACATCGACGACACTCGTCGCGCACCCTATGGAGCCTACTACACAAAACAAAAGCCGCTGCAGGCAGCGGCTTTGAAAGCAGTGGAGGAATATAGGATCGGGTGACCTAGATCACTCTTTCACACGGCAGGGGCCGAGTTTCGTTCCTCGCACTGACCAGAGCAATGGCCCCACACTTCACGAAGTCAACCTCGGGGTCTGCATCCCGTCCCCTGCCCACCGTCTACCGTCTACTGTCTACCGTCCACCGTCCACCGTCTACCGTCCACAGTCCACCGTTCGCTCCCATGCCCGACATCGCCAACCTCGTTAAGTCCATCCAGGATATCATGCGCAAGGACGCCGGCACCTACGGCGACGCCCAGCGCATCGAGCAGATGGCGTGGATGCTCTTCCTGAAGATCTTCGACGACCGCGAGCAGGAGCTCGCCATCACCCAGGATTCCTACCGCTCACCCCTGCCCAAGCACCTCCGCTGGTCCGAGTGGGCCGCCGATCCCGAGGGCATCACCGGCGACGCCCTGCTCGACTTCGTCGACGGCACGCTCCTGCCCAAGTTGAAGGCCCTCACCGGAGGCTCCGACAAGATCGCCGGCCTCATCCGCATGACCTTTGAGGATGCCAACAACTACATGAAGAATGGCACCCTCATGCGGCAGGTGATCAACAAGATCAACGGCATCGACTTCAACGCCTCCGCCGACCGCCACCTCTTCGGCGACATCTACGAGAAACTCCTCCGCGATATCCAGTCGGCCGGCAACGCCGGCGAGTTCTACACCCCGCGCGCCGTCACCCAGTTCATCGTCGAGCAGGTCAACCCCAGCCTCGAGAAGCGCGAGACCATCCTTGACCCCGCTTGCGGCACCGGCGGCTTCCTCACCTGCGTGATCGAGCACCTCCGCAAGCAGGCCAAGACCGACGCCGACTCGCTCTTCATCCAGGACTGCTTCGCCGGCATCGAGAAGAAACACCTGCCGCACGTGCTGTGCATGACCAACCTCCTCCTGCACGGCATCGACGTCCCCTCCAACGTCCGCCACGACAACACCCTGTCCCGCCCCCTGCGCGACTGGAGCCCCCGCGAGCGGGTCGACGTGATCGTCACGAATCCGCCCTTCGGCGGCATGGAGGAGGACGGCATCGAGGCCAACTTCCCCGCCGAGTTCCGCACCCGCGAGACCGCCGACCTCTTCCTCGTGCTCCTCATGAAGCTCCTCAAGCCCGGCGGCCGCGCCGGCCTGGTGCTCCCCGATGGCACGCTCTTCGGCGAAGGCGTGAAGACGCGCATCAAGGAGTCGCTCCTCACCGAGTGCAACCTGCACACCATCGTGCGCCTGCCCAACGGCGTCTTCGCGCCCTACACCGGCATCCGCACGAACCTTCTCTTCTTCACCAAGGGCGCGCCCACCACCGAGGTCTGGTACTACGAGCACCCGTACCCGCCCGGCGCGAAGAGCTACAACAAGACCAAGCCCATTCGCATCGAGGAGTTCGAGGCCGAACGCGCCTGGTGGGGCAGCGAGGCCGACGGCTTCAAGACCCGCGTGGAAAACGAATACGCGTGGCGCGTGCCCATCGATCAGATCAAGGCCGCCAACTACAACCTCGACCTCAAGAACCCGCACCGGACCGACAACGGCCCCGGCGACTTCGACCACCTGCTCCCCAAGTACGAAAAGCTTCTCAAGGATATCGCGAGTACCCGCGCCGCGCTGAAGAAGGAACTGCACGCCGCGCTCACTAGGTAGGGACGTTTCTCCGAAACGTCCGCCTCCGCCGCCCCGCCATGCGCTCCACCGCCCAATCCCGATTCCCCGTAGGGCCGGACCTGCCGCTCCTGCCCGTCACCACCGAATGAAACTCGAAACCTTCTTCGAAAAGTTCGACCTCTTCGCCGACGCGCCCGACGCCGTGGTGAAGCTGCGGGAGTTGGTGCTGAAGCTTGCGTTCAGCGGTCAACTGTCTGGAAGCGCGGCTGACGGTATTGGAGGAAATACTGGGTGGGAAGAACGAACCATCGAATCGATCTGCGCGTTGATGACGCCAGGCTTCGCTTGTTCCAAGAGTCACCAGGTCGAGAACGGACATGTCCATCTCCGCACGCACAATGTGTCGATTCTTGGCACACTGAACTTCGATCTACTGGTAAGGATCGATCCCGAGAAAGTTGATCCGCAGAAAGCGGCAATCCGGCGCGGAGACATTCTCTTCAACAACACGAACAGCCAGGAACTTGTAGGCAAGACCGCGCTGGTTGATCGGGACTACGAATTCGGTTTCAGCAACCACATCACTCGCCTCCGGCTCAAGGAGGATGCGTTTCCCGCATACGTGGTGTATTACCTCACCATGCTGCGGAACTCCGGCTATTTTGCGAAGCTCTGCACTCGCTGGATCAACCAAGCCGCCATTAACACCGATGCGCTGAAGGCCCAATCGATCCCGTTTCCACCGCTCCCCGAGCAGAAGCGGATCGTGGCGAAGGTGGACGAGTTGATGGCGTTGTGCGACCGGCTGGAGGCCCAGCAGCAGGAGCGGGAGTCGCGCGAGCGCGACCTCGCCCGCGCCGCGCTGGCCCGCTTCGCCGAAGCGCCCACCCCCGCCAACCTCGACCTGCTCTTCCATCAATCCTTCGCCGTCTCTCCCGCCGACCTCCGCAAAGCAATTCTCACGCTGGCGATAGATGGCACCTTGGTAAGAACCAGTTCGAAAGAGACACAATTTGGCGAAGTTGTGAATCTCTTGGGCGGCTACGCATTCAAAAGCGAGTGGTTCACAAAGTCTTCAGGCGTTCGGTTGGTTCGAAATCAGAATATCAGCCACGGAGAACTCGACTGGAGAGAGACGGAATACCTGCCCACGGATCGCGCTCATGAATTTGAGAAGTGGGCCTTGCGGCCAGGCGATCTGGTCTTGTCGCTAAACAGGCCTTTCATCTCGACCGGACTGAAGTTGGCTTGGATTACAGATGCAGATTGTCCGTGTCTGCTTGTGCAGCGGATCGTCTGTTTGCGACCGGACCCTGAGCGACTGCTCGCGCAATACCTCTATTTCTGGTGCAACGCTCCGCACTTTTACCGAGACGCACACGTCGTGCCCAGCAGCGGAGTGCCATATATCGCTCCCAATCGGGTAGCCAAAATGACGATGCAACTTCCCCCGCTCGCCGAACAACGCCGGATCGTGGCGAAAGTGGAGCAACTGATGGCCTTGGTGGACCAGCTCGAAGTCCAGCAAGCCGCCGCCCGCACCACCGCTGAAAAGCTACTCGAAGCCGCCGTCGCTGAACTCACGTCCGAGTCATGAGCATTCCTGACTACTTCTCCTACCACTTTTTCCCCGTCGGGCAGGGCCTATTCGCGAGTGGCGCAATCCGATGCTGCGACCAGAATGGCCCCCTCTTCTTGTGGGTGTACGATTGTGGATCGAGTTCCGGCCACGATCTTGTCGATAATGGGGTCCAGGTGCTTGAGGATTTTGCACGCAATCGGATGCGGATTGATCTGCTGGTCCTTTCCCACTTCGACCATGACCACATTAGCGGGATCTGTCGCCTGCTTCAAAAGTTCGAAATTGGGACTCTGCTCTTGCCATATATGTCGCTAGCCCAGCGGCTTATCGTAGCGTTTGAGGAAGGAAGCGGCGATCCTGACGATTCGCTGAGCGAATTCTTCCTAAATCCGGTCGCCTACCTCTTGGCGCAGGAAGGGCCCGGCATTGATCGCATCCTGTTCGTGATGCCAAGTGGTGACAACGGCCCAGAGTATCCCGGTGAACCGGAGCAGCGAGGCCCTGAACCGGACGGTCAGTCGCAGATGGTTTTTCCGGAGGGCAGGCCGGATGATCCTACAGAACTTCAGTCGTTGACGGCGGGCCTCAATGCCAAAGGGCGGCCAACAAACTTGGTGTTTCTGCGCCGTGGGTCAGCGATTACGCTGCGAACTGCCCGATGGGAATTCGTGCCCTATAACGATGACCCGGAGGAGCCTATCCCCCAGAATTTTACGGACGAGGTCGATATTGAACGAGTTAAGTTTCTGTCTGGAGGGAGTCCCGATGCGCGCAATGACGCGTTGAGGAAGCTCAAGAGGATCTACGACAAGCATTTTGGATCGGGCTCCGAAGAGCGGAATATTATCTCCCTATTTCTCTATTCGGGGCCGTTATATCCCAGTTGGAGATGGTGTTTGATGACGGAGGCGAGGTCGCGATCTGTTGGGTCGTCGGGATGGTTAGCTCGTTGGCCATTCTCTGGTGGGCGGGTTTGGGCGTTGCATGAATTGAGCAACGGCGGCCCCTCTCAACGGGCCAGCATTCTCTATACGGGTGACGGCTACTTGGATTCGAATGAACGTCTTCAGAATCTCGTTCAGTTTCTCGGCCTTCAGCGTGTGCAGCGAACAGGCGTGTTTCAGGTGATGCACCACGGTGCTAAAACGAACTGGCACCAAGGCGTTGCTGCGGCCATCGGTCCGCTTTTTAGCGTGTTCAGCTCAGATCCAGAGCGCAAGAAGTGGCGACATCCTCACGCGTCAGTTTTGCGAGATTTCTGGCATCACGGTGCAGTCCAGGTGGATAAGGAGAAATGTTTCACAACCTACGGCGTTCTTCACGAAAGATGAAGCCCATGGTGCCCGATCTTGCGGCCTTTGGTTTTACACAAAACACAGGATAGATAATAGAAGACTATGGCAAAACGCGACCCCAATAAAACTGCTCGAAACAAGATGGTGGAGAGCATCAAATCTCAGCGTCGTGCGTTTCAGTCGAAGGTCTTCACGGAACTCGCCCAATTCGAAGGCGGAAGGTATTGCGATGAAGCATCGCTCAACGCATTTATCGGCAGCAAGGCTGCTGAGTACATAGACCTGAAGGATGCTGTAATCAAGACGCCAATGGAATACAAGAGCCGTTGGCTTACAGGACTCAAGCGGCATGCAGAGGAGGCACAGGCGCAAGGGACTGGCCCTCGCCATATACGAATGCTTGAGTTAACCACGGGCAATTACCCGAATTTCAAGAAGTACATGTCTCTATTTCTTGAGGGATCATTCCTGAAGCATTACGAGGAGCACTATAAGGAAAAGCCAAAAGTCGAAGAAAGTGAGTTTTGGTTCGGGCAGAATAACGATGAATTTGGATTTCTCGTGACTCCTCGGTTTAAGGCAGGGCAGTGGGAAAATGATAAATCCGAGATTCGGCATTTCGCGAGGCCATATTGGACGATTTCTCATCTGCTTGAGACGGGACTCTGCTACATGGGAGAGGATCGGAGGCGTACATTCTCAACTGTTGATGATTTCTTGCAGTTTCTCCGAGATCTCCTTCGGCGTACGGGGTCACCACATCAACTAGCGATCGCGGACAAGTATATCGACTACGTAACAAAGCATTCGGATCAATTATCGGTGCCTGTGTTGATTCCGGAGTTGCGGTACGACCCCCATAAGAAGAAACATGAGCACCGACTCGACTTTCTTATTGTGAACCCGTGGAGCCTCGAGAAGTACGGGTTTGAGCTTTCCCCATGGTCGACGCACGGTGCGCTTGAGGGGGCAAATCAGAAAATGGCGGACTATAACCGTCAGGCGAAAGCGAACTTTGAGGGAGAGATGAGGAAACATAAGAAGTATTGGAGGAAATTTGGAGTGACCTATGTAATATACACAGACGAGGATCTCGTGAATATCGATAGCGTGTGGGAGGAGATTCGCGGCCATCTAGAGATCGCCAAAGAGCCTGAGCCGCTTGAGTTGGCATTGTTAGGGGAACTTGAATAAACGCTTCTAGCATAGCTTCGAGCATCCTGAACATGCCCATCAAACACGCCATCTGGACGGTTGGAGCGAAACCGACGCCGCTCGGGCTCGGGCGACTCGCCACCGAACAACAACTGGAGGAGATGATCGTCGCCGACCCGGCGATTCTGTCCTCGGAGTGGATGTTGATCGGCCGGCAGGAGATTACGCCGTTTTCCGGGCGCATCGACCTGCTCGCCATCGCCCCCGATGCCTCGCTCGTGCTCATCGAGCTCAAACGCGACAAGACTCCGCGCGAGATCATCGCCCAGGCGCTCGACTACGCTTCGTGGGTCGAAGGGCTCACCGCCGACAAGATCGCCCAGATCTATCAGCGCTTCTCCAAGGGCGGAAACCTCGACGAAGCCTTCAAGGCGCGTTTCGGGACCGAACTCGACGAGGAAGCCCTCAACGCTTCGCACCAAATCATCCTCGTCGCCGCCGAGCTCGACGACTCGACTGAGCGAATCCTCCGCTACCTGAACGACCGCGACATCGCCATCAACGCCGTCTTCTTCCAGGTCTTCCAGCACGGTGCCGATCAACTACTCAGCCGTGCGTGGTTCATCGACCCCGGCGAGACCCAGACCAACGCCGTCACCGTCAGCGGAGGCACCCGCGAACGCGTTCCCTGGAATGGCGAGTACTACGTGTCTTTCGGGGAAGGCGAGAGTCGCTCGTGGGCCGATGCCCAGAAGTATGGATTCATCAGCGCCGGCGGAGGCGCGTGGTACACCCAGACACTAAAACTCCTTTCTCCCGGCGACCGTGTTTGGGTGAAGATTCCCGGCAGTGGATTTGTCGGCGTCGGCCGCGTGACGGAGACCGCCCAATCCGTGAACGACTTCACGATCAACGATCGTCCCTGCCTCGACGTGCTCGCGACCGCTGCGCACCTGCGCACCACCGCGGACGATTCCGAAAAAGCCGAGCACTTCGTCCGCGTCGAGTGGTTGCAGACGGTCCCAGAATCCAAGGCCCTCAACGAAGTCGGTCTCTTCGGCAACCAGAACACAGTCTGCCGCCCTCAGACCCCACGCTGGCCCCACACCGTCGACCGCCTGAAAGCCTTCTTCAAACACTGGGAGTGACCCATGGAATGCCTTGGCATCAACCCGCACGACGGGACGGTCTATGAAGGCCGCATGAACTGCGGCTTCCGCACGCAACCGCCTCCCTTGTTGCTGCCTATCGAATTTGTTGGCCTGCCTTCAGAGTCGAAATGGAATGATCCAGTTGAAGGCTATGCCCACACAATCTTCCGAGAAGACTCGTTCGACTCAGTCACAAGAATTCGGCGCGGCAGAGTCTTTGTCCTTTATGACGGAGTGCAAAAACGGCAGTGGACGGTTCACGATCCAGCACGTAATGATTTGCCCGGCGTAGTGATCGGAACAGGCACCGCGAAGGAAACCAGTGTTCTCTTCTATGGGCGCGCGCTTCTATCGGCGCTGAGAGACAGCGAGAAATGGTGCGTTCGGCCAGTGGTGGCATTGGGCTCTGAGTCGTTTCTGACCTTGTGGACGGTTCTGACTGTTGAGAGCTCCGTCCATGGTACACCGATCTTGACGCTGAAGGCACAACGCTCGTTCGGGACGCTCCCGGATTTGGATCCTAGCCGGGTACCCGATGAGATCCGTACGGCACTCACACAAGCTTTGGAGAAAGTTGAGGACAGCGCACATCGGTTAGGTGCGGAGGCCGTCATCGACCGGTGCCGCGACGCGCTCTCTGTGGTCTTCGGACATGCATGTGGTGATCGAGGTACCGATTTGATGCGCGCGATCGACAAATCGAGAACCGATCAGCGGGAAGAAGTACGACACTGGGCCGGGAGGATCGTCGCTCGGCTTCACTCCAGGGTGAAACCTAACGAGCAGGAAAAACGCGGAACGCCTCGGGTGACAGAAGACGATGCCCAACTTGCATTGAGTTGCTTGGGAGTTGCCCTGCGTGACCTCGGCTACGCAAAGGCCGACTGACTCGACCAGTGTTTTCCAGCATTTGGCCCCGAAGTCCTGTCCGGTTTTGCAGAACGAGGAAAACGCGACCTCTCGTGGTCCCAACAATTCCCCCGCAAATTGTCGCCTTTTTTGCGGAAAAGCTTGAGACCACGCCCCGCCAACCCCGTTTTCCATAGGCAGGAAACACGGGCCCTTAGCTCAATGGTTAGAGCAGGGGACTCATAATCCCTTGGTTCCGGGTTCGAGCCCCGGAGGGCCCACCAACCCGCGCATTTCCCGGCTGACGCCCGGCACGGGACCCGCTGCGCTGGCGGCATGCCCACATCCCGTTTCCGCGTTCTCCTCAGCGGGCTCGCCCTCGCCGGCAGTCTCGCCGCCGCCGAGAATCCCCTGCTCGTCGAGAGCACCCTCCAGTTCGGCTACCCGCGCTTCGACCTCGTCCGCGACGAACACTTCCGCCCCGCCTACGAGGCCGCCATGGCGGAGAACCTCCGCGAGATCGAGGCCATCGCCGCCGAACCCGCCGCGCCCACCTTCGTCAACACCATCGAGGCGCTCGAACGGGCCGGCGTCGGCCTCGAACGCATCGAGCGCATCTTTGGCGGCCTCAACGGCACCGTCACCAATCCGGCCCTCCAGGCCGTCGAACAGGAGATGGCGCCCAAGCTCGCCGCCCACGCCGACGCCATCCTGCTCAACCCGCGGCTTTTCGCCCGCGTCGCCGATCTTTACGCACACCGCGCCGCCCTCGGCCTCGACCCCGAGTCGCTCCGGGCGCTCGAGCGCACCCACAACGACTTCGTCCGGGCCGGCGCCCGCCTCGGCGCGGCCGAGCAGGAGCGCCTCCGCGCCCTCAACGCCGAGCTCGCCACCCTCGAGACCGCGTTCTCGCAGAACCTCCTGAAGGAGACCAACGCCTCCGCCGTGCTCGTCGCCACCCGCGCCGAGCTCGCCGGCTGGTCCGAGGCCGCGATCACCGCCGCCGCCGCGGCCGCGCAGGAGGCGGGCCACGAGGGCCAGTTCCTCGTGCGCCTCGTCAACACCACCGGGCAGCCGCCGCTCGAGGCTCCCGCGGCGGCGAGTTCGACAACCGCGCCGTCGTCGCCCGCCTCGCCCGCCTGCGCGCCGAGCGCGCCGCGCTCCTCGGCTACGCCAACCACGCCGCCTTCATCCTCGACGACCAGACCGCCCGCACCGCCGAGGCCGTCGACCAGCTTCTGCTCCGGCTCGCCCCGGCCGCCGTGGCCAACGCCCGCCGCGAGGCCGCCGACCTCCAGCGCCTGCTCGCCGCCGACCATCCCGGGGCGGAACTCGCGGCCTGGGACTGGTCCTTCTACGCCGAGAAGGTCCGCGCCGAGAAGTACGCCTTCGACGAGTCGCAGCTCCGCCCCTACTTCGAGCTCCACCGCGTGCTCAACGACGGCGTGTTCTACGCCGCCACCCGGCTCTACGGGATCACCTTCCGCGAGCGCCCCGACCTCCCGCGCTACCACCCCGACACCACCGTGTACGAGGTGCTCGATACCGACGGCGCCCCGCTCGCCCTGCTCATCGTCGACCCGTACTCCCGCCCATCGAAACGCGGCGGCGCGTGGGCCAACGCCTACGTTTCCCAGAGCGGCCTGCGCGGCACGCACCCGGTAATCGGGTTGCACCTCAACGTCCCGCCGCCCCCGGCCGGCGAGCCCACCCTGCTCACCTTCGACGAGGTCACGACCGCCTTCCATGAATTCGGCCACAACCTCCACTCGCTGCTCTCCGCCGTGCGGTATCCGCGTTTCGCGGGCACAAACGTGCCGCGCGACTTTGTGGAGTTCCCCTCGCAGGTAAACGAGATGTGGGCGACGTGGCCCGAGGTGCTGGCCAACTACGCCAAGCACCACCAGACCGGCGCGCCGCTTCCGGCCGAGCTGGTCGCGAAGATCACGGCCGCCGCGAAGTTCAACCAGGGCTACGCCACCACCGAGTACCTCGCCGCCGCCCTGCTCGACCAGGCCTGGCACCGCCTCACCCCCGCCGAGGTGCCCGAGGCCGACGGCGTGCTCGCCTTCGAGGCCGCCGCGCTCCGGCGCGCCGGGATGGACTTCGCGCCCGTGCCCCCGCGCTACCGCAGCACCTACTTCAACCACATCTTCGCCGGCGGCTACTCGGCCGGCTACTACTCCTACATCTGGGCCGAGGTGCTCGACGCCGACACCGTCGCCTGGTTCAAGGAGCTCTACCGCGCCTTCCGCGGCGGCGACCCCGAGCTCCAGCCCCTGCTCGACCGCCGCGGTCTCGGCGGCGCCACGCCAGCGGCAAACTGACCCCGCCCGCCCTCGCAATGTCGTACCTCGATCTGGTGATCGCCTAGCGCGGTTTGCGTTCCGCTGTAGCCAGGGGCGGCGACCCCGGCCAGAGGTGCCGGCCTCGCCGCGGCCGGCTACAAAATTCCGGAAACGGCGCTCGCGCCGCCGCACCGGCGCGGGTCCGTAACGCTCTCGGACCCGCGGCTATAGCAGGCGCTCGATGCCTGCGTGCTTCAGCAACTGTTGCGCCGCCTCCAGAATCTCCGGGGTGATCACCTGCGCGCCGGTCCGGGCGTCGACCAGACGCTCCTGTATCCGCCGCCCGGAGTAACCGTCGGTCACGGCCCACACGGCGGCCTGCAGGACCAGCGAGGAATGCCGGTTTCGCCAGCCGATGGACTCCATCAGCTTCGCCAGGTCGCCCTTCGCGCGCGCGACCCCGCGGAATCCGTTGCCCTCCTTCGGGATCGGCAACTCGGCGCGCGCGCAGGCGACGGGAATCCGCAACTGGGTCGTGCCGGGCTCGAGTTCGAACCGCACATCGGCCGTCGACACCATGTCCTGCCAATGCCCCGACGCGAGGAAGAGCGTGCCGATCGGGATGCGCACCTTCATGCACACTCCCGTCGTATTGGTGACGGCGGCCGTGACGACGGTGATCGACTCGCCGAGCACCTCGAGGCGGACCAGCCCGCGGGCCAGCAGATCGTGCAGGTTCAGTTCGCCGCCCCACGGATCGAGCCCGCCCATGCGGTGCCGCACGAGCTTGCGATTGGCCTCCTCGCGGCAGGGGTGGTCGACCCGCACCAGCTCCTCCAGCCGCGCCTTGTGGGCGGCGACCTCCGGGTCGAGCATCCGACAAGCGATCACCAGCAACGCCGCCGGCGCGTGGTCGGAACTCAGTTTCTGAAACAGCGCCAGCGCGACCGGCTTCGCCTCTGGCTCACCGTTTTTCGAATACTGCTCGTACAACCGGCCGAGCGCCGCCACCGCCTTGGGGTCGGGCCTTTGACCGAGGCGGCTGCGCCCCTGTTCGATCAAGGTGGCAAGCAGCTTGAACTTCGGCTGGTTGAAAACCTTCGCGCAGAAATCGACGAGGTCCGGGCTGTCGGCCGCACGCGCCTCGAGAAACTCCACGAGCTTCGGCGCCATCGGCTGCCCGATGACGACCAGCGCCCGGAACGCCCGCTGCCGCACCTCCACGAACGCGTCGGTCGTCGCTTCGAGGATGAACGGCAGGAGCGTGAGATCGCCGGCCTTCGGTGCGATCTCCAGAAAACAGGCACGGAAGACGGGGTTCGGATCCCGCGCCATGAAGGCCAGTTGCTCGCGCTCCCGGCCGGCGCACAACAGCAGCGCGATGGGCAGGAGCTTCATCCGGTCGGGGTCGTACTCCTTGTACGAATCGAGCGAGCCGCCGACCCCCAGCGTGGGTTTCCGGTAGTACTCCCGCTGGCGCTGGAGCGTCGCCACCAACACGCGGGGGTCGGAGAACTTCTCCAGGAATTGCCGGAGCTGGGGCTCGTGGTGTCTCCCGAGGTCGGCCGCCGGGGTCCGGTCGACGTACTTGTTCGCGTTGGCCAGTTGCACGAAGAGGGCGACGAAGGTCTCCCGGAGCTGATGAACCTCGTCGCCGAGGACGAGATCCAGAAGGGCGCTCAACGTTCCGAGGGCATCGCTACACGCCCCCGGTTCCGCGGCGAGCTCCGCCAACGCCTGCAACGCCTTCGTGCGGTCCTCGGCGCTGCGCGTCTCGTCGCGGACCTGCCGCAACAACGCGAGCCCTTCGCCCCGCTTCCGCAGGGCGCGTACGCTATCCTTGCTCCCGAACCAACCCATGGGCGTTTCTTCCTATCCGCAGCGCGGCTCAGTTCCCCGGCACGCCGGAGACCAAGGTGGCAAACGCCAGCAGGGCGATCGTGAGGTTCTTGTTCATGGGGGACAGCGGGGCAGGGCCTCCGGGGGTACGGCTGGACGGGCAGACTGTCCGCGAGATCGCATGACGCAATGCCCAACTCCAGCGCTCCGGTGTTGGCAAGAAAAACGCCGCCCTGCATCTGGTGGGCGGCGTCGAAGAGCGAAAGAGACGGGGGATCGCAATCACCGGGCGCTTCTGCGCATCCGGAGGCGGCGGAGTCCGATCAGGCCGAGAAGCCCGAGCGCCGCGACCAAGCCGTAGGTCGACGGCTCCGGAACCGCCGCCGGTTGATTGCCTCCGTCCGTCTGGAGGGCAAGCCTGACGTCAGGCGCCAAATGGGAGTAGCCGAAAAGGAAACTCGTGTCGGACGCAAAGTCGCCCCCGAAGGCAATCAGCCCACCACGATAGTCGTTGAGGTAGTCGAGCGCAGCGGCGTCACCTAGGTCGACATCGACGAACGCGCCGTTGACCGCGGAAGTCACCGTCACCGAGCCGAGCACCGGACCGGCCCCCAAGGCGTTGTAAATATCCAGCGATGACGTTCCACTCACGATCTCCGCAGGCGAAAACCCGGTCACGCCATAGAGGCTATACACCCCGGAGCCCGCACCACTGAAGCCATTGCTCGGGTTCCACGCGGAAAGTGTCGCCGAGACGATCGGGGTCTGGATGGATGATAGATCGAAAACGAAGAAATTGTGGTGATGCGAGATCTCCAGCAACCCGGTGAGGTAGTTGGGATTGGTCGGGCTGTGCTCTCCGGTCGATTTGTACCAGCCGGTGGTGGTGGCGCCGATAAGTTGCGCGTGGGCGGTCGGGGTCAGGATGGCCGCCGCCAGAAGGCCGCCAAGGGCCGCGAGCTGTCGCAGGGAGAGGTGCATGGGATGATGGGCTGAAAACGGAAGCGCCGGCGTCGAGCTTCATCGCCTGAAGCAGGCTCGCCAAGTTTCTCGGGTTTAGGGAGCCAGGAGCCAACGCGATGGATACAGCAGTCGTCAATTCCAGACTACTTTCGCCACGAATCTGGCCCGGGCCAGACGGCGGGAGCGAGGGGCGAAGCCCGCCCGTACCCGCAACAATCCGTGGTCCCCAGCGGGGGCCTTGCTCCATCGCGCCCCGCGCACTCGGCGCGAGCGCGCAGACGAGACCGCCGAAAGCGACGGTGTTGACGTGGCGGCGACGTCGCTGCTGTGCTGTCAAACATGTCTGGAGACGGCGGAGGGGGCCCGCCCGCCACACCGGGCGCCGGCACAAGTCGGGCTCGTGTTCGCGCCGCGGGCCGTCAATCTCGCAGCCATGGCGCGCACCGATTCGAGGATCGTCGTGGAAACCGAGCGCGGCGGCGACGAAGCCGCCATCGCCGCGCTGACGGCCGAGGCATTTCGCAACCACCCCTACAGCCACGGGCAGGAATCCGCTGTCATCGAGGCGCTGCGGAGCGCGGGCGCGTTGAGCGTGTCACTCGTCGCACGCCGGGCCGGCGAAATCGTCGGCCACGTCGCGGCCTCTCCGGTGCAGGTCGGCGCCGCTGCCGCGGGCTGGTACGGGCTCGGGCCGCTCTCCGTCCTTCCCGCCCGGCAACGCCGGGGCATCGGCAGCCTGCTCATGCGCGCGGTGCTGGAGGAGCTGCAGCGACGCGGCGCCCGCGGCTGCGTGCTCGTCGGTCCGCCGGAGTACTACATCCGCTTCGGTTTTCGCACCGACCCTTCCGTGACGGTGGCGCATGTCCCGCCGGAGTACTGTCTGCTCCTGCGCTTGGCTCCCAACAGCGACACCGGCGAGGCAGTCTTCCACGCGGCATTCTCGTTGTAGGGCAAAGGCCAGAGTGCAGGCAGAGAACGCCGCCACCGCGCGAGCGCATCCGGTTTCCTCTGCGATTTGTGTCCGCGAAACCCGCGCCCAAGCTACCCGGCATGGCCACGCCCGACGACGATCCCCACAACCTCCAGCGCTTTGTCGCCGCGCAGGAGGAGGCGTACACCGCGGCGCTGGGCGAGCTCCGTGCCGGGCGAAAACGCACGCACTGGATGTGGTTCGTCTTTCCGCAGGTGACCGGGCTGGGCGCCAGCCCCACCGCGCGATTCTACGCAATCCAGTCCCACGCCGAAGCGGAAGCCTACCTCGCCCACCCGCTCCTCGGCGCCCGGTTGCAGGAATGCGCCGGGGCCTTGCTCGCGGTGAACGGCCGCACCGCCGAGCAGATCATGGGCTTCCCCGACCACCTGAAACTCCAGTCTTCGATGACACTTTTCGCCGCCCTCGCCGGGCCCGGCAACCCCTTCGCCGCCGTGCTGGATAGATACTACGAAGGGAGACGTTGCCCGCAGACGTTGGCGTTCCTGGCGCCCGAGACCGAGACGTCGTAGCCGACGCCGTTCGCCCTTTCAGGGGAAATGCGGCCGGGAAATCCCACAGAGGCTTTGCTGTCGCGTCAGCCCGGTGACGCTCCGGCTGCGCCATGGCGCCGTTTCCGCCCACCGGTCTGTTCTTTCCCGGGCCGAATGAGTCACCTACGTTTGGCGCCCCTATGCACCAAGTCCCGCTGGCCGAACTGAACGACCGCATGGCGCGTTTCCGCGCACGGATGGACGCCGACTGCCCAGACTGGGAGCTGGCGGCGTTCTTCGGCCGGATCAACCAGTACTATTTCACTGGCACGATGCAGGACGCGCTGCTGCTGGTGCCGCGCGGCGGCGAGGCGGTGCTGTGGGTGCGGCGCAGCTACGAACGCGCGCAGACGGAGTCGCTCTTCCCCTCCATTCGCCCAATGAAGAGTTTCCGCGAGGCGCTCCCGGCGGGCGCGCCGGGCTGGCGGACGATCCATCTTGAGACCGAGCTGGCCCCGCTCGCGCTGGTGCAGCGTTTCCGGAAGCATTTCGCGTGCGACGAAGTGGCCGCGCTCGACGGCATGATCGCACGGGTGCGGGCGGTGAAGAGCCCGTACGAGCTGGCGCTCATGGCGCGCAGCGGCGCGATGCACCGGCGGTTGTTGGAGGAACAGGTGCCGGCATTGCTGCGCGAAGGGATCAGCGAGGCGGAGTTCGCCTGTGACCTGTACTCGTTGATGGTGCGCGAGGGGCACCAGGGCACGGTTCGCTTCGGGATGTTCGGCGTGGATCTCGCCGTGGGGCAGATCGGTTTCGGGGAGAATTCGCTATACCCGACGAGCTTCGACGGCCCGGGCGGCGCGGTGGGCATCGGCCCGGCGGCACCGGTGCTCGGCAGCCGCGAGCGCACGCTGCGCGCGGGCGATCTGGTGTTCGTCGACATCGGCTGCGCGATCGACGGTTATTCGAGCGACAAGACCATGGTGTATCAGTTCGGCCGGGCGCTGCCTGCGGAGGCGTTGGCGATCCACCGGCGTTGCGTGGAGATCGAGCGCAGCGTGGCCGCGGCGCTGAAGCCTGGCGCGATCCCGGCGGAGATCTACCGCCAGACGCTCGCCGGGCTGGAGCCGGCGTTTCTCGAACACTTCATGGGCTTCGGCGTGCGACGGGCGAATTTCCTCGGGCACGGTGTGGGCCTGCAAATCGACGAATGGCCCGTGCTGGCCGAGGGCTTCGAGGAACCGCTCGCCGAGGACATGGTGCTGGCTGTCGAGCCCAAGCGCGGCGTGCCCGGCGTGGGCTTGGTCGGCAGCGAGAACACGTATCGGGTCACGCCCGCCGGCGGAATCAGTCTCACCGGCGCAAGTCCGGGGCTGCTGCTCGTTCAGGGAAAGTAGCGAGGAGACGGAAGGATTGAACCGCAAGGATCGCAAAGAACTCAAAGAGCCGGAGCCGAGCGCGCCGAGCGCCGCTCTCACGAGCCACGCCACACTGCTAACCAGCTCCCCGCGATCTTTGCGTTCCTTGCGATTACCATATCCGGAATCTTCAACCACAGAGCACACAGAGAACCGGAAGAGGTCCGGACTCATTGCTCTCCGTGCCCTGTGGTGGGGCGTCCGCCTCTGAATCGGCGGAAAGGCTGAACGGCTGCGCCGTTCAGCTACGGGATCGTTCCCGCTTTCCTGACTTCCACATTCAGTACTCGAAGCGTCCGCGGTAGGCCCAGAGGCGGATAGCGGGGTCCGAGATGTAGAAGATCCGCTCGCCGTCGGGCATGAGTCCCCATCGGCCAATATCCGTTGGACTTTGAACATTCGACTACCGTTCCATCGAGCCAGCATCACCGCACCCCAATCATGAACTCACGATACACGGCCCTTTTCTCACTCCTGCTGATCTGCATCTGTACACCTGCCTGTTGCGCCGTAGAGCTGGCAGCGACGACAGTCGAAAAACCCACGCGGGAGATGACCTCCACTCTCGCAGATGGAACCGTGGTGGTAACGGCCAAGCTCTATGGCGACTTCGACAAGGCCCCGATGCCCCATGTCATGGCGGTGGCCAAGTATCCGAGGTCACTACGCGCTAACCACACAACCGGGCAGGCCGTCGTAAGCTTCACGATCGACGCCAAAGGCACCGCAAAGGACTTCCAGACGAAGGCAACGAATCCGGACTTCGCCAAAGCTGCGCTCGAAGCAGCGAAACGGTCACGTTTCGCTGCGGCAAAGAAAGGGGGGAGAACAGTACCCTGCCGCTACGAATGGATCTTCGACTTCCCCGGCCCGTGGGTAGACGGCAAGTAAGGTGCTACTTCGCAACTGGGGTCGCTCCGGATTTCGTGAGTTCCAGATTCTCCAGCTCGACTGAACGGCGGCGCCGTTCAGCTACGGGATCGTTCCTGATCTCCTGAGTTCCAGATTCTCTGCTGCCTCAGTATTCGAAGCGCCCCCGGTAGGCCCAGAGGCCGATGGCGGGGTTCGAAATGTAGAAGATGCGCTCGCCGTCGGGCAGCACGTTCCAGCCGTCCTTGAGCTTCGCGGGATCGTAGCGCTTGGTCATCGTCGCGAGGTCGGCGTACTGGAAGCCGGCGCCTTCGATCTCCTGCTTCGTGAGGTGGCTAGGGCAGTACGTGATGTCGAAACGGCCCTCGCTGGAGCCGTGGATGAGGTGCGCGGCGGCGCCGAGGTTGTTCTGCAGCTCGGGGTTGGCCTTGGTGGCGGCGAGCGTCTTCGACGTGCCGTGGTAGCCGTACTTGCGGATGAGGCGGTCGATCTCGTGGTCCTCGCCGAACTCCTTCAGGCCGGGCGCGAGGATGATGAGCTGGCCGCGGTCGGCCATCGCCATGCGGGTGCGGTAGATGGCCTTGTTGCCCAGCCACGTGCTCTTGAACTCGGAGGGGTCGAGGTAGACGACGGCCTTCGCGATCTGCTCGTCGAGCATCTGGAAGTTCACCTCGAGCGAGAGCTTCGCGGCCTGGTTGAACACCTCCTGGTCGTCGCCCACGAAGAGACCGCGGACCTTGAGCTGGCCGTCGGTGGCGTCGCGGCCGACGACGGTGTGGACGTAGACGATCGGCAGGTGCTTGGTGAACTTCTCGCCGGCGTAGTTGAGAATCCGGCGCACGGGCGTGTCGGTGCGGCCCATCATGCGCTCCATGCCGTAGGCGGCGCCGACGAAGTGGCTCTTGTTGATGCCCTCGGAGCCGCCGGTGCCGACGAAGATGTTCTTGTTGTAGTTGGCCATGCCGATGACCTCGTGCGGCACGACCTGGCCGATGGAGAGCACGAGATCGTGGCCGCCGGTGGCGAGGAGGTCGGCGACCTGCGCGGGCCACGGGAACTCGACCGCGCCGCCGGAGACTTCCTTCACGAACTCCGCCGGCACGGTGCCGACGGTGGTGATGCCGGTGCGCCAGTTGTGGACGCGGAAGAGCGACTCCGGCACGCCCGGGAACATCTCGTGGATCTGCTCGGACGTCATCGGCGAGTGCGTGCCGAGCGCCGGGAGGATGTCGGTGAGCTGCGCGCCGTAGTAGTCGAAGGCGTAGCGGGTGAGCTCGCCGGCGCGGGAGTGGAAGCGCGTGAAGTCGGGCGGGATGGCGAGCACGCGCTTGCGGGCGCCGAGCTTGGCGAACGCCTCGTGGAGGCCGGCGCGAAGATCGGCCGGGGTGAAGACGGTGGAGACGGAGCCGCGGGCGTAGTAGAGCATGGCGGAAGGGGGAAGATTGCGGAGTGCGGATTTCGGATTGCGGAATGGGCAGACGGCGGAAGGCGGACGACAGCAGGAACGAAGAGAAAGAAGGGCCGGAGACCGAACCGCGGAGAAGTTATGTGGAAATCGGGAAAGGGGGAACGGAAGTGAGGCTGTTTTCAGGACCTAGCTCCTTAGCGATGTCTGGTCACCACACGCGATAGAAGCGCTGAGATTTCACGATGCCGACAGCGTTTAACGATCGTGTGGAGAGATTGGCCGCCGCCAGCCGCGATTCTCAGTGTGCTCACACCACGGCCGGTCCGAAGTGAATAGGAATGAATCCGGGCAATGGGGATCACGACATCTCCCGCGACAAAGCCTCGATCATCGAGCTGCACCTCACGGAATGTGCGGTTGGTCCAGAAGAGGATGAGCCCAAGCAGGAAGAAAACGCCCCCCGACCAAGGAGCCATCGGTCCTGTCGTCAGGAGGAGTATTCCGCCCGTAACGAAGATCAGTGGAGCCACATACTTGCTCCATATGAGCATTGACCGATCAGTGATCGATTCCATCGGGCCAGACTAGAAGCCTCTGATTCTCAGGATTCAAAATGCGGCGCGACCGAGGTCGCGCCCTACGGGGAAGAGGAGCGGCGGCGGGCAGCGAGAACCAGCGTGTTTCCGCATTCTCGCTACCCGCGACTCACACCTCGCTACTCTCCAGCGCGTCAGCGTTGGATGCGGGCGCTGCCGCCCTTGGCGAAGGCTTTCACCTGCTCGACGGTCGCCATGGTGGTGTCGCCGGGGAAGGTCGTGAGCAGCGCGCCGTGGGCCCAGCCGAGGTTGACGGCCTCCTGCTCGGAACAGCCGCTGAGCAGGCCGTAGATGAAGCCGGCCGCGTAGCCGTCGCCGCCGCCGACGCGGTCGATGACGTCGAGCTCGCACATCGGCGACTGGAAGGTCTTGCCGTTGATCCAGGCGACGGCGCCCCAGGTGTGGCGGTTGGTGGAGTGCACTTCGCGCAACGTGGTCGCGACGGCCTTCACGTTGGGGAACTTCTTCACGGCCTTGTCGATCACGGCGTAGAAGGCGGTGGGATCGAGCTTCGACTTCGCCTCGACATCCTGACCTTCGATACCGAGGCCCTTCTGGAGATCCTCCTCGTTGCCGACGAGCACGTCGACGTGCTGGACGATGCGGCCGAGCACATCGAGCGCCTTGGACTGGCCGCCCCAGATGTCCCAGAGCTTCCCCAGATGTCCCAGAGCTTCTGGCGGTAGTTGAGGTCGAAGGAGGTAACGGCGCCGGCCT
This sequence comes from Verrucomicrobiota bacterium, assembly GCA_019136515.1. Lineage (GTDB taxonomy): Bacteria > Verrucomicrobiota > Verrucomicrobiia > Opitutales > Opitutaceae > CAJCBL01. Next base: position 35,613 of record JAGVUB010000056.1, read on the forward strand.
TCTTCGCGGCCTGCATGGCCTCGACGATGAGCTCGCCGGTGGTCTCGGAGAGCGCGGCGAAGATGCCGCCGCTGTGGAACCAGCGCACGCCGGCGCCGAAGATCTGGTTCCAGTCGAAGTCGCCCTTCTTGAGCTGACCGGCGGCCTCGTTGGAGCGGTTGTAGAACACAACCGGGGCGCGCACGCCCTGGCCGCGGTCGGAGTAGACGGTGGCCATGTTGGGGCCGCGCACGCCGTCGTGCTTGAACTTCTTGTAGAAAGGCTGGACGCCCATCGCGCGCACGCGCTCGGCGATGAGGTCGCCGATCGGGTAGTCGACCATCGCGGAGGCGACGCCGGTCTTCAGGCGGAAGCAGTCGGAGAGGTTGGCCGAGACGTTGAACTCGCCGCCACTGACGTGGATGTCGCAGTGGTTGGCCTTGCGGAAGGGGATCACGCCGGGGTCGAGGCGATGGACGAGGGCGCCGAGCGAGAGGAAATCAAGGGCGCCGTTGGCGGGAATGGTGAGACCGTTGTTCATGGAGGGTTGGGAAGGGAGGGGGGTTGGTAGTGGGAGATTGGCGCCGGCGGGAGACCCGAGCCGGAGAACGTTGAATGATGCTCAGATCGGGGCGGTGCCGGTGTGCCCGAGGAGCGCGGAGAGTTCGGTGGCGGCGGCCCGGACTTTCTCGAACATCTCCGGGATGCGCGCCGGGGTGAAGCGCACCACCGAGGCCGTGATGCCGAGCGCCGCCACGACAGTGCCCTCCGGGCCGAAGACCGGCACGGCCAAGCAACGCACGCCGGCGTGGTACTCCTCGTCGTCGAGGCTGTAGCCGCGGGCGCGGGTGAGCTCGGCATCGCGTTTGATCTTGGCCAGTGTCGTGAGCGTCTTCGGCGTGCGCCGCACCAACGAGTCCGCCGGCAGCACCTCCGCGGCGCGATCGAGGTGGAGGTAGGCGAGGAAGATCTTCCCGGTCGACGAACAGTGCAGCTCGGCGAGATAGCCCGGGCGCGAGGAGGCGCGGAGCGGGTGCGGGCTGTCCTGCACCGCGACGATGAGCGAGCGGTCGTCGCACGGGATCGCGATGTGCGAGGTCTCCGCGGTGGCGGTCGTGAGCCGCTCGAGGACGGGGACGGCCAGATCGCGGATCTCGGCGCCGGAGAGCGCGGCGGTGCCGAGCTGGATCAGGACCGGGCCGAGCTCGTAGCGGCCCTCGTTCTTGCGCGCCAGACCCTCGAGATGGAGGGTGGTCATGATCCGCAGCGTGGTGGTGACCGGGATGCCGAGGGTGCGGGCGAGGTCGGCGGCCTTGAGGGCAGCTTGAGGATGCGGCAGGCGTTGCGGAGATTCGGGATGACGTAGCGCTCGTCCGGCGCGCCCGCGGCGGGCGCGGCCTTGCGGACAGAGGCGGGGGCGGAAGGTTGGAGGGACGAAGACGGCATGTGCGGGGCGACCGAGGAACCGAGCGGGCGAGGACGGAGTCTGGAGGCCCGGACGATTTTGAGATTGCGGCGGAGCGTGAAATGTTCATCCATGAAAGGCAAGTTCATTAGTGAAACATCCTGTTCCGGTCGTCCTCCCCGCCGGATGCCGTCCACGGAACACCCGCCATTACCCTTTCCCGATGCCCCCTCACCCGCCGCACACCACCCCGCCGCCGCTCCGCTTCGCGGTCGACGGCCGCCGCGGCGCGACCGGCCTCGTCGTCCCTTTTGTTGCGTCATAGAATAGGGGTTCGCACACGGCCCGGGGATGCATTGCCCCGGGCCGTGCCATCCCCCTCCCACCACTCGCCCTTTATGCAGAACCACGAAAACTCGTTCCCCGCCCTCGTCGCCGCCATGCCCCCCGAGGCGCTCCGTCGCGAATTCCTCATCGCCGGCCTGTTCCAGCCCGGCGAGCTCAACCTGCGCTGGTGGGAGACCGACCGCACGATCGTCGGCGGCATCGTACCGACCGACAAGGCCCTCGCCCTGCCCAACCCCGCCGAACTGCGCGCAACGCACTTCCTCGAGCGCCGCGAGGCCGGCGTGATCAACCTCGGCGGCGCCGGCAAGGTGATCGTCGACGGCACCGAACATGCGCTCGGCAAGTGCGACGCCATCTACCTCGGCCGCGGCGCCCAGGAGGTCGCGTTCGCCTCCGTCTCGGCCGCGGAGCCCGCGAAGTTCTACCTGCTCTCCTACTCGGCCCACGCCGCGTATCCGACCAAGCTGGTGCCCTTCGCCAGCATGACGCCCACCAAGCTCGGCTCGCGCGAGAACGCCAACGAGCGCACCATCTACAAGGCCATCCACGCCGCCGCCGTCGACACCTGCCAGGTGGTCATGGGCTTCACCCGCCTCGAGACCGGCAGCGTCTGGAACACGATGCCACCACACACCCACTCGCGCCGCTCGGAGGTCTATCTCTACTTCGACATCCCGGCCGACCAGGCGGTGTTCCACTTCATGGGCCAACCGCAGGCCACCCGCCACCTCGTGATGCGCAACTTCGACGTCGTGCTCTCCCCGCCGTGGTCGATCCACTGTGGCGTCGGCACCGCCGCGTACACCTTCGTGTGGGGCATGGGCGGTGAAAACCGCGACTACGCCGACATGGACCCGGCCCCGCTCAAGGCCCTCCGCTGAGCCGCCCCGCCACCGATCACCGCCAACCGTCCACCACCACCTGTCACCATCCATTGGTGACCGCCAACCGAATCCTCCCATGAGCACCATCATCGACTCCTTCAAACTCGACGGCAAAGTCGCCATCGTCACCGGCGCCGCCCGCGGCCTCGGTCAGGGCATGGCCCTCGCGCTCGCCGAAGCCGGCGCCGACATCGTCGCCGTCGACATCCTCCCCGCCGACGACACCGTCAAGCAGGTGCAGGCCTTCGGCCGCAAGGCCGTCGCCATCGCCGGCAACCTCGGCGACCGCGCCGCCATCCCGCAGGTCATCGCCACCGCCCGCCAAACCTTCGCCCACCTCGACATCCTCGTGAACTGCGCCGGCATCATCCGCCGCGAGGACTTCCTGAAGTTCTCCGCGAAGGACTGGGACGACGTGATGGGCATCAACATCGACGCCGTGTTCTTCCTCTCCCAGGCGTTCTGCAACGACGTCGTTGCCCGCGGCGGCAAGGGCAAGATCGTCAACATCGCCTCGATGCTCTCCTTCCAGGGCGGTATCCGCGTTCCCTCCTACACCGCCTCGAAGAGCGCCGTCGCCGGCCTCACCCGCCTCATCGCCAACGAGCTCGCCAGCAAGGGCATCAACTGCAACGCCATCGCCCCCGGCTACATGGCCACCGACAACACCGCCCCGCTGCGCGCCGACGACAAGCGCTCCGCCGCCATCCTCGAGCGCATCCCCGCCGGCCGCTGGGGCACCCCCGACGACCTCAAGGGCGCCGTCGTCTTCCTGGCGTCATCGGCCTCCGACTACATCAACGGCTACACCGTGGCCGTCGACGGCGGCTGGCTCGCCCGCTGATCGCCCGCTTCGGGGTAGGGACGTTTCTCCGAAACGTCCTTGCCCGGCTTTCTTTGCAGTCCGTCAGCAGGCATGGCGGTTTCGGAGAAACCGCCCTACCGCCAACGGACCGGCGTGCCCTCGCCTCCCCCGTTCTTTCCGGAAACGCCGGCACCCCGATGCCGGCGTTTCTGCCGCCCCGTCCCGGACCCCCGCCGCCTTCCGCTTTCTCCCATGCACCTGCGCCACCTCGCCCCCCTCGTCGCCGCCGCCATCCTCGCGCCCCTCGCCTCCGCCGCCGAGCAGCTCGTCGTCACCGTCACCCACTCGCTCGACGCCGCCCGCCCCTCCGAGACCATCACCGTCCCGTGGACCGAGGTGAACCACGCCCTCCCCGGCGCCCTCCTCCAGAAGCTCGCGGTCAAGGACGCCGCCGGCCGCACCCTCGCCCATCAGGTCACCAACGTCGCCCCGCTCGCCAAGGATCCCGAGAAGCGCGGCGCCGCCTACGGCGAGTTGATCTTCCAATACGACTTCGCCCCCGGCGAGAAGTCCGCCACCTTCACCGTCGAGCGCACCGCCGAAGTCGTGCCCGCCTTCCCCGTCAAGGCCTTCGCCCGCTACGTGCCCGAGCGGCTCGACGACTTCGCCTGGGAAAACGACAAGATCGCCCACCGCGTCTACGGCCCGGCCCTCGCCGCCCCCGCCGAGACTCCCGGCGCCAAGGAGGTCCTCGTCACCAGCGGCGTCGACATCTGGTGCAAACGCGTGAGCTACCCGATCGTCGACCGCTGGTACAACAAGGGTCACGACCACTACCACACCGATGAGGGCGAGGGCATGGACACCTACTCCGTCGGCACCGCGCGCGGCTGCGGCGGCACCGGCGTGTGGGACGGCTCCCGCCTCCACGTCGGCCGCAACTACCGGACCTGGCGCATCCTCGCCAACGGCCCCGTCCGCGCCGTCTTCGAACTCACCTACGACACCTGGTCCGCCGGCGGCATCTTCGTCTCCGAGACCAAGCGCTACACCGTCGACGCCGGCCACAACCTCGACCGCATCGAGAGCACGTTCTCCATCGCCGGCAAGATCCCCGAGGCCACCGTCGCCATCGGCATCGTCAAGGACCCCACCGACAAGCGGAAGCAGCCCAAGATCGAGTTCACCCCGGTCGCCGCCGCCGGCTCGCTCGCCCAGTGGACCGCCGAAGCCGTCAACGCCGACCTCGGCGTCGCGGTGATCGTGCCCGGCCCGGAGTTCGCCGGCTACGCCGAGGACGACCAGAACCAGTTCGTTCTCGCCAAGGTCGTCTCCGGTAAACCGCTCGTCTACTACGCCGGCGCCGGCTGGGCCCGTGCCGGCGAGTTCACGACGCAGCAGGCCTGGCTCGACTACGTCGCCGCCTGCGCCGCCCGCGCCCGCTCGCCCATCACCGTCACCACCGAAGCCCGGAAGTGACGCCGCTCGCCACCAGTTCTCCCTCCCCTGTAGGACCGGTCTCCGACCGGTCGCGCCCGATCACGCTCCCCCTCGCGGCAGCACGCACCCGCGGAGTCCAGTCGGAGACTGGACCTACCAGACTATCCCGCCGCCGCGCCCGATACCCCCGCTTGCACCAGCCGCCGCCCCACACAACTAGGTCGAGCCCCCACGCTTCCGTACCATCCCTCCAGCCATGATCCGCCCGCTCCACCGCCTCTCCGCCGCCGCGCTCGCGCTGCTCGCCGCCACCACTCGAAGCCGGCGCCACGCCCAAATCCCGCTGGGACTACACCTCCGGCCTTTTCGCCTTTTCCCTCCAGCAGCTCGCCGCCCGCACGGGCGACACCGCCCTGCGCGACGCCGGCGACCGCATCGTCACCAGCTACATCGGGGCCGACGGCGCCATCGCCACCTACCGTTTCGAGGACTTCAATATCGACATGGTCACGCCCGGCCGCGCGCTGCTCGAGGTGGCGGCCCGCCAGCCCGAACCGCGTTTCCGCACCGCGCTCGCCACCCTGCGCAAGCAGCTCACCGAACAGCCGCGCACCAGCGAGGGTGGTTTCTGGCACAAGCAGCGTTACCCTCACCAAATGTGGCTCGACGGCCTCTACATGGGCTCGCCCTTCCTCGCCGCCTACGGCAAGGCCTTCGCCGACCCCGCCGCCTTCGACGACGTCGCCCGGCAGATCCTCCTCATCGATGCCCATCTCTACGACGCCAAGACCGGCCTCTACTACCACGCCTGGGACGAGGCCCGGAAACAGGACTGGGCCGACAAGACCACCGGCCTCTCCCCCAACTTCTGGGGACGCTCCATCGGCTGGTACGCCATGGCCATCGTCGACGCCCTCGACTACCTCCCGCCCACGCAGCACGAGCTCGAGGACATCAACGCCATCCTGCGCCGCGTGGCCGACGGCATCGTGCGTTGGCAGGACCCGCAGAGCGGCGCCTGGTGGCAGGTCGTCGACCAGGGCAACCGCGAGGGCAACTACCTTGAGGCCACCGCGTCCTCGATGTTCGTCTACACCTTGGCCAAGGCCATCAACCGCGGCTACCTCCCACGCGAGAAGTACCTCCCCGCCGCCCGCCGCGGCTACGAGGCGCTCGTCCGCGAATTCATCCGCACCGGTGCCGACGGCCGCGTGAGCCTCACCCGCTGCTGCTCCGTCGCCGGCCTGGGCTACACCAACAGCGCCGGCCGCGCCCGCGACGGCAGCTTCGAATACTACATCAGCGAGCCGATCATCGACAACGACCTCAAGGGCGTCGGCCCCTTCATCCTCGCCGGCCTGGAGATGCAGCAACTCCTTTCGCCGACGATCGCCACGGCCTTCACCGCCCGCAGTTGGGACGATGCCGCCACCATCCTCGCCCGCATCAAGGACCCCGTTATCCCCGCCCGCGATTTCCCCATCGTCGACTTCGGCGCCAAGCCCGGCGACGACGCCACCGCCGCGATCCGCGATGCCATCGCCGCCTGCTCGAAGGCCGGCGGCGGCCGCGTCGTCGTGCCCACCGGCGAGTGGACCACCGGCCCGATCCATCTGCTCAGCCACGTGAACCTCCACGTCGGGAAGGGCGCCACGCTGCGGTTCAAGACCGATCCCGCCGCCTACCTGCCCGCGGTCCTGACCAAGTGGGAAGGTCTCGAGTGCTACAACTACTCGCCCCTCATCTACGCGCTCGACCAGACCAACATCGCCGTCACCGGCGAAGGCACCCTCGACGGCGGCGCCGACTGGGACAACTGGTGGGCCTGGAACAACAAGAAGGACAAGCCCACCAAGCAGGCTGCCGCGCGTAGCCGTCTTCTTGAGATGGGCGAAGCGGGCGTCCCCGTCGACCAGCGCCGCTTCGGCGACGGCGACTTCCTCCGCCCCAACTTCATCCAGCCCTACCGCTGCACCAACGTCCTCGTCCAGGGCGTCACCATCGTCCGCTCGCCCATGTGGGAGATCCACCCCGTGCTCTGTACCAACGTCACCGTGCGCGGCGTGAAGATCACCTCCCACGGCCCCAACAACGACGGCTGCGACCCCGAGTCCTGCCGCGACGTGCTCATCGAGGACTGCGTTTTCGACACCGGCGACGACTGCATCGCCATCAAGTCCGGCCGCAACAACGACGGCCGCCGCATCGGCGTGCCCACCGAGAACATGATCATCCGCCGCTGCACCATGAAGGACGGCCACGGCGGCGTCGTGCTCGGCTCCGAGTGCTCCGGCAGCATCCGCAACATCTTCGTCGAGGACTGTACCATGGACAGCCCCAACCTCGACCGCGCGCTGCGCTTCAAGACCAACGCCGTGCGTGGCGGCTTCCTCGAGAACGTCTTCATGCGCAACGTCGAGGTCGGCCGCGTGGCCGAGGCCGTGCTCACCATCGACCTGCTCTACGAGGAGGGCGCGAAGGGCGCATTCATGCCGACCGTGCGCAACGTGCACCTCCAGAACGTTCGCTCGTCCGCCAGCCCGCGCGTGCTCTTCATCACCAGTTTTCCCGGCGCCACGGTCGACAACATCAGCTTCCGCGACTGCATCTTCCGCGGCGTCGAAAAAACCGAGGTGCTTTCCGGTGTCGGCACCCTCACCTTCCGCAACGTCACCATCGAGCCCGCGCAGAAACCCAAGGGGCTCAACTCCGTCCCCGCCCCCGCCGCGCCCTAGCGGCATCTCGGTCCGCCTTTCCCAAAACCCTAAGCCCCTGAACACAACGCCCCCATGAACGCAGCCTCCTCCAAGCCGACCAACTACCGTTGGTGGATTTGCTCCCTGCTCTTCTTCGCCACCACGATCAACTACCTCGACCGGCAGGTGCTGTCGCTCACGTGGAAGGATTTCATCGTTCCGGAGTTCCACTGGACCGACAACGACTACGGCACCATCACCGGCCTGTTCTCGATCTTCTACGCGATCAGCATGCTCTGCGCCGGCCGCTTCGTCGACTGGATGGACACCAAGCGCGGCTTCATGTGGGCCATCGGTGTCTGGTCAATCGGCGCCTGCCTCCATGCCTTCTGCGGCATCGCCACCTCCGGCATCCTCGCCGGCGAATGGCTCGTCGGTTTCGAACACGCCCGCCAGATCATCGGTACCGTCGACAACGTCGCCCGGATCGCCTCCGTGAGCGTTTCGCTGTTCATCTTCGCCCGCTTCGTGCTCGCACTCGGCGAGGCCGGCAACTTCCCCGCCGCCATCAAGGCCACCGCCGAGTATTTCCCGAAAAAGGATCGCGCCTACTCGACGAGCATCTTCAACGCCGGCGCCACCGTCGGCGCGCTCGCCGCTCCGGTCGTCATCCCGCCCATCGCCAAGGCCTGGGGTTGGGAGGCCGCCTTCATCATCATCGGCGCCCTCGGTTTCCTCTGGATGGGCTTCTGGCAGTTCATGTACCGCAAGCCCGACCAGAACCCCCACGTCAACGCCGCCGAACTCGAGTACATCCAGCAGGACCACGCCGCCGACGCCGCCGTGCAGGCCGCCTCCGGCAACACCTCGCACGCCACCAAGATGTCCTTCTTCGCCTGCCTGAAGTACAAGCAGACTTGGGCCTTCGCCGCCGGCAAGTTCATGACCGACGGCGTCTGGTGGTTCTACCTCTTCTGGACCCCCGCCTACCTCAGCTCCGTCTACGGCATCAAGTCCTCCGATTCCGCCGGCAAGCTCGGCATCTTCGTCCTCTACGCCATCACGATGCTCTCGATCATCGGCGGCTGGCTCCCGTCCTACTTCGTCGGCAAGAAGGGCATGGAACCCTACGCCGGCCGCATGAAGGCCATGCTCATCTTCGCCTTCTTCCCGCTCCTGGCTCTCCTCGCGCAACCGCTCGGCAAGTACACATTCTGGATGCCCGTCATCATCATCGGCATCGCCGGTGCCGCCCACCAGGCATGGTCCGCCAACCTCTTCTCCACCATCGGCGACATGTTCCCGAAGAAGGCGATCGCCACCATCACCGGCATCGGCGGCATGGCCGGCGGCGTCGGCTCCTTCATCATCAACAAGGGCGCCGGCAAACTCTTCGACTTCGCAGCCGACACCCAGATGACGTTCATGGGTTTCCACGGCAAGGAGGCCGGCTACTTCATCGTCTTCTCGATCTGCGCTGTCGCCTACCTCATCGGCTGGGCGATCATGAAGTCGCTCGTGCCGAAGTATCGCCCGATCACCGACCTCTGAGCATCGTTCCGATGCGATCGAACGGGGCTCCCATCGCGGCCATGCACCCTTCCGCTGTAGGGCCTCAGCTTGCTGAGGCCGTCCGGACGCCGCTCCAGTCCGACCGGCGCGAACAAGCTCGCGCCCTCCGTCGATCGCACCGTCACGGCTGAACCACCATGTCGCCTCGTCTCCTCGTCGCCCTGCTCGCCGCCGCTCCCCTCGCGGCGGAGGTCGCCACGCAACCCGCGCCGCAAAAGGAGTATCGGCCCTGCGCCTTGACCGAGGTGCGCAGCTTCAGCGTGGGGTGGTCGCGAGTGCTGAAGCAGCCCGCGCCGTGGTACGCTGGCGCCGAGGCCCGCACCATCGCCGCCTCCGTCCGCCAATACCAGACTGACTCCGGCGGCTGGCCGAAGAACCGCGACATGACCCGCCCGCCCGATGCGGCGTTCCTCGCCTCCACGGCCATGGATCACCGCGCGCCCACCATCGACAACGGCGCCACCACCACCCAGATCGAGCTCCTCGCCACCGTCGCCAGCCACGCCGCGCCCGACGCCGAGCTGAACCGCGCCGCCGCCGTCCGCGGCCTCGAGTACCTCCTGAAGGCCCAATACGACAACGGCGGCTGGCCCCAGTACTACCCGCTTCAGCCCGGCTACTACACGCACATCACCTTCAACGACGACGCCATGGTCCACGTCCTCGACGTGCTCCGCGACGTCGCCGAGGGTAAAGCGCCCTACGCCTGGACCGAGCCCGCCCTGCGCGAACGCGCCGCCGCCGCCGTCGAGAAGGGCATCGCCTGCATCCTGCGCTGCCAGATCGTCGTCGCGGGGAAGAAGACCGCTTGGTGCGCCCAGCACGACGAGATCACCTTCGAACCCGTGCCCGCCCGCGCCTACGAACACGTTTCCCTCTCCGGCAGCGAATCCGTCGGCCTCGTCCGCTTCCTCATGGGCGTGAAGCACCCGTCGCCAGAGATCGTCGACGCAGTCGAGGCCGCGATCGCCTGGTTCGAGTCGGCCAAGCTCACCGGCATCCGCCTCGACACACCCGCCGCGCCCGAGCTGCCGCACGGCCACGACCGCGTCGTCGTCGCCGATCCCGCCGCCCCGCCGCTCTGGGCCCGTTTCTACGAGATCGGCACCAATCGCCCCATCTTCGGCGGTCGCGACGCGGTCATTCGCTACAGTCTCGCCGAGGTCGAGCCCGAGCGCCGTGGCGGCTACCAATGGTACATCGACGAACCGGCCCGGCTCCTCGCTCGCGACTACCCGCGCTGGAAGGAGAAACTCGCCAAACAGACGGCGAAAGCTCCGGCCAAACCGTGATGCGATTTTCTGCGCACAATCGCTCCATAGTCGCAGATTCTGCCGAACGGCAGAACGGGCGGACCCGCTGCCGTACGGCAGAGCCCCAAAACGGGGCGAGGACTCCGCACCTTTCTGGCACCGAGACAACCTCTGGCGTTGGAGGGCGCCGCTCCGTCGGCGCCGTATCCGCCTGTAGGAGCCTGCTCGCCACCGCCCTCTTCCTCGGCACCGTCGCTCCCTTCACCCTCGCCGCCGGTTTCACTCGCGAATCCGCCCTCGCCCAGGCGCAGAATACCTTCCCCGCCGCCGCACTCCCGGCCGACGTACTCCCCGCCGGCGTGATCGCCACGGAGAACCTCGTCTACGCCACTCCCGCCGGCACACCGCTCGCCCTCGATCTCTACCGCCCCTCGGCCGACGGCCCACACCCGGCCGTGCTCGTCATCCACGGCGGCGGTTGGGATACCGGCAGCCGCGAGATGGAGCGCCCCTTCGCCAAACGTCTCGCCGCGCAGGGCTTCGTCGCCGTACCCGTTTCCTACCGACTCGGCGAAGCCGGCCGCTTCCCCGCCGCGCTCCACGACCTGAAGGCCGCCGTGCGCTGGTTGCGCGCCCACGCCGTCGAGTCCGGCATCGACCCCGCCCGCATCGGCGCCGTCGGCGGCTCCGCCGGTGGCCAGCTCGCTGCGCTCCTCGGCGCCAGCAAAGGCAGCGCCGCCCTCGAAGGCGACCCCGGCAACCTCTCCGCCTCCAGTCTCGTCCAAGCCGTCGTCGATATCGACGGCCTCGCCGATTTCACCGACCCCGCGCTCGTCGCCCAACAGGTTGCCAAGCCCAGCGCACCCACGCGTTTCCTCGGCGGCGCCTTCGCTGAACGTGGCGACACTTGGCGCGCCGCTTCGCCGATCACCCACGTCGGCCCCGCCGCCGCCCCCACGCTCTTCCTCAACAGCACCGCGCCCTCGCCCCTCCTGCCCGGCCGCGAGGAGATGGCGAAGAAGCTTCGCTCACTCGGCATCGGCGCCGAAGTCGCCGCCGTGCCCGACTCACCGCATCCGTTCTGGCTGTTGCAACCGTGGTTCGACCAAGCCGTCGCCGAGACCGCCGCATGGCTCCATCGCGAGCTGCCCGCGCCCGGCCCCACGCTCCATCTCGCCGGCGACTCCACGTTGGCCGACAAGGCCGTGCGCGCGTTCCCCGAGCGCGGCTGGGGCCAGATGCTCCGACCGCTCCTTCGCGCCCCTTGGCATCTCGACAACCAGGCCGTCAACGGCCGCAGCACCAAATCCTTCCGCGACCGCGGCCACTGGCAGCGCGTCCTCGACCGCCTGCGCGCCGGTGATGTCGTCATCATCGAGTTCGGACACAACGACGAGAAGCAGGAGGATCCCGAACGCTACGCCGATCCGGCCACCGACTTCCCCGCCAACCTCCGTCGCTTCGTCCGCGAAGTGCGCGAGCGCGGTGGGCTCCCCGTCCTCGCCACCCCGGTTGTCCGCCGCGCCTGGAACGACGACGGCACCTTGCGGGACACGCACGGCGCCTATGTCGCCGCCGTCCGCGCCGTCGCCACCAAAGAGAATGTTCCCCTGATGGAAATGGAGGCGCTCACGCGCCAACTGCTCACCGACCTCGGGCCCGAGGCGTCGAAGCAACTCTTTGTCGGCGATGCCGCCATCCCTGTGAGCGGCAAACCCGACAACACCCATTTCAACGAGGAAGGTGCCCGCCGCGTCGCCACCCTCGCCGCCGCCGAACTGCGCCGCCTCGGTCTGCCCTGCGCCACCGCGCTCGCCGAACCGCCGAATGCTGGCGCGGCCCCCTCCTCCGTCTCCACGCACTAGCCCTCCGCCCGCCGCATACCG
>JAGVUB010000111.1 GCA_019136515.1 Verrucomicrobiota bacterium
ACTTCCCACTTCATCTTCAACAGGCGCGTCCCAACGCAAAGGCATCATCTTGGCGGGAGGTTCGGGAACGCGCCTCTTCCCCCTGACCATCGCCGTGAGCAAGCAGCTCATGCCCGTCTACGACAAGCCGATGGTCTACTACCCGCTCTCGGTGCTAATGCTCGCCAGTATCCGCGAAATCCTGATCATCTCCACGCCACAGGACCTCCCGCTCTTCCGCCGCCTCTTCGGCGACGGCGCCCAGTTCGGCCTCCGCCTCGAATACGCCGAACAGCCCCGCCCCGAGGGGCTCGCGCAGGCCTTCCACATCGGCGCCGATTTTGTCGGCGATGCCCCCTCCGCCCTCGTCCTCGGCGACAACCTCTTCTACGGTCACGAACTCGCCGCCTCGCTCCAGGCCGCCAGCGCTCGCACCACTGGCGCCACGATCTTCGGCTACCACGTCTCCGATCCCACCGCCTACGGCGTCGTCGAGTTCGACCGTCAGGGTAACGCCATCTCTCTCGAGGAGAAGCCCAAGCTTCCAAGATCCAACTACGCCGTCCCCGGCCTCTACTTCTACGACAACAAGGTCGCCGCCCTCGCCCGCGACCTGAAGCCCTCCGCCCGCGGCGAACTCGAGATCACCGACCTCAACCGCCTCTACCTCGAGGCCGGCACGCTCCACGTCGAGATCCTCGGCCGCGGCACCCCTGCTCGACGCCTCCGACTTCGTCCGTGTCATCGAGGACCGCCAAGGACTCAAGATCGCCTGCCTCGAGGAGATCGCCTTCCGCCAAGGCTGGATCGACCGCGCCGGGCTCCAGCGCCAGATCGCCGCCCTCGGCAAGTCCTCCTACGGCGCCTACCTGCGGAAGTTGCTTGTTGACGGTGTTTGACCGGAAGATCGTAAGCGACCGACGGGGTGCCTTGTAGACGGGTCGTAATGGTGACCAATCCGAAGCGGTGTTCGTAGGTTGCCGTCGTAGTGGTGACGACTACGAGCGCAGTTACGAGGCGGCCGGGGGCTGCCAGTTGGCGGGCAGGAGCGCGGCGAGGTTGTCCTGGTTGGTCATCATGGGCAGGCGGGCGAGGACATCGTGCAGGTACGCGAGGGGATCTTTGCCGTGGCGCTGGCAGGTGATGAGCAACGAGTAGATGATGGCGATGCGGGGGCCGGCGTCGGGGTGACCGACGAAGAGCCAGTTCTTGGCGCCGAGCTTGGTGGGACGAACGGCATTTTCGACGAGGTTGTTGTCGAGCCGGGTGCGGCTGTGCCGGCAATGGGCGACGAGCGCTTCCCAGTGGGCGAGCAGGTAGCCGCAGGCCTTGCCGAGGGTGGACTGGTTGAGGTGCTTGGCGCGCAGGCCGGTGGCGATCTTCTTCAACCAGTACAGCGGTCGGGCAAAGTCCTTCTCGCGCAGTGCGGAGTGCTCGGCGGTGACGCCGGCCTGGTCCCAGCGCTGTTCGCAGGCGTAGAGTTTGCCGATGACGCGCAGCACCACCCCGGCGGCCTTGGGATGATCTTTGAGGGCGTCGAAGAAGCCGCGGCGGGCGTGCGCCCAGCAGCCCAGCCACTCGACGCCGGGATGCGCGGCGGCGAAGGCCGGATACGCGCCGTAGGCGTCGGACTGGAGCAGGCCGCGGTAGTCGCCCAGCAACGCCTCAAGCTCGGCGTGCCGTCGGGAGTTGGCCCAGCGGAAGACGGTGTCGCCGCTGGGATCGTCGGCGACCCAGAGGTAACCCTGCACGGTGCTGCCGGGATGATCGGGGTCCTGACAGCGGATCGGGGTCTCGTCGACCTGCAGGTAGCCGCGGGCGAGCAGCTGTTGCAGGAGCAACTTGTGGAGCGGTTCGAGCAGATCGGAAACGAGAGCAACCCACTCGCCGAGGGTTTGGCGGGAGATGCGTGCGCCCCAGCGCGTCAGCATCTTTTCCTGACGGTAGAGCGGGAGGTGGTCGACGAACTTGGCGATGATGACCCACGCGAGCAGGCCGGCGGAGGCGTAACCGCCGACCACGGGCCGCACCGGCGCGGGCGCGAGGACGGGGGCTGGCTGCGGTCGGCCTTGCGGCGGAACTTCGGGCGCACGATCTCGCGGCGGAACAGCTGCGGGGCGACGATATCCACCTCGAAGGTGCGCTCCTCGCCGATCTGCTCGAAGGCTTCGGGCTCAGCCTGCACCTCGTCGGGCACGATGACGATGGTCTCCTTCACGGGCAGATGGGCGAAGGTCTCGGCGGGCGTGGGCCGCGGGGCGCGCGGGCCCTTCTCGCGCTGGTAGGTGATGGTCTCCACGGGCCGCTCGGGGGCGGGGACCGTGGCGGCGTCCAGCGCGATGAGCTGTTGGGCGCGGTCGAGCGTCTCGCTGCAGCCCGGGCCGAAGACCTTCCGTTTGAACCAGGCGAGCTGGTCGCGCAGCGTCTTGTTCTCGCCGCGCAGGAGCATGATCTCCTGCTGGAGCGCGGCGGAATCGGCGTTGGCGGCGGCGGTGGACATCGGCCCATGTATTATAGCAAAGGACACGCCAACGAGGCGCGGTGGACGTTTTTTGCGGCACTTTTTTGCGGCCCGAAACGGCGCCGGCTTCAGCGCTCGTACCACGCCTTCAGCGTGCCGCTTCTGAGGTCGATGCCGCCCAGGATCAACGCGAGCGCCTCGGCGGTGAGGGCGAGCTTCGCCTTGCCCGCGTCGGCGGGCCAGCTGAAGCGGCCCTGCTCGAGCCGCTTGGCCAGGACCCACACGCCCGTGCCGTCCCAATACAGCAGCTTGAGCCGCGTGCGGTCCTTGTTGATGAAGCCGAACAGCGCGCCGCCCTTGGGGTCTTCGCCGAGCCGCTCGACGGCGGCCGACCACAGGCCGTTGAACTGCTTGCGCATGTCCACCGGCTCCAGTGCCAGGAAGATGCGCGTCGAGGAAGTGAACGGCAGCATTGTTTAGCTCCTCAGGGCGCGGACCAACGCGGCCAGCTCCTCGACCGCGCCGCCGCGCACGGTGGTGCCGTCGGCCAGTTGCACTTCCAGCCGCAGACTCGGTGCGCTCGGCGACAGCGGCTGCGGCCAGCGCACCTGTGCGAAACGCACCGCCGGCGCGAGCGCGCCCTTGTTGGCCAGCTGCACCCAGTGCGCGAACGTCGGGTAACGCAGCCCCTCGCGCCGCGCGAAGGCCGCCTGCGTCAACCCGCTGCACCGCCACGCCTCCACGTGCTCGGCGCGACGCGCGGCCGGCGTGATCCGCCGCCCGCGCCCGTCGCGCTGTTCCCCGGTCTCGATGACCTCCGTGCTGATCGCGTGCTTGCTCATCGCCAGCGATCCTACCGCCTTCAGCCCCCGCCGACTACGAGGTCCCCGGTCGGTCGCTTACGGAAGATCTGAGGTTTTGGTGGGCTGTCAGCATTCGCCAATTACCCGCTAATTGGCGAGATGCCAGTCTGCAGCTTCCGAGGGAAATGCGGTCCAACCCGTACTGGTTGTTTCATCCATCAGCCAGGCGCCGCGTTCCGTAGTTGCGGTGTGCTCCCATATCGCCTGCACCCACGATACGCCAAGCCGTGTCAATTGTGCCCAGCGCAACCTCGGAACTCTTGCTCGTCCCGTTCATTATCCAGATCTTGCGCTCCCCGCTTGCAGTGTTTTGCCAGATAATATCCGTCTGGCTGTCGCTATTAAAGTCGCCTGTGCCGACGATTTGCCAGTCAGGAGGCGTCGTAGCCAATGATACCTCTGAGCTCTTGGTGGTGCCATTCATCAGCCAGATCTTGCTCTCTCCGCTTGCAGTGTTTTGCCAGACAATATCCGTCTGATTGTCGCTACTAAAGTCGCCGGTGCCGACGATCCCATTCGGGCGCGATCGTGCCCAGGGATACTTCGAAAATCCAGCTTGTCCCGTTCATCAGCCAGATCTTGCGCTCCCCAGTCACAGTGTTCTGCCAGATCAGATCGGCGCTCCCATCCTGATTGAAGTCGGCGGAGCCAAGCAACGCCCGGCGGGCCGCCCGGCGGGCGGTAGCCCGGGCCAACTGCCAGTCCAGCGGCACGGTACCCAATGCGGCCCATCCTGTTCTGGTTGTGCCATTCATCAGCCAAGCGCCCCGCTCACCGCTCGTTGTATCCTCCCAGAGAATATCCGGCCAACCGTCGCCATTGAGGTCCGATACACCAGCAATCTGCCAATTCGTAGGTACACTGCCCAAAGAGGCCCATCCGGTCTGGCTAGTACCACTCATCAGCCACAAGCCGCGTTCTCCAGTGGCACTATTTTGCCAAAGGATATCGGGCTGGGCATCACCATCGAAGTCCCCGACCCCGGCGATCTGCCATTCGAGCGGAAGCGTGCGCAAGGCAACTTCCGAACTCTTGGTTGTCCCATTCATCAGCCAGATCTTATGCTCTCCGGTCGCACTGCTTTGCCAAACGAGGTCGGGCTTACAGTCCGCGTTAAAATCCCCAATTCCGGCTATCGTCCAGCCCACTGGCCCCGTCTCCAACGCGCCCCATCCAATTTGGGACATCCCATCCATCAGCCACAAACCGCACTCCCCGGTGTCGATATTCTGCCACAGAATATCCGTCTTGCCGTCCGCATTGAAATCCATCGCCCCGGCGATCTGCCACTCCGTAGCCATTGTACGTAGCGCCACTTCCGAACTCTTGCTTGTCCCGTTCATCAGCCATAGCGCCACTTCCGAACTCTTGCTTGTCCCGTTCATCAGCCAAATTTTGCGCTCCCCAGTCACAGTGTTCTGCCAGATCAGATCGGCGCTCCCGTCCTGATTGAAGTCGGCTGAGGCCCGCGAATACACGGCGAGTGCCACTACGGTACTGGTGACAGAACCTGCCAGATTGGTCGCGACACAGCGGAACCGATAGCCGTTCATCGCGAACGTCGCTCCCGTGATCTGAAGCGTTTCGCCAGTTGCTGAAGAGTACACCCCTCCGTTCGCCAGATCATTCCAAGTAGCCCCAGAGTCGCTGCTCACTTGCCATTGCCGCGTGAACGCGATCGGCGACGAGACCCCAAAGGTGAAACTCGCATTCGCACCCTCCGTCACGGCGACAGCGGCCGGTTGCGTGTTCGCGGTTGGCGCACTTGCCGGAGTGAGGATCGTGACCGTCCCGGCGGCGCTAGTGGCGATGCCGTCGTCAACAGTTAGCTGCAAAGTGTAGGATCCGACGCCGACGAGATCCAAACCGGCACGGTTGGAAACCGTCACCTGCCCGGTCGTCGCGTTGATAGCAAAATAGGAGGCACCGGTGCCGCCCGTGATCGCCCAACCCTGCAGCGTCGCGCCGGAATTGGCGTCGGTCGCGAGGACTGTACCAATGGCGGTGCCGTTCACGGCCGAGGCCTGCACTGCGAAAGTCTGGCCAACTGTGACCACTGGCGGGAAGTTGCCGACGAAGGTCCGAAGCCACTGCATCGCCGGGCGCTCCGTGTTGTCGGCAAGAACAAGATTTGCGCCTTGATCATTGCGCCAGAGGCCGGGGCGATAGCCCCACAGCGTGATACCGATCACCGACGGATGATTCCAGAAGATCGGGAAGACACGTTGGTACTCAGCCAACTGGATCTGGTCGGTCGCCCCATCAATGTCCATCTCCGTGATCATGATCGGCAACCCAGTCGCTGCCAGCCTGTCCAAGTTGGCGGACAAGGTCGCAGCCGAACGCCCATAATCCGTGTTGGTCTCGAACGCGTGGCACTGGACCGCGATGACATCGATCAAGTTCTCGGCCTTCAGCAAATTGATGATGGTCAGGTACTGATTGGTCAAAGAAGTATCCCCGAGCACACCATACTCGTTGAGCACAAGCTTCTTGCCCGGGAAGTAACGCCGAGCCAAACGAAAGGACTGCAGAATCCACTCCCAGCCCGAGGCCCCCGTACCGCCCAAGGCATCGGAATAGTTGGCGGCCTTGGCGGTGGAGAACGAAATGGTGTCGCCATTCGGCGGCGCATGCAGCGGTTCGTTGACGACCTCGAGATAGTCGAGATCAGGGTAACGGTTCGCCACGGCGGCAAACCACTCCTCGATCTCCTCACGTTTCTGCTCGGTGGTGAGGCTGCTGATCCAGGATGGCTGCTGGCTTCCCCAAACCAGAATATGGTGACGGTATTTGAAACCGCGCGTCTTCGCGTACGTGTACGCAGCGTCGGCCTCGGTCCAGTTCATCGTGCCATCGCGCGTATACTCGACCGTACCCCACTTGCCTCCGTTCTCGGCAGTGATCTGATTGAAGTAGTTCTCGAAGAAGGGCGCCTGCGCGGCGCTGTAGGCGCAGCCCAAAAACTTGGTCTGGCCAGTTGCCAACGGCTGACCGGAAGGGGTGAACGCCTTGGCCGTGATCGCGCAAGCCGCAGCAATCGCCGTGATCCAAGTGGCTAGCCGGGGCAAGGGCAGCACAAGACCGGAGGAACGTTGAAGGGAATAACCAAGGGCGTGGGGATTCATGGCGGATTGCTCCGGTGGGGATGGAGAAACGTCTCGAATGTTGATGGCGCGGCAAGCCAGGAGACTGCAGCCGTGCCGGAGTTCTAACTTTCGAAGATCTTCCATCTTGGCGTAAGCGTCGCTCCGGGTGCCCTCTTGACGCTGGTGGCCGAGGCGAGCGCGAGAGGGCTTTGCCGTAACTATGGTAGTTACGGTAACTACGACGTGGCCGTCGCCTGAGGTTGCCAGTGCGCGGGGAGCAGCGGGCGCAGATCGTCACCGGTGGTCATGGCTGGCAGGCGGGCGAGGACGTCGCGCAGGTA
>JAGVUB010000123.1 GCA_019136515.1 Verrucomicrobiota bacterium
CTCGTGGCCGAGCAGGTCGACCTCTGCCACCGCATCGCCCTCGACTCGATCGAGCGCGTGGCGGCCCGCCGCGTCGCCCACGGGCTCGAGTGCATCATCACCTTCCGCAACGGCGAAGGCCTCCGCCAGCAGCTCTCGGTCTTCCCGGAGTCGCCCGACCGCTTCCTCCACGCCCTGCGCGCTCCCGCGCCCGAGCTGGCGAGCTGACCCGTCTTTCCCCGCAGACCCTGCAACACGCAAGCGGCCCGTCCGATCCGGACGGGCCGTTTTTGCTGCGGGGAACTCGCCTCCGCACGGTGCACCGGTTCCGGCGCGGGTCGGTCACTGCAACTTCAGCGGCAGCCGATCCAAGATGTCCTTGGCTTTCTGCAACGGCTCGCGCGTGCCGAGCCCCTTCGGGTTCTCGCCGGTCTTGATCGCGGCGACGGTGCGCAGCTGGTTCAGCACGAAGCAGTAGTCGTTGTTCACCATCACGCCAAGCAGCTCGCCGGTCTTGCTGAAGACGAGGTCGCCGGTGTGCGGCGCGAAGTCGCCGAAGAGGCGCTTGAAAAAGCGGTTGTCCATCTGCACGTAGCGCGGCGCCGTCGGGTCGAGCTTGAACGCGATCTCGCCGTAGTAGCGGCCGTTGTTGCTCACGAGCACGGCCTCCGGGAACTTGAACGGATCGGCGGCCAGCGGGTAGATTTTCACGCCGAGCGCGGCGGCCCGCACGGCATCGACCGGGATCAGCACGACGCGCGGATCCAGCGCATGGAGACCGAACTCGCTCACCGGCACTTCCGCGCCGGTGCGTTTGAGCACGCCGCGCATGATCTCGAAGTCCACCGGAGTACCCGCCGGGTCGAACGGCGCGTCGCCCGAGTGCAGCAGCGCGAAGACGCGGCTGCCGTCCGAAACGAGCACGGTGCGCGCGGCCCGCTCGACCGTGAGCGGCCCGAGCAGGACCGAGCGGCGCGAGAGGCTCTCGATGGCGAACTGGTTGGCGACGAACTCGCTGAAGAGCGTGTTGGGATTGATCGGGCGGTTCTCGCGGATCTCGCGCGTGAGCTCGCCGGACTTCTCCGCGAGCTTGCCCACGCCCTCGGCGAGCACACCGGCCTGCGCCTGGATCTTCGCCTTCTCCTCGCGCTCGGCGACGACCGTCTCGCGCATCTGCTCGATGTTCTCGCGCAGCAGCCCCTTTTCCTGCTCGGCCACCTTCACGGCGACGTTGAGGTTCTCGATCTCGCCGCGCGCGGCAGAGTGTTTCTGCTCGAGCGTGGCGTAGGCCTCGCGCTGCTCGCGCGCCTGCTGTTCGCGCAACTCAAGATCGCGCTGGAGCTGGGCGAGGCGGATCTTGCTCGCCTCGACCTCCGCGGCCCGGGCGGCGGATTCCTGCGCGAGCGCGGCGGCCTGCGCTTGGGTGGCGGAGAGGCTCTGCGCGAGCTTGCCTTTCTCTCCTTCGAGGGAGGCGACCTGCTGCTCGCGCTGCTGGAGATTCTCAGCGGTGGTGGAAAGCTGGGTGCGCAGCTCGTCGCGCGCGGCCTGCTCGTCGGCCAGCGACAGGCGCATGACTTCGACCAACTCGTTGGCCGGCCCGGCGCTCTCGCCCGGGATCGGCACGGAGGCGCTCGGCGGCGGCGGAGTCTTCGGCGGCTCGACCTGCTCCCAGCGCGTGAGCGCGAGAAGGTTGAGCAGGAGGAAGTCGCAGATGATGAGCAGTAGCGTCTTGTTCATGCTACGGCGGGCTCAGGCGGCCGGTTTGGCGGGGACGGCGTTCTGGCTCTCGAGGATGAGTTTCTTCTTGTACGGCCTCACGTTGCGGATCTTCACCATCGCCACGCAGGTGATGCCGAAGAGGTTCGAGGAATAGGCGGCGAGCAGGTTGGGCTGGATGATGCCCAGCACCTGCAGCACCAGCGCCGTGGCCGTGCCGGCGATACCGACGTACAGACCGGAGTCGAAAAGGTTCTCCTCGTTCTCCATCAGCCGCAGCTTGAGCAGGCTCGGCACCGTCTGGCGCTCAATCTCGCGCATCTTCAGCAGGCAAATCCAATAGACCATCACCTGCACGGCCGCGAAGAACAGGATGGTGACGATCGTCGAGAGATCGACCACCGCAGCGGCCGAGGGTGCCGCCTGCAACTGGCCGACCAGGCTCAGCGCCGGGATGCTCACCTTCATCGACAGGTCCGCCGGCGGCGCGCCGCGCAGCAGGAACGGCTCGCTGAGGACGAACAACACGCCGGAGAACACGAGCGCCATCACGCCGCTCTTCGCGTGCATCAAGGTGCGGTTGGCCGCCGAGAGCACCGGGCCGACGACCGCGCGGTCGAGGGCGCGGAAGACGAACCACACTCCGGCGAAGAAGCAGAGGTATTTCACGAAGGTCATGACGGTTGGGTATCGGAGGCTTAACGAGGCGAAATAGTCCCAGGCCAGGGGCGAGTCGGGGTTCACGGGCACCTGCCGCTGCACGAGCTGGCGCACGGCGTTCTCGCCCTCGCGCAGCGCCGTCTCCAGACCGGCCACACCGCCCTTGCCGTAGCGCAGCGCGTAGCGCGTCACGCCGTCGGGCGCGCGGCTCTGGAGCGAGGCGGCGTAGAGCGCGGGCATCATGTCCGGCGCCACGCGCAACAGTTGGGCGAACTCGCCCACGGTCTTCACGTCGGGGCACACGCGCAGCCACTCGCCGAGCTGCAGCCAGTTGAGCCGCCGCGAGAGCGAGAGCAGGTCGTAGTAGAAGTTCTCGATCGGCTCGAGCTCGCCGCTCTGCGCCGCCAGCTCGGCGCGGCTGCGTACCTCCTTGGCGAGGGGGCCGGAGAGCCAGTTGCCCTGGTGCAGCAGCGCCGTCATCAGGATCGTCGCATCGAGCGGCTGGCCGCCGGCGCGCTTGGCGGGCACGAAACGTTTCGTGCGGTCGATGTCCGCGGTCGCCAGCAGCGCCTTCACCGCGCCCGAGCGCGTGTTCGCCAGATAGCCGCGCACGGTCTCGCGCTGCTTCGCCGGCAGAAATTCCTGGATCGCCGGGTGCGACACCGCCGCCGCCGTCGCAACAGCCGGCTTGTTCTTCCCCGCGAAGACCTGCTCGAGATACGGGTCGATGCCGCCCCAGGATACGAGCTCCGGCTGGCGCTGCGCATCGGCGGCCAGCGCGGTACCGAGCGAGTCCGTGCCGCGCAGGGCAAGCTTCTTGGCGGCATCGCACACCAACACGGCCGGGCCGGGCTTGTCGGACTCGCGCAAAGACTCGCCGAATTCCACCAGCGTGGGCGAACCGGCGCCGGCCTCGCGCAGCAACAACGGGCTGAGCGACTTCACCTGCACGGGCAGCAGCCACCCCGCCGCCACGAGCGCCGCGCCCGCCACAAGCAGCCAGATCGGCTCCCCGCGGTTGCCCGCGAGCCAGTCGGCATTTGCGGCACCCGCCACCGACGGCAGCGTCTCGCAATCGGACCCATGCTTCTGCCGATTGTTCGCTTCAACCAGCCCGTTCTCCGTAAAAAAGGCGCGCAAGTGACCGCCTTCGACGCCGCCCTGCGCACGCTCGCCGACGACATGGTCGAGACCATGCACGAGGCGGAGGGCATCGGCTTGGCCGCGCAACAGATCGGCCAGGCGATCCAGTTCTGCGTGGTCGACCTGCGCCCGACCGAGGCCGAGTTCACCTGGGAGCTCGACGGCCGCAAGCCGCCGCTCGACCTCTTCATGCCGCTGGCGATCGCCAACCCGAAGATCACCGTGCTGCCCGGCCAGGAGACCAGCTACGAGGAGGGCTGCCTCTCGTTCCCCGGTATCCGCGGCGATGTGATCCGGCCCGACGCCATCCGCGTCGAGTTCCAGGACCTCGACGGCACCGCCCACGTCCTCGTCTGCAACGGCCTGTTCTCGCGCTGCATCCAGCACGAGGCCGACCACCTCAACGGCGTGCTCTTCATCGACCAGATGGCCAAGCGCGTCCTCCTCGAGATCAAGGACGACCTCAAGGCCCTCGAGAAGGAAACCAAGGCCGCCACCAAGAAGAAGGCAAAGTAACCGCCGCCCCGACTCCCCACCGGTCACCGGCAACTGGCAACCGTCCACCGTCTACCGTCCACCGTTCCCCGCCGCCATGTCCCGTTCCATCGCAACCCGCACCGGCGACGACGGCACCACCGCCCTGCTCTACGGCCAACGCGTGCCCAAGGACCACCCGCAGGTCGAGGCCATCGGCAATCTCGACGAGCTCAACGCCGCCCTCGGCCTCGCCAAGGCCCAGTGCCCGAACACCGAGCGCCGCGACGAACTTGAACGCATCCAGAAGGAGCTCGTCGCGCTCATGGGGGAGGTCGTCTGCGCCGAGAGCGACCTCGAGCGGTACGCAAAATCCAAGTTCGAGAAGATCGACGACGCCGCGCTCGCGCGGCTCGATGCCGGCGTCGCCGCCATCGAGGCCAAGAACGTGAAGTTCGACGGCTGGGCCACGCCCGGCGCCAACCTCCACGCCGCCGCCCTCGACCAGGCGCGCACAATCGCCCGCCGCGCCGAGCGCCGCCTGATCGCCCTCGGCCACCACGGCCGCCCCCTGCGCCTGCTGCTGTTGCAGTACGTCAACCGCCTCTCCGACCTGCTCTGGCTCATGGCCCGCGAGGCGGAGAGCTGAGCGAGGCGGACCGACCCGAGATTGGCCGCCGCGCACTCGCCTCGATCGCGGTCCCGCTCAGTGCTGCGGCTGGTACTGGTAACTGACGGGAAACACGAAGAAGAACGGGATCGGTTTTCCATCCACCGTCGCCGGGCTGAACTGCGTCTGCCGCATCTGTTGCTCCGCCGCGCGCGCCAACTCCGGGCAGTCCGAGGCGACAACGCACGTGGCCAGCACCTTGCCCTCGGCCGAGAGGACCACCCCCACCTGCACGTTGTGCTCCTTCGTTTCCATCTTGATCGAAGCCGGAACGGCGAGGTGCGCATACTTCGTGACCGCCGGCTTCCGAAACTCGCCCGCCGGCACAGCGACCAACTCATACTCTCCCTTCCCGGCCAGTTTCGGTGCGATCTGGTCGATCGCCCCACCAGTATGGACTTTGAGCGGCGCGGCCGAGGCCAGCACCACGAGGGAAACGGAGACGGACAGCGCGAACAGGTTCCGGAATGGATTCTTCATAGGAGGAAAGTTTGGGGTGAGAAATCCGGTGTCGGTCGACGCCTGCGCCGCCCTCCACCGCGACCTGCGACCGACAAAACCCTGTGTCCCAACCGGAGGCAAGCTCGTGCATCCGCTATCCGGATCACAGGCACCTCGCACGGGCTTCGCATCGGGCCCTTGGTCCGTGACGACCGGCGAGGAACTTCGCCCTAAGAACTCCGCCGACAGACACACAACCTCGGTGACTCCGTAGCTCCGCCGCCCGCCCGGAGAATGTAACGTATTACGTTACATTCTCCTCCTGGCGCGCCCCAACGGCCCGCCTCGCTGGGTCTTCAAGCCCACCGCGAGTTTTCCGCACAAACAAAGCATTGTCGCGCCGCCGTGGGCCGTTTTTGCTCCTCGGACTCTCCCTCTATGAAACAGGTCAACATCGGCATGATCGGCGGCGGCACGGTCGGCAGCGGCGTCTTCAACGCCCTCCGCGAGAATTCGGAGCTCATGGCCGCCCGAACCGGTGTCCGCCTCGTCGTCAAGAAGGTCGCCGTCATGGCCTACGACGAACGCCGTCCCTACCCGATCGACCGTGCGCTGATGACCCTCGACTGGAAGGACGTCGTCAACGATCCCGAGATCCAGATCGTCACCGAACTCGTCGGCGGCACCGGCATCGCCAAGACCATGGTCCTCGCCGCCCTCGAGGCCGGCAAGGTCGTCGTCACCGCCAACAAGGCCCTGCTCTCCGCCCACGGCCCCGTACTCTTCGCCGCCGCCAAGAAGGCCGGCACCAACCTCTACTACGAGGCCAGCGTCGCCGGCGGCATCCCGATCATCAAGACGCTGCGCGAGGCCCTCGTCGGCAACCGTTTCGAGCGCATCTACGGCATCGTCAACGGCACCTGCAACTATATCCTAACCCGCATGACGCGCGAAGGTGCCGCCTTCGACGACGTCCTCGCCGACGCCCAGAAGCTCGGCTACGCCGAGGCCAACCCGACGCTCGACGTCGACGGCCACGACGCCGCCCACAAGACCGGCATCCTCGCCTCCCTCGCCCACGGTTTCTGGGTCGACCACCACGACATCCACGTCGAAGGCATCCGCCCGCTCACGCCGCTCGACATCCGTTTCGCCCAGCAGCTCGGCTATACCATCAAGCTCCTCGGCTCCGTCCGCCTCGCCCCGCCCGCGAAGGCCGCCAAAGGCAAGAAGGCCAAGACCGCCGGCGCGCGCATCAGCGTCGCCGTCAGCCCCACCCTCGTGCCGCAGAGCCACGTCATCGCCAACGTCAACGACGTGTTCAACGCCGTCTTCGTCTCCGGTTTCCCGATCGGCGACACGCTCTACTACGGCCGCGGCGCCGGCAAGGACGCCACCGCCTCCGCCGTGCTCAGCGACTTGGCCGACGCCGGGCTCGACCTCACCCACGGCACCCTCGGCCGCGTGCCCGCCTTCGTGCCCTGCGCGAAGGGCACCGTCGTCCCCTTCGGCGAGACCTCCTCGCGTTTCTACCTGCGCCTCACCGTGCTCGATAAGCCCGGTGTGATCGCGAAGGTCTCGGCCATCCTCAGCAAAGCCGGCATCAGCCTCGCCTCGATCGTCCAGCCCGAAGGCCACGAGGGCGAGGCCGTGCCGCTGATCCTGATGACGCACGTCGCCAGCCGCGCCGCGATGGACAAGGCCCGCGCCGCCATCGCCAAGCTCCCCGCCGTGAAGGGCCCGTCGCTGCTCCTCCCCGTCGAGGACTTCGCGTAACCACTCCGCGCGTGGGGCGGCGCTTCAGCCCGCCCCGCTCGACACCACGCTCGCCCCCGGAGCGAGAACACCGCCCGGTCGTACCGCCGGCGTCGGCAAGAGCGAGGCTCGGTGGATCCGAAGCAAAAAGGCCGGCGGCATCTGCCGGCCCGGGCTGAAGCCCCGGGCTACGTGGTGCGGTGCTTTAGCCCGCACCGCCAGGCTCCGCGAACACCCGCGGAACTGGATCACCGCCCCTCGGTCGCCCGGAATGACCGACCTGCGCAGCATTCGCCAACAGCGGCCTCTTCCTGATTTCCTCTCAAGCAACCGAACCAGAAACCACGGATTTCACGGATGAACACGGATCATCCAGCGACCATCCGTGGCGATCCGTGTAATCCGTGGTCACTCTCCGCCCCGCTCGCTCAGCAACGTTGCTTTCCCTCAAGGTCGCGTCCCGACGCGCGTCTACGCTGAGTTCCAGATTTCTCCGGCGCTCAGGAAACCCGCCGCCACGTTCCCGCCCGGGTCACCATCACTTCTTCCCGGCCGGCTTCGCGCCGGGAAGGCGGAACTCGACCATCGGCGGCTCGTCGGCCTGCTCTTCCTCTCCCTCTTCCGCGGAGATCGCCTCCGGCGGCTCCGCGCCGACGGGCACGGCCGCCTCGGGCTCGGGCGCCTGCGGCGCCAGCTCCGCCGGCACCGGCGAGGCCTTCGGCAGCGCCTCCGCGATCACACGGCGCGCGATCGCGTCGCGCTGGCGTCCGTAGATCCCCTTGCTGCCCATGACCACGGCAATGACGCGCTTGCCATTCTGATACACGGTGGCGGCGAGCGCATAGCCGCCGCGGGCGAGAAAGCCGGTCTTCAGGCCGTCGCAACCCGGCACCTGGAGGAGCAGCTTGTTGTGGTTCTGCATCTCCAGCAGGGGTTCCTGGCGGAACGTGCGCTTCTTGACCGAGGTGAACTTGAGCGCGAGCGGATGACGGATCACCTCGCGGGACAGCGTGGCGATGTCGCGCGGGGTCGACACATCGGCCTCCTGCTTCGGCGAGGCAAGCCCGTGCGGCGTGACAAACTTCGTGCGGTTCATGCCGAGCTGCGCGGCGCGCTGGTTCATTGCGGCCACGAACGCTTCGCGCGTCCCGCCCACGTGGTTGGCACAGGCCAGCGCCGCGTCGTTGGCCGACTGCACCATCATCGCGTACAGCAATTCCTCGAACGAGAATACCTCGCCCTCCTTCAGGAACACCTGCGAGCCGCCCATCTTCGCCTCCTCGGCGGTCACGGTGATCGGGTCGTTCAACCGCACCTTGCCGGCCTCGATCGCATCGAGGCACAGCAGCAGGTTCATGAGCTTGGTCACGCTCGCCGGGTAGGCCGCGACATCGGCGTTGTCCTCGACGAGAACCTTGCCGTCGCCGGCATCGATCACGATCAGGCCGGTGTAGTCCTTGTCGGCCGGTACGCCGGGCCCGGCCTTCTTGGCTGCGGCCAACGCGGAGGAGAACGGCGCCAGCACCAACACCAGCGCCAGGGAAAAGCGGAGAAAGTGGGACATCGCGCCGAGCGTCCGCGCCACGCCCGCCACGGCAAACGGATTTTCGGCCGCTCGGAACGTGGGCCGACGGCCAGTTTCAGGTCCAAAACTAGACCCCGAACACTCGCGCCCCCGTAGGTCCGGTCTCCGACCGGACACCCTGTGCTCAGGCCGTCCCCTGCGACTCCAGTCTTCCGCGACCGGTCGCAGACCGGTCCTACTCGCCGGCATGCAAAACCCAGTAGGTCCGGTCTCCGACCGGGCACCCTGTGCTCACGCCGTCCCCTGCGACTCCAGTCTTCCGCGACCGGTCGCAGACCGGTCCTACCGGGCCCCCTCCACCAGCGCCCGCAGCCCGGCCTCGTCGAGCACGGTGACGCCCAGCGCGCGGGCCTTCTCCAGCTTCGAGCCCGCCTCCTCGCCGGCGACAACGTAGTGGGTCTTCTTGGAGACACTCCCGCTCACCTTGCCCCCGGCCTGCTCGATCAGCTCGGTCGCCGCCTCGCGCGAAAGCGTGGGCAGCGTGCCGGTGAGCACGAGCGTCTTGCCGGCCAACGGCGCGCTCGCGCCCGGCGCGGGCGGCGGTGTCGGTTCGAGCCCGACCGCACGCAGCTCGTCGAGCAGCGCGCGGTTCGCCGGCTGCGCAAACCAATCGCGCAGCAGCCCCACGGTGCGCTCGCCAAAACCGCCCACGTTGAGCAGGTCGGCCTCGCTCGCCGCCGCAATGGCGTCGAGCGAGCGGAAGCGCTGCGCGAGATCCTTCGAGGCGGCGGCGCCGACCTGCGGGATGCCTAGGCCGTTGAGCACGCGCCATAGGTCCACCTTGCGGCGCGCGGCGATGCCGGCGATCAAGTTGCCCGCCCACACTTCGCCGGACTTCTTGAGCGGCAGCAGTTCCTCGAGTCTCAGCCGGAAGATGTCGGGGATTGTCTTCACCAGCCCGCGCTCGATGAGCAGGCCGACGACCTCCTCGCCGAGCCCGTCGATGTCGAGGCAGCCCTTCGAGGCGAAATGCTCCAGCCGCCGCCGCACCTTCTCAGGGCAATCGGCGTTCGGGCAACGCCACACCACCTCGCCCTCGGAGCGCGTCGCCGGCGTGCCGCAGATCGGGCAACTCGTGGGGAACACATACGGCGCGAGACCGCCCGGGCGTTTCTCCACGAGCACCTGCACGACGGCCGGGATGATCTCGCCGGCCTTCTCGATGAGCACCGCGTCGCCGGGACGCACGTCCTTGCGCATGATCTCCTCGGCGTTGTGCAGGGTGGCGCGCTTCACGGTCGTGCCGGCGAGCAGCACCGGCTCCAGCTCGGCCACCGGCGTGAGCGCGCCCGTGCGGCCGACCTGGATGGTGATCGCGTTCACGCGCGTCTCGGCTCGGTCGGGGGCAAACTTGTACGCGCACGCCCAGCGCGGCGAGAGCTTGCGCGCGCTCTGCCCCTCGCCGCGGAATCCGGCGCGCTGCTGCTGGTCGAGCCGGTCGAGTTTCACCACCGCGCCGTCGGTCGCGTAGGCGAAGGTGCGACGCCGCTCGTCGAGTTCGCGGATCGCCGTCCACACGGCGTCGATCCCGCGCACCGCCCAGAACTTCTCCACCACCGGCAGCCCCCAGGCGGCGAGCCGCGCGAGGTACTCCGACTGCGACCCCGCCGGCTCAGCCGGCTCGAAAGCCCCCAGCCCGTAGAGCACGATCTCCAGGCGCCGCTTCGCCACCTCAGCCGAGTCGAGCAGCTTGAGCGTGCCCGCAGCGAGGTTACGCGGATTCGCGTAAGGCTCGAGCCCCGCATCCTCCTGCTCGCGGTTGATCCGCTGGAACTCCTCGTTGCGCAGAAAGACTTCGCCGCGGATCTCAATCAGATCCGGGATACCGGTGGCCGGTGGCCGGTAGCCGGTGGCCGGCGCGGCAGAGTCCGCGCGTAGGCCGGCGAGCTCGCTCACGCCCGCCGCCTCCTCCGCGAACAAGGGCAACTCTCCGGTCTCCGCTCTCCGGTCTCCGCTCTCCGGTTTCCGCTCTCCGGTCTCCTTCAGCGACTCCGGGAGCGTTTTGATCGTCCGCACGTTCGCCGTCACATCGTCGCCCTCCTCGCCGTCGCCGCGCGTCACGGCGCGCACGAGCTGGCCGCGTTCGTAGGTGAGGCTCACCGCCAGCCCGTCGATCTTCGGCTCGACGGTGTACGCGAGATCCTCGGTGCCGAGCAGCTTGGCCAGGCGGGCGTGGAAATCGCGCAGCTCGCCCTCGTCGTAAGTGTTGTCGAGGGTCATCATCGCCATCCGGTGGCGTACGCGTGCGAAACCCTCGGCACGGTCGTCACCCACGCGTTTCGTCGGTGAAGCACCGGCCGCAAATTCCGGATGCGCCGCCTCAAGG
Organism: Verrucomicrobiota bacterium; assembly: GCA_019136515.1. Lineage (GTDB taxonomy): Bacteria > Verrucomicrobiota > Verrucomicrobiia > Opitutales > Opitutaceae > CAJCBL01. The sequence continues at coordinate 10,750 of JAGVUB010000123.1, forward strand.
TCGGCCAACTCGCGTTTAAGGATGTCGTACTCGAAGTCGCCGATCTCCGGCCGCGCCTGCCGGTAGTAGAGCTCGTCGTGGCGGGCGAGTTCGGTGCGGAGAGCGGCGATGCGGGTTTGGGCTTCGAGCGGGGTCATACGCGTTCGGAAGCGAGTTAAGGCGGATCGTCCGCCGCGCGCGAGCCCGGGAACGCGTGTTCCGCGTATGCTCCACCCCCGACTTGACGATCCACAAGTTGGCAGCTTGTCGGCGGTGCACCTCCGGCCCACCCTCGCCGCATCCCCTCTGCCTCATGATACCCTCCCGCCTCTCCCCCGTCTGCAGCCTGTCCGCGCTCCTCGTCGCCGCATTCGGTTCTTCCGCCATGGCCGCCGAACCCGCACCCCGCCCCGCTTGGCAGGACGAAACCCAGCTCCATGCCGGCACCGAGCCGCCCGCGGCGACGATGACACGCTACGCCACCGCCGAGCAGGCACTCACGCTCGACCGCGCCAACTCGCCCTTCGTGCGCTCGCTCAATGGCCAGTGGAAGTTCGCCTGGGTCGCCAAGCCCGCCGACCGCATCGCCGATTTCTGGAAACCCGACTTCGACGACTCCTCTTGGAAAACGATTCCGGTGCCGTCCAACGTCGAAATCGAGGGCTACGGCATCCCGATCTACACCAACGTCGCCTACCCCTGGAAAGACGTGCAGCCGCCGCTGCCGCCCACCGACTACAACCCCGTCTCCGCCTACCGCACGCACTTCACGGTGCCCGCCGACTGGCAGGGCCGCGAGATCTACGTGACGTTCGACGGCGTGAACTCCTACTTCGAGCTCTGGCTCAACGGCCAGAAGCTTGGCTTCAGCAAGGACAGCCGCACCCCCGCCACCTTCCGCCTCACGCCGTACCTGAAGGCCGGCGACAATCTGCTCGCCGCCGAGGTCATCCGCTGGTGCGACGGTTCCTACCTCGAGGACCAGGACTTTTGGCGCCTCAGCGGCATCTTCCGCGATGTCACGCTCTGGAGCGCGCCGCCGGCGCGAGTCCGCGATGTCCGCACCACCACCGAACTCGACGCCAAGTACCGCAATGCAACGCTCCGCGTCGCCGTCGCGCTATGCAACGAATCAGGCAAGTCTGCCGATCTCATGCTGTCGGCAACACTGCTCGGTTCTGCCGGCGAACATGTTCCTGCAGTCAGCGTGAACACCAAAGTCTACCTCTCGCCCGGAGCGACGGAGACAGTATCAGTCAATCTCGACGTCTTTCCCCCCAAGCTCTGGTCCGCCGAGACCCCGCATCTCTACACGCTTCTCCTCACCACAAAGGACAGTGCCGGCAACATCGTCGAAGTCATCCCCATCCGCGTCGGCTTCCGCTCGGTCGAGATCCGCGACGGCCACCTGCTCGTCAACGGCCAGCCCGTCCTCCTGCGCGGCGTGAACCGCCACGAGTGGGACCCCGACCTCGGCCAGGTGATGACCCGCAAGCGCATGCTCGAGGACATCCGCCTGATGAAGCGGAACAACATCAACGCCGTCCGCACCTGCCATTATCCCAACGTCCCCGAGTGGTACGCGCTGTGCGACGAGTACGGCCTCTACGTGATCGACGAGGCCAACATCGAGTCGCACGGCATCGGTTACGCCGAGGACAAGACCCTCTCCAACCAGCCCTCCTGGGGCCCCGCGCACCTCGACCGCACCATCCGCATGTTCGAGCGCGACAAGAACCACGCCTGCGTGATCGTGTGGTCGCTCGGCAACGAGGCCGGGTTCGGCGCCAACTTCCGCCAGACCTACACGTGGCTCCGCCAGCACGATCTCACCCGCCCCGTGCAGTACGAGGGGGCGAAGAACTTCGAGACCAGCGACATCGTCTGCCCGATGTACGCCTCACCGGAAAGCGTGGCCAACTACGCCTCCCTCCCGCGCACCAAGCCCTTCATCCAGTGCGAGTATGCCCACGCCATGGGCAACAGCACCGGCGACCTCTGGGCCTATTGGCGCCCGATCTACGCCGGCGCCAAACACCTCCAGGGCGGCTTCATCTGGGACTGGGTCGACCAGGGCCTGCGCACGCCCGTGCCCGCGTCGAAGAAGATCGAGCAGCTTGAGAACGCCCGCTCGCTCCCGCTCGACCCGAAGCTCGGCACGTTCTTCGCCTACGGCGGCACCTTCGGCCCCGCCGGCACCGCCTCCGACGGCAACTTCTGCGCCAACGGCCTCGTCTCCGCCGACCGCACACCGCACCCCGGCCTCGCCGAGGTGAAGAAGGTCTACCAGCCGATCCAGCTCCGCGCCGTCGACCTCGCCGCCGGCCACGTCGAGATCGCCAACTGGGGCGAGTTCCGCGCCGTGCAGGACTGGCTCGCCGCCGACTGGCGCATCGTCGCCGACGGCAAGGTTCTCCAACAGGGCAACCTCGACGATCTCGCCCTCGCCCCGCGCGAGACGAAGACCGTCGCCATCCCCTTCGCACCGATCGCGCCCGCGCCGGCCACCGAGTATTTCCTCGAGCTGAGCTTCAAGCTGAAGGCCGATACGCTCTGGGCCCCCGCCGGCCACGAGGTCGCCTGGGAGCAGTTCAAGCTCCCCATCGCCGCCCCCGCTGTGCTCGCAGCCGGCGCGCCGCTTCCGCCACTCCAGCTCGACCGCCAGCCCGGTAGCATCATCGTGCGCGGCCCCGGTTTCGCCGCCGCCGTCGACGCCAAGTCCGGCCTCCTCGTCTCCTTGAAATCCGGCGACACTGAACTGCTCGCCGGCCCGCTCGGGCCCGACTTCTGGCGCGCCCCGGTCGACAACGACCGCGGCAACAAGATGACCGATGAGAGCCCGGCCAAGAACACCTGGACGCCCGGCGGCCCCGGCATCTGGCGCAAGGCCCACGCGACGTTCGCCCCGACCAAGGTCGAGGTCGTCCAGCCGGAGCCCGGCCGCATCGTCGTGACCGCCACCGGTCCGCTCGCCGCTCCGCGCAGCGAATACTGCGTCACCTGGACCGTCCTCGGCAGCGGCGACGTGCTCGTCGAATCCTCCTGGACGCCCGAGCCCTACCTCGCCGTCGCCGAGCCGCCGCGTTTCGGCATGCAGACCACGCTGCGCGCCGGCTTCGACCAGCTCACCTGGTTCGGCAAGGGCCCGCAGGAAACCTATTGGGACCGCCAGGACGCCCGTGTCGGCCTCTACTCCGGCCGCGTCCGCGACCAGTATTTCGACTACATCAAGCCGCAGGAGACCGGCAACAAGGAGGGCGTGCGCTGGCTCGCGCTCACCAACGACGCCGGCCTCGGCCTGCTCGCCGTCGGCCAGCCGCTGCTCAGCGCCAACGCGCTCCACTACACCACGGACGATCTCTACTGCGCCACCCAGCACGAGAACTTCTACCGCTACCAGTTGCCCGACCGCGACACCGTCACGCTCAACCTCGACCTGAAGCAGCGCGGCCTCGGCGGCGACGACTCCTGGGGCGCGATGCCGCACGCCCCGTTCCGCCTCACGCCCTGGCCGATGACCTACTCCTACCGCCTGCACATCCTCCACGGCGGCGAGGATCTAGTTTCGCTCGCCAAGCAGTCCGTCAAGTAGGCCCGTGCGCGCACCGCTTCCGGTTGTGGCCGGGAGCGGTGATCCCGCTAAACGCACTCCGGGTGAGAAGTCCCGCGAACCGTGGTGGCGAAACTCGCAGGACTTCGATCCGCTACGGCCAATCGAGCCGATGCATTTGGCACGTAGGTCCAGTCTCCGACTGGACCCCACCAAGCATGAGCTGGCGACAGTGGCTGGAACCAAGGGCGTCCGGTTGGAGACCGGACCTACCCGACAGACCCACAAGCCGACGGCTTCACCAGGGGGGCCGCCAGTCCGCGCGGAACCTCGCTCGACCTGCCTGGCTCAGGCGAAAGCCTTGGCGGCCTTCGTCACATGCACGGCGTCTTCGATCCGACCATCACGCGAGACTCGCGGATCGCACAAAAGCTCAGCGTCGGTAGTGCAGGATCGTGAACTCCGGTGTGTCGCGCACGACCTCGGGCGCGCCAAACGCACCTTCGAACTCCGGGAAGAACGCGTCGCCGCCTGCGACGGCGCGTTTCACCCGCGTCACGAAAACTTCCTGCCAGAGCGGCTGGGTGAGCCGGTAGATCTCCGCGCCGCCGCAGACCACGATCTCCGCGGCCGACGGCGCGGCGGAGGCGACCTCACCGAGCGAGCGGACCACCGTCACCCCGGGGAGCGCCGCGCCGGAGCGGCTGAGCACGAGCGTCGTGCGCCCCGGCAGCGGCCGGCCGATCGACTCGAACGTCTTGCGGCCCATGAGCAGCGTCTTCCCAAGCGTCTGCTGCTTGAACCACTTGAAGTCCTCGGGCAGGTGCCACGGCAGCTTGTTGCCCGCCCCGATCACGCGATTCTCCGCCATCGCGACGATGGCAATGAAACGCGGTCCCACGGAGTGCGGATCACGGAGTGCGGAGTGCGGAGTGGCGGAAGAAGTCACGGAGAACGAAATTCGAGAACGCGGCCGGGAGTGTTGCTCTTCATCTGGTGGAGCGTGCTTGCACACCAAGGTTCTGCGCTGCGCAAAACCTACACCGCGATCGGCGCCTTGATCGCGGGGTGCGGGTCGTAGCCGGAAAGCGTGAAGTCCTCGAAGCGGAAGCCGAAGATGTCTTTGACCTCCGGATTCAGCGCCATCGTGGGCAACGCTCGGGGCTCGCGCGAGAGCTGGAGCTTCGCCTGCTCGAGGTGGTTCGAGTAGAGATGCAGGTCGCCGAAGGAGTGCACGAACTCCGCCGGTTTCAGCCCGCACACCTGCGCCACCATCAGCGTGAGCAGCGCGTAGGAGGCGATGTTGAACGGCACCCCGAGGAACAGGTCCGCGCTGCGTTGGTAGAGCTGGCAGGAGAGCACCCCGTCGGCCACGAAGAACTGCACCATCGCGTGGCACGGCGTGAGCGCCATCTGCTCGATCTCGCCGGGGTTCCACGCCGTGACGATGTGTCGCCTGCTGTTCGGGTCGCGCTTCAAGCCGTCGATCAGCCGCGCGATCTGGTCGACCGAGGTGCCGTCGGGTCGGCGCCAGTCGCGCCACTGCGCGCCGTACACGCGGCCGAGGTTGCCGTCCTTGTCGGCCCACTCGTCCCAGATGGTGACGTTGTTGGCGTGGAGGTAGGCGATGTTGGTGTCGCCCTGCAGGAACCAGAGCAACTCGTGGATGATCGAGCGCAGGTGGAGCTTCTTGGTCGTGAGCAGCGGGAAGCTCGTGCGCAGATCGAAACGCGCCTGTGCGCCAAAGACCGAGTAGCAACCGGTGCCGGTGCGGTCGGGTTTGAGGCGGCCCTTCTCGAGGACGAGGCGGAGTAGCTGGTGGTATTGCTCCATCGCACCGCCACTCCACCGCGCCACCGCCGCCGAACCAAGGAAGAAAACGTCGCGCAATCGACCGCACCGCGCCCGCGGCCAGAGCCATGCCGCACAACAACCGAAGGGAAAGGGAAACGCGTCGCATCGGTCGACCCGCCACGCACCCACGCCCTATCAGATAGAAGCCGGAGCAATCTACCTGCCTCGCTCCTTCTCGATCAAGAATCCAGCCACTCTCAACATGTCCGCTTGAGTCGGCACGCTTACGCCGGTCGTGATGCGATACTTGCCGTTGACGATCAGGTGCGGCAGGACGCGCACGCCGCAAGCGCGCATGCGTGTATCGGACTGACGGACGGACGAACTCACTTGGAACGAGACCCAAGCCTTGTCGAAGGTGGCGGCGACGACGCCCCGCGCAACGAACAGAGCACGGATCTGGTCCGGAGACTGCAGAGAATTTCGCCGCTGGTGGATCTCGTTGAAGGCATCGCCGTGGATCTGATCGAGAACCTTCAGCTCCCTCGCAGTGTAGAAGATCTGGGCGTGGGTCTTCATCATTTGATCCAGCGTGCCCGGGCTGCGGGCGAACACGACGTCGGATGGCAGCTTCGCGACCCAGCTGTCGAGCAGCGGCTCAAAGTTATAGCAGTGCTGGCAGCCGTAAGAGAATATGTAGATGACTTCGATCTTGTCCGGGGCGACCGTGCGGACGGGCTCGTCGATCGCTGCGTAGTGGGTGCCTTCGATATAGTGCGCAGGCTGCGCGCGGGCGGCGGCCGCAGCGGAGAACAGCAGCACGAGGGCAAACAAGGATTTGCTTAGCTTTTTCATGGTTCGATCCGGCGATGGTGACACTCGGTCCGGAGCGAGAGCTGACACTGTGATACGAGGCTGAGGGCTGCCAGAGCGAGGTATTTAAGGTTTGAAGCGGATCCTAAATCAAGGGCGGCGGGCAGGGAGGGAGCAGGTGCGGATGTGCCGCCAGAATCACGGCGCAGGCGCCGAGCGCCAGTTCGGCCTTGCGCGATTTATCAATGTCGCGAAACACGTGGCACCGCCAGCAGAGCGGCGAACTTTGCCCTTCCGAATCGGACCCAACTCCCAACAGGCTGCCCGATATGTTGTCCCCCCTTCTGCGCACCCTCGGCACAACTCTTGCCCTGCTGTTTCTGCCGGCCGCCACGTTTCCCGCACCAACTGCCTCCGCCCCCTACACCTTCCGCAACGTCCAGATCCGTGGCGGCGGCTTCGTCACCGGCCTCGCCTTCCACCCGGCCGAACGCGGGCTCTGCTACGCGCGCACCGACGTCGGCGGCGCCTACCGCTGGGACGCCGCATCCGCACGCTGGATTCCCATCACCGACTGGCTCGGGATGGACGACTGGCACCTCACCGGCATCGACGGCCTCGCGCTCGATCCCGCCGACCCGGACCGCGTCTACCTCGCCGCCGGCATCTACAACCGGCCCGAGATGCCCGCCGCCGCCCTGCTCCGCTCCGCCGACCGCGGCGCCACCTGGCAGCGCACCGGACTGCCCTTCAAGCTCGGCGGCAACGAGGCCGGCCGCGGCAACGGCGAGCGTCTCGCCGTCGACCCGCACGACGGCCGTATCCTTTTCCTCGGCTCGCGCGACGCCGGCCTGTGGCGCAGCACCGACCGCGGCGCCACCTGGGCGCGCGTCGGCTCGTTTCCCGCCGTCGCCACCACGCCCGCCGCCGACTCCGGCGATCCCCAGCGCCCGCAGATGGTCGGCATCGTCTGGATCCTCTTCGACTCGCGCGACGGCACGGCCGGCCAACCCACCCCGACGCTCTACGCCGCCGTTTCCACCCGCGAGACCGCGCTCTTCCGCTCGACCGACGCCGGCGCCACCTGGTTGCCCGTCCCCGGCCAGCCACGGCAACGACCCCGGCCCGAACACCATGACCGACGGTGCCGTGTGGAAATTCGATACGACGACCGGCGTCTGGACCGACATCACCCCCGCCCGCGGCGACGGGAAACCGCGCACCGGCTTCGGCTACGGGGCGGTCACGGTCGACCCCGCGCACCCCGACACGATCCTCGCCTCCACTTTCTGCCGCTTCGAGCCGCACGACGAAATCTACCGCAGCACCGACGCCGGCCGCACGTGGCGCCCTCTGCTCGCGACCTCCACCTGGGACCATTCCGGCGCTAGCTGGACCGAACACCACACGCCGCACTGGATGAGCGACGTGAAGATCGATCCGTTCGATTCCGACCACGCGCTTTTCACCACCGGCTACGGCATCTGGGCCTCGCGCAATCTCGCCGCCGCCGACTCCGGCGCCGCCGTGGCGTGGTGGTTCCAGGACGAGGGGTTGGAGGAGACCGTGCCGCTCGGCCTGATCAGTCCGCCCGTCGGGCCGCATCTGATCAGCGCGATCGGCGACCTCGACGGTTACCGGCACGACGAGCTCGACCGCCCGCAACTCCAGTTCACCCCACCGCCGCGCTTCGCCAACTCCGAGAGCATCGCCTTCGCCGGAGCGAAGCCCACCAACCTCGTGCGCTCCGGCACCATCCGCAACCGTACCGCCGAGATCCGCGCCGCGTGGTCGGCCGACAGCGGTGCTACGTGGGCCGCGCTCGCCAGCGAGCCGCCCGGCAGCGCGGGCGCCGGCAGCATCGCGCTCTCGGCCGACGGTGCCTCCATCGTCTGGACACCGCGCGGCCAGCCCAAGCCCGGCGCCACCGGCTCGGCGGCGTGGGTCGGCGAACCGCTGACTCCGCACTTCACCCGCGACCATGGCGCGACCTGGACCGCCTGCGCCGGCCTGCCGGCCGGCCTCCGGGTGATCGCCGATCCGGCCGACGCCGCCACGTTCTACGCCTACGATCCGGCGACCGGAACGCTCTACGCCAGCACCGACAGCGCCGCGCATTTCGCCGCCCGCGCCACCGGACTGGCCAAACAAGCCCCCGGCGACGGCCAGCCCCGCTGGCGCCCGCCCGCCGGCCTGCTCTACACCGCACCCGACCGCGCCGGCGAACTCTGGCTCGCCTCGCGCGAGTCCGGGCTCTTCCGCTCGACCGACGGCGGCGCGAGCTTCGCCCGCCTCGCCGGCCCCGCCGAGGCATACTCGCTCGGTTTCGGCGCGCCGGCACCCGGCGGCACGCAGTCCACGCTCTACCTCGTCGGCAAGCTCGGCCCGACGAAAGGCCTCTTCCGCTCGACCGACGGCGGCGCCACGTGGCTCCGCATCAACGACGACGCGCATCAGTTCGGCGCCCTGGGGCACGTAACCGGAGATCCCCGACTCTTCGGCCGCGTCTATTTCGCCACCGGCGGCCGCGGCATCTTCTACGGCGATCCCGTCGGCTCACTCTCCGCGCAGTGATACGCCTGCTCCCCCCTCGCCCGCCTCAACCGCCTTGAGCAGCGTCGGCATGTCGATCAAGGAGAGGTGTTTCGCCACATCCTCGAGTTTCCCGCAGAACGCCTTTTCGAGTGCGCAGCGCGGGCTCCGCGCGGCAACGACAGCCCCGGACTCCGGGGTGAGAACAAAGACAATCTCCGCCTGGCCGACTCGTTCAACGCCGACGCGGTATCGCGGGGCCGCCAGTTCGGATTCGGGGACTCGCCAATAGTAGGTGACAGCCAAACACTCGCCGGTCGTGGCATCGGGTGTGGTGATCCAATGCAGACCGAGGCTCAGGACCTTCGCGGCCGGATCCTCGACGATGTGGTCGCCCGGCGGCACCGGCGCGTCGGCGCATGGAGCAACCGTATGGCCGCACCACTGAAGGCGCCCTCCAGCGGTGTCAGTCGCGAGAACAAATTCGGGACGCGCTCCGGCGACACAAAGGCTCCACGCGAAGAAGAGAACCGGGAGAAGGCAACGTGTCATCGGATTCGGGAGGTGGATCAGTAGATCGGCAGGAACTCGCTCGGAATCGCCATCTCGATCAACGATTCGCCGAATCCGCGCAACGGGCCTGGGGCGGGCGACCAGCGATGCACGGCGTTGGCGCGGGAACCCTCGCGCGCCTCGAAGAGCCACGTGGCGCCATCGAGTCCCTGGCGGCCGTCGTCGAACGGCAAGGCGAAGAAGCCAAGGCGCTCCAAGCCGCGGCGATGGAGATCGCGAGCTTCGGCACCCAGCTTCACGGTGCGCTGCACCACCCAGCGCCCGCCCTCAGGAGTCTTCTCCCAGAGCTTCGCCTCATACACGCCGGTGCCGTCGGAGGCGAAACGCAGCTCGAAGAGCGCGGCCCGGTGAAAACTTCGCTGCCAAAGGAAACGGAAGCGCTCCTCGCCGGGGGCCGGCAGCTCCGCCGTAAGGGGTTTCAACCCGCAACGGTCCAGCCACCACTCGAGAAAGCCCGGGTCGCTGGGCCGAAGCCAGCGAATGGCGTTCGCTGCCCTAGAATCGGAAGTCGTGATCGGCCCAAGCGTGATGTGGTCCGCATCCTCCGCCCATGCAGCTCCGCCGGCGCCGAATGACGCGGTGATCACCAACAGGAGGTTCAGAAACGATCCGGGGCGCATGGATCAGCCTTCGTCGCCAAACGGTAGTCACAGACCTTCGCTGCGGAAAGAGCTTTCTCGGCGCCCGGACGCTAGCGCTGGCACCAGCACCTTCCCCTCTCCGTTCCCGCTTTCCTGGTTTCCACATTACCCATTCCGTGCTTCCGAGCTCCGTTCCTGGGTTCGTGCGTTCCAGATTGATCGTGTCCGGTTCGGCCGGGGTCACCAACCCCGGGTCCGGCGATCCGCTCCCAACATCAGCCGAAGGTCCGCCCGGCGAGTTGCCTTCACCGCTTCAGCACGGCCAGAAACGACGGCTGGTTCAGGCCGAGTTTGCGGCTCAGGAAGTACCGGCCGGCCACGCGCAGACAGCCGAAGCCGTAGATCACGCTGCGGCGGAAGTTGATCGAGGACGCCTCCGGAAAGTACTTCGTCGGGCAGCTCACCTCGGCGATCGGATAGCCGAGCCAGAGCGCCTGCGCGATGAACTCGCTGTCGAAGACGAAATCGTCCGAGTTCGCCGAGAGGTCGAGCTTCTCGAGCAACTCACGCGAGTAGGCGCGGTAGCCGGTGTGGTACTCGGAGAGCTTGGCACCGAGCAGGAGGTTCTGCACCGCGGTGAGCCCGCGGTTGGCGATGTACTTCCACCACGGCATGCCGCCGCGCAGCGCGTGGCCGCCGAGAATGCGCGAGCCCATCACGAAGTGGTAGAGACCGTTGCCGATCATCGAGGCCATCGCGGGCAGCAGCAGCGGCGTGTACTGGTAGTCCGGGTGCACCATCACGACCACGTCGGCGCCCTGCTCGAGCGCGAGGCGGTAGCAGCTCTTCTGGTTGCCGCCGTAGCCCTGGTTGCGCTCGTGCACATGGACGAGCATCTGCGGCAACGTGCGCGCCAGCTCGACGGTGCGGTCGCGGCTGCCGTCGTCGACGAGGATCACGAGATCCACCACGCCCTGCGCCATCACCTCGTCGTAGGTGGCGCGCAGGGTCTTCTCGGCGTTGTACGCCGGCATGACGACCACGACTTTCTTGCCGTTGAACATGATGGGGGAGCGGGATGAACGCGCGAGCGTGGGAAACGGGGCGATGCGGAGCGAGCGCGGTTTGTGGCGCCGGACGACCGCGCAGCCTCAGCGGCCGGTGTGGCCGAAACCGCCGGCGCCGCGGGCCGTCTCGTCAAGCGTCTCGACCTCCTCGGCCGGGCACATGACCACCGGGTACACGCCCATCTGGGCGATGCGCTCGCCGCGCGCGAAGGCGAAGGGATCCTTGCCGAAATTCATGAGGATCACGCCCACCTCGCCGCGGTAGTCGGCGTCGACCGTGCCGGGGGAGTTGAGGACCATTACGCCGTGTTTGAGCGCCAGCCCGCTGCGGCTGCGCACCTGCACCTCGTATCCGGGCGGCACGGCCACGGAGAGCCCGGTCTTCACCAGCAGCCGCTCGCCGGGGGCGATGGTGCCGTCCATGTCGGCGTACATGTCGAAACAGCTGGCGTGCGCGGTGGTGCGCACCGGAAGCTTGGCGGTGGGGGTGAGGCGTTTGATGCGGAGATGCACGGGGGGGGGGAGAGGGTTGGAGGTGCTGGCAGTGTGGAAGCGCGCCGACAACGGGCGACGAAAAAGGCGCACCGGTCTCGCGGCGCGCCTCGGGAAAAGCGGCAGACGTGGCGGCCGGCGCCGCCGGCACCCGCCGCTCGCCGGACCGGCTCAGGGCTCGGCGATGGCCTCGTCGTAGAACTTCACGATGTCGCGGAAGTTGTCGCCCTCCATGAACTTCATCGCGGTGCGCGGATGCTGATTGAGGTAGCCGGTGAGCATGTACGGGATCGCGAAGCCCCAGCGCAGCTCCTCGCGCATCGGCTCCACGTTCTTCTGCAGCGCCTCGAGGATCGGGCGCATCTGAAACTTCGGATTGTGCAGGAAACTCAGCGCCAGCTCCATCGGGCAGTTGCCCGCGCCGCGGCCGAGCCCGCCGATGCTGGCGTCGACATAGTTCGCGCCGAGCACGATCGCCTCGATCGTGTTGGCGAAGGCGAGCTGGAGGTTGTTGTGCGTGTGGATGCCGATCTCCTTGCCCGCCGGCTTGGTGTGCTTCTGGAAACGGTGCACGAGGTCGCGGATCTGCTCGCTGTAGAGCGTGCCGAAGCTGTCGACGACGTAGAGGGCCTTCACCGGCGACTGCACGATCACCTCGAGCGCGCTCTCCAGCTCGCTCTCCGGCACGGTCGACACGGCCATGATGTTCAGGCAGGTCTCGTAGCCCTTGTCGTGGGCGTCGTTGACGATCTCGAGCGCAGCCGGGATCTGGTGGATGTAGGTGGCCACGCGGTACATGTCGACCATGCTCTTCTCGCGCGGCAGGATGTCGTGCTTGTAGTCGGTGCGCTCGGCGTCGGCCATGACCGAGACCTTCGTGCCCGTGCGCTGGTCGCCGACGACGCGGCGGATGTCGTCCTCCGAGCAGCATTTCCACACACCGAACTTGTCCTTCGGGTACATGCTGGCCATGCCCTTGTAGCCGATCTCGAAGTAGTCGACGCCGGCCGCGACGTCGGCCTGGTAGATGGCCTGGACGAACTCGAGCGGGAAGTTGTGGTCGTTCATCAGACCACCGTCGCGCACGGTGCAGTCGAGCACCTTGAGTTCGGGACGGAAGGAGACCCAGCCTTTGGTGCCGGTGGGAGGAGTGGCGGAGGGTTGCGACATGGTAAGGGTTGTGTCCGGGATGGAGCCGAAAGTCGTGCCGCCAACCCGCGTCGCAGGCAAGCCCCGAGGCGGGAACGAGTCCCCGGCAACACTCGCGCGCCAGCACATCCGCCCCCCTTGACGCATCCGCTATAACCAACGCGCAACACCCGCCATGTCCGCCGCACCACACCGCCCGCTCCCGCTCCGGCTGCGCCTCTGCGCCGCCCTGCTGGTGTTTGCGGTGTTCGGCGTCGGACTGGCAGCAGTCTCCCCGCGCCTGCATGCGCACGCGCATCACGACGGCGAATGCGAGTCCACAACCTGCGCCGCGACGCTCTTCGCCCACGGCCTCGTGCCGCTCGATCCGGCGCCCGCCCTCGCGGCGCCGGTCCGGCTCGCACACCGCGAACTTCCGGCCGCGGTCGCACGGCTCATTGACGCCGCGCCCGCGCTGCGCCTCCCCCCGCCCTGCGGACCGCCCCGGGTCTGATTCGAACCCGCGTCCCGTCCTGCGCCGTCCGCGCTGCACCGCTGTGTGCGCCGGCCGAACACTCGTGCACCCGGCACCCGCTGCGGCTGCCGCATGCCCTCAAACTCGAATCATCATGTCCACTTTCCGACCGCTCTCCCGTCCTTCCGTCTCACTTCAACTCGCAGCGGCCCTCGCCGCCGCGAACTTCTCCGCCCTCGTCGCCGCACCCGCAGTCAGGCCGACCTCGCCCAATCCACCGCCGTGCTCACCGGCCAAAGCCTCGCCGCACAACAACGCGGCACGCTCGGCGCCACTCTCGCCGGCGAAGTCGGCGTCGCCGCCACCGACTTCGGCCCTGGCGTCAGCCGCCCCGTGATCCGCGGCATCGGCGGCGACCGCGTGCGTGTGCTCGAAAACGGCGTCGGCACGCTCGACGTCTCCAACATCAGCCCCGACCACGGCATCGGCACCGAGCCGCTCTTCGCCGATCGCATCGAGGTCGTGCGCGGCCCCGCCACCCTGCGTTACGGCAGCGCCGCGATCGGCGGCGTCGTCAACGTCCTCGACGGACGCGTGCCCACCGAGCGCGCCACCGCGGCGGTCTCCGGCCGCACCGAACTGCGCGGCAACACCGCCGACGAGGAACGCGCCGGTGCCCTCCTGCTCAACGGCGGCGCCGCCAACTTCGCGTGGCAAACCCGCGTCTTCGCCCGCCGCACCGGCGACCTCCACATCCCCGGCACCAACCTCCACCAGCACGACGAAACCGCGCACGAGCATGAGGAGGGCGAGGAGCATGAACACGAGGCCGAACCCATCTTCGGGCGCGTGCCCAACACCGCGATCGACAGCGAAGGTTGGTCGGCCGGCGGCACGTGGTTTTGGCGCGCAGGATACCTCGGCGCCGCCTTCACCGCCCACAATACGCTCTTCGGCATCCCGCCCGGCGGCCACGTGCACGACCCCGAGGAGGAGGAAGGCCACGACGAAGACGAATCCCACGAAGAGCACGACCACACGGCCGAGCCGGTCCGCAGCGATCTGCACCAGCGCCGCGTCGATGTGCGCGGCGCCGTCACGGAGCCCTTCGGGCCGTTCGCCCGCGCCGATCTCGAGCTCGCCTTCGCCGACTACGACCACAGCGAACTCGAGGGCGATTCCGTCGGCACGCGCTTCGACCAGACCGGCCACGAAGGCCGCCTTGAGCTCACCCAGCAGGAGTGCGGCAACCTCACCGGCGCGCTCGGCACCCAGTATCAGTTCACCGAACTCGAGGCCTCCGGCGACAAAGCCTACCTGCCCACGGTGAAAACCACCAACTGGGCGGGCTTCCTCTTCGAGGAACTCGTCACCGGTCCCGTCGCCTGGCAGGCCGGCGCGCGCTACGAACACCAGCGCGTCGCCCCGGTCGCCTCCTCCGGTTTCGCCGCCCGCACCTTCGACGGCGTGAGCGGCTCCCTCGGCGCCGTGTGGTCGTTCGCCGAAAATTGGGGCCTCACGGCCTCGGTCGCCCGCACCACCCGCCTGCCCAGCGCCACCGAGCTCTTCGCCGACGGCCCCCACGCCGCCACCGCCGCCTACGAGCTTGGCGATCCCACCCTCGACCGCGAGCGCGCCACCGCCGTCGAGCTCTCGCTGCGCCGCCGCGCGGGCTTCGTCACCGGCGTCGTCACCGTTTTCCGGAGCCGCTTCGACGACTACATTTTCGAGCAGCCCACCGGCGCCACCGCCGACGGCCTGCCCGTGTACGCGTTCGTCGCCCGCGATGCCCGCTTCGAGGGCGGCGAGATCGAGACCTGGTGGCACCTGCACGAGGGCAAAGCGCACGCGCTCGACCTGCGCCTCGGCGCCGACTGGGTGCGCGCCACCCAGCTCGACGACGACCAGCCGCTGCCGCGCATCCCGCCGCACCGCTTCCTCGCCGGGCTGCACTACCGCGGCGGCGCTCTCACCGCCGGGATCGACGTCATCCGCGCCTCCGCCCAACGCCGCACCGCTCCCGGCGAGGAAGAGACGTCAGGATACACGCTCGTCTCCGCCGACCTCGGGTACCGCTTCGTGGTCGGTCGCGTCGAGTACCTCGTGTTTCTGCGCGGCACGAACCTCGCCGACGACGAGGTGCGCAACCACGTTTCGTTCCTCAAAGAGTACGCCCCACTCGCCGGCCGGAGCCTCTCCGCCGGCCTGCGGCTGACGTTCTGAACTGGCCCCCACCGAGGGGCGCCACAGACAGCGCCCCTCGGTGATTCACCCGATCCGCCCCTCCGGCCAGGCCCGCGCGTAGGCGGCGAGGACTTGGTCGATGAAGGCGTCGCGCTCCGGCGGGAGCCGGCGGCGGGCCGGATCGGCGTCGAACCACGCCAGCGTGCGACGGATGCCGTCGCGGTAGGCGATGCGCGACCGGAAACCCGGCACCAAGCGCTTGAGCTTCGAGTTGTCGAAGATCGCGGTGTGCGACTTGTCGCCGAGCAACGTCCCCTCGAGCTCCGGGTTCCACGCGACCAGCAGTTCGGAGGGAATGTGCACAAGCCGCGGCTGCGCCACGCCGGCGGCTTGCGCGGTCTGCGTGTAAAGCTCGTCCCACGTGAGCGCCTCGTCAGAGGTGATCTGGAAATCCTCGCCGTACGCGGCGGGGTTGCCGAGCAGTCCGAGCAACCCCTGCGCGAAGTCCTCGGCATGGGTGATCGTCCACGGACTGGTGCCGTCGCCGGGCACGACCACCGGCTGACCGCGACGCATGCGCTCGACGGTGGTGAAATCCGTCCAGCCGCCGATCGGCAGCGGGATCACGGTGTCGTAGGTAAGCGACGGGCGGATGATCGTATATGGCAGCTTCGCCACCCCGGCGGCGCGCAGCACCTGCTCACAGGCGATCTTGTCGCGCGAATACTGCCAGCGCGGATTCTCCAGCGGCGTGCGCTCGGTCGTGGGCGCGAAGGTCCGCGGCTTGGCATAGGCCGAGGCGGAGCTGATGAAGACGTACTGCCCGCAGCGCCCGGCGAAGAGCCGGAGGTCGCGCTCGATCTGCGCCGGGCTGAAGGCGATGAACTGCACCACGGCGTCGAACCGATGCGGTGCCAGCGCGGCCGCGGCGGCGGTCTCGTCGTTGATGTCGCAGCGGAGTTCGCGTGCGCCGGCGATGCCCGGTCGCCCGGGCCGATGCAGAAGCCAGAGCTCATGGCCAAGTTCCAGGGCCAGCCGGCTGCAGGAGGTGCTGATGTTTCCGGTACCGCCGACGAAGAGGAGTTTCATGCGCGGAGGGGGGTGCGACCGGCATGCAACGCCGAAGCGGCCCGCACCGCAAGCGGTCGGCCGCACCGATGCAAAATCGGCGCCTCGGCGAAGCCTCCGACAACGCCGGCGCCGCGCTCCGGGTGGAGGCACAGCCGAGCTCGAGCCGATGC
>JAGVUB010000114.1 GCA_019136515.1 Verrucomicrobiota bacterium
TCCTCGGGCAGCGGGTTGTTCTCCGGCATGTAGCCGATGTGGCGTTTGACGTCCTCGGGCCGGCTGGCGACCGGCACGCCGCACACGCTCACGTAGCCGGAGGTCGCCGGGAGAAACCCGGTGAGGATGCGCATCGTCGTGCTCTTGCCGGCGCCGTTGGGCCCGAGGAAGCCGATCACCTCGCCGCGGCGCACGGTGAACGAGATGCCGTTGACGGCGGTGACGCCGGCGTAGGCTTTGACGAGCTGACGGACTTCGATGGTGTATTCGGGCGCTGGGGCGCTCATCGGAAACCCGGAGTGTAGGGCGCCGGGCGAGGCCACGCCAAGGGGTTTCTGGGGCCAATGGCGGGCGCGCGGCGCCGGCTCCCGCGGGGCAAAGCGGCGCGCCGGGCGGCTGCTACTCCGGGCGCAGGGTGACTTCGCCGGCGCGGAAGCGCCGGGTGCGGCCGGTGGGGAGGCGCAGCAGGAGGGCGCCGTCGGCGTCGATGCCGCGCGCGGTGCCGGTGTGGGTCTCGTCGTCCTGCATCACGGTGACGGTGCGGCCGGCGAGCAGGTCGTGGCGCGGCCAGAGGGCGGCGATCGCGCCGTGCGGTACGCCGGCGGCGAACTGCGCGGAGGCGGCGAGGACGCGGGCGATGACGGCGGCGGCGATGGTGTTGAGATCGAGGGGACGGCCGGCCTCGCGGGCGAGGGTGGTGGCGCGGGCGGCGACTTCGCGGGGCCAAACCGAGGCGGGCGTGGCGACGTTGAGCCCGAGGCCGAAGACGAGTTCGCGGATGGTGTCGGCGTCGATGCGCGCCTCGGTGAGCATGCCGGCGAACTTACGCGGGCCGAAATACAGGTCGTTGGGCCACTTGAGCTGCGGCGTGGTGCCGGTCTGAGCGGCGAGGAGGTCGCAGAGATTGAGTCCCATCCAGAGGGTGAACAGGTGCATCCGGTCGGGCGGCAGGGCGGGGCGGAAGGCGAACGAGAGGTAGAGGTTGCCGGCGGCCGGCGGGCTGTGCCACACGCGACCGAAGCGGCCGCGGCCGCGGGTCTGCGCGGCGGCGAGCACGATGAACGGCGCCGCGCGGCCGGCGGCGAGCTGGCGGCCGGCCTCCTCGTTGGTGCTGTCGACGCTGTCCAGGTACAGCAGCGGCGGGGCGTCGGGCAACAGGGCCCGGAGCAGCGGCGCGCTCGGGGAGGCGGGGCGCGCGGTGAGCCGGTAGCCGCGGCTGTGCACGGCCGCGAAGGCGAAACCTTGCGCCTCCAGCCGGTGCAGGTGCCCCCAGACGGCGACCCGGCTCAGCCCGACAACCTTCGCGAGCGCGGCGCCGGAGACGCAGCCGTCGCCGGCTGCGAGGAACTCGCGCAGGAGGGCGGCTTCGATCTCGGTGGCGGGACGGGGCATGGGAACGGTGGGCAGTAACCGGTTGACGGTGACCGGTGGGCGGTGGGCAGTGGGCGGCTGGCGGTGGACGGTGCGGCGCAACCGGTTGGTGGCGACTACGGGCGCCAGTCGAGGCCGATGTCGATCCAGACGGCGTGGTGGACGAGGGCGCCGGTCGAGATGAAGTCGAGGCCGAGGTGGGCGAGGGACGGGAGACTTTTCAGGTTCACGCCGCCGCTGGCCTCGGTGAAGGCGCGGCCGCCGATCAGGGCGACGGCTTCGCGCAGTTGGGGCAGGGTGAAGTTGTCGAGCAGGATGATGTCGGCGCCGGCGGCGAGCACGGGCGGGATTTGGGCGAGGGCGTCGACCTCGACCTCGATGGGCAGGTCGGGCGCGGCGGCGCGGGCGCGGCGGACGGCGGCGGCGAGGCGCTCGCCCGCGGTGGCGCCGGCGGCGGCGAGGTGGTTGTCCTTGAGCATCACGCGGTCGAAGAGGCCGAGCCGGTGGTTGCAGGAACCGCCGCAGGCGACGGCGTACTTCTCGAGCATGCGCCAGCCGGGGGTGGTCTTGCGCGTATCCAGCAGTTTGGTCGGGCTGTCGCCGAGGGCGTCGACATGGCGGCGCGTGGCGGTGGCGATGCCGGAGAGGCGCTGGAGGAAGTTGAGCAGCGGGCGCTCGGCGGGGAGCAGCACGCGCGAGGGGCCGGCGAGGGTGGCGACGACGGTGCCGGCGGGGACGCGGGCGCCGTCGCGCACGCGGGGTTTCACGGTGCAGCCGCGACCGTAGGCGGCGAGCGCGAGCGGGACGAGGCCGAGGCCGCAGACGACGAGGTCCTCGCGGGCGACGAGGTCGGCGGTGCCGCGGCCGGTGAGGCGCTGGCCGAGTGTGGTGGCATCGCCGGAGTGGCGGGGCCGGCGGCGCAGGCCGGCGCCGGCGAGGTCTTCGTCGCGGGCGAGGGCCACGAGGCGGCGCAGGTAGGCCGGGTCGAGGTCGGTCCAGCGGAGCCGGCGGTGGAGATGCGAGACAAGTTGCTGGCGGCTGAGGCGTGGCATCGGAGGAGGGCGCCACCGTGGCCGCGGGCAGCGGCGCAGGCAAAAGGAAAGCGGGGCCGGTGGGGCTTTGGTGACACCGGGCACGGAAAGGCGCGCAACGCGTCGGGAAACGCCGGCTCCGGACTTCATGAAGCGCGCACACACGCGCCAGTCTCGGAGAGATGGCGCCCTGACGGGGAATCGAACCCCGGTTTGGGCCTTGAGAGGGCCCCGTCCTAGCCGCTAGACGATCAGGGCTAAAAATGAGAAGTGCGGATATTCGGGCGCGGTCCCGGCTGGAGGCGAAAGGGGTCGTCTACGAATCGGCAAAGGTGCTCTCGCTCTCGGCGTCGACGGTGACGTTGAGCCACCGCGGGGGCATCACGCAGGTGCCGCTGCGCGCGCTGGCGCCGGAGCTTCAGCAGGAGTTCGGATACGATCCGGCGGCGGAGGCCTGCGAGGCGCTGCTGGCGGAGAACGAGCGGAGGCTGCGCGAGCGGCCGGCGCGGGCGGCCGCGGCGCGGGCGCCCGCGCCGCGCCACCGGGTCGGCGGAAGCGACACGCCCGTGGGGCGGGCGTTGGCGCGTTTCGGCACGCCGGCGGCGCTGCAGGCGGGGGTGGATCTGCGGCCGAAGTTCCGTGAGCTCGAGCTGGGGACGAAGAGCCAGGGCTTGCGGCCGAGTTGCGCGGTCTTCGCGGTCGTCAGCGCGCTGGAGTTCCAGAATGCGGCGGCCCAGGGCGGCGCGGAGAAACTCTCCGAGGAGTACCTGATCTGGGCGACGCGGCGCACACTGGGCATCCCGGCAGGGGAGAAGCGGGTGGTGGTGGTCGAGGAGGACGACGGGAACGGCGACCCGCGCACGCGCGACGCCGGGTTCACGTTGCAGGAGGTGCTCGCGGCGCTGCGCGCCTACGGCATCCCGCTGCAGCAGGAGATGCCCAACACCTTCGGGCTGGGCATGGAGAAGATCCCGGAGCCGGCGGCGGAGGTGGTGGCGAGCGCGCGCGACCGCCGCCAGGTATCCATGTCGCTGGTTCCGGGCGTGGACAACCGTGTGAAGATCGCCAACCTCATGCACGCACTCAACGAGGGGGTGCCGGTGGTGGTCGGACTGCGCTGGCCGCACTGGCGGACGTTGTCCCACTCGGCGGTGCTCAGCCAGCAGACTCCGCTGGAGAACCGCTCGCACGCGGTGACGATCGTCGGCTACTACTCGGAGAACGGACGGCCCGACGGGCTACGCTTCATCTTCAAAAACTCCTGGGGCATCCGGTGGGGGACGGGTGGGTACGGGTTCGCGACGATCGACTACCTGCAGAAGAACCTGCTCGACGCCGTGGTGCTGGAGGTGCGGCCGGCGGGCGGTTGAGCGCGGCGCCGCGGCATACCGGTGGCGACGGGAGCGCGGGCTTGCGGTCCGCCCGCGGTGCGGTGTTGCTGGATGGATGGCAGGAACGATCCCACGCGCCGGCGCCTCACCGGCCGAACAACCCTTCCCGGGCCGATGAGCGCGGCGGAGCAAAACACCGGCCGACGCCGGACCGTCACTTGGCGCACGTTCGTCTTGCTCGGCCTGCTGGCGTGGCACGCCTGGGCGGTATCTATCGGCTGGGGAAACCTGAACCTGCCCGGCAACGAGTTCCGACAGACCCAGACGGCGATCTCGGCGTACTTCATCCAGCAGGATCGCGACTTCTCCCTCGCCTATCCGACGCCGGTGCTGGGCAAGCCGTGGTCGATCCCGATGGAGTTCCCCCTCTACCAGTGGACGGTGGTGGGGCTGAGCGATGCGACGGGTCTGTCGCTCACCGCGGCGGGCCGGACGGTCAGTGTCGCCTGTTTCTACCTCTTTCTGCCGGCGCTGATGCTCCTGCTGCGGCGCCTCGGGCAGACGGCGACCGCGCGGCTGGCGGTGTTGGGGCTGCTCCTGACCAGCCCGATCTACATCTTTTTCGCGCGGGCGTTTCTGATCGAGACGATGGCGTTGCTGTTCGGCGCCTGGTACCTCGCCGCGTTGGTGGAGGCGCGCGAGCGGTGGAGCCGCGGTTGGCTGGCGGTGGCGATTGTGGCCGGAGTCGGAGCCGGGCTGGTCAAGGTGACGACGTACCTCGTCTTCCTCCTGCCGGCGGCGGGCTGGAGCGTGTGGTGGCTCTGGCAGGACCGTCCGACGCGCGCCTCCGGCGCTGGACCGCTGGGGCGCACGCTGCTGTGGCTGGCCGGGGTGCACGCGATTCCTTTCGCCGCCACGCTGGTCTGGCTGCACTTCGCGGACGCGGTGAAGACCGCGAGCCCGGCCGGGGAGTGCCTCGTCTCGGCCAACCTCACGGTCTACAATTTCGGCGTCGGGCGGCGCTTCGATCCCCAGTTGTGGAAGCTGCACGGCGAGCTGATCCTCGGCTCCGTGGCGGGCCCGTGGGCGGTGCTGCTCGGTGTTGGCGCGCTGGGGCTCGCGCGCTTCCGCGGTGCGGCGGTCGGCCTGGGCTGCGTGGCGGTGTTCTTCGCGGTGCAGGCGGTGTTCCCGCTGCTCTATGCGTGGCACGACTACTACTACGTCGCGATCGCCTTCCTGCTGCTGACGGCGATCGGTCTCGCGCTTGCGCGGGTGGTCGAGGCGGGACGGTCGCTGCGGTGGTTCGGAGCGGCGGCGAGCGTGGCGGTCCTGAGCCTGCAGGTCGGCCTGTATCTGCGGAGCTACTTCGAGATACAGCGCGTGCCGAGCGACGGGACGAGCGCGCTGCACCAGATGGTGCGCGAGTATGTGGCTCCCGCGGACGTGCTGCTGGTTGCCGGCGACGACTGGAGCTCGATCATACCGTACTACACGCGGCGGCGGGCGCTGATGATCATGGAGAACCTCGAGCGGGAACCGGCCCGGTTGCAACGGGCTTTCGAAGGTCTGCGCGACGAGAAGATCGGGATGCTCATCCTGAAAGGGAAGGCTCGAAGCAACCGTGCGCTGGTCGAGGCCGCGGTGGGATATTTCGGAGTGGCGGACACCCCGGCGCTCACGACGGAGGAGTTCGACGTGTATTCCCGGGCGGACCAGCGGGACTGGTTGCTGGCGCGGGTGGCCGACCGGACACGGGAACCGAACTCGCGCTATCGGGAGTTGCAGCCGTATGCGGGACCTCCGGTCCCGCCGCTGTTGACCGGGCGGGTTGTGCGGGTGCCGGATCTGGCGCCGCGACAACGCGAGCTGTTCGGCACGATGCAGCCCAGACCGGAGCGGTTTGTGGCGTATGCGACACCGGCGGTGTGGCCGGACGGGGGCGGCGTGGCTCGCTTCTTCGCCCATCCCGAGCTACGGCTTTGGTTTGCGGTGCCGCCTGGCGCGCATCGGCTTTGCACCGAGTTCGGTCTCGAACCGGGAGCTTACGAGAACCTGCGCGAGAACGAGGCCTCCGACGGTGTGGAGCTGGTCGCGACCATCGTCGCCGCCGGTGGTGGCCGCGTCGAGGTAGCGCGGAGACGGCTCGACCCCGCCCACTTCCCGGGGGACCGCGGGCCCCAGACGATCGATTGGACGTTTGTGCTCGGTGCCGGCGAGGAACTGGAGCTGGCCGTGCTCGCTGGTCCGGCCGGCGACATCCGGCGCGACTGGGCGACGCTGGGCCCGCTCAGGATCGAGTGATCGTCAGGCGCAGGAAGATCGCTGCGAGCCGGCGGGGGTCCTGCGCGGTGCACAGGCCCACGTTGAAACGCAGGACGAGGCGGCCCGGGGCGGGTCCGGCGGGCAGGGGGATCCGGCGGTACAGCCGGTGATACGGACGAGGAAAGTCGATATGGGCGAGCGGGACGCCGTTATACTCGATCTCCATGCACTGTGCTTCTGAGTAAGTGAGCGTCTCGAAGTCGAGGAGGCCGGTGGTGTCCGCCGGCAGGGTGCACTGGAGCACGGTTTCCGGCGCCATGGCCCAATGGAAACGGGGCAGAAAGGACTCGGGGATCGGTCCCTCCTCGGCTCCCCAGCCGGTTATCGCGCTGAACCCGGTGAACGCTGGCGCGAGGTCGGCGGCCGCCGGCAGATCCGCGGATGGGTCGAGTGGGCGGAGCGACGGGGTGTCTGACGCCGGAGGGCGCTGCTCCGGCGGTGTGGCGTCGAGCAGGCGACCGTGCGAGACCGCCAATTGCTCAAGAAATGGCAGGAGCGCGCGCACGGCCCGGGCGGGTTCGTCGCCGGCGCGGGTGTATCGCAACGGGCCCCCCAGGTAGCGGAGTGGGTCGTGGATCAGCGCGTCGACCGGTGCGGCGAGATTGGCGGCGAAAGCGGCGGGCGAGTCCCGCAGCAGCTCGAAACCGGGGCGATAGTGTTCGTCGAGTCCGAGCCACTCCTGCCCGCGGCTGAGTTTCTGGAGTTCGCCGGTGACGATCCGGATGGCTTGTTGGGCGGGCGACCGCAGCGGAAAATGGGCGAGCTCGAGCTGGGCCGCGGGGTGCGGCGCAAGCGCGATGCCGTCGCGGAAGACGGCGTGGCTGCCCTTGCCGACGACGATGCGTGTGTCGTCGAAAAGCGCCGCGGGCAGGCAGAGCTTGGCCGTGGCGGCGACGGGGGATCGGTGCTGGATGCGGCGAACCGGATTCGTTTCGGCGGGGTCATCGCCAAGGGAGGCGCAGTAGTGTCGCAGCGGTAGGGCGATGGGGTGCGGTGTGGCGTGGAGCGCGGCGTCGAGCGCGCGGCGGTCGGGGGCCACGAGAAACTCGTCGGCGTCGACCGGCAGGATCCAGTCGGCGGCGTGGTCGAGCCGGGCCCGGTCGAGCAGCAGGCGGCAGCGTTGCTGCTGGAGGTTGGCCAGCACCTCGTCGGTGAAGACGTCGAGCGCGAGTCCCTCGTTGACGAGCGCACGGAGGAGTTGGCGGGTGCCGTCGGTGCTTGCGTGGTCGACGACGAGCAGCCGGTCGACCAGCGCAAGAGTGTGGCGCACGAAGGGCTCGATGATGTCGGCTTCGTTGCGGACGACGGCGATGGCGACGAGGCGCATGGGGCGAGGCTCGGGGGAATTCTTGCCGACGTCAAAGCACGCGTGCGGAAGACCCTGTCGAGCCGGATCAACTGGGGCGGAGGGCGCTGGCGACGGTCTCCAGGAGAATGCGACGGAGGAAGGGTTTGGCCAGGAAGGCGACGACCTCCGGGCCGGGCGGCCGGGGCGATTCGGCCGGGGCGTGGCCGCTCATGGCGATGATGCGGACCGCGGGATCGATCTGGTGGAGCGCCTGGATGAAGGCGACGCCGTCCATGCCGGGCATGAGCAGGTCGGTGAGCACGAGGCGAACGGTCGCACGATGCTGCCGGAACCGGGCGAGCGCCTCGGTCCCGTCGCCGGCGACAAGCACACTGTAGCCGTGGTGTTCGAGGAGGCGTCGCGTGATGCGGCGGACGTTGTCCTCGTCGTCGACGACGAGGATGAGTTCGTTTTGGCCGCGGGCCGGCAGAGCGGATTCGGGCGATGGGGTGACCGGAGGGGCGGTGGGCACGGCCGGGAGGTAGACACGGACCTGCGTGCCGGCGCCGGGCTTGCTCTGGACCCGGAGGATGCCGCGATGGGCGCGGATGATGCCGAGGGCGGTGGCCAGGCCGAGACCGGTTCCTTTCCCGACCTCCTTGGTGGTGAAGAACGGGTCGAACACCTTGTCGAGGTGTTCGGGGGCGATGCCGGCACCGGTGTCGAACACGGCGAGCAGCACATGGGGGCCGGGCCGCGCGTCGGGGTAGCCGGCGACGGCGGCGTCGTCGAGCTCGACATTCTCGACGATGATGGTGAGACCGCCGCCGGCGGGCATGGCGTCGCGAGAGTTCACGCACAGGTTCATCAGCACCTGATGGAGCTGGGTGGCGTCGCCCTCGACCAGCCAGGGCTCGGGGGGCAGATCCGTGCGGGTGACGATGTTCTTGGGAAAAGTCTCGCGGATGATGGCGACCATGTCGCGTACGATCGGAGCGAGTGGGACGGGGGTGCGCTCGCCGCCGCCTCCCCGGCTGAAGGTGAGCAGTTGGCGGATGATGGCGGCGCCACGGTTGGCGCTGATCTCGACGGCGTCGAGGATCTCGTGGGCGGCGGGGTCGGTGACCGTCTCGCGCAGGAGCGAGGGGGCCATCAGGACCGGGGCGAGGATGTTGTTGAGATCGTGGGCGATCCCGCCGGCGAGGCGGCCGACGCTGTCGAGGCGTTGGGAGCGCAGGAGCTGTTCGTGCAGGTGGCGACGTTCGGTGATGTCGATGGCGAGGCCGATGATGTCGGTGACGGTTCCGGCGGCGTCGGTCATCGGGTTGTAGAACATCTCGAACCAAGTATCTCCAACCTGGATGCTACCGTGGACGGGCTGGCCGGCGAGGGCGGTGCGGATCTGCTCCGCGATCTGCGGGTGGTCGCGGTAGACGTCGAAGACGGAACGGCCGACGACCTCGCCGGGGCGCAGGCCGAGCCGGGCGAGGCCGGCGCCCTCGGACAGGCGGAAGCGACCGTCGGCACCGATCTGGAACAGGACGACGGGGGCGTTGCTGACGAGCAGCCGGAACTTCGCTTCGCTGGCCCGGAGGGCGGCGAGGGTGTGCTCGCGTTCGGTGATGTCCTGGATCGTGCCGAAGACGGTATTGGTTGCGGCATCGTATTCGGCTCGGGTGTGGATGGTGCGGATGGCCCCGTCGGCCGGCCGGCGGATCTTGAAGGTGAGGTCGTAGGGGCGCTCGCCGGCGATGAGGGCGCGGAGGGCCTCGTCGAGTGTGGCGCGGAACTCGGGAAACGGAATCGCCTTGATCTGTGCAAACGTCCAGTGCGGCGCCGGGGGGAGGCCGTAGATCCGGGTGGCGTTGTCGGAGGCGGCGACGGTGTCGGTGGCGAAGTTGATGGACCAGTGGCCGATGCCGGCGATCTCCTCGGCGTGCGCGAGGCGGGCGGTGCTGCGGGCCAGCGCCTGCTCGGCCGCGTAGCGGCGGGCGATGTCGCGGGTGACGCCGACGATGTCGATGCCGCCGTGGTCGTTGTGCAGGAAGGTGGTCACGATCTCCGTCCAGACGGTCGAGCCGTCGGCCCGGAGTTGCTCCAGTTCGTGGCTCTGCGTCACCGCGGCGGGATCACCCCGGAGGAAGGCCTCCAAACGGGCGGGCAGCAGGCGGTGGATGAGGGCGATGGACTCGGCCGAGAGGTCGTGTTCGAGCGGGCGGCCGACGAGGTCCTCAGGCCTGCAGCCGCGCAGGCGGAAGATGGCCGGGGAAACGTAGGTGTAGCAGCGGGTGCCGAGATCGACGATCCAGAGCACGTCGCCGGCATTCTCGGCGAGAATGCGGTAGCGTTGTTCGGTGCGGACGCGCTCGGTGATGTCCCAGTTCACCCCGAGCATGCGTAGCGGCTGGCCGGCGCTGTCGCGCAGGACGAGCGCATGGGACTCGAGGTGGCGGACCTGCCCGTCGGGCCAAAGGACGCGGAATTGGGTGTGATATTCCTGGCGACCGTCGAGCGTCGCCTGCACGAGTTTCCGGATGCGTTCGCGGTCCTCCGGGTGGATGAGGTCGGTCCAGGCGGCGAAGGTGGCGGGGCGCTGGCCGGGCTGCACCTGGTAGAGGAGGTGCATCGGCTCGTCGCATTGGAGCCGGTCCTTGGCGATCTCCCACTCCCAGGTGCCGAGGTGGGCGGCTTTGCCCGCCAGCAGCAGCCGGTGGGCGGCGGCGCTGGCGGCCTCGCGGGCGAGGGCCTGCTGGCCCTCGGCGTGGGTGCGGGCGGCTTCGGCGGCGGTGCGGGCGGCGGTGGCCTCGGCGGTGCGGCGCAGTTGCCGTGCGACGACGAGATGGAGCAGGCCGGCCGTGACGAGGACGAAGGCCCAGCCCTTGAGGGTGTTGACGCGAACGAGGACGGCGGGGTCCGTCACCAAAGCCGCCGCGAGTCGATCCGAGGCGAGGATCCAGGCCGCGCCGAGCACCGCATAGGTGGCGGCGATGCGCAGGGACGGCTTGAGGATCATCGCGGAGCAGTGTCGGCAGGCGGCGGCGTGGGCAAAACTATTCCCGGGGTGCGCCGTCGCCGGCCGGTTCAGCGCTCGGGGAACTCGAACTCGCTGCGGTCCTTCTTCTTCGAGAGCACGAGGTAGGCGGCGAAGGCCGATCCGCGCTTCGAGGTGAAGCCCTCGATGAGCTCGGTCCGGCCGTTGGCCAGCAGTTGGACGACCTCGGAGGGCGAGATCTCCTTCTTGCAGATCTCGCGAGCCATCTTGAAAACGACGCGAGGGGCCTCGGCGCCCGGCTTGGTGACGTAGTAGCTGTCGCCCGCCTGCACGATCTCGGCGCCGCCGTGGGTCTCGCTCTTGCCGATGGCGACGGCGCCGGTGAGGTCGACGGGGGTCTTCGGCTTGCGACCGCCCTTGGCACCTTCGCCCTCGGCGCGCGGTTTGCGCGGAGGAAACTCGAACCGGATGCGGCGGCCGGGATTCTCCTCCTTCGGATCGAGGGCGAGGAAGGCGGAGAACGGGCGGTTGAACCGGGAGATGAAATCCTCGAAAAGGTCGGTCTTGCCCGACTCGGCGATCTTCACGATCTGCTCGCGGGGGAGCTCCTTGCGGCAGAGCAGGCGGCCGACGCGGAAGACCTCCTCGTAGCCGCCGGTATCCGCCTTCTTGCGGCAGATGAAGTGCGTGGCGGTCTCGCAGAGTTCCTGGCCGGTGGCCTCGGAGCGCCAGACGGGGGCGAGGTCGGCGATCTCGACCTTGTTGCCGAGGTCGATCGAGGCCTTCCACTTGCCGGTCTCCTCGTCCTTCGCGAGGACGATCTTGGCGGTGAAACGTTTGCCGGTCTTCTCGGAGACGAAGTCGTCGAAGGGGCCGATCTCCTTGTGGGCGATGAGCGCCTTCGCCTCGTCGAGGGAGAAACGGCGGTTGTTCATCACCTTGTAGATGCGCAGCGCCTCGTCCTGCGACTGCCACCAGCGGCTGAACTCGAGGAGGGGCTGGTGGTCGCTGGGCGAGATCGCGTCGGTGGGGGCGCCGGTCTCCTCGTGCTCCTTGATGTTGGCGACGATCTTCTTGGTGAGATCGGTGATGCTCTCCATGAACGTCTCGCGGGAGAGCTTGGACTGCTCGACCTTGCGGAGGCGGAACTCCCACTCGCCGGTGAGGGCGGGGGAGGTGAGCTCGTCGCATTTGGTGAGTCCGAGGAAATCCAGGACAGTCTCGGCCTTGGTGGTCGGGATGAGTTCGCGTCCTTCGCGGGAAATGTAGTTCTCGCCGATGAGGTGCTCGATGGTGGCGGCGCGGGTGGCGGGGGTGCCGAGGCCACGCTCGCTCATGGCGTCGGCAAGGTCCTCGTCGTCGACGAGTTTGCCGGCGTTCTCCATGGCGGAGAGCAGCGTGGCTTCGTTGTAGCGTGGCGGTGGCTTGGTGGCTTCGTCGGTCACGTCGACCTTGGTCACGGCGGCGCGCGGGGGCTGGCCGTCGGGCGCGGTGAGGGCGGGGAGGCTCTTGGCGCCGTCCTCGAAGCCGGTCTTGCCGGCGACGGCGAGGTAGCCGGGTTCGACGAGGACCTTGCCCTCGCTGCGGAAGGTGTGCGGGCCGACCTTGCTGGTGCGCGTCGTCACGTCGATCTGCGCGGGTGGGAAGAAGATGGCGACGAAACGGCGGGCGATGAGGTCGAAGATCTTCTGCTCATCGGCGTCGAGGTGGCCGTGCTCCTCGTTGGTGGGGATGATGGCGAAGTGGTCGGTGACCTCGGCGTTGTTGAAGATGCGTTTGTTCGGGCGCACCCAGCCGTGCTTGATGACGGTCTCGGCGTGCGGGGCGAGGTCGCCGTGGAGGCGGGCGAGGGTGGCGTTCACCGTGGGCACGTAGTCCTCGGGCAGGGCGCGCGAGTCGGTACGCGGGTAGGTGATCATCTTGTGCCGCTCGTAGAGGCTCTGGGCGATCTGGAGGGTGCGGCGGGCGGAGAAGGAGAAACGGTTGTTGGCGTCGCGCTGGAGCGAGGTGAGGTCGTAGAGGCGCGGCGAGATCTGCGTGGTGCGTTTGCTCTCGTCGGAGACGACGGCCTGGACGCCCGGCGCGGTGGCGGCGGCCACGGCCTCGGCGGCGGCGCGCTGCCAGAGGCGCTCGGCGCGGTCGTGCTCGTCGCCGTTCTTCTTGAAGTCGGGTTTCTCGTAGACGCCCTCGTACTCGCCCTCGGTGATCTTGAAGGTGGCAACGACGCGGTGGAAGGCGCGCGACTTGAAGGCGCGGATCTCGCGCTCGCGCTGCATGACGATGGCGAGGGTGGGCGTCTGCACGCGGCCGACGGTGGCCATGGAGCCCTTGCGGGAGCCGAAGAGGCGCTTGGTGACGGCGCGGGTGCCGTTGAGGCCGATGAGCCAGTCCGCCTCGGAGCGGCAACGGGCGGCGTCCTGCAGCGGTTGCATCTCGGCGCCGGTGCGGATCTTCGTGAAGGCGGTGCGGATGCCGTCGTTGGTCATCGACGACATCCAGAGGCGCTTCACGGGCTTCTTGCACTTCGCGGCCTGGAGAATGTAGCCGAAGATCAGCTCGCCCTCACGGCCGGCGTCGCAGGCGTTGAGGATGGTGGTGACGTCTTCGCGGGCGATGAGCTTCTTGAGGAGCTGGAAACGCTCCTTGGTCTTCTCGATGGGCTTCACACCGAACTTGCCCGGGATGATCGGGAGGGTCTCAAGGCGCCAGAAACGGTACTTCTTCTCGTCGATATCCTCCGGCATCTCGAGTTCGACCAGGTGGCCGACGGCGGAGCTGATGACATACTCGTCGTTCTCGAAAACCTCGCCTTTCTTCGGGACCTTGCCCAAGGCGCGGGCGATGTCGGCGGCGACGCTGGGTTTCTCGGCGATGACGAGTGTTTTGGCCATGAAGGGGTTGTTCGCTAGGCTCGTGGCGGGATTTTTCAAGCCCTCGTTTCGTTGCTTGCCCTTTCCTCGCGTGCGTGCGCGTGCGCGCGGTCGCCGGAGGCGACGCGGAGGATTCAAGCGAATGTTACAATCAGCGGGACGGGTTGATGCGCCGATGGAGGGGCGAGCCTAGAACGCGGGCAGCAGCCGGTAGACGGCGTGGCACAGGCAGGCGTTGCCGAGGGCGAAGCGCCACCAGAAGCCGCGGCCCGCGGGCAGGGTGAGGTTGAAGGCCAACGTGAGCGGCAGGCAGGTGCGGGCCACTGCCCAGTAGCCGTGCCAGACGAAGTCGCCCAAGAACCAGAAGCCGACGGCGAAAGCGAGCGTGGCGCGCAGCCAAGGGTTGGCTCGGTCGCGCCGCCAAAGGAAGATCACATGAAGCGACTGGTAGGCGAAGCCGACTGCTCCGATCAGTCCCCACAGGTAGCGGGAATCGAGGTTGCCGTGGCCGAGTTCCCAGCCGCAGCGCGCGAGGTGGGCGGCGAGCGCTTGCCCCGGCCTGGCGAAGTTGCCGGCGAAACCGCCAGCTCCGGCGGGCAGGTTGCAGCGCAACCACACGAACCAAGCCGCCGCCGGCAGCACGCAAAGCGCGCGTAGGGCCCATAGTCGCCAGCGCGATGGGTGCGTGAGCATCGGCGCGGCGAGCAGGGCCGTCTCGCGGATGAGCCCGGCCGCGGCGAGCCACGCGGCCGCGCGCCCCGATTGGCCGCGGCGCCCGGCGCGAACGGCGAGGAGCAGCGCCAGCGCGGCCGGAAGGTCGACCAGGGCGCAGCGCACGCTGTCCAGCGCGCCCAGCGAAAGCACACCGGCGAGCCAGAGCCACGGCGCGCGCGTGGGCGCCAACGCCACGGCCTCGCGCCACCAGAGATGGCCGAAGGCCAGCCAAGCCGCGACGTTGAGCAGCGCGAAGGTTTGCAGGATCCACCAAGGGTGGACTGCGAGGTGGGCGAGGAGCGGCAGCAGGATGCGTTGCGCGCGGTAGGCGGGGAGGTCGAGCGCCGCCTGCACCTCCGGCCGCAGCACGTTCGGATCAACCGCAAGCTGGGCGTAGAACTGGCCGTCGTAGCCCGGCCCCGGGACCGCGGCGACGGACAGTTGGGCCACTTCGGGCAGCCGCCGGGCCGCGAAGACATCGCCGAAGCGCAGCAGCGCGGTGAAGCCGGTGTGTTCATCCCAGCGGCATGCGACCAGGGCCAGCACGGCGACGACGACCGCCAGGCGCAGCCACAGCGCGCGGGGAGCCGAGACGGGAGCGGAGGCGGGGGGCGGTGGCATGGTGGGAGCGCGGGAGGTCTCCAGCACGATTGGACGTGGAACAGTGGTCAATGGCGCATTCGGGCGCGCCGCGTGGAAAAAAAACGTCTTGCAGAAGTGGGCACCGGCCCGGCACAGATTCACGCTTATGCGCGTGGAAGAGGTGCAGTCCAACCAAGTTGCCGTGGCGGAAGCTCCGCCCCGGGTGGAACGCGTCGACCGCGGCTGGATCAAACGCGCGGAGCCCGCGGCCAAGAACCCGTGGCGGCCGGTGGTGCGCGTGGCGACCACGCTGGTGCCTTGGCCTCTGCTGCGCTCGACCGCCACCACCGGCGACGGCGACTCGGTGCATGCCGAGGCGCGGCGCCTGCGCGCCTGGAAGAATGCCGGCCTCCCGGTGCCGGATCTCCTGGAGGTCGCGTCCGACCACATCGTGACGGCCGACGCCGGTGTGCCGCTGCGCAGTTGGCTGCGCACGCAGGCGGATGCGGCCGCCCGATTGGCGGCCGTGGAGTTGGCCTCGCGCAGCCTCGGGCAGATCCACCGGCTCGGCTTTTGCCATGGGCGTCCGTTTCTCAAGGACATCGTCTACGACGGTCGGCAGGTGACCTTCATCGATCTCGAGGAGGAGCCGACGCGGGTCATGCCGCTGGCGACGGCGCAGGTGCGCGACGTGATGCTCTTCGTGCTGTCGTGCACGGCGGCGTTGGGCGAACGGCATCCGTTGGCGGATCTGCGGCGCGTGGCCAATGCCTACCGCGAGACGAATCCCTCGCGGCGGGGCCAGCGTGTCCTGCGCCGCAATCTCCGCGCCCTGTGGTGGGCGGCGCTGCCGCTGCGCCTCTGCCCGGAGCGCTGGCTGGGCCGCGACGCGAGGCAGGTCGTGCGCGGGCTGGCGGTGCTGCGGTATCTGGCGCGGGAATGGCGGGCGTGAGGTTCGGCGCCTCCCGGCTTGGAAAAGCCGCCGGGAGCGCCCACAGTGACGCCATCCGCTCCGCGCCCACCCGATGACCCGCTGGCTCAAGCACAAGCTCCACGCGCTCGAACAATACACCGTCGACGTCATCTTCGGTCGCCGCGACGAGCGTCTGGCCGACGCCTACGCGTTCTTCCTGCAGTGCCTCTCGTGGCTGTTCAGCGGGCTGGTGCAGCTGCGGTTGTGGCTCTACCGCAACCGTGTCCTCCGCGACCAGCCGCTCGGGTGCCTGGTGGTCGTGGTCGGCAACCTCACGGTGGGCGGGACCGGCAAGACGCCGGTGGTGGAGAAGTTCGCCCGGTCGCTGGCGGAGCGCGGGCGGCGGGTGGCGATCCTGAGCCGTGGATACCGGAGTCGCGCGGTGCCGCTGTGGCGGCGCGCGCTGAACTGGATCACCAAGGGCGCCGAGCCGCCGCCGAAGATCGTGAGCGACGGCCGCACGGTGCTGCTCGACTCCGAGATCGCCGGCGACGAGCCGTACATGCTCGCGCGCAACCTCCCGGGCGTGGTCGTGCTGGTGGACAAGAACCGTGTGAAGGCGGGCGCCTTCGCGATCAAACACTTCGGCTGCGACACCCTCGTGCTCGACGACGGGTTCCAGTACCTGCCGCTCAAGGGCCGGCTCAACCTCCTGCTCGTCGACAAGACCAACCCCTTCGGCAACGGCGAGCTGCTGCCCCGCGGCCTCCTGCGCGAACCGGTCAAGCACCTCCACCGCGCCTCCTACATCTTCGTCACCAAGTCCGACGGTCAGCGCGATCTCGAGCTCGAGGAAACGATCCGCCAGCACAATCCCGACGCCGAGATCATCGAGTGCGCGCACGTGCCGAAGTACCTCCAGCGCGTCAACGACGGCGCCGAGTCCCACGAACTCGCGCACCTGAAGGGGCGGCGGGTGGGGGCGTTCAGCGGCATCGCCACGCCGGACAGCTTCGAGGCCTTCCTGCGCAAGTACGGGGCGAACCTGCTCTACACGAAACGCTACGTGGACCACTACCGGTTCACGACCGACGACCTGGACCTGATCTTCGAGGAGGCGGTGGACGCCGGGCTCGATTTTGTGGTGACGACGGAGAAGGACGCCGTGCGGATCCCGGCCGACATGAAGTTCCCGCTGCCGCTCTACTACCTGCGGCTGGAAATCGAGATCCTGCGCGGCGCGGCCGACTTCAACGAGGCCGTGGGCCGGATCTGCTTCCCCGAGCACGAGGCGCTCGGCGGCCGGGTGCGGGTGTCTTGACCCCGCGCGGGCCGGGCGCTTGCGTCGGCGCGCCATGGTCCAGCTCTTCTGCAAAGGACTTGTCGTCGGGTTCTCGATCGCCGCGCCCGTCGGCCCGATCGGGCTGCTCTGCATCCGGCGGACGCTGGCGGAAGGCCGTCTGAGCGGGCTGGCCACGGGGCTCGGGGCGGCGACGGCCGACGCCGTGTACGGCGCGGTGGCCGGCCTCGGTCTCACGGTGGTATCGGGGTTCTTGGTTGGTCAACGGTTCTGGCTGGGGTTGGTCGGGGGGCTGTTCCTCTGCTCCCTGGGGGTGCGGACCTTCCTCAGCCCGCCTGCGACGCAGGTGGCGGCGGCCGGGGGCGGCGGGCTGGCCGGCGCGTTCCTGTCCACCTTCGTGCTCACGCTGACGAACCCTCTGACGATCCTGTCGTTTGTCGCCGTCTTCGCCGGCCTGGGTCCGGGCGGCGGCGCCGGTGGTGGCGGGGCGGCGGCGCTGGTGGTCGGGGTGTTTGCCGGCT
>JAGVUB010000007.1 GCA_019136515.1 Verrucomicrobiota bacterium
AAAGAGAGCCACGCCTTCGGCGCCGTCGGCGGCGGCCACGGTGGTGAAACCGAAGCTCTGCAGGAGGCGCTCGGCGATCCGTTGCACGGTCGGCTCGTCGTCGACGACCAGCACGAGGCCGGCACCGGTCCAATCGGTGGCGGGCGGCGGCGCGGTCTCGGTCGGGATCGTCGGCTGGGCCAGCGGCAGGACGAAGCGGAAAGTGCTGCCCTGGCCGGGGACACTGGTGACGGCGATCGCGCCCCCGTGGGAGGTGACGACACCGTGCACCGCCGCCAGGCCGAGCCCGTGTCCGCGGGCCTTGGTGGTGAAGAACGGCTCGAAAATGCGGTGACGGACCTCCGGCGGGATACCGCGCCCGGAGTCTTCCACCTCGCAGAGTGCGTAGTGGCCGGCGGGGAGCGTCTCGTTGCCGAACTCCCGCCAGAGGGACTCGCGGGTGAACTCGTGCGCGCTGGTGCGGACAGTGATGTGCCCGAGCGTGTCGCCGATCGCCTCGGAGGCGTTGAGCACGAGGTTGAGGATAACCTGCTGGAGTTGTGGTGGCTCGGCACGCACAAACACCGGTGTGGCCGCCAGCGCCAGCTCGACGGAGATCTTCTTGTGGATCGAGACCTGGAAGAGACGCTGGGTCTGCCGGATCAGGGTGTTGAGATCGACATCGCTCTCGGAGATCGGTCGCCGGCCGGCGTAGGCGAGCATCTGTTGGCAGAGATCGGCGGCGCGCTGGGCCGCCATCTCGATCTGGCCGAGCGACTCCAGCGCCGGCGATTCGTCCGGCAGGTCGAGCCGGGCCAAGCCGGCGTTGCCGAGCATCGCGGTGAGGAGGTTGTTGAAATCGTGGGCGATGCCGCCGGCCAGCACGCCGAGGCTCTCGGATTTCTGCAGCTGGAGGAGTTGGCGTTCCTGCTCGAGGCGGGAGGCCTCGGCCTGTTTCTGCCGGGAAAGGTCGGCTGGCGCGGGCGAGCTCGGCGGTGGCGGCTTCCAGTTGATCGCAGCAGGCGCGGGACAACAGGGACCCGACCTTGCGACCGCGCACGGCGTCGAGACCGGGCTGGCCCCAGAAGCGCAGCAGCGCGCCGTTGGCGTAGAGGATGCCTCCGGTGGAGTCGGTGGTGACCACGAAGTCGGTGGTGGCCTCGATGATCTGGAGCTGGCGGTCGGCGATGAGCTTGGCCTGCCGGCGGTCGGTGATGTCGATCAAGCTGCCGCCGAGGAGCCGGGGGCGTTTCTGTCGGTCGAAGGCGATGACGGAGCCGCGGGTGTTGATCCAGCGCTCCGAGGCGGACCCGGGCGGAAGGCGGAAGGTGGCGAAGAAGATCGAGGTTTTCCCCTCCAGATGCTCCTGCAGGGCGCGCAGGAGTTCGGGGCGGTCCTCGGGATGGATGTTGCCGTACCAAGCGGCGGCCGTGATCGACGAGCGTGTGGGGTCGAGATTGAGCAACTCGGCGCAAAGGTGGCTGTAGCTGACCTGCTCGGTCTGCAGGTCGTGCTCCCAAAGGCCGACCTGGGAGCCGACGGTGATGCGTCTGAGGCGGGCTTCGTCGGCGGCGATGCGCTGCTCGACTGCCTTGCGGTGGGTCACCGTAGCGCCCAGACCAAGTCCGACGACTCCGGCCGTGAGCTCGAGAAAGAGGAAGCTTGTGGCCGACTCGGCGGACGTTCCGGTCAGGTGCAGGCCGAGTAGGGCGCCGATGGTGACGCCCAAGGTTGCGAGGGTGGCGCCGGCCAGCCCGTGCCGGAGGCAGATCCAGACGAGCGGCAGCAGGCACAGATAGAAAGTCTGGCTGCGGGGGAGCGAGTCGATGGAGAAGACCAGGAGAAGACTCGTGGCGAGTGCGAGCACCTGCGCACCGACCAGCAGAAGCTGGCGTGGTTGGCGGTCGGGCGTCGCCCAATCGGGTTGAACCTCCTGCAGCCAAGGGCCGACGAAGACCATCGCGGCGGGCACAACGGTCAGGAGCCCGGTGGCGTCGCCGAGCCACCAGTTGAGGACCGCGCGCAGGAATGCGTCCCATGGGAGCGGCTCCAGCCAGGACACTGCCATGGTGCCGAGTGTGGCGATGCCCAATGGGGCAAACGCGGTGGCGGCGATGAAGACGGCGGTCTGGCGCGGTGTGCCGGGGAGCAGCCGGGGCCCGTTCGCTCGGCGCACGAGTACGGCCGCGGCGGTGTAGGTTCCGGTGATGAGCAGCGGGAAGAGGAGGATGGGCCAGCCGAGGCCGAAGTCGGCGGTGACCCAGGCCCCGCACACGTTGGCGGCGAAAACCACCGGCGCCACACGCGGTCCCAGCAGCACCAGCACGGCCAATGCGAGCCCGGCGGCCGGATACCAGAGCGAGATCCCCGGGGCGATCTCGAAGAACCGGGCCGCGAGGTGGGCGCCGAGGTGGAGCACGAGATAGGCGCCGGCGGCCAGTACCGGGCGGGAGCACCGGAGGTCGGCCGCATCCCGTCGGGCGGGTTGGTGGGGGGGGGCGTCGGGCAGGCGGGGAACCGGCATCGCGAGGTGGGTACGGGGCGAACGCGCCGAGCGGCGGCGCGGGAAGGGAGGCGGGGCGACCCGGCCACGATGACGCGGCCGCGCGGGTCCGCTCCAGCAATTTCTTCCGGCTTGGGCGGAAACGCACAACGCCGGCCCGCGGGGAGGCGGACCGGCGTTGTCGGTGATTGGTGGAGCCAGCCGGGTTCGAACCGGCGACCCCCTGCTTGCAAAGCAGGTGCTCTTCCAACTGAGCTATGACCCCAAAACGAAACTGGTGGAGGTGGCGGGATTTGAACCCGCGTCCCCCTGACCTTCGCACACCGCATCTACACGTTTAGCCCGAGTTTAGTCTCGCCGTCGTTGCGCTCCCGGACGGGCAAAACGACGGCCAGCCGCTGGATTGAAGATACGACGCGAGGGCCATTGACGCCCCCTCGCGCTATGCCTGCTGTCGTCGCAACCATCGGCTAGCAGGTGTCGCCGGGGTCGCGTGACCGCCTTATTTAGGCAGCCAGGGGCATTTCTTCGTAGGTGCCACTTATTGGTTTGGCCGTGGATTAACGAGGGAACAGCCGTCCTCGACGTGCAGCGCTGCACTCCGACCAAGGGTCGAATCCAGAACACCCCCGAAAAGCAGAAGTAACAAGTGACAATGAGCCAAGTGACAGGTCGCTCGGCCCGTGTCGGGGGACTGGCAAGTGCGCCAGTCAAAGAACAGGGCGCGGAACGTGGCAGGCCTGGTCGGGCTTGGCAAGCCGCGCCGGCGCCGAAATCGCGGGTGGCCTGCGCGCCCGCCGCGGGACCGTTTCGCCGCGCAGTTCAGCGCTTCCGACCGGTTAAGTCGACGGCCGTCGACTTAACCGGTCGGAGGCGGGTCCATTGTTCTCCGGGGGCGAGGACGCTGTCCGATGGGCCGAAGATCGCGTTTGCGGGGCAGGGCGGCGGGGCGCGATCCTCCGTGGTTATGTCCGACTCCCACTCCGCGGCCGAGGCGCCGCGCGATCCGTATGCGGCGCTGCGCGTGCCGGCCTACCGCCGCTATCTCATCGGCAACACGCTGGCCAACATCGGCCGGCAGGCGCTCGGCCTGGTCGCGACCTGGCAAATCTATCGCTGGACGGAGTCGGCCCCGGGCACTTGGCGGACCGGGTGAACCGGCGTCGCCTGATCCAGGTGACACTGGGGGGCTCGGCCCTGGTGTCGGTGCTGCTGGCGGTGGTTTCGGCCTGGCCGGAGCGGGTGCCGGCTTGGGCGGTGCTGCGGTGGTTCGATGCGGGGTTGCTCCGGGTGGCGAGCCTGGGCACGGGGGCCGGCGCGGTGAACGCGGCCGGGTTCGAGCGACCGGCGCTGGCCGCGGTGTTCATCCTGCTGCTGCTCGACCAGACGATCCGCACGCTGGGTACGCCGGCGCGGGCCTCGATCGTGCCGCTGTTGCTGCCCCGTGAGCGCATCGCCGATGCCATCACCTGGAACTCGAGCTCCTTCGAGCTGACATCGATGCTCGGGCCGACGATCGCCGGCTTCCTGATCGCGTGGCTGGGTTTCTCGGCGGTGTACCTGCTCGATGCGGTGACGGCGTTTGCGATGGTCGGGCTGTTGCAGGGCATCACGTACCGCGAACCGGAGCAGAAACCCGAGCCGCGCACGTGGCGCACGCTCGGTGCGGGCGCGAGCTTCATCTGGCGCAACAAGGAGATCCTCGCCGCCAGCGGCCTCGACCTGTTCGCGGTGCTGCTCGGCGGCGCGGTGGCGCTGCTGCCCGTCTATGCCGACCGGATCCTGCACGTCGGACCGATCGGCCTGAGCTGGTTGCGCGCGGCCCCGTCGATCGGGGCGGTGCTGATGGCGATGTGGCTCACGCACAGCCGGCCGATGCGACGCCCCGGCGCGACGATGCTGTGGGCGGTCGGCGGTTTCGGTGTCGTCATCACGATCTTTGGACTGTCGCACTGGTACTGGCTGTCGTTCGCGATGCTGTTTCTCTCCGGCTGCCAGCTCGGCCGGCTGGGGCGGTTGCACGAACTGAAGGCGCGGGAGTGACGGCGGGCGGGGCACTCCGGTGGGCTGGCGAATGAAGAAGGCAGGAGGAGGAGCGCGGAAGGGGCATGTATCCAGGGATTGAGGAGCGCCCGCGCCGAAGGGGTGGGCCGGGAACGAAGAGGGTGGCCGGCGGCGCACGCCGCAGTTGCGGCAATGGGAACACCGGGTAGTCGTTGGCCTGCTGTGGCACCGGCCTGTCGGCCACGTTCCCCTTACTCCCCAACAATCAGCTCAGTTGTGAATCCATGAAGGCGTCTTCTCTGCTCGTCACCGGTATCCTCGTCGGACTGGCCGTTCCGCTCTGTGCGGGCGCGGCGAAGAACGACCTCCCTGCCAGGCTCACGGTCACGACCGAGGCGAAGGCGTTCGCCGACGCCTCGAAGTCGCTGCGGGTCGCGCCGGCGGAGACCGTGGCCGATCTCGAGATCGATCCGGCGACGCGCTATCAGGCGATCCAGGGCTTCGGCGGCTCGTTCAACGAGAAGGGCTGGACGGCGCTGCAACTGCTGCCGGACGGCGGCAAGAAGGTGATGACCGCGTTGTTCGATCCCAAGGGTATGGCGAGGTTCAACATCTGCCGGGTGCCGGTGGGCGCCTCGGACTACGCGGAGAGCCGCTACTCGCTGGCGGAGACACCGGACGATTTCGCGCTGAAGGACTTCTCGATCGAGCGCGACCGCGAGCGGCTCATCCCCTACATCAAGGCCGCGCAGCGCCTGAATCCCGCGCTCAAGATCTGGGGGTCCGCCTGGTCGCCGCCGGCGTGGATGAAGACCAACAAGGAGCTCAATGCCGGGGCGATGCTCGCGGATCCCGCGGTGTACGACGCCTATGCGCGCTACCTGCTCAAGTTTGCGCAGGCCTATCGGGCCGAGGGGATCGAGATCTTCGCGCTCTGTCCGCAGAACGAGCCCAGTACGCTCACCGACTACCCGAGCTGCGACTGGACGGGCGAGCAACTGCGCGACTTCATCCGCGACCACATGGGGCCGGTGTTTGCGAAGGAGCAGGGCCCGGCGATCTGGCTCGGCACGATCAACAAGCCCGAGCTCGAGCGCTTCATCGCGCCGACGATGAACGACCCGGCGGCGGCGCGCTATGTCTCGGCCCTCGGCCTGCAGTGGTTCGCGCTGGAGATCCTGCCCGAGTGCGCGCGGCGCTGGCCGGGCCTGATGATCGCGCAGACGGAGACGGAGTGCGGCAATCGGCATTGGGAGCCCGGATACCGCCGCGATGCCGCGCCCAACGACTGGGCCTACGGCGCGTACACGTGGGGCAAGATCCACGACTTTTTCGCCGCCGGGGCCTCCATCTACGAGGCGTGGAACATGGTGCTCGACACGAAGGGCCGCTCGATCGGCTGGCAAACGCACTGGCCGCAGAACGCGCTCGTGACCGTCGACTTCGCCACCCGTCAGGCGCAGTACACGCCGGCGTTCTGGGCGTTCGCGCACTTCAGTCATTTCGTCGCGCCCGGCGCGCGGCGCGTCGCGCTCAAGGGTGAGGGGAAGGACGCCATCGCGTTCGCCAATCCCGACGGCTCTGTCGTGCTGGTGCTTTCGAACCAGGAAGAGGCGGCGCGGGAGTTGACCGTCGCCGTGGGGAGCGCGCGACGGGTGGTCGCGTTGCCGCCGAAGAGTTTCGCCACGCTGGTGCTGGGAAAAGCGGGACGGTGATTGCCTGCGGGGCGGGAAGGTGGGGCGGTCGGAGGGTTTCTCCGAAACCGCCGCGTTGCCGGCCCGTGTCAGTCGCAGACGAGGACGTCGCGGAGAAACGTTCCCAACTGTGGCGGGCGAAAGAAAACGGCGGCCCGGTGAGGGCCGCCGTTCGAAGGCGAAAGGATTTCGCGGGAACGATCT
Source organism: Verrucomicrobiota bacterium (assembly GCA_019136515.1). Classification (GTDB taxonomy): domain Bacteria; phylum Verrucomicrobiota; class Verrucomicrobiia; order Opitutales; family Opitutaceae; genus CAJCBL01. The sequence continues at coordinate 6,385 of JAGVUB010000007.1, forward strand.
CAGGCGAGGAGATCGGCGATGAGGGACTTCTCCTCGAGGAGCTCCTTCTCGCTTCTCGGTCTCGGCGATCTTCTGCTTGGAGAACTCGCTGAGCTGCACGCCCTGGACGACCTCGAAGGTCTTGCCGTCGTTGGTGCGGATCGGGAAGGAGAAGATGATGTCCTTCGCGACGCCGTAATCACCGGCCGAGTACACACCGACCGAGAACCAGTCGCCGGCAGGGGTCGGGTGGGTGAGGCAGTAGACGGTGTTGCAGGCGGCGTTGGCGGCGGAGGCGGCGGAGCTGAGGCCGCGGGCCTTGATGATGGCGGCGCCGCGCTGCTGGATGACCGGGATGAAGGTGTCCTTGAACCAGGCCTCGTCGGCGATCACCTGGTTGGCGGGCTGGCCGTTGATCTTCGTGTTGGCGAAGTCCGGGTACATCGTGGAGCTGTGGTTGCCCCAGATGGCGAGGTTGGTGATGGCGGTGGTGTCGACGCCGGCCTTGAGGGCGAGCTGGGCCTTGGCGCGGTTCTCGTCGAGCTTGGTCATCGCGAAGAAGCGATTGTGCGGGACGCCGGCGGCCGCGGTGGCGGCGATGAGGGCGTTGGTGTTGCAGGGGTTGCCGACGACGAGCACGCGCACGTCCTTGGCGGCGTTGGCGGCGATGGCCTTGCCCTGACCGGTGAAGATCTTGCCGTTGATGCCGAGGAGGTCCTTGCGCTCCATGCCCTGCTTGCGCGGGACGGCGCCGACGAGGAGGACCCAGTTCACGTCCTTGAAGCCTTCGTCGAGGGAGGAGGTGGGGACCATGCCCTTGAGGAGCGGGAACGCGCAGTCCTCGAGCTCCATGCACACGCCCTTGAGGGCGGGGAGGGCGGCCTCGAGCTCGATCATGTGGAGGATGACCGGCTGGTCGGGACCGAAGCAGGCGCCGGAGGCGATGCGGAACAGGAGGGCGTAGCCGATCTGGCCGGCTGCGCCGGTGACGGCGACGCGAATGGGAGTCTTCATGGGATCAGTTGGTTGGTTTTCTGTTGGAGGAGAGAGAGGGGGCGGAGCGGCCGCGTGTCAGGCGGCCGGGGCGGAGCGGGCGGGGCCGAGGGCGGCGTGGGCGGCACGGAGGGTGGCCTCCGTGGTGGGCCAGTCGATGCAGCCGTCGGTGATGGATACGCCGTACTGGAGCTCGGCCTTCGGGCGCGGGAAGGGCTGGCTGCCGGCGAGGAGGTTGCTCTCGAGCATGACGCCCATGATCGGCGAACGGGGGTTGGCGGCGAGCTGGGCGAGCACATCGCTCAGGACCTCGGGCTGGCGCTCGGGCTGCTTGCCGGAGTTGTCGTGGCTGCAGTCGACGAGGATGCATTGGGCGATCCCGGACTTGGCGAGCAACTCGGCCGCGGCGGCGACGTGGGGGGCGTCGTAGTTCGGCCCGGCGGTGCCGCCGCGCAGGACGACGTGGCAGTTGGGGTTGCCGCGGGTGCGCACGGAGGCGGCGCGACCGTCGGTGGTGATGCCGAGGAAGGTCTGGGGCTGGCGGGCGGCCTTGATGGCGTTGACGGCGGCCTGGACGGAGCCGTCGGTGCTGTTCTTGAAGCCCA
>JAGVUB010000176.1 GCA_019136515.1 Verrucomicrobiota bacterium
CGCAGCACGGCCGCCGCCACGCCGGGATGCCGGGACGGGTTCCAGCGCTTCATCTCGTCGAAGACCGGTCCGGACGCGAGGTACTCGAAATGCCCCTTCAGCTGATAGGACTTCCGCTCCTTCGTGAGGAACACGAACGCCCCGCGGCTGCCGGCCTGGATGTTGGCGCGGGTCTTGGCGAAGTAGTTGTCGGCAATGACGACGGCGTCGTCGCCCAGCAGCTGGAACGAGCCGACGTAGATCGCGTTGGGCATGCCGCGCGGGTCGACCGTGGTGAGCACGGCGTAGCCGTCGCGGTTGGCCCACGCGGCGAGGACGGGAGGAGGAATACAGGTCATGGCGAAGTCGGTTGCGGGGAGGCGGAAGCGGCGCCGGTCTGCGCGAGCAAGTCCGCCGCAAGACCGACGCACTCGGTGCAGGGGAAACGCAGGTCCCGCTTGAGCGGGCGGCACAGCGTGGAGCCGGCGCGCGCGGCGAACCCCGCCCGCAGCGCCTCGGCCGCCCCGGGCGCGGCCTGGCAGGCAGCGAAAAGCGCCCCGCACTCGCCACCGGGGGCGCGGCCCCCGCCGTGCAGTTTGTATTCTTCGACCGGTGCCAGCTGGCGGCCGCTCACGGCCTGATAGGCGGCCAGCACCGCCTGGGCGCAGTTGAGGTTGTCGGGGGCGCGGTGGAAGACCGCGAGGGCGTGGGCTTTCATCGGAGAGCGGTTGGGGCGGCGCCGGCCTGATGCCGCACCAGCACGTCGAGGGTGTTCTGCAACAGGCCGGGGTCGAGCCGCGTCCCGTGCGCGGCGACGGCGGCCGCGACCGGCAGCGTCATCAGCCCACGGACACCTTCGGGCCAGCACGCGAGGTCGGCCTCGGCGAGGTTGCCCGGGCGGTCGCCGGCCAGGAGCAGGCAGCTGCCGTAGAGCAGCCGGCGGCCGGGGAAGTAGATCGCGACCTTGTCCGGCGCCTGGGTGGGCCCGGGATAGATCACGCGCACCTCCTCGCCGCCGAAACGCAGCGACAGCCCCTGCTCGATCGGGAACACGTGGTCGGGCGGCACGAACTGGAGCGCGGCGTGGGCGGCTCGATACGGCGAGTCCGGGTCGGCGATGAAGCCGAGCGTGAGCGCGCGCATCCGTTCGCCGCGTTCGGCCAGCAGGCGCACGGTGAGGTCGGAGCCGTACACCGGAAAACCGGCGGCGCGGAAGGCCGCGTTGCCGCCCAGGTTGTCGAAGTGGTAGCCGGTGTCGATCGCGACGACCGGGCGCCGGCCATGCTCGCGGACGATCCAGTCGAGGACCAGTTGCGCGGCTTCGGGAAACCCCGGCGTGCCGCCAAAGACGAACGTGCCGTCCGGCATCTCGACCAGCACCGAGTTGCAGACAAACGGACACCGGTGCCGCACGACGTAGGCGCCCGCGCCGATGCGCAGCAGATGCAGGTCCGGCGCCAGCTCGAGCTCTGCGGCGACGACCGCGCGCGCCGAATCCGCCGGCCCATCGGCCGGGACGGCGGGGCCGGCGATGCCCGCGAGCAACAGCGCGGCCACGACTGGGCGGAGAGACCTCATGCGTCTTTGATCGCCAAACGATGCGGCCGGCGCAACCCGGCGTTGTCCACCGTGCCGCCAGCCGAGGGCCGGGTTTCCCGCAGGGCCCGCCACACGACATGGCTGCCGACGGGATGGCCGCAATGCACGGCCACCGTCGGGCACTTCACGCGGAACAGGCAGAACAGCGGGGCCCGCTCGGCATGGAGCGACTCGAAGTTCCCCTGCCCTTTCGCGATCACGAGATCGGCCTCCGCAAACCGGCGACAAAACTCCGGCGAGCAGTCGGCCAACACGGTGCCCGGCATGGCCGAGCCGTTGTCGACCACCTCCGCGATCCCGCCCAACCCGGCGACCAGGGCGTCGTCACGGGTGGCGTCGTTGATCACGGCCTGCCCGCGCACGGCCACGGTGACGCGCCCGCGCGGCAGTTGCTCGATCAGCACGCGGTCGAAGACGATTTCGCCGGCGTTGTCGCAGAGGTAGAGGATGCGGTGGGCGTGCCGCGCGGCGCGGTGGAGCGCGGCCAGCGGCCCGACCAACGGCTGGGCGAGTGCACCGGAGGCGGCACTACGCGCTTCGGCCTCCGTGAGCCCGCTCTTGGCCCCGAGGTCGATGATGTTGCCGGCGATCGCCAGCCGCACCGCCGCGCCGAACGGATCCTCGCTGCGCGCGACGGCCGCGGCCAGCGGCGGCAACAGCTCCAGCGCGAGCCGGTTGAAGCGCTGCTTCGCCTCCCGGTACGGGTCCGCGCAGCCGGTGATCTCGCGCAACTGCGCCTGCAACGCCCCGGAGAGCGAGGGAGGCGGCTGATCGAAGTCGAGCGTCGTGCTCGCCAGGAGCAGTTCGCGCACGACCATGACGTCGACCTTCTCGTCCTTGGCGCCGAGCCGGATGGCTTCGGTGGCCTGGCGCAGGAGGCAAGGCAGGCAGTCGAGCGAGGTCTTCATCGCAATCGCCCCGGCCGGGAGTCAGCGCAGCCGGTTGGCCGGATCGACCTGCACGATCCGGGCGCGGTACGCCGCGACGGCGGGCTCCGCCACCTGTGCGTAGGAGATGATGACAACCAGGTCGCCCGTCTCGCCCAGCCGCGCGGCCGGGCCGTTGAGCAGCATGGTGCCGGAGCCGGCGGGGGCCTCGATCACGTAGGTGATCAGGCGCGAGCCGTTGTTGAGGTTGAGCACGTGCACCTGTTCGCCGGCGACAAGGTCGGCGGCGTCCATCAGCAGGCGGTCGATGGCGATGCTGCCCTCGTAGTTCAGCTCCTTGCCGGTGAGCGTGGCGCGGTGGATCTTGGACTTGAGCAGCGTGCGGAAGGTGGTCGGTTGGTCGTTCATCGTGGGATGCTGGGTTCTGGTGGATTTCGGCCTCGAGGTGATGCAGCGGCGGGTAGGCGTTGCGATGGCGGGCGGTCACGGTGACCGGATCGCCCGACCGCACCGACTGCCGGTAGCGCACGGTGAGTTCACCGGTGCGGGCGACGACGCCGCGCGCGAACAGCGCGTGCACCATCGCGCTGTCGAGCGCCGTGGCGAGCAGGCCGCCGTGCACGATGCCCGCGTAGCTTTCGCCACCAGGCGGGCAGGTCCATTCGGCGGAGACAGCGCCGTCCGTCTGCACGGCGAAGGCGAGCCCGAGCCCGCCTTGATCGGCGGGCCGGCAGGCGAAACAGGCGGCGTGCTGCTGCGCGCACTGGGCGCGCAGCGCGGCCTCAGTGGGAGCCGCAACCACAGTGGTGCCCGTGTTCGTGGCCGTGTTCGCCGTGCTCGTGGTGGCCGCCCTCGCAGGCATTGGCGCCCGCGGCGAGCGAACCGTCGAGAAACGCCTGTACGAGGCTGACCGGAGCCGCCGGCGCGACGCCGACGGTCACGAGGATGCCAGCCTCGGCCATGCGCTGCTGGGCGCCGCGGCCCATGCCGCCGGCGAGGAAGTGCGTGACTCCTTGCGCGCCAAGCCAGGAGGCCCAGCCACAGGGTTCGGGCTCGAGTGGCACAACGGGCGTCGTGCGCAGGATCATCCGGGCGGCCGGATCGACCTCGAACAGGGCCGCCTTGGCGGCGGCGCCGAAATGAGGGGAGAACTCGTCGTTCTCGGTGAGCGGAAGAGCGATGATCATCGGAAGCGGTACGGGTTGAAGGTGCTCAGGCCCCGCAAAACGCTCGCCCGCGGCGCGGGCCGCGCCGAGAGTCGTGAGGTTGCGGATTGCCGTTCATGCGGTAATGGGCTTATGCCCATAACCGCGCCGCACACAAGCCCGCTTTTCCACCATGCCCCGTCCCTGCTGCCCTCGCCACATCGCCCACCGTCCGCCGGCCTCGTACTTCAAGCCGGCCGGCATCCCACTGTGCGAACTCCAGGAGATCGAGCTGGCCGCCGACGAACTGGAGGCGCTGCGACTGGCCGATGTGGAGGACCTCTACCACACCGAGGCGGCGAAGCGCATGCGTGTGTCGCGCCAGACCTTCGATCGCATCGTGCGCCGCGCGCGCATGAAGGTCGCCGAGGCGCTCGTGCGCGGCCGTGCCCTGCGCGTGCTCGCCCCGGCACCGGCCGTGCCCGCCCGGAAGGAGTAATGCCCGGGCGGCGATGGCGAACCCGCAGCCGCAACGCTTCGCCCCTACTGCGAGGAGGATTGTCCCAACCGTTTCACTTCGCGCTCCCGCGCGCGCAGCTCCTTCTTGAGCTGTTTGGCGATTCGCTCCTGTTCCTTGAGCTGCTGCTTGAGCTGGGTCTTGGTCTGTTTCTCGGTCGTGGTGCGGATTCGTTCTCGCAGCTGGCTGCACTGGGCATCGGCATCGGTGCACTGCTGCTGCATCTCCTGCACGCGGGTCCGGGCCTGGGCGAGCACCGCGGGGTCGACCGGCTCGCGCTGCCGATCCCGTTGCCGCTCCTGATCCGCGGATTGATCCCGCTGCTCCTGCTGATACTGGCGATCCCAGCGCTGTTGCTGTTGGTCGCCACCACCAAAGCCGCCCCCCCCCCGTGTCCGCCGCCGCCCCCGTGCCCACCGCCCCCACCTCCTCCTCCGCCGCCGCCCCGGGCGAAGCCGACGGTCGCCACAAGCAGGGCGACAGAGAACAAGACAAGGCGTTGCGATAACTTGGTCATGATGAGCCTCCTGATACGATGATTCTCCGGCCCGGATGGAGAACGCGTCCGGAACCCGACCGGAGGAGCTGCCCGACGCGAAGCGCCTGTACTATGCCCCAAACCACTCGCCCCGCCACCGGACTCCGGCACACGCCTCACCGCCGCCAGGAAACACGGGCGAACAGGAAACGCCCCGGCTCCGGCACCGCGACGCCGGCCGCGAACGGATCGCGGGTGTAGGCGTTGTGCAGCGTGTAAGTGCGATCGAAGAGGTTCTCCGCCCCGACCGAGAGTTCGACCGACTCGCGCGGTTTCCAGGCGAACGTCACGGCGACCGTGCCCCACCCCGCCACCGGCCGCTCCCCGATTCCCGGATCGACGCGCCCCTGCCGTGGGGCTCCCTGCCACTGCACCCGCACCGCCCACGGCGCGGGGCTCCACTGCACCGCCAACCGCGCTTGCACGGCGGGGACTTCGCCGAGCACGCGACTCGCGTTACCCGGCGCGAGATCACGTTTCACCCCACGCTGTGCCGCCACTCCGAGTGAGATCTCCGCCCAACAAACGGGCGTCGAGGCCGGCATACGTTTTCGTATTGGCCGGGTTCGCCGTCGATCCGGGCGCCGGCAGCAACCGCGCGAGGTAGATGTAGTCGCGCAACCACGAATGGAACGCGCTCGCGCGCACCGTCCAGGCGCCGACCGGCACAGCGGCGCCGACCTGCACCTCGGTGGCGCGCGTCGGCCCGAGCCGTGGATTGCCCACCCAGTCACCCGCGGAAGGATGGTCGAGA
>JAGVUB010000155.1:0-35000 GCA_019136515.1 Verrucomicrobiota bacterium
GTAGAGCGTGGCGCCATCGGCGCCGCCGAAGCAGCAGTTGGCCGTGGACGTGCCGGTGAGGATCGTGCCGAGGTGTTTGCCCTCGGGGCTGAGGATGAGCACGCCGCCGGGCCCCGTCGCCCAGAGGTTGCCGTGGGCATCGACCTTCAGGCCGTCCATCAGGCCGCCACCGAGTTTCGCGCGCACCGGCTCGGCGTCGAACAGCACCCGGCCCGGCGCAACCGTGCCGTCGGCGTTGAGCGTATAGGCCATGAGGTAGGTGCGCATGCCGGGGCGGTCGCCGGAGTTGGCTACGTAGAGCGTCTTCTCGTCGGGCGAGAGCGCGATGCCGTTGGGCCGGTCGAGGTCGCGCGCGAGCACCGTCACGGTGCCGTCGGCGGCGCGACGAAACACGCCGTGGAATCCGAGCTCGGCTGTGGCCTCGCGGCCGAGGCCGTAGGGCGGGTCGGTGAAGAAGAGGTTGCCGGCGCGGTCGAAGCAGAGGTCGTTGGGGCTGTTGAATCGTTTCCCCTCGAACCGATCGACGATGCGCGGCGAGGCGGGAGATGCGGCGGTCGCTGTGCTGGCAGAGCACGAGCCGGCCCTGCGCATCGAGCATGAGACCGTTGCTGCCCTCGCCGGAGGGATTCGCCTCCACGCCGGTGTTGCCGCTCGGGGACAGGAAGACGTCGACGCCCCTGCCCTCGCGCCAGCGATACGCGGTGTTGGCCGGCACATCGCTGAAGATCAGGTCGCCCTCCCGCGGCCGCCACACCGGCCCCTCGGACCAGCGGAAACCCTCGGCGAGCTTCTCGATCGGCGGTGGAGACGATCGGAGCGGACTCGGCCCGCGCCGCCGACGCGGCGACCACGGCCAGCCCGAGCGTAAGCAGGAGGGATTTCATCGCGGCCCACGGTAGGCGGGCGCCTCGGCGGCGCGAGCGCGGACCGCCAGCGATGCATCGCGCCCGCGAGCGACACGGTCCCTCAGCCCGCTGGTCCTAGATTCCGCAGTTCGGCTTAACCGCAAAGATCCTAGCGCGGCTCCGCCGCAACCGAAGAGGCAGAATGATGAACCACGGATTTCACGGATGGGCACGGATTCCGGGGTTCCCCATCCGTGGAATCCGTGTGATCCGTGGTCAACTTTCCCGACAGGGCGTAACATAGGGAAATCGTGCACAAAATGCAGCGTTTGCTGGGATAGCTGTGCAAAGAACACAAGGAGCGGTTCTGCCGACAGAATGAGCACCACTGGATCGCTCACCTGCTGGGTGAAGCCCCCAATGTCAGAGCCTCACGGAATTCTCTCTCTGTGGTCTATGCGTTCTTTGCGGTTCAGGCTGATGCAGGCGAAAGCCGAGCGCCAAACCGTCGGGGATCAGCCTGGGGCGCCTGTCTGCGCGGGTTGTGCCGAGACTCGGACCCTCGACTCTCGTCGCCTCGACCCTCGACCGCCTGCTGAGCTCACGCCACCTCGCCCACCGCGTAGTCGGCCTCTCCGCCGCCGACGGCAAACGCCGTCGCGTCCCCGCGGGGTTCGAGTCGCACCTGCACCGTGTCCGTGCGCGGCGGGATCTCCCGCAGGAACTGCAGCTCCAGCTTCAGCGGATGCGCCGAGCGTCCCTGCCGCGCGAGCGCCGTCTGCAGATAGTCGTAGTAGGCCGTGTTGTTCACATGGCTGTTGGCGTCGCAGTCCGAATACCGCACGGTGACCGCGGTCGCCGGCGCCGCCGGCTCCGGGGCGGCGAACCGTCGTTTCTCCAGGTCGGGCTGGTACGGCACCTTTCCCCCGCCGCCCACCGGAAACGTTTCCGCCAACTCGGCCGGCACCCGTGTGAGCATGCGCGTGCGCAGATCGATCCACAGCCACAACGACGAGCCGGCGAGCAACTGCTCCGCGCCGCTGAACAACCGGAACTCGCGGTAGCCGCGAAACCCGCGCACGCCCGTCGACCACGTCTCCACGCGCAGCGTCTCGTCGCGCCGCGGGTAGCGCGTGAGCCCGACCGCCAGCCGGTTGAGCACCCACGAGGTACCGCGCTCGGCGATGCCGCGCGCGCCCACGCCGTACATGTCGGCGTGCCGGATGGCCGCCTCCTGCAGCAGCTGGAACAGCGCCGGCAACAGCATCACCTGGTCGCGGTCGACCTCGGAGAAACGCACCGTCGTCTCGAGATTGTATTCGTTGCTCATCGTATGCGGCCAGCGCCGCCACGTTGCACCAGTCCCTCGCCAACGGGGAGAAAAAACCAAGCCGGGGGCGCACCGGCTCCGCGGCAGCCGCCTCGCCCCGCCGCTCACGACGCCGAGTCGAGCCCGATCTCGAACGCGCACCTCGCGCCGCCCTGCAGCACCGACTCCGTCAGCTCGCACCGGACAGGGTGCTGTGCGACGATCGTGAACATCTGCCGGATCGAGCCCACCGAGCACCGGCAGGCCGCGGGCGGCACCGTGGCCTTGCTCATCAGCGGGCAATGGCAGTCGCCGCCCGCCGAACCGAAGGATAGTCGCACGACGCCCCGCTCGCGGTCGTGCTCCACCTGCGCCTTCCAGCGTTGCCGCAGCTCCGCGATGAAGCCGTCGAGGTTGCCGGCGAACTGCCCGGCGAAACCGGAGCCGCCGCAGAACTGCCCCACCTCCTCGATGATCGCGGCAAACGTCGCCGGATCGACCTTCGCCGCCACGGTACTGACAAGTTTCCCATACCGCTGCTTGGCGAAGCCGACGCGCCAGTCCTCCTTCGGTGGAGTCGCGGCAGGCGCGGTCTCGGTCGGGGTGCCGTCACCGGCGATCAAGGTGGCCACCGCGCAGGAGCACAGGCCGGCGGCGCAGGCGGATTTGAGGAAATCTCGGCGTTCCATAGGCAGGAGTCTCGGATGTTCTGGGGTTGGGGGGACGGTAACAGAATCCCGCCCCCCCGCGAACCACTTCACCGCGCACCGCCGGCACGCAGGCCCAGTAGGTCCGGTCTCCGACCGGACGCCCCTCACCCGCGCCAGCTCCTCCACTCACGCACACCGGGGCCGGTCGGAGACCGGCTCTACCGCTAAGCGTCGCCGACTCGGCCAGCCGAGACGATCAATCTGGAACTCACGAACTCATGAACAGAGGCGAACCACGGAACCCACCGAGCGCACAGCGCGCAGAGACGAGATAGGTAGAAATCGGGGAGAGGGGAAACGGAGCGCGGACGGGTAAGCCCGGAACCCAGGAAACCAGGAACGAAGGGACTCTGCGTAGCGGCGTTCGTGAGCCCGCCGATCGGCGGGACCCTCCGCCTTGGCCCGATTTCCTGCGTTCCTCTCAAGCAACATGAGCCAGAAACCACTGATCTCACGGATATACACGGATCGTCCCGCGATCATCCGTGCCCATCCGTGTGATCCGTGGTCAATTTCCGGATGGATCGCGTCACAGTGTTGCTTCCCCGCAAGACCGCGCCCCGGCGCGCGTCTACGCTGAGTCCCTGAGTCCCCGATGTTCCGACCCGGCCTGCCGGATTCACTGCCGGGTCAGGAAACGCGTGAGCGCCTCAGGCACGGTGGTGTCGGTCCGCCGCTGAAGATGCGAACTCACCTTGGCGAGCCGCCCGAACGACCCGACGAGCGCCATCGGCACCGCCACGCGGTAGGTGCGGTCCGGATCGAGGGCGGCGGGCGCGGCCGGCTGCAATGCGACCCACTCGAGAGCATCCGGCGCGGCAGCGTCCATCCGCGCCTGCGCCGCGAGCACCTCGGCGCCGGTCAGCTCAAGCACGTCGATGGTGTGTCCATAGAACAGCGGCGCGAGGTCGGCCACGCGGGTCACGCCGGGCAGCACCGGCGCGGCACCAAGCTGCGGGACGCGACCCGCGACGGCGAAGTCGGCCCCGGTGGCGCGGCGGACGGCCTCGGCGATCCGCCGGGCGAGCACGGGATGATCCTCGGTCTCCGGCGAAACGACAGGTGAAATCTCCCGGCCGCCGAGCCAGCGCCAGCGGCTGTCGAAGCTGCGCGCAGCGACGAGCTGCCGCTCGGCGGCATGCGTCACGAGCAGATCGGCGCCGATGAACAACGGCGAGCACAGTGCGGGCACCGCGGCCTCGGCGCTGTAGCCGGCAGGCGAGGACGAGGCGACCCAGAAGACCAGCCGCGTGGGCGCGAGCGGATTGAAGTGCACCAAGCCCAGCGTGCGCTGCGCGGCGGGGAGTTCGAAACCGTCGGAGCACACGATCCGGCCGTCGGCCAGCCGCACCGGCAACTGAGCGGCGATCCGCGCCACGATCGAGTTCTCCACCGCCGTGCCGATCAATACGAGGTTGCAGCGCGCGATGTCAGCCTCGTTGACCGCGGTGTCGGGCTTGATCGCGAGGCGGCCGAAGAGGTTGCGCCAGTGTGGGATCTGATCGGCGGGATCGATCTCGCCGCGGTCGTCCTTCCACGAGGGGTTCGGGCTCTGGCTGGCGATCTCGGCGACGGCGCGCAACGCGGCCTGCGTCGCCGCGTCGCCACCGGTTCCGTAGACGATGAGCAGCGGCGAGCCGTCGTAGACCTGGATCGGGCCGCCGGGGGTGTGCAGCCGAGCGGGCGGGACGTCGGCCGGGGCGCCGGGGCCGTCGACCACGATCGATCCGGGCAGCGGCGCAGGGATCTCGATCGGCACGGCGCCATTGACGACCACGCGCAGCGTTTGCGCCGGATCGAAGGGCGACTCCGCCGTTCGGAGACGCAGCCGGGCGACGTTGTCGAGTTCGACGAAGAGCGTGTTGCCCTCGCCGGCGGTTGCGGTGAAGCGCGCGGGGCGGGCCTCGGTGCCCCACTCCGCTATCTCAGCCCACCAGCAGCGCATCGCGGCGCCGTCGTACGCGGTGAAGTCGAGGCGGCGCACGGTGCGCGAGTCGGGGCGCACCTGTGCGGCGCCCCAGGCGCCGGAGCGCTCGTTGCCGGCGGCGTAGTCCCATACGGCGTGGCCGTAGCCGGTCGTCTCGTCGAAGATCGCCTGCCCGCCGCGGCGGCGCAGCTCGGCCAGCGGCCCGCGCGAGAGCAGAATCGACACCACCGGGTCGTCGTCGCTGTGCGTGGCGTAGATGGGGAACGTGAGCAGGTTGCCGATCGGTTCCTGCTGCACGTAGCCGCAGGCGATCTGACCGGAGGCGAAGCGATGTGGGAAACGCGCGCCGAGCTTGAAGGTGGCGCCGCCGCCCATGCTGCCGCCCGAAAGACGGATGCGACCCGCGTCGATCCGCCAATGCGCCTCGATGTAGTCGAGCACGTGCAGCACGTCGGCCTGCGAGAGGCCGACATACCAGCCGCCGCGGGCGCGCCCGAGCACCGCGACGTCGAAAAACCCATCGTGGTCATGGAAGCCCGCGGAGTGGTTCAGGTGGTCGCCCGTATAGCCGTGCATGTAGACCGAGAGCGGCGCCGGGCGCGCCGGGTCGTAGTCGGTCGGGATCACGACCTTGAAGGGTTGGCCCGATCCATCGACCGGCGACTCGTACGCCCACTCCTGCACGCCGCGAAGTTTGCCCAGCAGATCAGGATCGGCAGTGATGCGCCGCGTCCAGTCGTCGAGCCGCGCGAGCGCAGCGTGCGCCTCGGCGGAGTCGGCGCCGTGGCGGGCGGTTGTATCCTCGGCAAGGAAGCGGAGGTATTTCAGCCAACCGCGGTAGGCGTCGAGGTCGGGTCGCGCGATGGCGGAATCGGCGGCGGGATACACGATCGACAAATCCGACGCGGAAGGCTGGGCAAGGGATTGCGGCCGGAGACAGCACGCCGCCAAGAACGCGAGCAGGAGGGGATGGTTCATCGCGGCGCAAGCATCGCGCCCCGCACTCCCGGCGGCAATCCGACACCCAACCCGAAATGGTCGATACAGCGCCGTTCAATGCATCGTGCTCAGCGCAAATAGTCGGCGAGTCGGACCGTCACCAAACTCTCGACAGGACTGCCCGCGTCGAGCGCAGGGGCGAACCAGAAGCGGCGCACCACGCCATCAAGTTCCGGGTCGAGGGCCGCCCCGTCTGGGCCGGCAGCCGCTTTCGCTACCGTTCCGTTCGCGGCGACGGTCAGATAGACGGGCATGTCCAGCCAGCCGGCCTTGGCCCGCTGCCGGAAACCTGCCGGCACGGCGAGGCGAAGTGGGCTGGCCGCCAGGGATTCGTTCAGATGCTCCGATACGTAGCTGGCCACCATGAACCGCATCGCATCATCGGCGGTCAGATCCATACGTTTCTCCGAGAGATTGCTGGCGATCTCCAGCCCGTCGGCAAACAGGTGGAGATCGCAACGTTCGAGGATGAAGCCAGCCGGGAGCCCCGCGACCGTGCACGCAAACCCGTGCGGGGCCGGCCCTAGCGGCTTGAGCAGCTCAAGTTGGACCTGCTGCTGACGAGGCCCACCCACCGTTTCGCGAAATTCGACAACGACGAGGGCGAAAGCGTCCTTGGCCGGCTTCGGCGAGGCAAGAGTGCAGGAAACCGCGAGGGCACTGCGCGCTTCATCGTCAGGCAGGGCCATCGCTCCTGATCTCGACGCGGTGAGCAGATCGGAGGCCTGGCGCTCGAAGCTCGCCGCGTTGTCAGACGCACTCCTCGCCCTGACATAGTCGTTCGATTCGTAACCGGAGCGTGCAAGTGCCTTATCTGCCTCGCTGGAATACTTCATCGAGTCGACTTGCGCCTGATCCGCCACACTCTGCATGTCCGCCATCTGATCAAGCCATTGCTGATCCCTGTTTGCGCGTCGTGCGATGGTTGGTTTGGCGCCGAAATCGCCGATCAGCGCCACCGTCTCCGATAGCTTGAGATTCCGTTCGACGCGCATGCCGGCCAGCTTCGCCAACGGCACCCCAACCCGCTTCCCGTCGACCCGGACAAAGGCCTCGTTGGCGCCGACCCCAACTATCAGGCGCCGGGAACCGGCGTATTCCACACTGAGATCGCCGCCCATAAACAAGGCGTGGTCCTTGGGCGGCGCGACTGGGTCGGCCGCCCGTGTTGGCACGGCTAGGGTGTAAGCGGCGATCAGTGACACCAGCAGCCAGCCCGAAGCGGGGAGCAAAACAAAGCGGGAGCTATTCTTCGATGTTTTCATTGTGTGCGACAAGGCGCTCGATCCTGACAAGAAAAGCGCGCACCGATGGGGTGTCTTCGAGCGCCAACGCCTGGCGCAAATGGTCGATACCCTCGGAATGGCGATGATCCCGCACCGCGAGGTTGGCCATTTCCAGATGCGCGAGGTACCCTGACTCCGGCAACCGGGCGGCCGTATCAAAGGCGCGCCGGGCGGACGCCAAATCGTCCTGCGCCGAGGCGACCCGGCCGAGGCTCAGCCAGCCGCGACCATTCATCGGTTGTTCGGCCAGCAGCACCTCGAGATCGCGGCGCGCCGCCGCCCAGTCCTGCCGGGCAAAGTGAAGTTCAGCGCGTACGGAGAAAAAACCCGCCCGCAGTTCCATCGGCAGATCAGGCGCGATCGTCGCCAACACCGCGAACGCCTCCGCCAGCCGCCCCTGGCGGCCATACAACTGCGCGATCACCAACAGCCGTTTCGTCCCAATCACCGGGTCCGTCTTCATCGACTCGGCATAGACGGCAACCGCATCGTCCTCGAGTTGAAGCTGGACGTAGAGGTCGCCGAGCTGCCGCAGCAGCTCGGGATTGGTCACATGCAGAAGCCGGGCGGACTCCAACGCCACCACCGCCTCCGCCTTCCGCCCCAGTTGGAGGTGCACACCAGCCAACTGCAGCCAGTGACGGGGCTCCGCCGGTTGGAGCCGCAGGAGCTGCCGCACCAACGGCTCCGCCCGGGCATGCTGCCCCGAGCCGACGTACAGCCCCGCCAAACCCTCGATCCAGTCCGCGCATTTCGAATCCGCCGACAGCGCCCGCAGATACGCCATCTCCGCGGCGGCCGGCTGACCGGTGCGCCGCAGCGAGAACGCCAGCATCCCCAGCGTATCGGGGGACACGTCACCCAGCTCCACCGCCTTGGCGAGGCAATCCGCCGCCGCCTCGTATTTCTCCGTCGAATAAAGCAGGGCTCCGAGGTTCGACCACGCCCGGAGAAAGTCCGGGTAGTGATCGATCGCCCGCCGGAAGTAGCGTTCGGCCTCGGCCATCCGCCCGTCGATGTAGTGGAGATTCCCGATCATCAGCTCGAAGGCGGCACTGGGCTGCTCCTTGCCGGAGACCATTCCCTCGAGCAGTTGCATCGCAAGCGCCGGCTCAATCTTCGCCATCGCCAACACCTTCTGGTAGAGGGCGTACTCGGCGCCGGTCATCTCCGGTTCCCGGTTCTTCAGGAAACTCATCGACGCATTGATGATCCGGTTCTGGTCCCCCTTCGTCCGGGGCAGCCCCGCCGAGGCGGGGAGCGCCAGCACGGCGAGGATCGTCAGTCCGACAACCAGAGGAAACAGACGGTGAAAGGGAGCAGGCATGTTAATGGACCGAGAAAGGAGAGGCGTCGGAGACGCGGATGGTGATCGATTGTTGCACCCAGCAGCGCACCTTCCGGCCTTTGCGGACCGCCGCACTGAACTGCCAATAGCGGATCGCCTCCACAACACGGCGGTCGAAGCGCGCATCGTGCGAACTCTGCACCACCCGCAAATCCCCGACCGATCCGTCGGTATTCACGATCAGAAGCACCGTCGTCCTGGGCGTCGCAACGCCCCGGGCCTCGCTGTCTCCGATTCGCGGTTCCACCCGCTGCAACACGAGCGGAGGCTGGTCGACCTCGTTCCGCTCGAACACATGGCGGCTATCCATCTCGGCAAAGTCCATGGCCGGTCGAAACGACGTGTTCGCGATGTCGAACCGTGCATCGACCGAAGGTCGAGCGGGCGGTGGCGACTCCTCGACGCGCAACAGGGGAGCATCCTCCGGCACCTGAATCTGGAGCGCGCCGGCCGGCGCTGCGGCGATCTCCAACCGGAGCGGTCCCACCGCACCGACCGCCACCGGGACCTCGATGACCTCGATCGGGGGCGGGGCATCGAGCGGCACGGACACCCGCCGCACAACAAACGCCTCTTCCGGCTTCGCCTCTTCGGACGAGTCGAACCGAGTGGCCGCCAGCACGGACAGAATCGCAGCCGCACATCCCACTCCGACGCCCACCGCGATTCCCCGGTCCCGCCACCCGGGTGAAGGAGGCAGGAACGGCAACGTGGATATGCGGGGAGGGCTCATGGAGCGCGCGTCGTGAGCGCTAGTCGGAACGTGCGGTGGCAAACTGGACGTTGGCGACCCCCGCCTTTTTCCCCTCGGTGTACACGCGGGCAAACATCCCGTGGCTGGTCGCCTTGTCTGCCTGGATGATCAGCGCCTGGTCGCTGCTGAACGCCGCCTGTTTGACCAGCGGCGCCACCTGCTCGAGTTGGATTTCCTGCCCGTCGAAATAGATCCTGTCGTCGGCCGTGATCGCCAGCAGCAGGAAGTTCCGATCGGCCGTCTCGCCACCACGCACATCCGGCCGATCCACCTCCACTCCGGGCGCGGCCACGAACACGCTGCTGACCATGAGAAAGATCACCAGCACCAGCATGCAGTCCACCATCGGCACCACATCGATGTGCACGTTCTCGTGATGTCGGCCGCCCCTGCGGCTCATGACAGGGTCCTCCCGCGCGCCGAATCCTCAAGTTGCACCAACTGCCCCAGCCCCTTCTGCATCTGCCGATGTCCGTAGTAGAGCAACAGCACCGCGGGGATCGCCACCGCCAGTCCAGCCTCCGTGTTGAGCAACGCCTCGGAGATGCCGCGGGCCAGCCCTTCGATCGCCATCGCCGATCGCCGATTGGAGAGGCTCTCGAAGGTGGCGATCATCCCGCCCACCGTCCCGAGCAGGCCAAGCAACGGCGCCGCGGCGATCATCGCCGCAATCACCAGACGCTGGCGCTGGTAGAAGGCCTGGAACTCGTCCTGCCACCGGTGCAACGCGGGGATCATCTCCGCTCCGGCACCGGACACGCCGTGCAATTCCCGGCGCGCCCGGCTAATCCACAGCAACAGGCCGCAGCATCGGCCGTAGAGCAGCACTGCCAAGGCAAGGTTGGTCCACAGCACCGGGCCGCCCTCGCGCAACACCGCCGCCAGCGTGCCCTTCATTTCGCAACCTCCTCCCGGCGGGCATTGCGGCGCGCCTCCTCGCCCGCGGTCACCAGCTCCAACGCATAGCGTTCGAGCATCGTAATATGTTTCTGGATTCGCTGGGATAGGAAGCCGTGAACAACCAGCGCGGGGATGGCGACCATGAGACCGAACTTTGTCGCGATCAGCGCCTCCGAGATGCCGGCGGAAAGCTTCCCCGCACTGCCCGTCCCGAAGACCGTGATGAGCGTGAAGGTCTTGATCATGCCCGTGACCGTGCCGAGCAAGCCGAGCAGCGGCCCCGCGGTCGCGATCACCGCAAGCAACGGCAGGCGCCGTTCCTGGAGCATCCGCTGCTGCAACACATAGCTCTCGAGATGCTCCTCGATGATCGCTTTCGGCTTCTCCCGATTGCGCAGCCCGCGCAGGAACAGCTCGCGGGTCGTGGACTTCAACCTCTCCGCCAGCCGCTCCGCGGCCTCGTGTCTTCCGGCCGCGATCTCGGCCAGCAGCGGCCTCACAATCGCCGGCTCGTCCACTCCCAGCTTCCGGAAATCGGACACCTTCTGGATCGCGATGATCAGTGCCAGCAGCCCGACTGCGAGTATTATGTATCCAACCACTCCGCCCTTGCGCACCTGGCCCAAGAGATCGTTCTGCTGCTGCCGCAGGAGCAACGCCTTCCCCCCGGATGCATCGAGCGGGAGAACTCCTCGTCCACTGTCGAACACCGGCCGGGCTTGGTCCTCCGTCCATCCGGGCAGCGGCTGCACCACGGGCCACTCGCCTCCGGCGCGAGCGATCACCGGACCAACCACCCCGCCCTCGTTCGAAAGGAAGAACTCCGCCGGACCAACCAGCAGGAACCGGCCGGCCAGCACGCGGTTGTCACTCGCAACAACCGCCTCGCCGGCCACCTGCGTCCCGCCGATCCTCCGCTGCAGCCGCGCGACAAGCGCGTCCATCGCCGCCAAGACCGCGGGCACTCCCTCGCGGGCCGCCACCGCCTCGAGCTGCCGGCGCAACTCCTCGACCCTGGTCCCGCACTCGCGGCGCTCGCCCGGCGCCAAGCCGTCGCCAAGAGCGCGCATGCCCTCCTGCGTCTGGCTGAGCAGGTAGCCAAGCTGCCGACGCTGGTTGTCGCTCCCTCGTCGCAACCGCTGCTGCGCATCCTTCAGATTGGCCTGATCGGTCTCGATCTTCCGGATCTCGTCCTCGATCGCCGAGACACGCCGCTCGATCTCGACGGTCGCCTCCTCGAGCGGCCGACGGGCCTCGTCGATGCGGGCGCGCATCGCGATCAGCTCGGCATTGGCAGTCTTGAGATTCTCGGTCGCCTCGAGCTTCGCCCGCGTCACCGCGGCATCGATCGGATCGCCCGCGGCCAGCAGCCGCAGAACGCCCAGCAACGGGACAGCCAAAAGGAAACGTATGGTCTTCATCGGGAGGCATCCCCCATCTTGAGCGCCGCAGGCTCGCCGAGCGCGAAGTCCACCGGCACCAGCACCGGCTCCTGCTCGTCCCTCGCCACGGCAAGAAGTCTCGTGATGGCGGCCGCCGACTCCGGAGCGGCTATCCATACCCAACCCTGATCACCCGACCGGCCGACATAGGCCGTACCTGCACTACGGTCCACGGCGTAGCCCTGCGCCAGCCCCCAGTAGACGACTTCCATGAGTCGCTTGCCCGTCCCTTCCACCATCAAGATCTCCTCGCCCGATGAAACCGTGCGGTCGAACAGTTGGCAGCGGTTGATGATCGCCATCGTGTGTTGCATCCGCTCGCCCAGCGGCAGACCGGTCGCGGCAAGGCTGCGGTAGGGAAGCTCCAGTGCCGCGGAGAGCCGGGGGGGCAGCCAAGCCCGCAACTGGACCAAGACGGAGTCCAGCTCCACCAGATAGCGCTCCGCCTCGGCGACCGCCGTATTCATCGCGATCA
The DNA here is from genome assembly GCA_019136515.1 of Verrucomicrobiota bacterium. GTDB lineage: Bacteria > Verrucomicrobiota > Verrucomicrobiia > Opitutales > Opitutaceae > CAJCBL01. The sequence continues at coordinate 11,996 of JAGVUB010000155.1, forward strand.
GCCGCTCCTCGAGCTCGACCGTTTCGCGTCGCTCCGTGGCCGTCTTGGCCAGCAGCTCCTTACGCTCTGCCTCGAGCCGCGCGAAGCGCGATTTGAGGGCGTCGAGGGTCGACTGCATGAGCGACTGCTGCCAGTTCCATTCGGACCGAAGGCGGGCGGTCTCGGACCGAACCTTCACCCATTGGCCGACAGTCCGCTCGACCTCGTCAGCCGGCTCTTCAGCGGCGAGCGGCAGCGCTATGGCGGCCGCAAGCGACACTGCGGCAAGAAAGCCGGGAGTTCCCCGAGGGCGTCTACGAATGAGGGGCATCGGAGGCGAACGGAACGAAAGCATGCCGCAGTGCGGCGCGCGTAAGTGCACTCCAGCCAGAACCCCCCCAAAGAATCAATCCCACATCATATCTGACAATACGAATTTGCAGCCCTCCCGCAGGATCTCAATCCTCACGACAGAGTCGACTTGATCGAGGTAGGGCGAGTCGTCCCCAACGAGCCGCGGCTCCCCCGGAGTGTTCGCCCTACCTACGGAGTGACTCACCTTTCTTCCTCCCCACCGGACCATCGTGATGATTGGGGCGCAGGACCCGATCTTTTGCGCTGGAATAGACTCGACCAATGTCTCGGCGTCCCGGCCGAGCCGCATCCTTGAGCCCAACACGCAGCACCCATCCTCTCGCCCGGTAGATTAGCCACGAGCACTCGTGTCTTTCGGTTAGTTGCGCATCGCCAAGACCGTAGCGAAGGCGCTCACTTCGGCGACACGGACAAATTCCCCGCCCCGGCCGCTCACGGATCGACGTACACGGGCAAACCCACCCAGGCGAGGTCGAGCAGGGTGCGCGCATCCCAGTTCGCCAACCGGAAGCAGCCGTGCGACTCGGTGCGGCCGACCTGCTCGGGGTTCGGCGTGCCGTGGATGCCGTAGCCAGTGCGGTCGAGCCCGATCCAAGCGACACCGACAGGGTTGTTCGGCCCCGGCGGCACCACCAGCCGGCGCCCGAGCTCGCGCCCCTCGGCCGACTCGGGAAAGACCTCGGGGTCGAACGTGTAGTTGGGATCCCGAATCACGACCGTCACGTGCAGCTCGCCTACCGGCCGTTTCTCGACCTTCCGGGCGATGCTGACCGGGAAGTGGGCGATGATGCGCCCCTCGGCGTCGTAGGCCTGCAGGGTGTTCGCTGCGAGCTGCACGTGCAGCGCCACCGCGCGCGTCCGCGGGACCGCGCGCGCCGCGGCCGGCACCACCACGACCGCCCCGGCTGCGGCCCGCTCCCAGTCGAAATCCGGATTCAGTTTCTGAAGCAGCCGCGGATGCGCCCGCGTCCGCTCCGCCACCAACTCCAGCAACGTCTCGAACTCCAGCGCCGTCTGTTCCGATTTCCCGAGCCAGGTGGGGCTCAGCGGCTGCAGGCGCTCCAGATCAGCCGCGGTCACGGTGTGGTTCGTCGTCGCCGGCTCCTCGAGCGGCAGCGCCGCGCAGGTACGAGGGTCGAGCCAGCGTGTCTCCGGCAGGCCCTCCTGCGCCTGAAACGCCTGCCAGGCCGCGAGCGTCTGCGCCCCGCCCACCCCGTCGATCGGGCCGCACGAGAAACCCCGCCGCGCCAACGCCACCTGCGCCTCCAGCCACGAGGCCGGAGGACGCGGATACACATCGGGCGCGGCGAACTTCACCACCGGCTCCGCCGGCCGCGCCGGTTCCAGTGCCGCCGGCCGCACGGCCGGCGGGGGCGCGGCCACCTTGGGTGCGGGCGACGCCACGCTGGTCGGAGCCGCCGCGTGGCGCGCCAGCACCCTGGCCCGGAGCCGGTACCAGGCCCCGGCGCCGCCGGCGGCGAGCACGAGCAGCGCCAGCAGCCAGGCCACGCTCGACCCCCGCGCCGCCGCGCCGGAGGAGCGCCGTGCACGAGAAGTTCTGGTACGCCGGGTGGCCACGCGCCCAAGGAACGGCGCCCCCGCGCCCGGTTCAAGCCCGGAGCATTCCCGCCTCCGGCCGGCCGCCGAACCGCCTGTCCGTCCCCCCGACCGCCTAGCCCGGGGCGGTTGCCCGGGTGCCGCCCACCCTCTTCCGTGCCGGCCCATCGCCATGATTCGTTACACCGTTCTGCTCCTTCTCTCCGCCGCCACGCTCCGCGCCGATCCGCTCGCCGAGCTTCGGGAACGGCTGCGCCAGTTCCCACCACCGGCGACGACAAGAAGCCGGTCACGGTCGAGGGCCGCACCACCGCCACGGTCGCGCTCGATGACTCCGGGCTGCGGATCGCGTGGGGGCCGGAACAACTGGCAGCGGCGGTGCGCGAACAGGCCGCAGCGGCCGACCGGCCCGACCAGCCGGCTCCCACCCAGCTGGCGATGACCCGGCTCTCCGCGCCACAAGTCCACGACTACCTCAGCGCCGCCGACGGGCTACTCCGACAACTGGCGACGGCGAAACTCCTCGGGCATGAGGATACCCGCCGGCAGGACCAGCCGGCCCGGTTGCTGACTTTGAAGCTCGAACCACCGCTCAGCGACGAAGACCGCAAGGTGATCAAGGAGCTCGACGCCACCGCCAAGGTCTGGCTCGGCACCGACGGCCTGCCGCTCGCGGCCGAAAGTTCGCTGCGCCTGAAGGGCCGCGTCATGGTGGTGATCGGCTTCGAGCACTCCGAGAAGGAGACGTTCACCTTCGCCCGCCTCGGCGACCGTCTGGTCGTCACGACGCACGAGCGCGAGACCGCCGACAAGGGCGGTGGCCAGAACGCCCGGAGCAGAACCACCGCAACCCTGCGGCCCGCCGCGCCCTGAGGCGGCCGCCAGCCCGTCCACCTCCGGAGAAGAACGGCCTACTTCACCAGGCCGGCGCGGTTCTCCAGCACCACGTTCGAAAGCACGGCCGTGTCCACCGTATCAGGCACGTGGGAACAGAACCCGATGCCGACGTAGAACGGTTCCTTGAACGGCAGAACGATCGGCGCACCGAACTGGTGCATCGGCTCGCCCTCCAGGCTCACGAAGAGGGCGAACGCGTCGCCGCGTTTCTCGATGCCGATGCGGCGGGCCACCACGGGCACCAGACTGTCGGGCGACTCCCCGCCGGGCCGCCCGCGGCCCCCGATGCGAAACTCCAGATCTTTGATGCGAAGCCCCTTCCCGGGGCGTTGCGCGAGATGGATCATGCCGTCGCCATGCAGGGCGACGAGCGCCTCCTGCGCGTCGTCGTCGAGATCCTGCCGGATCACCAGCAACGCCTTGCGATCGTAGTAACCCGCAGGGTCCGGATACGCGATGTCGGCCGCCAGGGAGACGTCGCCCGCCATGCGTTTCCACAGGAAACGAAACTCGTCGCGCGTGTACCAGACATTGTAGCCCGCGGACACGATCGTGTAGCGCCCGCTCGCCGCATCATGGCTCGCCCGGCCCGGCACGACCGCCGAGCCGACGTCGGTCTGCCCCTCGAACACCCCGAGCGGCACCGCGCAGGTCGTGCTCGGCCGGCGGAAATCCGCCGGCGGCGCCACCTGCGTGCGCGTCGCCGAGCCCGGCCAGGCCCACTCCGGCACCTCAGGTCCCGGCACCACCGACACCGGCGCCTGCGCGAACGATGACTTCGGAAAGGAGACGAGGCACACGAGGCCGATGGTCCAGAGCGACGCACGGCCAATCGCTCGCAGGGGATTCGAGGCAACCATGGCGCGAAGCGAGCCGGCCGGCGGCATGGCCGGCAACCTCCGCCACGTGCTATCTGAAGAACCATGCCGGCGGCCGATCGTTGCGGAACGCGGAACCCCACACGCGAAGCCGGCCGCGGGCCGGCCGCCGCTCACCAATGATCCACCGGGCCCTTCGGCACGGGGATCGACTCGACGCCGGCCTCGCCCTCGGGCTGCATGAACGAGGCTACCATCGGCGCCGGGCGGAACTTCGCGCGCAGTTCGCCGTGTTCGTCGAGAAACTGTTTCCGCCACTCGACGAAACCGGCGATCGCCGCCTCGAACTCCGCCGAGTTGTGCATCCGGGCCGCGAGCCGCTTGAACTCCTTCGCCGGGCCGAAGCGCCGCGCATACCAGCTCGCCACGCGCCGGAAGAGCACCGTGCCACGTTCGTCGCCGTGCATCTCGACGTAGCGCGCGTGGTGGATCCGCAGCACCCGCAACCGCTCCTCGATGGTGGGCTCCGGCGAGAGCTCGCCGGTGTCGAGGTAGCGCCGCGTCTGCACGAACAGCCACGGGTTGTAGAACGCCCCGCGGCCAATGCTCACGCCGGCGCAACCGGTCTCGTCCAACATCATCTTCGCGGCCTCGGGCGTGGTCACGTCGCCGTTGCCGATCACGGGGATGCGCTGCACCGCCTGCACCACGGCGCGGATACCGGCGAGGTTCACCCGCCCGGAGAAGCCCTGCTCGCGGGTGCGGCCATGCACGAACACCACCGCCACGCCGGCGTCCTCCAGCGCGCGGGCGAGGTCCGGCGCGGTGAGGTTCTCGTCGTCCCAGCCGAGGCGCATCTTCGCCGTCACCGGGATCTTCACCGCGTCCACAATGCCGCGCACAAGCGCCACGGTCTTGTCGGTCTCGGTCATCATTGCCGAGCCGCCGCCGACCTTGCAGACCTTCTTCACCGGGCAGCCCATATTGATGTCGACCGAGGCGATGCCGAGCGACTCAAGCAGCAGGGCCGCGTCGCGCATCTCCTCCGGCACCGAGCCGAAGATCTGCACAGCCAGCGGCGAGTCCTCGGCGCAGGTCTTGATCAACTCGAAGGCCCGCGAGCGGCGCTCCAGCAGCGAGCGGGCGTTGACGAGGTCTGTCGTGCACAGGTCGAGTCCGCCGAGTTCGCGCAACGTGAGCCGGAACGGCAGGTTGGTGTAACCGGCCAACGGCGAGAGGAAGAGATTGGAGCGCAGCTCGAGCGGACCGAAACGCAGCATCGCCCCACCCAACGGCCCCCCGCGCCGGTTTCAACCCGGAAGCGCAGTCCCCTTCAAGGCACCGTGATCAACAGGCGAGCGAAGCCGGTGGAATCGGCCGCACCAAGCGTGACCGTCACCGTCTCCGCGCCGTCGGTGTGCCTCCCAATGCTGGAGGTCAGCTGAAACCTGCACCGTGTACGTGACGCGGGCGACCTCCCGCGGACGCCGGAAACGGAACACCATTTGGCCGGCCAACTCGTGCAACTCAGTGACCGACGCGACGTCAGGCACGAGCGGATCACGTAGTAGGGCGAACTCGGCCAGATTGGCTAGGCCATCGCCATCAGGATCCTCATTGCCGCTCTCCACAGCCAAACCGTGGTTGCGTGCCCACGAAACGAAGCCCTTCCGAACGCTGAGGGTGACTGGTACGCTCGTGGTCAGCCCGAGGCGGTTCGTCGCCTCCACGCTGTACGAGCCAGCGTCGCCGGGTGTCACTTTCGCAATGGTGTAGGTGGAACTCGTGGCACCCGAGATCGCCATCCCGTCTCTGAACCACTGGAAGCTCGGTCGCGGGTAGCCATGCGCACCCACCGTGAATGAGACCGGTTCTTCCTCCAGCCCGATCTGATCGCTTGGTTGACCGACAATCACTGGAGCACTCGCACGCTGGGGGATCACACCCGTGTGACGAGCATCATGAAGCGCGGCCGCCCAATCACCATCGTTCGCTTTCCGCGATGGCCCAACCGTGAGGGTCGTCAGCACCGAATCCACCAACCAACCGTTCATGCCTCCGCCGTAGACAAGGGATGTACTCACAGCGAGGTCGGCACGGCCTGTTCCGGAAAAGTCGCCGAGGACCGGGACACAAAGGTATGGTTGCTGCCCATCGAGCCCAAAGAGAGGCCAGCTCTGCTTGAGCAGTCCTTGGTTCGTGTAGCTTCCGATCGAAGCGACATGGTAGCCAGAGCCTTCCCAGACGATGGTACTGTTTCCGACGATGATCTCGGGGACGTCGTCGCCATCGACATCCGAGATCAGCGGCGGGGAGCTTTGGTTAAAGTTCGAACCATCGCCCAACTGCTGAGGTTCGCCGGTCATGTTGCCATCGGCTCGCAGCACCTGAAGCAACGTGGCCGTGCTTACGACAATCTCCAGCCGGTGATCGCGATCTGTCTCTCCGACGGCCACCTTCATTCTGCCCGGGACCTGATTGACCTCGAACGAGACCGGCCACCCGGGGCGTTCGACACCGGTCGCATTCAACACGCGCACCTGGCCCCGTTGGGTGGTGCGGTTGAACTCCGCAAGAATCAGTTCCACCGTGCCATCACCGTCGAGGTCGGCAGCGGTCAGCCCCTCGCACACGATCGCATCGAAGGATCGCGACGACCAACCCGGGTAAGGCGAACCATCGGCACTGAACGCCTCCACCTTGTACGCCGTGCTCTCGGTGTCCTTGTACGCGCAGACAATCTCGCCACGCTCGTCTCCATCGAGATCCACCACCACCACGCCCATTTTCCCAAACGGGCTGGTCGCAAAGGGGATTGGGCTCAGGCTCGAATAGCGCCGCCCATCCCCGCGATAGGCCCGCAGTTCTCCCACACCGAAGCCCCCGCCCGAGTCACGCGCCACCGCCAGTATCTCGAGCAAGCCATCGCCGTCCAGATCCGCCAGGGTCACTTGATCGGATGAATAGTTCTTGCCGGCTTCCTCACCAAGGACCCGCAACGGAGAGAGATCTGAAGAGAAGAGGCGAAGCCTCGGCCCGTCCGGCACGACGATCTCATCTCCGGGCAGCCCATCAACATCTCCCGCGGCAGGGGGAAGGTCGCTCCCATACTCCAAATCCGCAGCGACAACCCCGCCCGTTGGTTCAAACAACAGCACCTGGGGAACCGTCTCGCGTCCGACCGTCCAGTTGCCTCCTTGGTTCTGCTCCACCGCGATACGGCTGCCGCCGGCGGGTTGGCGAACGACCACCGGACTGCTTCCATAGCCAAAATTCTGCACCAAACGCGGCCACGCAGCCGACACCAAGGCCGGCTCCACGTACACGCTCGTCGTCGCGATCCGTTGCACGGCGCCATCCGTCGCAGTCATGCGAATCGTACAATAACCCCGTGCTCCAGCCGGAGGCACCCATTCGCCCAGCGTGCCGCGCTCAACCACAGTCCGACCGGAGTTCGCCAGCGAGATGCCCTCCGTCGACCAGCCCGATTCCGCAGCGCCCCCGGGCGCCCATTCAAGAATGTAGTGCTGGAAAGCCGCGCCACGCGCCGAGCCGCAAAGCGTCAACGCCTCGCCCGGTTTGGCCACGCTGGTCAGCGAGGCGATCCGCGGTTGCATCGGAGCCGTGAACTCGAGGTAGCAAACATCGATCTCAATACGATCGCTGAACACGTTGCCGGAGTGGTCGTAGGCCCGGAGCCGAACCACGCAGGCACCCTCCGGCAGCGCAGCCGGATCGAAGGTCGCGATCATCCCCCGGGACGACGCCGTCGTGCCCGTGCCCATCTCGACCCACTGTTCAGGCGCCCGGCCAACTCCATATTCCACGACATAGTGGTCGAAGTCCCCCCCGCCAACGATGGCCTTGATCGCCACCGGACCAGCCACCCGCAACCCGTCGCCCGGGGAGAGGATCCTGGCTTCGAGCACCTGCTGGATCGCCATCGCCTGCTCCGCGCTGACGCGGCCACATCCCGTATCCGGATCACGCCCCGATTGGAGCAGATCCGCCGCCGAGGAACGAAGCACCTGCCGAACCTGCTCATTCGTGAGCGACGGATGGCGCGAGATGACGAGGGCGGCGACCCCGCTCACATGCGGAGCCGCCATGCTGGTGCCCTCCATGCGCGCGTAGTCAGCAGTACCCACCTTGAGCGAAAGGATATCCACCCCGGGCGCCGCAAGCTCCACCTTGCTCCCATAGTTGGAAAAGGAAGCACGTTCTCCCCACGGGCTCAGGGCTGACACCGTAAGCGCTTCCGGAACATTGGCCGGAGCGAAATTGGCGGCATCGTCGGAACTGTTGCCCGCCGCCGCCACGAGGACTACGCCCAAACCATGGGCGTAACGGACCGCCTCGGCGATGGTCTCGGACTCCCCCTCACCTCCGAAACTCATATTAATGACATCGGCCCCATTGTCCGCGGCGTAGATGATCGCCCGGGCTAGCTCCGAGTCGTTGCCTTGGCCAGCATCGTCTAGGCCCTTCACAGCCATCACCTTGGCCCGCCAAGCCACGCCCACCACCCCGAGGTTGTTGTCGCCGACCGCCGCGACCGTACCGGCGACATGCGTGCCATGGCCGTTGCCATCGATCGGGTCGTTGTCCTCGACCGGAGAGCCGCTGCTGGCGCCGACAAAGTCCCAGCCCCGGACATCGTCGACGAATCCGTTGCCGTCGTCGTCGATGCCGTTGCCGGCGATCTCATGTGGATTCGTCCAGATGTTCGCGGCGATATCCGGATGATTGTAGTCAACGCCGGTGTCGACCACGGCGACTACGACTCCGTTGCCTTGCGACAGGTCCCACGCCTGGGTCGTGCCGATCGCCGTCAAACCGTAGAGGTCGGCATAACTCTGGCCCCACGATCCGGTGCTCGCATAGCTGGGATCGTTGGGCACATACTGCACCCGCATGATCTTGTCCGGCTCGGCATAAACGACGTCGGGATCATTCCGTAGGGCCGCGATCACATCCACAGCCGCCTGCGGTGATTGATCATCCAGTTCCAGAACGAAGGTTCCGGAGAAATCCGAGAGGCCCGCTGCCGCCGGCGCCCGCACCGCACGTCGCGGGAATCGCTGGGAGATCTCTGTCCTCGCCTGTTTGGCGGAACGCCCGCGCCACCACCGCCCCTCCACATGCCCACGCGACAACGCCTCGACCTTCCGCGCCCCGTGCCGCCGGAGCAGACCTGCCGCCTGCGGATCCGCTACAGCACCGGCGACGATGGCCCCACCCACCTTCTTCGGCAACGCTCCGGCAAGCCGCTGCGCCATCGCGTCGCGAAACTTCACGACCACCCTGGACCGCGCTCGCGGCCCAGATGCAACGCCACGAGTTTGCACCCGCCCGGCTTGAAAGGAAACCTTAGCCCCCGCCGCCCCTGCTGTCTTCACTGTCCGGGCCACGTCCGCGGCGATTCCGGACTGCGGGTCGCGAGCGAGCAGAGAACCCGCGATCCAGACCAAGCCGAGCAGCGCAAACAGACCATAACCAGTGCAGGGGCGTTTCTTGGGAGACATCGTTGGGATAACGGGACCGGTCGCTCAGCCCCCAGAAATGCAGCGCGAATGTTCCGCGTCGATACGATTGCGCACCCATTTTCCGCCTGCCTGCAACCCGGCACCGGTGGAGGGATCACACGCAGCCGGGTTCCTACGGCATCACGAACCCCGCAAGCCCACCATCATACCCCTCCCCCTCACTCACTCGAATGCCGCTCCACGTTCATCCCATCATGCCGCAGACCGCCGCAAGCGGAGTGTCCCGCCAATAGGTGCCATTATTCTACGAGGTGCGAGAACGAGCGCGAAGACGTGGCTGAGCGCAGCACAGCCTGATGGGTAGTGTTCGGCGAGCACCCAGCTCTTGCTGACATGCCGCGACACCAGCTCGCACACCACCAGCTCCGCATTCGCCTGAATCCTGTCGAGCATCGGCGGGCGGCACGCCTGCGGCCCCGGCCCCAGTCGATCCCGCACATCCCGCCCGCGGCCGGGCCGGAGCCCAGGCGCTGCAACCACAGGCGCCACGACGCCGTCTGTATGCGTTCCGCCTTATGCCCACCAGCTCCCGCCCTGCCTCGTCCGACCAATCGCCACTGCGTCCGCTCGCCTGGCTGTTCGCGCTCGTCGCGCTCGCCATCGCCGCCCGCGCTTGGCTGCTGTTCAGCACCCCGCTGGTGCCGGGCATGAACGGTGCCTACTACCTCGTGCAGGCGCGCTCGTTGCTCGAACACGGCCACCTCGGCATCCCCGATCTGCCGCTGACCTTCTGGCTCCATGCCGGACTGGCCAAGCTGTTCCAGTTCGTATCCGGCCTGCCGCAGGACGACGCCATCGTCTGGGCCGTGAAACTCGCCGATGCGGCCCTGCCGCCGCTGGCAGCGCTGCCGGTCGCCTGGCTGGGCTGGCAGTGGGCCCCGGCGGGCGAACGGCCCAGCGTCCTCGCCCGACTGGCACCCGCCGCCGCCGTCTGCCTCGGATCCCAGGTGCTGCGCATGACCGGGGATTTCCAGAAGAACGCCCTCGCGCTGGTATGGTTCGCCGCCCTCGCCCCGGCCGCGCTGACCTTTCTGCGACGCCCCTCGCTGCGCACGATGGTCGCGCCGCTCGGCCTGCTCGCGCTGCTCGGGCTCACCCACATCGGCGTGCTCGGCAGCGCCCTGATCTTCTGCGGCGTGCTTTCCGTGGCCGGCCTGGCCACCGCCGCGCGCGGCACCCGCCGCCACATCCTGCTGCTGATTCTGCTCGGAGCCGGCGTGCTCGGGCTCGCCGGCGGCGCAGCCTACACGTGTTATGATCCCGCCCGGATCACCCGGCTCGCCGAAGCCTTCGCCCATCCGACAACGGCGGTGGCGGACCGCGGCCCCGGCCGTCCCCATGGCCCACCGCCAGCCCGACCGGAAGGAACCGCCCCAGCGGCCCCGGCATCGTCCGCCGCGGCCGGCTCTTTTGGTGGACCAGCTAGGCCGCCAGCGCCGGACCCGCTGGGCGTCCCGGGCGCCGGTCCGCCCCCGCCCGGCCACGGCCACGGTTGGGCCGATCCGGTCACGCTGCTTCCCGCGCTCGCGTGCAGTGCGTGCGGGGCCGCCGCGCTCTGGCTGGCCTGGCGCCAACGCCGCAGGCTGCCCGCCCCCGAATTCGCCGTCGTCGTGGCCATCGCGGCGACCACCCTCGTGCTCGCCGCGCCGATCTACGAGGGCCAGAAGGCCGAGCGCCTCCTGCTCATCGCCATCGTCCCCGCCGCGACCGCCGCCTCGTTCGTGCTGACGCAAATTGTCCTGAACAGCTGGAGCCGCATCGTGGGTTCCTGTGCGCTGGGCTTTGTCCTCACCGATGCCGCACGCGCACTGCCGTTCGGCGGCCGCGCCGCGGTGGGCGCGGATGTCGTCGCGGAACTGCGGTCGCTCGCCCCTCTCTGCCCCGATCCCGCGCACACGCTGGTCATCGCCCGCCACGGCCTCGAATGGTGGGCGGCCTGGACCCTGCACACGCACATCGCACAGCCCACCGCCGTGGTCGCCGAGGACTGGACGACCTTTGCCCGCGTGCTGTACCTGCAGGAGAAGGCGCAGTTCGGGCCGCCGGGCTCCGGCGGAATGCCGCGTCCCGGCGGGCCACCGCCTCCACCGGGAAATCCGCCGCCCGGCGCCCCGGGACAGGACGACGATCGGGGTGCCTTCCCCGGCCACGCCCCTCGCGCCACGCCCCTGCCCACGAACGCCCAGGTGCTCCACGACGGCCCGTCGCTGAGTCTCGTCCTCCTGCCGAACGCGCCAGAAAAGAAGATGATGCCGTTCCCGCCAGCGCCTCCGCCTGACGACACGTTCACGCCATAATCGACATCGGGAAACGGCTCCCGCCCCAGCGCCCCCGCGGGCGCGAGCCCCGCGCCACCGAGCACCGCACAGCGCACCGTGGTCCGGCGCTCGGCGCGCGCCGGCCCGCCACACGGCATTGCGTCGCTCAGAGACTTCACCTTTGACGGCCGGCTCGACGGCACTCGATGGTTGTCCGGCCGGCCGCACGAAACACGCTCCGCCGACCACCTCCAGCCAGCCCCTTCATCATCCCCCCATGAACCTACGGTCGCTTCTCCCCTTGCTATGCCTCTCGGCGTTGTCCGCGTTGGCGGAACCGGTCCCGGCCGCGCGCATCGTCGCCGCCGATCTCGCCGCCCCCGCCGGGCCGATGAACCGCATGCACAACTTCTGCGTTGGCGCCGGCCGCGCCAACGAGGGCCTGCGCGCCGACTGGCAGCGCCAACTCCGGCAGGTGCGCGCCGACTGCGGCTTCCGCTACCTCCGGTTCCACGGCCTGTTCTGCGACGACATGGGCGTGTATCAGGAGGACAAGCAGGGCCGTTCCCTCTACAACTGGCAGTACGTCGACGAGCTCTTCGACTTCCTGCTCTCCATCGGGATGAAACCCTTCGTCGAGCTCGGCTTCATGCCCGGCGCGCTGGCGAGCGGCCCGCACACGCTCTTCTGGTACCGGGCCAACGTCACCCCGCCGAAGGACTACGCGAAGTGGGAGGCGTTCGTCGCGGCCTTCGTCCGCCACTGCACCGAGCGCTACGGCGCCGACGAGGTGCGGAGCTGGTACTTCGAGGTCTGGAACGAGCCCAACCTCACCGGCTTCTGGATGGGCACCACCGGCGGCAAGACCGACGAGGAGTTCGCCCCGATCGCCCGCGCCGAATACTACATGCTCTACGCCACCACCGCGCGCGCCGTGAAATCCGTCGACGCCGCCTACCGCGTGGGCGGCCCCGCCACCGCCGGCAGCGGCTGGATCGAGGAGACGCTCGCCTTCTGCGCACAGGCGCAGGCGCCGCTCGATTTTGTCAGCACGCACGAGTACGCCACGATGAGCGGCTACCTCGACGAGACCGGCAACGCCGGCACCGTGCTCTCGCCCGACCGCGACGCCATCACCCGCTCCGTGCGCGCCACCCGCGCGAAGATGGACCGCTCACCCTTCGCCGCCGCCGAGCTGCACTACACCGAGTGGAGCGCCTCCTACACGCCCTCCGATCCGGTCCACGACAGCTACCACAGCGCCGCCTTCATCCTCGACAAGATGAAGAACAACGGCGCCGCGGCCGTCTCGATGTCGTACTGGACGTTCACCGACATCTTCGAGGAGGCCGGCCCGCGCCTGACGCCGTTCCACGGCGGCTTCGGGATGCTCAACTACCAGGACCTGCCCAAGCCCGCCTATTTCGCGTACCGGTTCCTCAACCGGCTCGGCGACACCGAGCTGAAGAACACCGACGCCGAGTCCTTCGTCTGCACCGATGCAAAGGGCGGCGTGCAAGCCCTCGTGTGGGACTTCACGATCACGCACCCCGGCCCCTCGATCATCAACCAGGAGTACTACGTGCAGGATCTGCCCGCGAAGGCCAAGGGCACCGTCGAGCTCCGGCTCGCCGGCCTGGCCCGCGGAGCCTACACGCTCAAGGCCACGAAGGTCGGCTACCGCGCCAACGACGTGCAGTCCGCCTACCGCGACCTCGGTTCGCCCGCCCAGCTCACCCGCGCGCAGGTCGCCACGCTGCGCGACCAGGCCGCCGGCCAGCCCGAGCTCGCCGAACGCGTGGAGATCGGGACCGACGGCCGGTTCACCCGTTCGCTTCCCCTGCGCGAGAACGACGTGTGGTTCGTGGAACTCGTCCGCGAGTAGCGCGCGGCGCCACTTCTGCCGTCACGGAGCGCGCGTCACGCACCGGCGTCCGCCCGGACCGCCGGTGAAATGTGCCGTAAACCCAGGTGCATGATGAACCCTCTCGCGTCGTCCTCGCCGACCGGCCGCGGCATCGCCCACGCCACGATCGCCTATGTGATCTGGGGGCTGTTTCCGCTGTTCTGGCGGCCGTTGCACGCCATCGCCGCCACGGAGCTGATCGCGCACCGCATCGTGTGGTCGCTCGTGTTCGTCGCCGCGCTCACGGTCGCCCTCGGCGGCTGGGCGGAGATCCGCCCCGCCTTGCGCTCGCCGCGCATCCTGCTCCTGCATGCCGCCAGCGGCGTGCTGCTCACGGTCAACTGGCTGACGTACGTGTGGGGCATCAACCACGACCGCGTGCTCGAGGCGAGCCTCGGCTACTTCCTCGTGCCGCTCGGCCAGGTCTCGATGGGGCTGCTGTTCCTCGGTGAGCGCCTCCGCGCCCGCCAGTGGTGGGCGCTAGGGCTCGCCACGGTCGGCGTGGCGCTGCAGTTCCGCGGCGTCGGCGGCATGCCGTGGGTCGCGCTCACGCTCGCCGTCAGCTGGGTGCTCTACGGGTTCCTCCGCAAACGCTCGGCACTCGGCTCGGTCGCCGGCCTCACCGTGGAGACCGCGCTGCTCGCCCCCGTCGCCGCCGCGTATTTGCTCCTCCTTGCCATCCGCGGCGCCGGCGCCCTCGGCCACGCCAGCGCGTGGGAACAGGTCGGCGTGCTCAGCGCGGGCATCGTCACCGCAGTGCCGCTGCTGCTCTTTGCCGCCGGCGCACGCCGCCTGCCGCTGACGACGATCGGCCTGCTGCAGTACCTCGTGCCCTCCCTCAACTTCCTGCTCGGGGCCTTCCTCTACCGCGAGCCGCTCACGTCGGCGCGCCTGCTCTCCTTCGTGTTCATCTGGGCCGCGCTGGCGCTGTACTCGGCGGAGATGTGGCGCCAACGCCGGACCTGACCCTCCCGCATGAACAGCGCCGTGTCGGCCTCCCGCCCCGACGCTGCTCGGGCGAGGCGCCCGCCCACGGACGGGAGCAGGCAAGCCACTACTCAGTAGTTCACCCTGAGCCGCAGAAAGCGGCGGGCTTGGGTCTGTTGCGACACGGCGGAGTCGGCCACAACCACCGCCCCGGCCACGTTCTGCGCCCCGGTGCTCGTCCAGATCAAGGTCCACCCCACGAGATCATCGCTGGCCTCGACCGTGTACACGAGCGACGGGTCGGCGATGCGACTAAAGGTCAGCGTCAGGTGGGTGCCGGTGCCGTCAGTCACCGAGCCCGCGGCGGCGGGGCTGCCGGTATCCGCCGCGGTCGGCACCGACCCGAGTGCGTACTCGAGAAGATTGCTGCGTCCGTCGAGATCGGGGTCGGCGGCGTCGGCCGCGGCACCGGCGGCGGCGGTGGTGCCGAAATGCTGCTGCCGCCACGCCTCCAGCGGCGCGGACTCGAGGACAAAGTGGGCGGCGGTGAGCGCGGGCAGCGTGTAGGTGAAGTCGTTGCCGGTGATGGTCGCGACCGGTGCGCGCTCGGTGAGCGTGGCGCTGGCCGAGTCGAACGCGAAGACCCGGGCGCTCGTGTACGGCGTGGCGCCGGCGATGCGCAGGCGGACCGGCGTCGGCGTGTCGTACGCCTTGTTGAGCACGATCACGTGAAGGCGGCTCGGGTCGCTGCCGACGATGGACGCAAACGTCGAGCAGGTCGCCACGTCGCTCGCCGCCGCGTTCACGGAGGTGTCGCCGAACTTCGAGCCGGCGCCGTCGTAGTCCAGGTAGAGCTTGAAGCCGGAGGCGATGTAGTTGTTGGTGCCGCTCTCGGCCCAATAGCAGGCCAAGTAGACGCGGTTCTTGCCGAAGATGCCCAGCGCGTCGGCCTGCGCGATGCCGCCGGTGATGTGCTCGCTGCCGCCGAACGCGTACTCGCCCATGGCGTACTTCGTGCCCGGGTAGAAGGTGTCGATCGACGCCTGGAACTTGGGCAGCAGCGGCAGGAAGTCCTTATACCATTGGCCGATCCAGCTGTCCTCGACGTACGTAGGATCCCACCACGTGCGCGGGGCCTGGAGGCGCGCCTTGTTGCACGCGATGTTGGTGTAGTCAGTGGTGGCGTTGACACGGACACCCCCGCCCATCGCCTCGGTGTAGTTGTGCAGGTCGAGCACATCGAGCAGGCGCCGACCGGCCGTGTCCGACGCCTTCTTCATCTGGTCGAGGTAGTAGTCGACGAACCAGTTGTAGGCGCCCTTGGTGCGCTCAGTCGTCCAGTCCGTGGCCCCTTGGAAGCTGTTGTAGCCGGAGAAGCCGTAGCTCACGAAGCCGAGCGTCTCCGCCCCCGGATCCATCCGCTTGATCGTCTTGGCGAGCTCGACCGAGCGCGTGATCAGCTCGGCGCACGTGGCCTGGACCGGGTGCAGGCGTGCATGGGTGGCGTGCCAGAGGTCGGGCTCGTTGTCCAAGTTGTAGCCGCGAACACCGTTGGCCGTGCCGGCGGCGCCGTAACGCTGGAGGAGGAGGTTGATCTCCTCGTCGACATAGACCTTGCCGTCCGTCAGGTCCGGCGTGGTCGAGAGCGCCGTGGGCTTGTTGTTGACCACCTGCGCCCAGCGCGCGGACGGGGCGACCTGGGCGGTCGACACCTGGCCCGCCTTGTCCGCCGCCACGTAACCGGCCATCGGCAAGGTCACCAACGTGTACGGAGTCCCCGCGGCGACCGACTGGTCGATGAAATGGGTCAGGGCGATGCCCGGCATGGTCGCCTGCGCATCCGGGATCCCGACCGCCCAGGTGAGGTAGCTGTCGCTCTGGTGGTAGTAGTCGCTGCCCGCGTTGGAGGCGTTGTTCTCCCAGTTGTACCCGGTGGTGCGGTTGCCGCCGTAGCGCCGCGCGGTCGCGGCGACGCCCGGCAGATCCTGGTTGGTACCGTAGATGTAGGGACTGATCGGCACACGGCCCGCCGCGGGATCGACATCGATGGCGACCTGCGCGACGGCCGCCGAAGCAGTCGCCAGCAACGCGGCCACGGCCGCGGAAACACTAGGGCAGAAAGCGTGGGAATTCATCGTGGGGCTGGAGCCACGAGAACATACATCCGCGAGCCCAACAAGACAGCTTCGTCCCAGCTGCAGTCTCGCCACGATAACCGTCGACCGGCGCAGATTTGAAGAGACCATTCTTCTTGTCGGGAGCATCACACGCCAAAACGAAAGGTGCACCGTGAAACACGGCACGCCTCTGGAATCTGTCGCCGGTCGCGTGTAGGCAGGCATTCTGGAGATGCTCTCGGATCGTTGCGCTGCGCAGACCTCCGATGGTGGCGTCCCTAACCACAGGACGCCACCAGACACCGTAGCCACATCCTCAAGAACGCGAACTACGATACGTTTGGGCTACGCGAATTGCGTCGGCTCACCCAAGGATCGCCACGATCTTCGAGTTGTGCCGGATCTTCTCGGTCGGGACGACTTCGCCGCTCACCGCGACGCCGTCGATGGTGAGGGACTTGATCCCGCGGCTCACGCCGTCCGGATTCTGCACCTCTATCTTCACGCGCTTGCCGCGGAAGGTGCGGGTCATCTTGAAACCCGGCCAGGCCTTCGGGATGCACGGGGCGATGCGCAGGCCCTCGATCTCCGGACGCACGCCGAGCACCCAGTGCGTGGCCGAGTAGTAGGCCCACGAGGCGGTGCCGGACAGCCACGGCACGCGCGAGGCGCCGAGGTTGACGTTGTACTTCGAGTACGTCGTCTGGCAGTGCACATACGGCTCGACCTGGCGGACCTCCGCGCGGTCGTTGTACGCGGCCGGCATGAAGGCGCGGTAGTACTCCCACGCCTGGTCGCCGTTGCCCTGCAGGATCTCGGCGATCACGCCCCAGCTCTGGGTGTGCGAGAAGATGCCGGCGTTCTCCTTGATGCCCGCGTTGAACAGCGTGGCCTTCATGATCTCCGGATCGGCCTTGATGAACGGCGGATCGCACAGCGCGACACCGAACGGCGTGGCGCAGCGCTCCTTCATCGTCTTGAGGGCCTGCTTTGCCTGCTCGGGGGTGGCGGCGCCGGACATGACGGCCCACACCTGCGTGTTCATGTAAACCTGACCCTCGGCGAAGTTCTTCGTGCCGTAGACGGTGCCGTCCTGGCCGATGGCCCAGATGAACCACTCGCCATCCCAGCACACGGCCTGGATCTTCGCGTCGAGCTTGGCCAACTCGGCGCGCGCCCACGCGGCTTCCTCGGGCTTGCCGAGCTTGTCCGCGATACCCGCGTACACGTCGAGGCCGAGGCGGACCTGGAACGCCACGAAGACCGACTCGCCCTTGTAGCCGAGGCGGATGCAGTCGTTCCAGTCGGCGGCGAGGCCGCAGGGCAGGCCGTTGCGGCCGGTGCGTTCGAGGTTGAACTCGAGGGCGCGGCGCAGGTGCCCGAACACGGTCGCCTCGCCCTGGTCGGCGTACGGCAGGACCTTGTTGTAGAAACCGAAGTCGCCGATCTCGGCCACGAAGGCCGGCACGGCATTGAAGAACCACAGGCAGTCGTCGGAGCGGTATTCCTCGTCCGGAGGCGGCGCCTCTTGGCCGGGCTTGTGCGAGAACGGCTTGATCACCGGGATCGCGCCGCCGTTGGCGAGCTGGCCGGTAAGCATGAGTTCGAGGCGCCCCTGCACGCCGTCCTTCAGCAGCGGGATCGCACCGAGCATGTCCTGCACGGTGTCGCGAAAGCCGAGGCCGTCGCGCTCGCCATTGTAGACGAGCGAGGCCGAGCGCGACCAAGCGTAGGTGATGAGCGCGTTGTAGGCGTTCCAGACGTTGACCATGGAGTTGAACTCCGCGTCCGGTGTCTCGACCTGGAGGTTGGCCAGCGGTGCGTGTTTCTCGGCGACGAGCTTCTGGAACTCCTCCTCGCAACGCGCGCTGTTGCCGAACTCGGCGACGGTCGCCTTGCCGTGGCTGCCCACGGTACCGAGGCCGAGCATGACGATGATCTCACGGCTCTCGCCGGGGGCCAGCGTCACGTCGCCCTGGAGGCCGCCGACGACGTTGTCGCCCTCGGCGAGGAAGTTCGAGCACTTGCCCGCCACGACCACGTCCGGCGCCGCGTAGCCGCCGTAGGTGCCGCAGAAACGCTCACGCGTCGTCTCGTAGCCGGCGAGCGGTGTGCCGGTGAGGGCCATCCAGGTGCGGTTGCAACCGGTGAGGTCCTTGCCGTCGAAATCGTAGTTGGGGTTGCAGGTGACGCCGAGGATGCCGTCCTCGAGCGTGGCGCGGGTGATGAAGAGCGAGTACTGGAGGTTGATCAGGTCCTGCGAGGTGTTCCACAGGTTGGCGAACTCGCAGTAGGTGAAGACCGAGAGCTTGCGCTCCTTCTTGGTCTTGTTGGTCAGCTTCAGGCGCCAGTATTCGAAAGTCTGGCCCTTCGGCACGAAGTAGGTGGCCTCGCTCGCGATGCCGGAATAGCGGCTCTCGATGATGGTGTAGCCCATGCCGTGGCGGCAGGTGGACTTGTACTTGGCGAGCGGCTTGGCCACGGGCTGCCACGCGGCCGACCAGAAATCGCCGTCCTCCTGGTCGCGGATGTAGAGCAGACGGCCCGGGAGATCGAGCGGCGTGCTGTTGAACCGCATGCGCAGGAAACGCCCGGTGGCGCCGCTCTTGTAGAAAGAGTAGCCGCCGGCGTGGTTGGTGATGATGGCGCCGTACTCGGTCGACCCGAGGTAATTCGACCACGGGCGCGGGGTGTCCGAGCGCGTGATCACGTATTCGCGGGCTTTGTCGTCGAAATGGCCGTATTGCATTGGAGGGAGGGACTGGAAGGTGGAGCTTCCGCCCTCCCCCGCGCCCCTGTCCACCCCGGAAGCGCCGGGCGGCCCGCTGTCCCGGGCGGTTATTGCGTTAGGATCGACGCTCCTCGGGCTTGGCCCGCGGACCACCCAACGCTGGTGACGTGATCGCCCTCAATCTGTCCGTTGGCTGATGGGCCTGCGCAACCAGTAGCGCGAGGTCAAAACATCATGGCCTGCAGCGCTCCGGAATCGGCGCGATCACCATGTTTTTCAGGCCGGCCTCGTCTAGAAAGCAAGAAGGCCCGGCCTCCTTTAGGGAGGCCGGGCCTATAATCCTGGCAATAACCTACTCTCGCGGAACCTGACGTCCAACTACCATTGGCGGCTGAGGGCTTAACGATCACCAGAAAAGTCTGAAAAAATCGTAGGTAAACTAAACGCCCGAACTTTGACAGGGGAGTAAACCTGTTAGGATCATTAGTACCGGTAAGCTGAACACATTGCTGCATTTGCACATCCGGCCTATCAACCAGGTGGTCTACCTGGATCCTTTCGCCCTTGCGGGCAACGAGACCTTATCTTGGGAGGAGCTTGGCGCTTAGATGCTTTCAGCGCTTATCTCTTCCGCACATAGCTACCCGGCGCTGCCGCTGATGCGACAACCGGAACACCAGAGGTGCGTCATTCCCGGTCCTCTCGTACTAAGGAATGAACCCCTCAAGTCTCAAACGCCCACAGCGGATAGAGGACCGAACTGTCTCACGACGTTCTGAACCCAACTCGCGTACCACTTTAATCGGCGAACAGCCGAACCCTTGGGACCTTCTCCAGCCCCAGGATGTGATGAGTCGACATCGAGGTGCCAAACCGCGCCGTCGCTATGAACGCTTGGGCGCGATCAGCCTGTTATCCCTAGCGTACCTTTTGTCCTATGAGCGATGGCGATTCCACATTCAACCACCGGATCACTTTGGCCTGCTTTCGCAACTGATCGACTTGTTGGTCTCACAGTAAAGCTCCCTTATACCAATGCGCTCTAGAGCCTGATTACCAACCAGGCTGAGGGAACCTTCGCAATCCTCCGTTACTTTTTGGGAGGATTCCGCCCCAGAAAAACTGACCTGCTAGCACTGTCCCCGCGCCAGATGATGGCTGCGGGTTAGACACCTAACAAACAAAGAGTGGTATTTCATATTGCGGCTCCGCCCGATCCTAGAACCGGGCCTCAAAGCCTCCCACCTATGCTACGCATTGAAAATCAAGTGACAATACCAGCTTACAGTAAAGGTGCATAGGGTCTTTCCGTCCTGCTGCGGGTAGGCGGCATCTTCACCGCCACTACAATTTCGCTGAGCCTCTCTCCGAGACAGCGGTCAACTCGTTACACGATTCGTGCGGGTCGGAACTTACCCGACAAGGAATTTCGCTACCTTAGGACCGTTATAGTTACGGCCGACATTCACGGGGGCTTAGAGCCTGAGCTTGCACCCAAGCCGTTCACCTTTCCGCATTGGTCACGTGTCACTCCCTATTCGTTGTCTTGCGACTTCGCAGAGAGCTGTGTTTTTGCTAAACAGTCGGTTGACCCATTTCACTGCGACCCAATAATGGGCGCCCCTTCTAGCTAACGTACGGGGCTATTTTGCCGAGTTCCTTAGAGAGATTTAACTCACGCGCCTAAGATTATTCATCTATCCCACCTGTGTCGGTTTACGGTACGGGCGACACCAAAGCTCACAGCGCGACGTTTCTTGGAAACCTAGATCTGTTCTTTGCTCCGGCCGTGGCCGAAACTAGGCGTCGTGCTACGGCTAAAATGCGGAGGATTTGCCTTCCGCAACACCGCGACACTTGCAAGGGAACTCAATGCCCCTCGAGCAGATCTTTGTTCCGGTTCACTCTGTTGATAACGCTTTGGCACCGGTACTGGAATATGTTACCAGTTGTGCATCGGTTACTCCTTACGGCCTTACCTTAGCTCCCGACTAACCCTGAGAGGACGAACCTTGCCCAGGAAACCTTGGGATTTCGGCGATTTGGAATTCAACCAAATTTATCGCTACTTATGTCTGCATTCTCACTTCCTCGCGCTCCATGGTCGCTTCCGCTTCCACTTCGCTGCACGAGGAACGCTTTCCTACCACTGGCCTTGCGGCCAATCCATAGCTTCGGTACACGACTTCAGTCCCGATCATTTTCGGCGCAATTTCACTCGATGGGTCAGCTGTTACGCACTGTTTAAATGATGGCTGCCTCTAAGCCAACATCCCCATTGTCTATGTAAAATCACATCCTTTCACACTAAGCCGTGTTTTGGGACCTTAACTGATGGTCTGGATTCTTCTCCTTTTGACGATGAAGCTTATCCCCCACCGTCTGACTGCCCGGCTTCACTCCGCGGTATTCGGAGTTTAATTAAGTTCAGTAGCCCTGTCGGGCCCCTAGCTTATTTAGTGCTCTACCCCCGCGGATCAGCACCGGACGCTATACCTAAATATATTTCGGAAAGAACCAGCTATCAGGGGGTTTGATTAGTCTTTCGCTCCTAACCACAGCTCATCCCACAACTTCTCAAGGTTGAAGGGTTCGGACCTCCACTTCGTTTTACCGAAGTTTCATCCTGGCCATGGTTAGATCACCTCCCCTTCGGGTCTATTGCCTGCAACTAGGCGCCCTATTCGGACTCGCTTTCGCTGCGCATCGGTCGCGGAACGACTTATGCTGGCTACAAGCAATAACTCGCAGACTCATTATACAAAAGGCAGGCGGTCACCGCACAAGGCGGCTCCCACTGACTTGTAGGCAATCAGTTTCAGTTACTATTTCACTCCCCTAACAGGGGTGCTTTTCACCTTTCCCTCGCGGTACTAGTTCACTGTCGGTCGTTATCGAGTATTTAGCCTTACGCCGTGGTCGGCGCGGATTCACACGAAGTTTCACGTGCATCGTGCTACTTGGGATACCGAACAGCTCCTTGAACCTTTCGACTACGGGCCTATCACCCTCTTTGGCCGGAATTTCCATTCCGTTCGTCTAGGTCTAGGAGTCCTAAAATCGGTCCCGCTACCCCGTCGGGATAAATCCCTCCGGTTTGGGCTGTTCCGCTTTCGCTCGCCACTACTTACGGAATCGCTTCGCTTTCTTTTCCTGCGGATACTGAGATGTTTCACTTCTCCGCGTATGACTCGCGACAGCTTATGTATTGACTGTCGCGTACCAGCTTTTGAGTGCTGGTGGGTTTTCCCATTCGGAGACCTCCGGGTCAAAGCCTGCTAGCGGCTCGCCGAAGCTTTTCGCAGCGTGCTGCGTCCTTCATCGCCTGATAACGCCAAGGCATCCACTGATTGCCCTGATTTGGTTTATCGCCACTATCAAAATTAGGCGTTTAATTTACCTTCGAAAAGAATCTACACATACTGTCAAAGAACGAAATGCGTCGGCCGCTCAGTCACCATAAATGGTGGGCCCAGATGGACTTGAACCATCGACCCCGCGCTTATCAAGCGCGTGCTCTAACCAACTGAGCTATGAGCCCGAGTGCTCTTCCCGGTCCAACCAACACCTTCAGGCCGTTGCTTGTACCGCGATGTTTCGTTAAAGAACCATCTTCGAAACTTCTGAAGTGCGATCGAAAAAGTACCACAGCGAACGACTTGCGTCGTTTCGACCAGGCGAAAGCCGAAGCTTTCGCCTTTCTCCTTAGAAAGGAGGTGATCCAGCCGCAGGTTCCCCTACGGCTACCTTGTTACGACTTCGTCCCAATCACCAGCCTCACCTTAGGACGCCGCCTCTTTTAACAGTTGGCAAGCGTACTTCGGGCGAAACCGGCTTTCATGACGTGACGGGCGGTGTGTACAAGGCCCGGGAACGTATTCACGGCGCCGTAGC
>JAGVUB010000071.1 GCA_019136515.1 Verrucomicrobiota bacterium
TCGACGCACGACACGCCGCGCGCGACATGGACCGCGTGGTTGAAATACACGAAGTCGGGCGCTTGGTGGATCTTCACCCACGGCACGGGATCACCCGAGTCGAAGCTCGCACGCACCGGCGCCAGCAGCGGACTGTCCTTCTTGATGATGCTGTGGCAGTTCATGCACGTCTGCGCCGACGGCACGGTGGAATGCGGTCCTTGGTCGACCGCGGTGTGGCAATAGCGGCAGTCGAGACCCAGTTGACCGGTGTGCAGCGCGTGGTTGAAGGGCACCGGCTGGACCGGTGCGTAACCAACACGCGTATACTTCGGTGTGAAGTAGTAGGTGGCACCGGCCGTCACCAGCCCGCCGAGCACGATCGCAACCAGGACGATCTGCAACGGCAGGCGGTTGGCCGATTGGGGAAAGACCTTCGACATGAGCCGGGGATGCGGTGGGACGCGAGGATGCGGGTGGGAGGACCGGGGGGGAGGTTCAGCCGCGCTCCGCCTCGCGGGCCACCGCGCGGTGATCGGGGCGCAAGGCGATGGCGCCGCCGGCGGCGACTGTTTGCGCCCGGGGCGCCGGCGAGGCCGAGGCCCATCGTCGCCACAGCAGCCCGGGCATCGTGCCGGCGGCGACAGCGAACAGGGCCAGTTTCGAGAGGAAAGTTTTGCGCGTATCCGGGGTTCTCACGGGTAGTGGCGTGCGAGCTGCGGGTGGGTTGGGCGGGCCGACTAAACCAAGTGGGGGGAAAGCATGTAAACGAAATTGGCGGAAGCGAATCGAAGTTGCAGGACGATTGCGTCGGCCGCGCGCCAGAATACAGCGAACTAATGGGGCGGCTACAGATGGGGCGGTCGGGCCGGGCCAGCGTCGGACGCACGCGCAATTTCGCAACACCGCGCGCAGGCCGGCCGCATTCGCAGTTAAGGCCCGTCGCCTCCTGTCCGATATAGCCCCATATCGCCATGTCCCTGCCACCCGCCCCGTCCGATCCCCACCGGCACGTCCCCGACCTGCCAACCCTCGACACCGACCGGCTGGATGTGCTTCGCGAGCTCTGCATCGAGGCCGGGCCGGAAGTGTTGCGCGAGATGTTCGGCAGTTGGGAGGACGACACCGTGCGGCACCTTGACGGCATCCGCCAAGCGTTGGCCGCCGCCGATCGCCAAGCGCTCAAGGCCGCCGCCCACGCCCTCAAGGGCAGCTGCGCCAACCTCGGCATCGTGCGCCTCTCCGAACTCGGCCGGCTACTCGAACTCGAGATCGAACTCCCCGCCGAGGCCGAAGTCCTGCTCGCCGAGATGCAGGACGAGTTCGACTGCGCCCGCGCGCAGATCGCCGAAGCCAGCGCCTGAGCGGCAACCCTCCGGCCCCGCGGCGGCCCCGTGCCCCAGCCCAGGGCCGCCGCGCCGCCTCTGCGCTTGCTCCCCGGCGACGCGCGCCGTTGAGTCCCGCGATGACCGAATTCGCCCGTCCCGACGGCCGTCGCCCCGACCAGCTCCGGCCCATCGCTTTCCAGCCCGACATCGCCCCCAACGCCGACGGCTCCGTGCTCGTCTCCTTCGGCAACACCCGCGTCATCTGCGCGGCGATGATCGAGCCCAAGGTGCCGACGTGGATGCGCCAGGCGCCTCATCGGCCGCTCGCTGCGCGCCGTCGTCGACCTGAAGAAACTCGGCGACAACACCCTCTGGGTCGATTGCGACGTCCTCCAGGCCGACGGAGGCACCCGCACCGCCTCGATCACCGGCGCCTACCTCGCCGCCCGGCTGGCGGTCGAGAAGTTCATCGCCGAGAAGAAGATCGCGGACAACCCCTTCACCGACTCCGTCGCCGCCGTGAGCGTCGGGCTCTTCGACAATCGCGAGATCCTCGATCTCAACTACGTCGAGGACAAGGACGCCGAGGTCGACTTCAACGTCGTCATGACCGGCCGCGGCAACTTCGTCGAGGTGCAGGGCACCGGCGAGGAGGCCACCTTCACCCAGGACCAGCTCACCTCCCTCATCGCCCTCGCCCAGCGCGGCCTCAAAGAGCTCTCCGCCAAGCAGACCGAGTTCCTCGCCAAACGCCTGCTCGGCAACCTCGCCGGGCTGAGCCTCGGCGGTCTCGGCGGGCGCTAAGTTCCAGGTCGTCCACTCCCAACCAGCAGGCGCGGGTGTCGCGATTGCGGCACCGCCTCGCCCGTGGGATCGCCCATCGATCATCCCTGCTTCCGCCGTGTCGCGCCGCACCGCCCTCTTCCTGCTGCCGCTCATCTACGCCGGCTACATCAGCCTCGGGCTGCCCGACGGCACGCTCGGCGTCGCCTGGCCCAAGATACACGTCGACCTTGCGCAGCCGCTCAAGGCCGCCGGCTGGATCATGGTGATCGGCACGCTGCTCGCCGCCGTCTCCAGTTTCTCCAGCGGCCCGATCCTCCGGCGTTTCAGCACCGGCCCGATCGTGCTCGTGAGCTGCCTGCTCACCGGCGGCGCGCTCGTGCTCACTTCGCAAGCGCCCCGATTCGCCTGGATGATCGTCGCCGCCGTGCCGCTCGGCCTGGGCGCCGGTGCCGTCGACGCCGCCCTCAACGGCTACGTCGCCCGCCACTACACCGGCCGGCACATGAACTGGCTGCACGCCTGCTGGGGCATCGGCGCCACCACCGGCCCGTTGATCATCACCCAGTTTCTGGCGACCAGCCACGGCTGGCGCGGCGGCTACCTGCTCATCGGCTCGCTCCAGCTCGGCCTCGCCGCGATCTTCCTGCTCACCCTGCGGCTCTGGACGGAGGGCCCCGCCGCGCCGCGCCCCACCGCGCCAACCGCCGCAGAGGCCCCCGCCCCCCGGCTCCAAGCCGCCCATTCCGAGGCAGGCTGGCTCTCGGCGCTGCTCTTCATGCTCTACGTCGCCGCCGAGGGCTCGACCGGCCTCTGGGCCACCTCGATCCTCGTCGTCGGCCGTGGGATCCCGCAGGCCGAGGCCGGCGTCTGCGCCTCGCTCTTCTACGCCGCGATCACCGGCGGGCGCATCGCCACCGGCTTCGTTGTCGACCGCTGGGGCAACCGTCGTCTCGTGACCGGCGGCGCGCTGCTCGCCCTGATCGGGATTCTCCTGTTTTCGCAGGCCGACTCCGCTCCCTTCGCCGCCGCCGCGCTCATCCTGACCGGTGTCGGCATGGCGCCGATCTTCCCCGGGCTCATGCACGAGGTGCCGCGCCGCTTCCAGCCCGACGCCGTCTTCACGATCATCGGCCGCCAATCCGGCGCCGCCTGCATCGGCGCCGCGCTCTTCCCCGCCGCCGCCGGCTGGCTCGGCGACGCCGTCTCGCTCGACGCGGTGGTCTGGGCCGTCGCGCTCGGCGTCGTCCTGCTCGCCCTCGGTATCCGCCGCCTCGATCGTATCAGCTGATCCTGCACGACCGGCCGACTCTCCGCCGAGGAAAACATTGGCAGCATGGCCGAAGTCTGGATTCATCGGGACGTGCAACCCCACCGCCTGCTCCTGGCCGCAATCTTCGGCCTGTTCGCCTCCGTGCTCTCCGCCGCCCCCGCCTGGCGCCCCATCCCGCCCGAGGATCTCGCCGCCGTCCCGCCGCCGAGCGAGCCCGCCGCCAACGGCCTGATCCTCCTGCGCGAGATCTCCGTCGACAGCAGCGACAACCAGGGGACCGATTTCGAATACTACCTCCGGTTCAAGGTCTTCACCGCTGCCGGCGTCGAGACGCTGAACAAGACCGAGATCCCCTTCGCGCGCGAATGCCCGCCCCGCCGGCTCGCGGCCCGCGTCGTCAAGCCCGATGGCCGCAGCATCGAGGTCGCGCCCGAAGCCGTCTTCACGCGCGACGTCGTGAAGGCCGGTGGCGAGACCATCTCGGCCAAGACCTTTGCCTTCGGCGCCCTCGAACCCGGTGACATCGCCGAGTACCGTTACCGCATCAGCAACCCCGAGATCGTCGCAGGGATGCGTTTCTACCTCGACCACGCCTTCCCGACCGCCCTGGTTCGCATCCGCATCGGCCTGATCGCGTACCCCGGTTACGGCCTGCAATCGCTCTGGTCGCGCTCCGCTGGGTTCCTTGATCTCAGCAACGGCAGAACCGACAAGCTCCTCTTCGAGGCCCGGGGCCTCGCGAGCGCCATCAACGAGCCGTTCCCGCCGCCGGACGACGCGGTGAAACCCTGGTTTCTTTTCTACTACACCACGTCCGACGGCACCGCCCAAAAGTACTGGGCGTACACCGGCGGGGAACTCCAGGCCCTCACCGACGCCTACCTCGCCCCCAAGAAACGAGTGAAGGAAACCGTGGCCAAGCTGCTGGCGGACGCGCCCGGGGAGGACGAGGCGATCGGCCGGCTCTACGAGTTCTGCCGGACCCAGATCAAGAATCTCTCTTACGAAGACTCCGGATACACCCCGGACCAGATCGAGAAGCTCAAGTTCAACAAATCCTCCACGGACACGCTCACCAACGGCTACGGCACCGCGGCGCAGATCAACATGCTCTTCGGCGCCCTCCTCCGCGCCTCCGGTCGCTCCCCGTATCTCGCGTACTGCGGCGACCGCAGCCTGAGCTTCTTCGACTTTCAGCTGAAGACCCGGTCGGCCCTCCCGCACCTCGTCGTCGCGACGAAGAACGGCGCGAACTGGAAGTTCTACGACCCGGGCGCCCGTTACCTGGCCCCCGGCAAACTCGACTGGAAGAACGAGCGGACGACCGCGCTCGCCGTCGCCGACAAGTACTGGCAGATGGTCGAGACGCCCTCGTCGGAGGCCGCCTACTCCACCGTCCGCCGCACCGCCCACTTCGCCCTCGCGGCCGACGGCACCCTTGAGGGCGACGTTGCGCTCGTCCTCGAAGGCCATCCCGGCTTCGCCGCCAAACGCCGCTTCGGCGCCAAATCGGCCTCCGCAGCCGCCGACCTGATCAAGGAGGACCTCGTGGCCCGGCTCGGGCAGATCGAGGTCACCGGCGCCAAGGTCGAACTCCCCGCCAACCTCGACGTCCCAATCACGCTCTCCGCCCATGTCCGGATCGCCGACTACGCCGGAGTCGCGGGCGACCGCCTGCTCGTCCCCCTGGCCTTCTTCCAGAAGGGAGTGCCCGAGACGTTCTCCGCCACGACCCGCAAGTCGAACATCTACTTCCCGTACTTCCTGCGCGAGGAGGACAAGATCACGTTCACCCTGCCCAGCGGCTACGAGATGGAACCGCCCGGCGTCTTCACCCCGATCGATAGCGGCGACCGGATCCACTACTCCGGTCGCCTCGACCTCGCCGAAGACGGCCGCCGTGTCGTGTACGAGCGCAGCTTCATCCGCCGCCTCTTCCAGGTTCCGCAAGCGAGTTATCCGGTCCTCCAACACGAATACCAGCGGATCGCCGCGCAGGATGCGCGCACCCTCTCCCTCCGCCGCACCGAGCTGCCGGCCGGGGCCCCGGCGACCCAGTGACCTCCACCGCCAGTCCGACCGTGCGCTCCGTCCGTCTCCTCCTCGCCCTCGGGTGCTTCGCCGGCGTCTGCTTGGGTCGCCTGCCCGCCGCCGCCGAGGCGCTGCCGCCGTGGGCTGCCGAAGCCGCCAGCTTCGAAACACCACCGAATCTCGGCGACGCCAAGGCGCTCATCCTCCTCAATGAGACGCTCGTCGAGTTCGCGCCCGACGGCCGCCGCACCAACCGTACCCGGGTCGCGCTCCGCCTCCTCAAACGCGAAGGGCGCGCCGAGGCCCGGGCTGCGGCCACCTATCTCCACCCCGCCGACAAGCTGCGCCAGCTCTCCGCTTGGCTGCGGGCGCCCGACGGCACCGTCCGCCGCTTCGGCCGCAAGGACATCGTCGACGTCGCCCTCGATCCCGAGATGCTCTATTCGGAAGCTCGCACCGCGGTGATCGACGTTTCCGCCGAGGCCGCAGAAGGCGCGCTCTTCGCCTGGGAGGCGATCACCGAGGAGCCGCCGGCCCACGCCCAGGGCGTCTGCATCCTCCAACACCGGTTGCCGGTGGCGGTCGCGCGCTGCCAGTTGCGCCTCCCCGCAGGCTGGCACGCCACCGGCGACCTGCTCGATCATGCCCCGCTCGCGCCGCTCGCCACCGCCGACGGCCTGGCTTGGGAAGTGCGCGACCTGCCGGCCTTGAAGGTCGAACCGCTCGCACCACCGCCCGACCAACAGGCCGCGCGCATCCACTTCGATCTCCAGCCGCCGCCGCCCGGGCGCGGTCGCCCGCCGCTGCTGCGGCCATTCGCGAACTGGGCAGATCTCGCCCAGTTCGCCCGCACCCGCTTCGCGCCGGCAAGCGGCACCACGCCCGCCATCCACACCAAGGCCCAGGCGCTCTGCGCCGGCAAAAACACCCCGTGGGAGAAGGTCTGCGCCATCGCCGATTTCGTGCAGAGCGTGCGCTATGTCGCGATCGCCGCCAACCTGCGGCGCGACGGCGGCTTCACCCCCCGCCCCGCCCCAACGGTCCTCGCCACCGGCTATGGCGACTGCAAGGACAAGACCGCCCTGCTGTGCGCCCTGCTCGCCGACGCCGGGATCACCGCCTACCCCGTGCTTTGCTATTCCGGCGACCGCGACGCCGTGCACCCGGAATGGCCCTCGCCCTCACAGTTCAACCACATGGTCGCGGCCATCCGCGTCGAGGAGGCCCCCGACTCCCCGCACTGCGTCGACGATCCCCAGGCCGGCCGGCTGGTCCTGTTCGACCCCACCGACCAGTTTACCCGGATCGGTGGATTTCCGCTCTCCAACCAGGGAGGCCTCGTCCTGGTCTGCACGCCCACGGCCGAGCGGCTCACCCGTGTGCCCTTCGCGACTCCAGCGGAAAACCATATCACGTGCTCGACCAGGGCGAGCCTCTCGCCCGACGGCGCGCTCGCCGTCGAGCTCACCGAAACCGACCGGGGCGCCGCAGCCGCCACCGAGCGCTGCCAGCGCAACACGCGCGCCAAGAAACGCCAGTCGCTCGCCGACGGTCTGAAGGAAGGCATCCCCGGAGCGATCCAGCTCCAGGCCGAGACCCGCGACCTGCCCGGTGCCGACGCCTGCGAGCTCACGGCCCGGTTTTCGATCGCCAAATACGCCCAGCCCGTGCGGAAGGACCTGCTCTCCCTCCGCCCGGTCATCGTCGGCGGACTCCAGTTCCCGCCGCTCAACGAAAAGGAGCGCACGCGCCCGATCCGTCTTCACGCGATGGAGCGGGAGCTTGTCGCCACATTTTCAATCCCCGAGGGCTATCGCGCGGTCGAGACCGGGCCGGACCTGCGGCTCGACGGCCCCTTCGGCTCCTACGTGGCGAGCACCGCGATCGAAGGTTCTACCGTCGTGTTCCGGCGAACACTCGTCCTGCAACCGACCGACATCCCCCCTTCCGGCTACGAGGAACTGCGCACCTTCCTCGCCGCCGCCCGTCGGCGCGAGAAGACCCCGATCCTGCTCGAGCGACAGTAGTTGGAGCGTAGGGAGTTCTTCCCGGTCGATCCTTCGCGTAGACCGGGGTTTTCTCGGCATTTTCGTATGAAGAAAACGCCCTCTCGGCCGATTGAAACGCGACATGCACTTACCCCGTCTCGGTCTGCTCGCCGTCTTCTTCTCCTCGCTGATCACCGCCGCGACGGCCCAGCCCACGGTCCGCCTCTGCGCCGACCAGTGGATGCCCTACAACGGCGATCCCGCGGATCCAAAGCCCGGTTACGTGATCGAGCTGGCCCGCACCGTGTTCGAGCCGCAGGGCATAAAAGTCGAATACGAGACCATGCCGTGGGAGGACGCGCTGGCGGCCGTCAAGGCCGGCGAGCGTTCGGGCGCCATCGGCGCCAACAAGCAGGAGGGCGACGGCATGACCGTGCCCAGCGAGGCCATCGGCGAGGTGGCCGTCTGCCTCATCACCCGCGCCGACAGCAAATGGACCTACGACAACATCGCCTCCTTCCGCAAAGGTAAGCTCGGCGTGATCAAGGGCTACTCCTACTGGCCCGCCCTCGACAGCTACCTGGAGCACAACGCCGACAAGGAAAACATCGTCATGGCCGACGGCGACGACCCGCTGGCGGAACTGATGACGAAGCTCCAGAACGGCGAGATCGACGTGGTCGCCGAGTCGGAGCCGATCCTGCTTTGGTATCTGCGCAGCCACAACCTCGACCGCGCCAGCTTCAAGGTCGTGTTCAAGAGCACGATCGACCCGATCTTCGTGGTCTTCGCCCCCGGTGCCGACGGCCAGCACTTCGCCAGTCTGCTCGACGAGGGTATCCGTGGCCTGCGCAAGTCCGGCGAACTCGCGAAACTGCTCCAGCGCTACGGCCTGCGCGACTGGCAGTGATTCCGTCGTGCTCCCGCCGCGGACCGGACGGACCGGTGCGTCCCACGCCGCGCGGACCAGCCCTACCACTCGGCCAGCCACGCCCGCGCCTCGGCCTCGGAACCGAAGATCTCCATCTGGAGCCGGGGTTCGCGATTCATCGTCCGGATCATCCGTGTCATCGCCAAATCCACCGGCGTGGTGGCCACCATCGCCGATTTGGCCAGGGGCGGAAAGGGTTGGTGGCGACGCTGCATCGATTGGGCGTAGATCGTCTCCGGGTCGAAGTCGGAGCCCGTCACCCCATCGTAGGTGTTGAGCAAGTGCGGCACGAAGCCCAACTCCTGCGCCAGCCGCGGCATCAGCGCACCGACCGCCGCCAAATCCGCATTGGTGATCACGCCCGACCAGTTCACGTGGACGATCCGGCCTTCAATCGTGTGGGAGATGGGCATGGCTCAGAGCTCGGAACTCCCGTGATGATCGCCTGAGTCCGACGGGAGGCAAGACTCCAGCCGCCCATGCCACCGCGATTCCGCGCTCGCCCTTTCGCGCCGGCCCATCGTCATTGCCTGCGCTCGCCGTCCAATCCGCAATCCGCATTCCTCAATCCGCCCGTGCCCGATCCCGCCGCAGTCCAGTCGATGTTCGGCCGCATCGCCCGCCGCTACGACCTCGCCAACCGCCTCCTCAGCGGCGGCACCGACGTGTGGTGGCGCTGGCGCCTGCGCCGCGCCGTAGCCCGTTGCCGACCGCAGGACGTGCTCGATCTGGCCACCGGCAGCGGCGATGTCGCCTTTGCCCTCGCGCGCGGCCTGCCCGAATCGGTGCGCATCACCGGCATGGATTTCTGCCAGCCGATGCTCGACGAGGCGGTCGTGAAGAAGGCCCGTTCGCCCCGCTACGCCAGGATCGAGTTCCGCCAGGGTGACGCCATGGCGCTCCCCCTGCCCGACGCCGCGTTCGACGTCGTCACCATTTCGTTCGGACTGCGCAACGTGGCCGACCGCCACAAAGCCCTCGGCGAAATGCGGCGAGTGCTCCGGCCCGGCGGTACGCTCTTCGTGCTCGAGTTCTCGCAGCCCTACCGCTGGTTCGCGCCTCTCTACTACCTCTACCTGCGCCGCGTTCTCCCGTGGTTTGCCGCGAAGCTCACCGGCGATCAGGGCGCCTACGAATACCTCGGCGGCTCGATCGCGCAGTTTCCCGCCCGCCCGGAGATGTCGGCCGAGCTCCTTCGCGCCGGCTTCGCCGAGGTGCGCTCCCGCGCGATGACCTGCGGCATCGTCGCCCTCCACGCCGCGCGGAAGTGAGCGGGTCTACGGGCGTCACCAGTTCGTCCAGAGCAATCGCCTGAAGTGGAATTGCCATGCTCCGGCCTCGCCACCGTCGCACGATGCCCTCACGCTGACGGCAGAGAGTTCACCCGCCCGCCATGCCCGACGATACTCCGCGTCCGCCCCAATCCTCGCTCATCCTCTACCAGACCGAGGACGGTCGCACGCGCATCCAGTGCCGCTTCGAGAACGAGACCATCTGGCTGACGCAGGCGCTCATCGCCGAGCTGTTCCAGAAGGATGTGCGGACCATCAACGAGCACCTCGTCAACATCTACGAGGAGAACGAACTGGAGCCCGAGGCAACTATCCGGAAGTTCCGGATAGTTCGATCCGAGGGATCTCGGCAGGTTGCGCGCGAGATCGAACACTACTCGCTCCCGGCCATTCTTGCCGTCGGCTATCGGGTTCGCAGCCATCGCGGCACGCAGTTCCGCCAGTGGGCCACCGCGCGGTTGACCGAGTACCTCGTGAAGGGCTTCACGATGGACGACGAGCGGCTCAAAAATCCGCCTGGCTCAGGCCAGAGGGATTACTTCGACGAACTGCTGGAGCGCATCCGCGACATCCGCTCCTCCGAGCGCCGCTTTTACCAGAAGGTGCTCGATATCTACGCCACCAGCGTCGACTACACTCCGCGCACCGAGCTGTCGCAGCAGTTCTTCGCCTCTGTGCAGAACAAGATGCACTGGGCCGTCCACGACCACGCCGCGGCCGAGCTAATCGCCGACTGGTAGCTTGCCGCCGAGTCGCGGATCGGCAGATACTCTGATCAACAATTGCCC
Organism: Verrucomicrobiota bacterium; assembly: GCA_019136515.1. Taxonomy (GTDB): domain Bacteria; phylum Verrucomicrobiota; class Verrucomicrobiia; order Opitutales; family Opitutaceae; genus CAJCBL01. The sequence continues at coordinate 10,394 of JAGVUB010000071.1, forward strand.
CATGCCGAACGAACTTACTTGGCGAAAAGCGATCGAGAAGGTCCTCAGTGCTGCGCCCGGAGCGATGCACTACCGAGACATCACCGACACCATCATTGAGCTCGGCTACCGAACAAGCTTGGGAGCAACCCCGGCCGCAACCGTCAGCGCCCACCTAACGACCGCTATCAAGAGAGAAGGAAGCAACGCGCCTTTCGAGAAAGTCGGGAAAGGACTCTATATCTCGAAAACCAACGGGAAACGCCAAGCACCCACTTCAGACGCAGCTGCATTCCCGGAGGTCGAAGATTCTGAGGAAGAGCAATACGATGTTGTCAGCTCCTTCGGCATGTTCTGGCGCCGCGAAGAAGTGGAATGGACCAGCAACCCGAAAATACTCGGCATGCAGCAGATCGGCGCAGCAGCCGTAGATTTCTCCAAGCAAATCGGCATCTACCTGCTCTATGACGGCCGTGAGATCATCTACGTCGGTCGCGCGACCGAGCGGCCTCTCGGCAAGCGACTCTACGAGCACACGCTCGACCGACTCTCCTCGCGCTGGGATCGCTTCTCATGGTTCGGAATTCTGCCGGTTTCCGAGAACGGCACACTCGGAGAGCCCGGCGAATCGTTCGCCTTCGCCAAGCTCATCCCCGCGCTCGAGGCGATTCTGATCGAAGCACTCGAGCCACGCCAGAATCGGAAACGCGGCGACGACCTCTCCGCAGTAGAGTACATCCAGCAAAGCGACCCCGAGATTCGGAAACGGGCCGTGAAGCAGGCGATGGAGACTGCGCTCAGCAAATTGTGAGCGCAGCAGCGATTGGTGCAGTCACGCCGTCGCCTGCGGCTTCGGGAAGAGAATCGCGGCTTCGCCGAGCTTCTTGCCGGTGAGGCCCATGCCCCAGACCAGCTGCGTCTGCCACGTGCCTTCAGCCTTGTAGCCGAGGAGCGCGTCGATCTTGCCGGCGGTGCCGGGCATCACGGGCTGGAGCAACGCGGCGGAGAGGCGCAGCGCCTCGGCCATGGTCGCAAGCGAGGTGACCAGCAGCGCCTTGTCGGCCTCGGCAGTGGATTTGCCGAGTTTCCACGGGGCTCGCTTCTCAATGTAGGCGTTGGTCGCAGTGATGAACGTGAAGGTGCGCTCGAGCGCCATGTGGAAGGCGAACTCGGAGTTGAGGCGCAGCACTTCCTCGCGGGTTTTCTCCCAGAGCGCCTTCAGCTCGCGCTCGGTCTCGTCCTCGCCGGCCGCCGCGGGCACGACACCGCCGGCGAAGCGGTTGGTCATGTTGAGCGTGCGGTTGACGAGATTGCCGAGGTTGTTGGCGAGCTCGGCGTTGTAGCGCGAGTTGAACTGGGCCATCGAGAAATCGCTGTCCTGGCCCACGCTCATCTCGCGGATGAGGAAATAGCGCAGCGCGTCGGCGCCGTGCTGGTCGGCGAAGGCGGAGGCGTCGATGAAGTTGCCCGTGCTCTTCGACATCTTCGAGCCGTTGATCGACCACCAGCCGTGAACGAGCAGCGACTTCGGGATCTCGAGCCCGCAGGCCTTGAGCATGATCGGCCAGTAGACGGAGTGCGGCGGCACCAGAATATCCTTACCGATCACATGGATGTCGGCCGGCCAGCGGCCCTTGTCGGCCACGGCGGAGTAGTAGTTCACCAGCGCGTCGAACCACACGTAGGTGACATAATTCTCGTCGAACGGCAGCGGGATGCCCCACTCGAGGCGCTCCTTCGGGCGGGAGATGCAGAGGTCGTTGAGCGGCTCGGAGAGGAACTCGAGCACCTGCTTGGCGCGGAAGCGCGGGAAGATGAAGTCCTCGTGGCCCTTGATGTGGTCGATCAGCCACTGCTGGTAGGCGGCGAGCTTGAAGAAGTAGTTCGACTCGGTGATCTCGACGACCTCGCCGAAGATCTCCGGCCACTTGCCGTCGGGGCCGCGATCCTTCTCCTGGAGAAACTGCTCCTGGCGCGCACTGTAGAACCCCTTGTATTCGGCCTTGTAGATCTCGCCCTTGTCGAAGAGCTGCTGGAGCAGGCGGCGGACAACGTCCTTGTGGCGCGGTTGCGTGGTACGGATGAAGTCGTCGTTGGAGATCTCCAGTTTCGCGCAGAGTGCCTGGAACTCGGCCGACACGTCGTCGCAGAATTTTTGCGGCTCGATGCCCTTGGCGCGCGCGCTCTGCTGCACCTTCTGGCCGTGCTCGTCGGTGCCGGTGAGGAAGTACACATCGTCGCCCATCAGCCGCCGAAAACGGGCGACGACGTCCGTCAGCACCTTCTCGTAGGCGTGGCCCAGGTGCGGCGAACCGTTCACGTAGTCGATGGCGGTCGTGATGTAGAACTTGCTCATGAAGAGGCGTAAGGTGCCCGCACCCGGCGCCGCCGGCCAAGAAAAAACGCGGTGGGCTCGCCCCGCCGCCGCGCCCCCCTCTGGGTTCCACCTGCAGCAAATGCCGCGGCACGCCCCGGGATTGCGCCGGGGCGCGGGATTGTCCTGATACAGTCTGATACAGTCATTCCCCGTTGCCGGCCCCGCGCTCAATCGAACCCCGTCATGCATCGTCCGTCGCTTCCCCTCTGGCTCGTCCGCGCCGCGCTCGCGCTGCTCATCCCGTTCGCCGCTGCCGACAGTCGGGATGACATCGGGTTGACCGCGATTCAGGCCACCCATCCCGACTTGCCCACCGGTGCCGGAGTGGCGCTGCTCATCGGCGATTTCACCAGCAAGAACACGAACAACGCCTGGGCGGTCGAGCCTACTGGCGAGCTCACGGGCAAGTCGATCCGCTACCTGCCCGCACGGGCACGACCATCCCGGTTCTCGCCCCACGCCACCGGCGTGGGAACGATCATCGCCGGCCGAACGACCGGAATGTTGCCGGCGCTCGACGCCATCACCTCGGTCCACTCCGAGTACTACTGCAGCAACGTGCTCAACGTCCGCACCGGCATCGCCCCCACCAAACCCAACTGGGACCTCGAGGTGCACACCTGGAACTGGGCCGACGAAGAGTACTCCCTCGAGTTGATCCGGCGCATGGATTGGCGCGTCGACCGACAGGGCGTGACTGTGGTCGAAGCGCTCACCAACGGCCGCGACACCAAGCTCCCCTACGTCTTCACCAGCGGCTACAACGTGATCACCGTCGGCGTCGCCGCCGGCACCCACAGCAGCGGCGCCACGACGATCGAGGGCACCGGCCGCACCAAGCCCGACATCGTCGCCCCCACCCAATACACCAGCGGCGCCACACCCACCGTCGCGGCCTGCGCCGGCCTGCTCATCGCCGAGGCCAAGCGCACCGCCCCTCTCGCCCTCGCCAAGGACCCACGGGTCGTGAAGGCACTCCTGCTCGCCGGTGCGGACAAGACGCCGATCTCGAGTTGGGTCCACACCCCCACCCAGCCGCTCGACGAGCATTACGGTGCCGGACAGGTCAACATCGCCGCCAGCTACAGCGTACTCGTCGGTGGCCGCCAGCCCCCGGCTCACACCTGGCTGCCCTACTCGGGCTGGGATCGCGGCACGAGTGGCACCAGTCGCTACTTCTTCGCGGTCCCGGCCGGCCAACCCCTCCGGTTCTCCGCGATCCTCACATGGCACCGAGAGATCGCGCCCGACCCATCTTGGACTGCCTTTTCCTCCGCCCTCGCCAACCTGAACCTCCGGCTTTCAGCCGCGACACCCGAACACGCCGTCGGCCAGCCTCTCGCCGAAAGCCGCTCTCGCGTCGACAACGTCGAACACATCTACCTCCCCGCGCTGCCCGAGGGGTACTATGTCCTTGAGGTAACTGGCGAAGCGGGAGTCGCCTACGGTCTGGCCTGGTGGGGTGCGACCGATCCGCACCCGGTCGCCCCGTCCGCACCGGCAAAACAGCCCGAACCGGAGTTGTTCCACCAACTCACAACCGGTGCGAGCGCCGAAGTCATCCGTGCACTGGCCGGTCCGCCGCAAACCGTGAAGCCGTTCCGACACAAGACCGTCAAAGGGGAGATCTGGACCTACACCCACCGCCGCCATCTCCATGACCGAGCCGTGCCGACCGGCTACCGCGAGAGCACCGACACCGATCCCAAGGCCGGATCCTCACGTAAGGTTGGTGAACCGATCCTCGGCCTCGAAACCACCTACTTGGACGAGACCATCGACCTGCTGATCGTGGACGGCCATGTCGCCGAAATCATGCGACAACATCGCGTCGCACGGGAAGTCCGATAGACGCGCCGCGCTGCCGGAACCGACAGTCGCTCGCCCACGATCGGGCGCCGGCGCGCGCTCGACCGGAGCCGCCCGTCAATTGCCGGGCCGCGTCGCCCGTTCGAGGTGCCGCAGATAGGCGAGCGCCCGTTCGCGGCCCTCACCGCACATCTCCGCGCACGGCGCGAGCGAGCCGCACACCGCCGGACGCCGCGGGTCTCCGAAAAGCGCGCACCGCAGCTCGGCATCGAGATGCGGGCACGGGACATCCGCCGGTTTGCCCTGCGGCAGGCCGGGCAACGGCGACGAGATCGAGGGGGCGATGCAGCATGCCCCGCAGCCGGCGCGACACTCCATGCGCGCATCGTCGCGCCGCCCGCGCCGGGGGCAAGCAGGCGCTTGCCTCTGCCCGAAACAAAAAGGCCGCCGGCGCGGATGCCGGCGGCCCACGGTGGGAGAAAGGTTCGGGAGCGCGAACGCCTCAGCCGAGGATCTCCTCCGGCCGGAAGAAGCGGGCAATCTCCGCCTGGGCGCTCTCCCCGCTGTCGGAGGCATGCGCGATGTTGATCGTGTTGTCCGTGCCGAAGTCGCCGCGGATCGTGCCCTTGGCGGCCTTCTTCGAGTCGGTCGGGCCGAGCAGCTCGCGCACCTTCGCGATGACCTGGTCGCCCGCGACCGCGAGAACGAGCACCGGAGCGGATGCCATGAACGCCTCGAGCCGCGGATAGAACGGCATGTCGACGACGTGCGCATAGTGTTGGCGGAGGAGTTCCTTGCTGAGCCGCGTCATTTTGCAGCCAACAATGGTGAATCCTGCCGCCTCGAAACGCCCGATGACCTGACCGGCATGCTTTTGCGTCATGCAGTCGGGTTTGAGGATGATGAGGGTCTTTTCCATAAGACCCGCGGGATCCTGCCGTATCCACTGACTGAAGAAAAGCCTGGATTTTGGGCCCCCGCGGGTAAACCCAGCCATGAGAAACCCGGGGAAAGCCCAAAATCCAGGAAAGTTGCCGTGTCGCCGGACCGGAACCCGCGCTCCGCGCCGCCATCGTTCTGTGTAGTGCGACTATAGTTGCACGACGCCCCGTCGCGTATCCGCGATTCCCTCTACATGGGCCGGGGTGATCACCCTATCCGCCCCCGGGGCGTCACCCTACCCTCGATTCCCACGGATCGCGCCGAACGGGAGCCCGTCGGGATCGGCGGGGCCGTAGCGGTGGCCGCAGGCCAGCAGCGCCCGCGGGACCGCCCGCTGGCTCGCCAGCAACGTCTCGCGCCCCATCTCGCCCAGCAGCCCGCGGACCAGCCACGCCGGCGTGCGCACCCACGCCGGCCGCCGCAGCCGTCGGCCCAGCGCCGCGGCGAAGGCGGCGTTGCGGACCGGCTCGGGCGAGACGGCGTTCACAGACCCGCACGATACACCGGCAGCAGTTTCGCCAACGCGCCGCCCGAGGGATCGAGCACCACGCCCAGCCGCAACCGCACCACCCGCACCCCCGCCGCCTCCGCCGGCCGGGTCGCCGCCTCCCAATCGCCGCAGACCGAGGCCAGAAACCCCGTCCCCTGCGGCGAAGACTCGTCAAGTTCCCGCTCCCCCCCGTCGCCGTAGTAACCGATCGCCGACGCATTGATCCAGACCCGCGGCCGCCACGCGCCCTCCCGCAGCGCCGCCGCCAGCACCTGCGTGGGCCGCACCCGGCTCTCGCGGATGAGCGCCTTGCGCCGCTCCGTCCAGCGGCCGGCCGCGATGCTCGCGCCCGCCAGGTTCACCAGCACGTCGCAGTCCACCAGACGCGCGGCTTCGAGGCGCCCCACCTCCGGGTCCCATTCGATCTCCAAGTCTGTCGCCACCGGCCGGCGCACCAGTTGCACCACCTCGACACCGCGGCTCGCCCAGTGCCGCCGCAGCGCCGCGCCGACGAAACCCGAGCCGCCCGCCAGCGCGATGCGGCTCACGCCGGCTCCTTTCCGGCGCCCGCCGCCCGCCGATCCCGTTGCCAGGTCTCCAGCGCGCGCAACGCCCGCTCCCGACCCTCCCGCAGATCGACGATCGGCCGGGGATAATCGCCACCGAGCCGCACCCCGGCCGCCGCCAACTCCGCCGGCTCCGCCTCCCACGGCCGGTGGATGAGCCGGGCCGGCAACCGTGCCAGTTCCGGCACCCAGCGCCGCACGTACTCGCCATCCGGATCGAACTTCTCGCCCTGCAACACCGGGTTGAAGATCCGGAAGTACGGCGCCGCATCCGCCCCGCAGCCCGCGCTCCATTGCCAGCCGAGGGTGTTGTTCGCGAGGTCGGCGTCGACCAGCGTATCCCAGAACCACGCCGCCCCGTCCGCCCACGGCTGCAGCAGCTGTTTCACGAAGAACGAGGCGGTGATCATGCGCACCCGGTTGTGCATCCAGCCCGTGCGCCAAAGCTGCCGCATCCCGGCGTCGACGATCGGATACCCGGTGCGCCCGCCCCGCCAGGCATCCTGCGCCGCCGCCTCGCGCCGCCATGGGAACGACGCGTACTCCGCGCGCAGCGGCCGCTCCGGCGTGTCCGGGAAATGGAGGAGCAGGTGGTGCGCAAACTCCCGCCACCCGACCTCGTCGAGGAATACCTGCGCCCCGCGGCTGCGCGGCATCACCCCCGACTCGCGCGACGCCGCCTCGACCGCCGCCCACACCTGCCGCGGCGTGAGCTCGCCGAAGTGCAGCGCCGCCGAAAGCCGCGAGGTCCCGTCGAGTGCCGGCCGGTCCCGGTCCGTCCCGTAGGCGTCCATCGCCCGGGCGATGAAGTCCGCCAGTCGCCGCCGGGCGCCGGCCTCGCCGGGTTCGCCGCTGGCGGGAAACTCCGCCGCCCAGTCGAGGCTCGGCCGCAACGCCCACGTCTCCAGTGTGTCGCTGCGCGGCCACCGCCTCGGCGCAACCAAGGTGCGTGGCGCCGGAGCCACCGGTAGCTCCAGCTCGCCATGACGGCAATGCCGCCAGAACGGCGTAAACACCCGGTACGGCCCGCCGCTCTGGTTTCGTACCGCTTCCGGGCTGCGAAGCAACGCCCCTCCGCCGACTAGGACCTCAAGGCCCTGCGCCGCCAGCGCCGCGCGCAACGCCACGTCGCACCGCCGCGCCGCAGGGTCGGGGACCTCGTTCCAGCACACGGCGCGGGCGCCGGTCTCGGCGGCCAGCGCAAGCAGGTGTTCCCGGCTGTCGCCGCGTCGCAGGATCAGCCGCGCCCCACGCGCCGCCAGCTCCTGCGTCAGCGCCTCAAGCGAGCCGTGCAACCACCAGCGCGACGCCGCGCCGGGCGCCCACCGCCCCTCGGCGGCCTCATCGAGGATGAAGACGGGCACGACCGGCCGACCACGCGCCACTGCCGCGCGCAACGCCTCGTTGTCGTCCAGACGCAGATCGCGGCGGAACCAGAGCAGGGCCGGGCCTTCGGGCATGCGCGCAGCGAAGGGCGAGGCCGGGCGGTGTCAAACCCGCACCCGGCCCACCCTCCGCCGGACTGCAGCGCGGACAGGTTTCAGCACAAGACCGCCGGAGGTTCTTGCACCACTGGCACGGGGCGTGCAGCTTCGTGCACCTTTTGATCGCCCGCCGCCTCGCGGCGCCGCTCGCACCCACCGCATGCAACACGGTTTCTCCCAGCACCTCAGCCAACGCCAGACCCAGTCGCTCGTCCTGGCGCCGCAATTGCGCCAGTCGCTGAAGATCCTGCAGGTGGCCGCGCTCGACCTGCGCGCCACCATCGCCGAGGAGCTGCAGAACAATCCCGTGCTCGAGGAGCTGCCGATGGAGAACGTCTCCCTCGAAAAGAACCAGGCCGACGCCGACACCAGCGACTCCTCCGACCAGCGCGAGGAGCTGCAGTTCGACCGCGAGTTCGAGGTGCTCGCCAAGATGGGCGAGGATTTCAACGACGACTCCTTCGTCCAACACGGCGATGGCGAACGCTTCACCTCCGAGGACGCCGAACGCCGCCAGCACTTCTTCGATTCGCTCGTCGGCGAACCGTCGCTCCAGGAGCACCTCATGGAGCAGGCCGAGCTGGCCGACTGCCCGCCGGCCGTGCACGAGGCCATCCGCTACCTCATCGGCAGCCTCGACGACCGCGGCTTCCTCTCCTCCTCCGTCTCCGATCTCGCCCTGCTGGCCAAGCTGCCGCTCGAGACGGTCCAGGAGGCCAAGAAGCTGCTCAACAGCTTCGACCCGGTCGGCATCGGCGCCGTCGATCTGCCCGAGTGTCTGCTCATCCAGCTCCAGGCCAAGGGCCGCGGCGGCTCCATCGCCGCCCGCATCGTGCGCGACCACTTCGCGCTCCTCACCCGCCGGCGCATGCCCGACATCGCCCGCAAGATGGGTTTCCCGATCGAGGAGATCCAGAGCGCGCTCGGCGAGATCGGCCTGCTCGACCCCGCCCCCGGCCGCCGTTTCGCCGAGGACCACAACCGCGTCGTCGTGCCCGATGTCACCGTCGAGAAGGTCGGCGACGAATGGGTCATCACCCTCAACGACGACTACATCCCGCGCGTGCGCCTCAGCCGCGCCTACAAGGACATCATCGCCAAGGGCAAGCTCTCCGACCAGGACCGCGCCTACCTGCGCGAGAAGATGCGCGCCGGCAAGTTCCTCATCAATTCCATCGAGCAGCGCCAGCGCACGATCGAGCGCATCACCCGCGAGATCCTCAACGTCCAGCTCCCGTTCTTCGAGGAAGGCCTGCACAAGCTCCGCCCGCTCACCATGGCGCAGATCGCCGACACCGTGGGCGTACACGAGACGACTGTCAGCCGCGCCATCGCCAACAAGTACATCCGCACCCCGCACGGCGTCTTCCCGCTCAAGTTCTTCTTCACCTCCGGCTACGAGTCCCAGGACGGTGCCGCGATCTCCAACACCAGCGTGAAGGACATGATCAAGGCACTCATCGAGGACGAGGATGTGGCCAAGCCCCGCAGCGACCAGGAGCTGGTCGGCATGCTCACCAGCCGCGGCATCCCGATCGCCCGCCGCACCGTCGCCAAATACCGCGACGAACTCGGCATCCTCCCCAGCAACCTCCGCCGCCGTTACGACTGAGCGCCGCGCTTGTCCGGCGGGCCGCGCAGCGCGCGCCAATGCCACGGCCGCATGCGACGTGCGATCCGGGCAGTTGACCTCGGGTCCGCGAGGGAAATTGCCGCAATTGCCGTGAGCGCGTTGCAGTTTCCCATCCACCGGCCGTAACCCCACAACCGAGCACTTCGCCCATCGCCCGGGGCCGCGGCGCCGCGCATGAGCGCGCCGACGTTTTTCGCGCGGACATGATCCCCATCAAGGCCGCGGCGCCGCCTCACTGCTACTGTGGCCGAGCATGTCGTTCACTGTGCACGAACTCGATGTCCGCCCGCTGCTCGCCACCGGCCAGCCGCCGATCGACGCCATCCTAACCGCCGTCGCGGCGCTTCCCCCGGGCGGAGCGCTCAAACTGCTCACGCCCTTCGAGCCCCAACCACTCTACGCGAAACTCGCCGGTCTCGGCCTCGACCACTGCGCCACCCGCCAGGCCGACGCTTCCTTCGCCATCCTGTTCTCGCCTCGGACCGTCCACCTCGACCTCCGCCGCCTCGAACCGCCCGAGCCCATGCAACGCACGCTCGA
>JAGVUB010000105.1 GCA_019136515.1 Verrucomicrobiota bacterium
GAGGCGATCCTGTGCGACGGCGTGCGGCTGGGCGAGGTGGTGGCCGCGACGGCGGCGCGGTTCCGCACGCCGCTGGCTTTCCCGCTCATGGATCTGCGGCTGGAGAAGGCGGAGCTGCTGCGCTTCTTCGGTGTGCCCGCCGGGGAGGTGGAGACCTTCCATTTCGCAACCGCGACGACCCCGGAGCAGCGGCGCGACTACGCGCGGCAGGTCCGGGAAGTGTCGCCGGGCGCGCGGGTGGCGGCCAACCTCGGGGCGTTGCGCCATGTGGCGCAGCAGCCGGGGCTGGTGCCGATCGGCATGTGCATCGGGCCGTTCTCGCTCACGACGAAACTCATGGCCGATCCGATCACGCCGGTGTGCATGGCCGGTGCGGGGATCGGCGCCGAGGAGGACGCGGGGGTGGCGCTGCTGGAGGCTTGCCTCGAGTTGAGCCTTACGTGCGTGCTGGCGCAGGTGGAGCGGGCGCTCGCCGCCGGGGCGCGCGCGGTCTTCGTGGCCGAGCCCGCGGCCAACCAGGTGTATTTCTCGCCGCTGCAACTGGCCGGCGGCAGCGACATCTTCGAGCGCTGCGTGGTCGCGCCGAACCGCCGCGTCGCCGACCTGCTCGCGAGCCGCGACGCCGACCTGCTGTTCCACTGCTGCGGCGAGATCAACGACGCGATGCTCGAGGCGTTCGGCTCGCTGCACCCGAGCCTGCTCAGCCTCGGCAGCTCGCGTCGCCTCTGGGAGGACGCCGCGCATACGCCCAAGGACACCGTGCTCTACGGCAACCTGCCGTCGAAGTTGTTCTATTCGGACGAGACGATGCCGCTGGCGCGCGTGGCCGAACAGGCGGCGGAGCTCGCGGCGCGCATGGCGGCCGGCGGACACCCGTTTATCCTCGGCACCGAGTGCGACACGCTCCATGTGCCCGCGGCGGCCGCGACGATCCGGGCCAAGGTCGACCGCCTGCTCGACCGCGCCTGACCCCGCGCGCCGACCTTTGCCAGCTTGCCCATCCGTGTTTCCCGACTCCACCATTCCCACCCTCAAGCCCCATGAAAGAACTCGTCGACAAAATCGCCCTCTGCATCGAGCGCGGCAAAGTGAACCTGGCGTCTCCGTACCCCAAGGACCTGAAGGGCCAGGAGGGCGCGGACGAGCTGACGAAGCAGGCGCTGGCCGCCGGGGCGGGCCCGGACGTGATCCTCGCCGCCTGCAACGACGGCATGCAGCGCATCGGCGCGAAGTTCAGCCGCGGCGAGGCGTTCGTGCCCGAGCTGTTGATGGCCGCGAAGGCGATGAACGCCGTGATGGCCCACCTCAAGCCGTTCTTCGCCGCCGGCACGGTGAAGCCGAAGGGCAAGTTCGTGCTCGGCACGGTCGCGGGCGACCTGCACGACATCGGCAAGAATCTCGTCTCGATGGTGGTGGCCGGCAACGGCTGGGAGGTGCTCGACCTGGGCGTCGATGTGAAGCCGGCGAAGTTCGTCGACGCCGTGCGCGCCAACCCCGGCTGCGTCGTGGGATTGAGCGCACTGCTCACGACCACCATGGGCAGCATGGCCGAGACGGTGAAGGTGCTCAAAGCGCAGTTCCCGAACACGGTGGTGATCGTCGGCGGCGCGCCGCTCTCGGCCGAGGCGGCCGCGCAGATGGGCGCCGACGGCTACGCGCACGACCCGCAGGGCGCCGCCGCCTTCCTGGGCAAGTACGCCGCCGCGGCATGAGGCGGGCCGAGGTTCCGCGGAGCCGGGCTTCCGGAAGGTGGAACCACTCATGCACACTAATGGACACTATTCCGGAAGTCGGCTGCCTGCTCGTCCACCTCGGAATATTGAACCGCTGATGAACGCTGATTGACGCTGATGAAGGAAGAAGGCTGCTGCCGGATTAGCGTCCATTAGCGTGGATCAGCGGTTTCTCCCTCTCTGCCTCCTTTCGTTCTTCCCTCCATGAAATCCCTTCTCGAAGCTCTGCGCCGCGGGCGGCCGCTCGTCTCCGACGGCGCCTGGGGCACCTTCCTCCACCAACGCGGCCTCCAGCCCGGCGAATGCCCGGAACTGTGGAACGTCACCCGCCGGGCGGATGTTGCCGCGATCGCCGAGAGCTACATCGCGGCCGGGGCGGACCTGATCCTCACAAACAGCTTCGGCGGCAGCCCGCACAAGCTTGCCGCCTACGGCTTGGCCGAGCGTGCCGCCGAGCTCAACGAGGCCGCTGCGGCCATCTCGCGCGCCGCGGCGGGGGACGACCACTTTGTCCTTGGTTCAATGGGACCGACGGGCGTGATGCTCATGATGGGCGAGGTGTCCGAGGAGGAGCTCGCCGCCGGGTTCGCCACGCAGGCCGCCGCGCTCAAGCGGGGCGGCGTCGATGGGCTCTGCCTGGAAACGTTCTCCGCGCTCGACGAGGCCTGCCTCGCGATTCGGGCGGCCAAGGCGGCGACGGGGCTGGAGATCGCCTGTACCTTCACTTTCGAGAAGACCATCACCGGCGAGTTTCGCACGATGATGGGCGTGTCGCCCGAGGAGATGGTCGAGGCGGTGAAGGAGGCCGGGGCCGACATCATCGGCACGAACTGCGGCAACGGCTTCGAGCAGATGATCGAGATCGTGCGCGCGATCCGTTGTGTGGATGCGCAGACCCCGGTGCTCGTGCATGCCAATGCCGGCAAGCCGCAGTACGTCGACGGCAAGACCGTATTCCCGGAGACGCCGGCCGCCATGGCCGCGCATCTTGACGAGTTGCTCGCCGCCGGGGCCAACATTGTCGGCGGTTGCTGTGGCACGGGCCCCGCGCACATCCGCGCGTTGGCGGAGAAGATCCGCGGGCGGTGACCGAACGGATGACGGAGGACAGATCACCGAAGACGGACAACGG
>JAGVUB010000104.1 GCA_019136515.1 Verrucomicrobiota bacterium
GCCGAGGAGCACGCTCAGCACGTCCTTGCGCTCGGCGATCCACGCGACGGATTCGACGCGCAGCGGGTGCAGGCCGAACAGCGCCGCTCCGACCAGGCTGTGCCACAGGAAACCGGTCGCGCGCCGCAACCACACGAAAAGCACGAGTGTGGCCGCGGCGTGGAGCAGGATGTTCGTGAGATGGTGGCCCCACGGCGCGAGCCCGAAGAGCGTGCAATCGAGCTGGTGCGACATCCACGTGAGCGGATGCCAGTTGGAGTGTTCGAAGCTCGTCCACGCCCAGCGGATAGCCTCCGCGGTGAGCCCGCTGTTCACGTGCGGGTTTCCGACCACGTAGGCGGGGTCGTCGTAGGTAATGAAGTCGTGGCGCAGCGCCGGCAGAAAGACGCCGAGAACGACGAGGAAGAGCAATGCCCCCAGCCAGCGGGAGCAACAGGCGTAGACCGCGGCCGTCGCCGGGCCGCCCGCGTTGCTACCGGCGTTGTTTGTCCGGGCAGCCGGCGGATCGGCGTGCGGTGTCTGCGGGGACAGTCGGTTGGGGCGGCGCTTGGCCATCGCCCCGATGGGAACGCAACCGTCGGGTGCGCGGCGACACCTTTTTGTCCGGATGGCGGGGCGACGGTTCGACGCCGCTGGGTGCCGCGCGCGGGGCCAGCGGCGGGTTTTGCGGTCAGCCGGCGGCAGCGGGCGGCGTGCGCTCGCCGAAGAGCGCGGTGCCGACGCGGATCATCGTGCTGCCCTCCGCGATCGCGGCGGCGAGGTCGCCGGTCATGCCCATCGAAAGTTCGGACAGGTTGACGCCGAAGCGCGCGACGAGCTGGTCGCGGATGGTGCGGAGATTGGCGAAGGTGCGGCGCGCCACCTCGGGGTCGTCGGAGAGCGGGGCGATGGTCATGAGGCCTTCGATGCGGAGGGCGCGCTTGCCGAGGGCGTGTTCGAGCAGGGCGGGTGCATCGGCGGGTTCGGCGCCGAACTTCGCCGGATCGTTGCCTGCGTTGATTTGGAGCAGGACGGGAAGCACGCGACCGGCGGCGGCGGCCTCGCGGTCGAGCACGTCGAGGAGCTTGGTGTTCTCCACGCTCTGGACGCGGTCGAAGTGGCGGGCGGCGAGCTTGGCCTTGTTGGACTGGAGGTGACCGATCAGCTCCCAGCGCACACGCACTCCCTGCGCGGCGCACTCGGCTTGTTTTGCGACGGCTTCCTGCACGCGATTTTCGCCCACGGCTTCGAAGCCGGCGGCGGCGGCGAGCGCCACGGCTTCGGCCGGATGGTTCTTGGTGACCGGGAGCAGGCGCACGGTTGCCGGATCGCGCCCGGCGGCGGCGCAGGCGGCGGCGATCCGGGCGCGAACCGCGGCGAGGGCGGCGGGGAAGTTGGCGGCGAGGTTGGACATAACGGGGCCTACTCGGGGATTGCCTATTTATTAGGCACTATTATCGGGATCATAACGCTTTGGCCCCCCATGCAAATTGAGAACTTCAAGATTTTCGCGGACTTGGTGGAGACGAAGAGTTTCTCCAAGGCAGCCAAACTCAACGGCATCACGCAGTCGGCGGTGAGCCAGCAGGCGCGCTCGATGGAGCGGCAGTTCAAGGCCTTGCTCATCGACCGCAGCCAGAAGCAGTTCCAGCTCACTCGCGAGGGGCAACGGGTCTACGAGACCTCGAAGGACATTCTCAACCACTTCGAGAAACTCCAGAGCGAGCTGCTGGAGATGAAGAAGATCATCAGCGGCACGATCCGCATCTCGACGATCTACTCGATCGGTCTCCACGAATTGCCGCCGTATATCAAGGCCTTCCTCCAGACATATCCTGCGGTGAACTGCCGCGTGGAGTACCGGCGCTCGAACCTCGTCTACGAGGACATCCTGCACAACGCCGTCGACTTCGGGCTGGTGGCGTTTCCCCAGAAGATGCGGCAGATCGAGGCCGTCCCGTTCCGCGAGGATCAGCTCGTGTTGATCACGCACCCGCAGCACCCGCTGGCCAAGCTCGGGCAAATCGAGATGAAGCAGCTCATGGGGCACAAGTTCATCGGCTTCGACCCCGACATCCCCACGCGCAAGGCCGTCGACCTGATCCTGCGCGACCACAAGCTCGAGATCGAGACGGTGATGGAGTTCGACAACATCGAGACGGTGAAACGCGCCGTGGAGATCGACGCCGGTGTGGCGATCGTGCCGCAGGCGACCGTCCTGCAGGAGGTGGCCCAAGGCTCGCTCAAGACGGTCACGTTCAAGGGCAAGACGTTCAGCCGCCCGCTGGCGGTCCTCTACCGCAAGGGGCGCGTGCTCACGCCGGCGATGCGCCGGTTCCTCGACGCGCTCACCGCGCCGGCGCCGGATCTGGCCGGTTGAGCGCCCAGTCGGGGCGAGGCCGGGAGGCAGACATAGGGCCCGGCGTAAACCCCTTAACGCCGGGCCCATAGTTGTCTCGCGGCTCCGCCTCACGGCGGAGTTTCCATGTTACCCCAAAACCCGTTTGCACGGGCATCTGGGGTTTAGCAGTGGCCGTGCCAGCGGTGGTGGCACGGGCGTTCTTCTGCAGAGTCCAGCAGTGGTTCGGTCGACCAGGCTCTGCTTGTGGGCGTTTTTGCGCAACGCGCCCATGGTCCCCGTTGTGTCACCGGCCTGTTTCCGGTGACCCCTGACGGAGGGCGGACATTACAATCGGAAGTCGAGATATGGGGACATCCGGCTTGATGAAATGGGGACTAATACCCATGAACCAGCAGTCCACCCATGAAAAAGCTCCTCTCGATCCTCGCGCTTTCGGCTCTTTTCGCGGCCAGTTCCGCTCGTGCCACCCTCATCGATCTGACCGAGTTCGATCAAACCATCGGCACCAACGGGGCGATCACTTTCGACGCTGGGACCGCCTTTTTGAGCGGAACCGCCACGCTTACGGGAGATGTTGTCAACCTGACCTCCTTCGCATGGAACTTTTCCACGCCCGACTACCTTCCCTTTGACGATTACGCCTGGGTGAGGTTGGCGGGGACCCCGTACACGCTGTCGAGCGTGGGGTCCTTGGGAAACACCGACGATAATTCGAGCACCACTGGCTGGCAGACCTACTCCTTCGATACCCCTTTCACTGGGACAATCCAGTTCGGGGTCGCCAATCGTGTGGACGACGACGTCGCGAGCACTCTGGCGGTCCGCGATGTTGTCAGTACGCCTGTTCCCGAGCCGTCGACCTATGGACTGCTCGGCGGGTTGGTTCTGCTCGGTCTGGTCCTGCGCCGTTGCCGGAAGGCCTGAGCCGCCATCTCAAGGGTGATCATTCTGGGGACCGCGTTGGCGACAACGCGGTCCTTCTGTTTTTACGGGAGAGAATCGAACTGCGTGCGCCGTGCCCGTTTGAGGGACGGTGAACACGTGGGGCGAGCCTTCAGCTCGCCCCGGCCGATCGGATCCTGGGATGGCGCTCGGAAAAGGGCGCCCTGAACGAGCGCCTTACCGACCGAGCATCCGGCCGAGGTCGCCGAAGCTCGTCAGCTTGGCGGGCTTCGCGGGCGCCGACGCCGGCGGCAACGGGCTGCCCACGGCGACCGCGAGCGGCTTCACCACCGGCGTGGCCGGGGCCGGCAGACCACCGACGAGCGCCGCGGCGACGCGGATCTCGCCGAGCTTCTGCTCCAGCTTCTTCTCGGAAACGGGCTGCGCCGTGCCCAGTTCCTGAGCAAAGACGCTCACGCGGAACTCCTCGATCAGCCACCGGAACTCGTCGAGCCGGCGAGCATGCTCGGCGTTGCGCGGAAAACCCTTCGAGAGCTCGATCACCGTCTTCGCCCACGGCGCGACCTGGAGCGCGCGGCGGTGATCCTTGCCGGGATCCTGGCGCCAGCGGTCGGCGCGCGCCTTCATGGCTTTCAGGTAACGCGGCAGGTGCGGGAGCTGTGCCCACGGAGTGCGGACGAGGAAACCGGGCCCGATGAGCGCCGCGAGCTCCGCCTCCATCCCGCCGTAGGGCTGCGGGTGCGTGAGCAGCACGGTGCGCAGCGTGAGCGCCTCGCGCAGCGGATCGATGAGTTTCCAGACGATGCCTTTGAGCGTCTCGCGCGCGGCGGCGACACGCACCACGAACGCCTCGCGCGTGAGCGGGCTCACGGGTTGCGCGCAGATCCAGGTGCGGACGCAGGCGAACGCTTCGCTCTGCCACTGTTCCATCGGCATGAGCGCGACGGCGGCGGGGCCGAGTTCGCGCAGGTCGCGCAAGTCGCGCTCCAGCCAGGCGAGCTCCTTCGAGAGCTGCGCCTCGACGAGCGCGGCCACGCCGGCGGGCGTCGCCGCGCGGGCCTCGGCTTCGACGGTGAAAAGCCGCAGCGCCGTCTGTGCTTGACCGGTGGCGACGAGGCCGGGGAACGCGCACACCGGCACGCCGGCCGACTCCGCGATCACGAGGCGCGGCGGCAAGTCGCCGAACGTCCAGTCGGTGAGGCCGGCGCGCTCGTGCTGCGCGCGGGCGCGGCGCCAGGCGACGGCGATGGCGTCGTCGGGCTGCTGCACGAGCGTCTTCTCGTGCTCGGCGAGCGCGGTCTTCACCTCGGCCAGTTCGCGGCCGGCGGCGAGCGGCTTGCCGTTGTTGTCGACGACTTCGACGCGCACGCGCAGGTGGTCGGGCAGTTCCTCGACGCGGAAATCGGCGGCGGAAACGGCGACGTGGTACTGGCGCGCGAGATGGTCGGCGAGGTTTTCGGCGAGCGGGCGGCCGTCGGCCTTCAGCTCGGTGGCGATGACCTTCGCGGTCGTCTCCAACGGTTGGAGCTGGATGCGCGTGGCCTTCGGGAGCGCGCGGAGCAGCAGGGTGACTTTCTCCTCGAGGTGGCCGGGCACGAGCCAGTCGAGCAGCGCGGGCTGGAGCAGCTTCGCCTGGCGGTAGGGCAGGCGGAGGGTGATGCCGTCCTCGTCGGCGCCGGGTTTGTAGGTGTAGTCGAGCGGGAGCGCGCTGTTGGCGAGCTGCACCTGGTCGGGGAACCACTTCGGGTCGAACTCCTCGAGCGCGCCGAGCAGGTCCTTCTCCTCCATGCGCAGCCAGCCCGGCTCGGTGGTGACGTGCTTCTTCCACTCGCGCTGGAGATCCTGCACCGAGGAGACGGCGGCGCCGGCGAGGCGCTGGTGGTAGAACTCGTAGGCGGCCTCCTCGAGCGTGAGCCAGTGCTTCGAGCGGACCTGGGTCTGGATCGTGGCGACCTTGTCGCGCAGGCGGCGGTTGTGCTCGAGGAACGGCAGCGTGGGCGTCTCCAGTGTGTCGGCCACGAGCGCGCCGCGGATGAAGATCTCGGTGGCGCGCACCGGGTCGATGCGGCCGAAGTCGATGTGGCGGTTCTGCACCTCGAGGCCGTGCAGGAGCGTGCGTTCGCGGACGAGCACGCGGCCGGCGTCGACATGCCAGTCGGGCTCGCCATAGCTGCGCTTGAGGATGTGCTGGCCGAGGTCGAGCAGCCAGAGCGCGTCGAGCCGGGCGCAGGTGCGGGCGTAGAGACGCGTGGTCTCGACCATCTCGGCGGCGAGAATCCAGAGATCTTTGACGGACTTCGCACTACCCTTCGCGGTGGGCGCCGGCTGCTTCTGCGCGCGCTTCTCGGAGCGGATGAACAGCGTGGAGCCGGGGAAGACGAAGACCTTGCGGCTGCTGGTGGCGTTGAAGTTGTTGCCCTCGTCGCGCCGGGCGACGTTGGCCAACAGGCCGCTGAGCAGCGAGCGGTGCACGGCGCGGTAGCGTTCGCCACCGTAGCGCCAGTCGTCGACCTTCGCGATCTTGTCGTCCTTCGCGCCGCGGCGGCGGCGACGCTCGGTGGCCTGCGCTTCATCCTCGGCGTCCTCGGCGGAGTCGGCCTCGTCGCGCGGAACCTGCCACTCGTCGGTGTCGAGTTCGTCGACGGAGGCGGCGAGCTGCGCGTGGACGTCGAACCACTCGCGCATGCGGTTGAAGTTCAGGTAGTGCGCGCGGCAGAACTTCTTCAGGCGGCCGAGCGAGAGCTTCTGCGCCTCGTCGTGGTAGGCGTCCCAGATGTGCAGGAGTGTGAGAAAGTCGGATTCGGGGTGGACGAACTTGCGGTGCGCGGCGTCGGCCGCGGCCTCCTCGTCGGTGGGGCGCTCGCGCGGGTCCTGGATGCTCAGCGCGGCGGCGATCACGAGCACCTCGCGCAAGGCGCGCTCGTCGCGGGCGCGCAGGAGCATGCGGCCGACGGTCGGGTCGACGGGGAGGCGCGCCAGCTCGCGGCCGAGCGGCGAGAGGCGGCGCGGGCGTTCGGGCTCGGCGGGCTCGAGCGCGCCGAGCTCCTCGAGCAACGCATAGCCGGAGGTGATCGCGGCCGGCGCCGGCGGATCGATGAAGGGGAACGTCTCGATCTCGCCGAGACGCGCGGCGAGCAGGCGCAGGATGACCTCGGCGAGGTTGGCGCGCTGGAGCTCGGGCTGGGTGAAGAGCGGGCGGCGCGCGAAGTCGTCCTCGGCGTAGAGGCGGATGCACACGCCCTCGGACACGCGGCCGGCGCGGCCGGCGCGCTGGTTGGCGCTGCTCTGCGAGATCGGCTCGATCGGCAGGCGTTTGGTGCGCGTGCGCGGCGCGTAGCGACTCAGGCGCGCGAGGCCGCTGTCGACGACGAACTTGATGCCGGGGATGGTGAGCGAGGTCTCGGCGACGTTGGTGGCGACGATGATCTTGCGCGCCGGGCTCGCGGCGAAGACGCGTTGCTGGTCGGCGGCGGAGAGGCGGCTGAAGAGCGGCAGGATCTGCACGCGGCCGAGTTCGCGTTTCTCGAGGTCCTCGGCGGTGTCGCGGATTTCGCGCTCGCCGGGCATGAAGATGAGGATGTCGCCACCGCGTGACTGCGCGCAGATGCGCTCGACGGCGGCCACGGCGGCGTCGACCACGGTGAACTCGCCCGACTCCTCGCGCAGCTCGTCGAGCGGCGCGTAGATCGTCTCCACGGGATAGGTGCGGCCGCTGACCTCGATGATCGGCGCGCCGCCGAAGGCCGCGGCGAACTTCTGCGTGTCGATCGTGGCGGAGGTGACGACGATGCGCAGGTCGGGCCGGCGGTGGCGCAGGCGGTTGAGATGGCCGAGGAGGAAGTCGATGTTGAGCGAGCGCTCGTGCGCCTCGTCGACGATGATGGTGTCGTAGCCGCGCAGGTCGCGGTCGGCCTGGGCCTCGGCGAGCAGCATGCCGTCGGTGAGGAACTTCACCACGGTCTGGCGCGAGGTCTGGTCGTTGAAGCGGATCTTGCAGCCGACCTCGCGGCCCCACGGTACGCCGAGCTCCTCGGCCACGCGGCGCGAGACGGAGAGCGCGGCCACGCGGCGCGGCTGGGTGCAGGCGATGCGGCCGTGGCGCCCGCGGCCGGCCTCGAGGCAGAACTTCGGCAACTGGGTGGTTTTGCCCGAGCCGGTCTCGCCCGAGAGGATCACGACCGGGTGCTCGCGGATCGCGCGCACGATCTCCTCGCGGCGCGCCGTGATCGGCAGCTCCGGAGGGAAATCGAGCCGCCAGGCGGGCGGCTCCTCGCGGCGTTGGTGCGGCGCGTGGTCCATGAGGTCGGGCGAAGGTTGTCCCGCAAAGCCGCCGCCGCGTGAAGCGCGAAAGGCGGCGGGCAAGGAGAGCGGGCCTTCGCTCAAGTCTTCGACCAGACGGCGTTCAGGGCGGCGGCGAGGGCGGGGACACCGGCGAGGAGCACGGGGGTCGTGGCGGGTCGCGCCCAGAGATAGAAGGGGTGCGTCGCCGAGGATTGGATCTCGTGCAGATCGTTGTGCACGGTGGCGTCGACCCCGCCGGCGGTCCATTGCGCGAGCACGGCGGCGCGGCGCGCCTCGACATCGGCACCGACGGTGAACTTGAAGCCGATCACGCGCAGCGGGCGCGGGGACATCGCCTTGAGCTGCGGGAGGATCTTCGGGTTGCGGACGAGTCGGATGACGAGCTCGTCCGCATCGGAACGGATCTTGCCGGTCTGGGCGGTGTCGGGGCGGTAGTCGGCGACGGCGGCGGTCATCACCACGGCTTCGTACGCGCCGGTGCCGAGCCGACGTTGGAGTTTGGCGAGCAGGTCGGCGCAGGAGGAGAACTTCTCGGTGTCGGTCGCCTGCTGTGGCTTGGCCGAGCCTTCGCCGCGCAGGAGGGTGACGGAGTGACCATGGCCGGCGAGTGCATCGGCCAGCGCGGCGCCGGTGCGCCCGGAGCTGACGTTGGAGATGAAGCGGACTTCATCGAGGGGTTCGCGGGTGGCGCCGGCGGTGACGAGGATTTTCATGGGGTGATGAAAGGCGAAAGACGACGGGGCGGGCGACAGAGGACGGAGTAACGGACGACGGAGGCGACAGAAGGTAACGAAGGGAACGAAGAGGCATCGCGTCCGGGACCTCCCTGATATCGTGGGGTTGTTCTCTTCAGCTTATCTTTTGTCGGCTCCCGGCTCCGATTTGTGGGTGCAAGTACGTCCGTGCGGGCGCTCAGCCGAGCGTCTTGAGCACTTCGGCGGCGATGGACTCGGGGTCGGGGAGTCGGCCGGGGCCGCCTTCGCCGCAGGCGTGCATGCCTTCGGCGGGCTCGATGAACCGCACGCCCCAGCCGCGCAGGGTCGCGGCGCCGGCCTGGGTGGCGGGATGTTGCCACATGCGGTGGTTCATCGCGGGCACGACCAGCCACGGCTTCTGGTCGAGCTCCCAGGCGAGGAAGAGCGTGCCGAGCAGATCGTCGGCGATGCCGGCTGCGAGACGGTTGATGGCGTTCGCGGTGGCCGGGCAGACGATCGCGAGGTCGGCATTGCGGGCGAACTCGATGTGGTCGAGCGCAGCGCCGTCGGTCCACATGTCGTCGTAGACGCGGCGGCCGGTGAGTCCCTCGAGGGTGGACTTGCCGATGAAGTGCAGTGCGGCGGGGGTGACGACCGTCTGCACCGTCACGCCGGCCTGGGCGAGGCGCGAGATCGTTGTGGTGGCCTTGGCGCAGGCGATGGAGCCGGTGAGGAAGAAGAGGACGTTTTTCGAGGCCATGGCGGGGCGGTACGAACTGGCGACAGAAGGTAACGAAGAGAACGAAGGGAGGAAAGCGAAGGGAGGAAGACTGAATGCTGGAGACGGGCGGGGCGTTCGGTTCTCCGGAACGGTCTTTGTCTTGTTCGTTACCGTTTGTGGGTTCCGATGGGACGGGATCGGTTTCTCAGCGGAAGCTTTCCTCGTCGGCGGGGAAGGTGCCGGCGCGGACGGCGTCGGCGTAGGCGGTGACACCGGTCTTCATCAATGCGGCGGTATCGACGAAGCGGCGCGCGAACTTCGGTTTGAAGTCGGGGTTGAAGCCGAGCAGGTCGTGGAGCACGAGCACCTGGCCGTCGCAATCGGTGCCGGCGCCGATGCCGATGGTCGGGATCTTGAGCGAGGCGGTGACGGATTTCGCGAGGGCCGCCGGCACGCATTCGAAGACCATGGAGAAGCAGCCGGCGGTCTCGAGGGCGGCGGCATCGGCGCGGAGTTGGGCGGCCTCGGCCGGTTCGCGGGCCTGGACGCGGTAGCCGCCGAGCGCGTGGACGGACTGCGGGGTGAGCCCGAGGTGCCCCATGACCGGGATGCCGGATTCGACGAGGTGGTGGAGAACTTCGGCGTGGCCGCGGACTCCCTCGGCCTTCACGGCGTGGGCGCCGGCGCGCAGCAGGGCGGCGGCGCAGTCGAGCGCGTGGGCGGCGCCTTTGCGCACGGCGAGGAAGGGCAGGTCGGCGACGACGAGTTTCTCGGGCGCGTGGCGGGCGACGATGCGGGTGTGGGTCGCCATGATCTCGGTGGTGGCACCGAGCGTGTCGCGTTCGCCGTAGAGCGTCATCATCACGCTGTCGCCGACCAGCAGGCAGTCGACGGAGGAGTCGGCCAGCAGGCGGGCCGACCAGGCATCGTAGGCGGTGGCGACGACGATTTTGCGTCCCTCGGCCTTGGCGCCGGCGAACTCGCGGATCGTTTTCATGGGAGGGGCAAGAAACCGCATCCGGGCCCGGGGGGCAAGCTGCCTTCGACGGGGAGGCGGGCGCCGCTGGCTCACAGGCCGAGCCACCAGGTGCCAAACTTCATCCAGAGGGGAATGACGAGGATCGAAACGAGGGTGGTGCTGACGACGACCTGGGCGGCGGTGAGGGGCTGGCCGCCGTAATGTTTGACGAGCACGATGGGAAAGATGCCGGCAGGCATGGCGGCCTGCACGATGAGGACCTGCTGCAACTCGGGCGAGAGCGGGAGCCACTTGGCGGCGGCGAGGAAGGTGAGCGGCAGCAGGCCCAGGCGCAGCAGGACGGAGCCGAGGGCGACCCGCGGGCCGATGAGCGCGCGCGGATTGCGGAGATGCTCCTCGAGGAAGGCGCCGATGAGCAGCAGCCCGAGCGGCACGGCGCAGGCGCCGAGCGAGGCGACGGTGCGCTGGACGACCGCTGGGATCTCGACGTGGAAGGAGTTGAGGGCGACGGCGCCGATGAGGGCGAAGACCGGCGGGTTGAGGGCCTTGCGCCAGTTCTCGCGGAAGGTGCCGCCGGCGAGCAGGAGCACGCCCACGGTCCAGGCGGCGAACTCGTTGCCGGTGGTGAAGACGAAGAGCACGCCGAGCGTGCCGGCGCCGTAGACGGCACCGATGATGAAGATGGGAACGTAGCTGTAGTTGTAGAACCCGGTTGCGTAGGCGAAGGTGCGCAGGCCCTTGCCGCGTTCGAGGCCGAGGGCGCGGCCTGTCCACCAGGCGGCGAGCCAGCCGAGCGTCATGGACCCGAAGCCGAGCAGCGGGGGCCAGAAGAGGTTGCGCGGATCGCGCAGGGCGGCGTTGCCCATGACCGACTGGAAGATCAGGCAGGGGAAGAGGAGGTTGACGCCGATACGCAGCAGAGAGGAGTCGGCCTCGACGGTGAGCCAGCCCACGCGGCGCAACACGGTGCCGATGGCGATGAGCACGAAGAGGGGCGCGAGGATCGCGAGCAGATGAAGGATTTCGTCCACGGGGCGGAGAAGGTGGAGGAAACCGCGGGGCGATGGAAAGGGAGAAGCTGGGCTCGGGCCCCCGGCGAGCGTGGGGCCAGGCCCCTCGTCGCGCTCTTCGTTCTGCTCCGATCGGGAGCAACTTTTCGCGGTTTGCGGTGTGCTACGGGAAAGGCCCGCTGACTACCAATGAAACTCCTGCTCTCGCTTCTGCTCTGGACGCTGCTGCTGGCACTGTGCTGGCCGCTGGCGCTGCTGTTCCTGGTCGCGTTCCCGTTTCTCTGGCTGTTGGCGATCCCGTTCCGGATCGTCGGCGCGCTGATCGAGGCGGTGCTGGCGCTGGTCCGCGCGTTGCTGTTCCTGCCAGCGCGGCTGCTGGGTGGCTGAGCTGTGTTGCCGGGGACGAGTGACGAGAGTCGAGAGACGAGCGCCGAACCGTCAGTGCCCCGAAGATCTTGGCGGCCGACGCCAACGTAGGCGCCGGTCTAGATCGAGTGCGACTGGGAAGAGCATGAAGCCTCCCAGTGGGAAGAGCAGGCAGCCGACGGCGGCCACGACCACGGAGGCGGAGATGAACTTGTTGCGCATGCCGGAAACATACTCTGCGCGGGGCGGCGGTGCACTGCCGGGCTTCGCTCATTTTTGGGATACGCGGGGCGGGTGCCGTCGGGTGGGCGCGACTCGGGGAATCTCCCGGGGGGGGCAACCCCGCGATTGGTTTAGCCGACGAGGCCGGAGCCGGCTCAGGGGTGCGAAAATGCTGCCGGGCGGGAAGAGGCTGGACGGGGCGTCGGGGCTTTGTTACCGCTTCGCGCCTTTTCCTGTCGAACACTCCATTTCCATGAGCAGCCAGCCGCCCTCCTCCTCCCCCTCCCCCCGGCACAGTGACGAACCGAAGGTCGTGTCGGCCGACGGCACGCCGCTGCCGGAACCCACGCTCGAGGAGCGCGCCCAAGTTTTCTGGATCGAGAACAAGAAGACGATCCTGCTCACCTGCTCGCTGATGCTGCTGGTGATCGTGGCCCGGGTGGGCTGGGACAACTACCGCGAGATGCGGGAGCGCGCGATCGGTGCGGAGTTCGCCGCCGCCGAGAACGACGCCGTCAAGCTGCGCGCCTTCACGGCCGCGCACTCCAGTCACCAGCTCGCCGGTCTGGCGTGGCTGGCGCTCGGCGACGCGGCGTTCAAGGACGGCAAGTACACGGACGCCGCGGCCGCCTACGCGAAGGCCGCGCCGCTCACGGCGGGCAGCGCCTTTGCGGGCCGCGCGGTGATCGGCGAGGCGTTCAGCCAGTCGCTCGCCGGCGACAAGGCGAAGGCCGAGACGGCGTTCAAGGCGCTCGCCGCCGATGCCAAGCAGTCCGCCGCGACACGTTCCGAGGCCCGGTATCACCTCGCGGTGATGGCGGTCGAGGCGGGGCGCGTCGAGGATGCGCGCAAGGCGCTCGACGAGTTGCAGTCCACCGACATCACCGGGGCTTGGATGCAGCGCGCGATGGCTCTGCGGATGAGCCTGCCGGCGGTTCCGGCCGCGTCGGAGGCGGCCCCGGCGGCTGCCGATGCCGGGCTCAAGCTGAACCTGCCCGGCGCGCAGTGACGCGAAGGCCGCGCCCGGCGGCCCGAGATTTTCCCTGAGAACGCGCACCCGTTGTGGTGCGCGTTTTTGTTTTCCGCGTCGGCTCAGTCGGGGCGGTAGGGCAGCGCGAAGGGCAGAACCGGGGTGGCGGCGAGGCGGGCGACGAAGCGGGCCGCGACGTTGCGCGGGCGATAGCCGAGTTCGCCGCGGCGCAGGCGCCGGAGGAGCGTGTGGTGGAAGAGGGCGCCGGCGGGGATCTTGCGCCGGCGTCCGAGTCCGAACTGCGGCCACCAGCCGCGCGGGAATTTCGGGAAGAACTCGGCCGGCCACCAGCCCGGCGTGAGCGATTCGTGGGCACGGTCGGCCCACGAGGGCAACGGCACCGGGGTGCGGGCGAGGACGCGCCCCAGCCGGCGCTCGTCGAGGCGGGCGCCGGCGCGCCCGGCTTCGCGCACCATCCACAGGAACGGCGCGCGCCACAGGCCGCCGCTGCGTTCGGGATAGCCGCCGCCGACGTCGGAGTGCACGCCGGGGAACCAGAGTTCGGATATGTCCTGGTCGGGGGCGTCGGCGTGGCGGCGCCAGAGGTTCTGGCGGAAGAAGCAGCGTCGCTCGTCGAGGGCGACGGCGTGCCGGAAGATCGCCACGCCCGGGTTGCTCGCGGTGAAGGGGAAGCGTTGCGGTGTCCAGACCCAGCCGACCGAGGAGACGGTGTCCCACACGCCGACGAAATGGGTGCGGCAGCGCGTGGTGGGCACGGGACCGGTGGGGTCGACGCGGGCGAAGGTCTTGCGGAACTCCTCGCAGGTGCGCCAGTAGGCGTTGGCGGCGGGGGTGCCGGGGCGGAGTTCGTTGATCTGCCGGAAGAGGCGAATGGCGTACGGCACGAGGTTCTGCGAGCCGGCGCGCAGGAGCCCTAGGTGATGGAGCATCCCGGCCAGGGCGCGGGCGGTGTAGGCGCCGCGGCTGAAACCGAGGAGGAAGATGCGGTCCCCGGGGCGGTGTTGCTCCATCAGGAAGGAGTAGGTCTCGGCGAGGTTGCGCGCGATGCCGGCGCCGAAGGCGAGCCCGGCCAGGACCGACGCCTTCTGGCCGACCCACGACCACATCGTGGGCGCGGGCAGCGTGCCGACGCCGGGATCGTAGCAGATGAGCTGTTGCGCGGCGGGATCGCGGTCGAGAATCTGGACGAAACGGACGACGTTGGTGTTCTCGGCGCCGAACTGGTTGTTCGTGCCGTCGCAGCAGACGAAGAGATTCCGGGGAGTGGATGCGGTGTCCATGGCGGTGCGGGGAGCGCGGCGCAGGTGGGGGCGGCGGTCGCGCACCGGTTGGCGAGGGAATGGGGAACCGGCGGAACCGTGGCACGGCGCGGCGCCGTCGGAAACAGGAAAGTGGCAGAGGGCAACGTGCCGGATTGTGGACCGAAATAGGTATTTGACCTTATGTGACTTGGGGTGTTTACCGCTGGTCGCCCCCAGCAAACCTTCGACTCGGACTACGCCATGAATCCCAACCGTTCCGGCAGCATTCTCGCCGCGGCACTGATCGCCGCCGGCTCGCTTTTCACCGCGCTCACCGCCCAAGCCCAGCTGATCGTGGCGGACACCTATGGCGAGCCCGGAACGACTCCCGAGAATGGCTGGGTCGTGAGCGGACTCGATTCGGGTTGGGAGCGGCAGTGGACGATCGGATCGATGTTCCGCTCCTCGGCCAGCGGCGAGCTGGATGCGCTTGTGTTGGCGTTGGGCGACCTCAGTTCCTGGAACTACCCGAGCACCAATGCATACAAGGTCGCGTTGATGACCGTTGATCTTGATAACAACTTTCCAGGGGTGACATTGGAGAGTTGGAGCGTGTCCGACGTCCCGGCGTTCACGTACGACCACTTTAATTATGTGCGGTTGGATTCCGTTTTGGCTCCCGAACTGGTGGTTGGCACCCGCTACTATATCGTCGCGTCCGGAGCAGATGGGGCCACGGGAGGGTGGGCGCAGTCTCTCGATACGCCAGATCCTGATCTGCTGAACTTCCATCAGGAGGCGGCGTTGGATGGCTATACGATTGCGAACGAGGCGCTTGGCGCCTACCGCGTGTTGGTGAGTGCCAACGCTGTGCCGGAGCCATCGACCTACGGCCTGGCGGGTGTGGCCGTGTTGGCCGCGCTGATCTGGCGGCGGATGCGCCGCTGAAGCCGAGCGGCATCGGATTGAAGACCGGGGACAACGATCCCCGGTTTTTGTTTTTGTGGAGTGGACGAGACGGGTGGTGGGCCTCGGGTGTTGCCTCCCAGCGTGACGTCGGCCGATGTCGCATTACCGGGCCGGGGTCGGCGCGGCGGAGACCGGAACGCCGGCGGGCGCCTTGCTGCGGAAGCGGGCAACGACCTTGGCGAAGTAGAGGTACACGACCGGCGTGATGTAGAGCGTCAGCAGTTGCGAGACGACCAGCCCGCCGACGACCGCGAGTCCGAGCGGGCGGCGCGACTCGGCGCCGGCGCCGAGTCCGAGGGCGATGGGCAGCGTGCTGGCGAGGGCGGCGAAGGTTGTCATCATGATCGGGCGGAAACGCACGAGGCAGGCTTCGGTGATCGCCTTCTCGTCGCTGGTCTCGCCGGCGGTGCGGGCGGCGAGGGCGAAGTCGATCATCATGATCGCGTTCTTCTTCACGATGCCGATGAGGAGGATCACGCCGACGTAGCCCATGATGTTCAGTTCCTCGCCGAAGAGCCAGAGGGTGAACAGCGCGCCGAAACCGGCCGCCGGCAGGCCGGAGAGGATCGTGAGCGGGTGGATGAAATCCTCGTAGAGGATACCGAGCACGATGTAGATGACGACGATGGCGAGGAGGAGCAGCAGGCCGAGGCCCTGGAGCGAGGAGGCGTAGGCCTGGGCGGTGCCCTGGTAGCCGGCGCTGACGTTGGCCGGCAGGTGCTCGCGGGCGAGCCGGTCGATGGCGGCCTGGGCCTCGCTGAGCGAGGTGCCCGGCGCGAGGTTGAACGAGAGCGTGACGGCCGGCACCTGTCCGTAGTGGTTGACGCTGAGCGGGCCGACCTGGCGGCGGACGGTGGCGACGGCGTCGAGCGGGACGAGCTCGCCGTTGCGGGCGCGGAGGTGGAGCTGGGCGAGGGACTCGGGCTCGCGCTGGAATTCGCGGGCGACCTCCATGATGACGTAGTACTGGTTGGTCGGCGTATAGATCGTGGATACTTGGCGGGAACCGTAGGCGCTGTAGAGCGTGTCCTCGATCTGCTGCGGGGTGAGGCCGAGGGCGGCCGCGCGGTCGCGATCGATCTCCACGCTCGCCTGCGGGCTGGTGATCATGAGGTCGCTGTTGACGTCGACGACGCCGGGGATCCCGCGCAGGCGCGGTTCGAAGTCCTGCGCGGCCGCGTAGAGGGCGCCCAGGTCGGAGCTGGTGAGGGTGAACTGGTAGAGGGAGCGCGTCTGGGCGCCGCCGATGCGGATGGGGGGCGGTTGCTGGGGGTAGGCGCGCAGGCCGGGGACGACGGCGAGCTGTTGGCGGAGCTGCTGGACGATCTTGTTGGCGGCGGGGCGCTCGGAGCGGTCCTTGAGGCGCAGGAACATGCTGCCGCCGGTGCCGCCGACGCGCGACATGAAGGCATCGACGGAGGGGTTTCTCGCGACAATCTCGGCGGCGGCGAGTTGCTGGCGGGAGAGCTCCTCGAAGGAAACGTCCTGGGCCGCCTCGGTTTGCGCGGAGATCTGACCGTTGTCGTCGGTGGGGATGAAGCCCTTGGGAAGCAGAATGGCGAAGACGACAGTGAGGGCGACGGTGGCCAGCGCGGCGAGCACGACACGGCTGCGGTGGCGCAGGGCGGCGAAGAGCGTGCGGGCGTAGAAATTCTGCATCGCCGTGAAGCCGCGCTCGGTGGCCTGGTAGATGCGGCCGTGGCGGCGCGCGGCCTCGGCGGCGTGCGGCCGCAGGAAGCGGCTGCAGAGCATCGGGGTGAGCGTGAGCGAGACCAGGCCGGAGACGAGGATCGCGGCGGCGATGGTGACGGCGAACTCGTTGAGCAGGCGGCCGAGGATGCCGCCCATGAACAGGATCGGGATGAAGACGGCGACGAGCGAGAGCGTCATCGACAGGATCGTGAACCCGATCTCGCCGGAGCCCTTGAAGGCCGCCTCGCGCACGGACAGGCCCTGCTCGGTGTGGCGCACGATGTTCTCGAGCATCACGATGGCGTCGTCGACGACGAAGCCGACGGAGAGCGTGAGGGCGAGCAACGAGAAATTGTCGAGGGTGAACCCGCAGAAATGCATCACCACGAACGTGCCGAGGATGGCCATCGGGATGGCGACGCTGGGGATGGCGGTGGCGCGCAGCGTGCGCAGGAACAGGAAGATGACCAGGATGACCAGCGCGATGGAGAGCAGCATCGTGAACTGCACATCGTGGATCGACTCGCGGATGGGCACGGAGGCGTCGCGCAGGACGTCGAGATCGATGGACTCGGGGAGCTCGCGGCGGATCTGCGGCAGGAGGGCCTGGATGCGGTCGGCGACGGCGACGGTGTTGGTGCCGGGCTGGCGTTGGATGGCGAGGACGATGGCGCGCTGGCCGATGCCGCCCTTGTAGTACCAGCTCGCGGTGCGGATGTCTTGGACGCTGTCGACGACCTCGGCGATCTCACCGAGGCGGACGGGAACGCCGTTGCGATGGGCGACGGTGATGGCGCGGAACTGGTCGGCGCCCGAGAGCTGGCCGGTGGCGACGACGGTGAGGGCCTGACGGGCGCCGTCGAGCTGGCCGGTGGGCAGGTTGACGTTGTGCTGGGCGAGCGCGGCGCGGATCTCCTCGAGGGCGAGGCCGCGGTTGGCGAGCTCGCGCGGGTCGAGGCGGACCCGCAGGGCGTACTTCTGCGAGCCCCAGACCATGACCTGTGCGACACCCTCGACGGTGGAAATGCGCTGGACGAGGCGGGTCTGCGCGTAGTCATCGACCGAAGACAGGGGGAGCGTGGGCGAGCTGAGCGCGAGCCAGAGGATGGGCGAGTCGGCGGGGTTGGTTTTGCGCAGCGACGGCGGGGCGGGCATGTCGGTGGGCAGGCGGCGCTGGACGGAGGCGATGGCGGCCTGCACGTCCTGGGCGGCGGCGTCGATGTCGCGCGAGAGGGCGAAGGTGAGCGTGATCTGGGTGCTGCCCAGCGTGCTGCCGGAGACCATCGAGTCGATGCCGGCGATGGTGGAGAACTGCTGTTCGAGCGGCGTGGCGACGGCGCTGGCCATCGTCTCGGGGGTGGCTCCGGGCAGGCCGGCGTTGACGACGATCGTGGGGAAATCGACGTTGGGCAGGTCGTTGACGGGCAGGCGCACGTAGGCCATCGCGCCGAACAGGCAGAGCGCAGCGGTGAGCAGGGTCGTCATCACCGGGCGGCGGATGCAGAGGGCGGGCAGGTTCATGGCGCGGGCGTGGCGGCGGGCTGGCGGGGCTCGATGCGGGCGCCGGGTACGAGGCGGAACTGGCCTTCGAGCACGACGGCCTCGCCGGGCTGGACACCGCTGGCGAGCAGCGTCAACGCGCCCGTGGTGCGGGCGACGACGACCGGGCGCAGCACGACGGTCTTGTCGGGCTGGACGACGAAGACCTGCGGGCCCTTTTGGCCCTGCTGCACGGCGGCGGCGGGGACGACGAGGCCGGAGTCGGCCCCGAGCACGAGGGAGACGTCGACGAAGCGGCCGGGCCAGAACGCGTGGTCGGCGTTGGGCAGCTCGGCCTTGAGGAGGATGGTGCCGGTGGCGGTGTCGACGGCGTTGTCGAAGAACGAGGGGACGCCGGTGCGGGGCTCGGCCGAGCCGCCGCGGCTTCGTACCGAGACCGTGGCGACTCCGGCCGCGGCGGCCGCGCGCACGGCGTCGAGCGACGACTCGGGCACGGCGAAGGCGACGGCGATGGGGTCGAGCTGGTTGATGGTCACCAGGCCGGCGCCGGAGTCGTTGGCCTTCACGAGGGCGCCCTCGTGGAGGCGGAGCTCGCCGGTGCGGCCGCCGATGGGGGCGCGGATCTCGGTGTAGCCGAGCTGGAGTTCGGCGTTGGCCACGGAGGCCTCGCGGGAGCAGACGAGGGTGCGGGTGGTGGCGGCGCGGGTGAGCAGCTGGGAGAATTGCTCCTTGGAGACGGCGGCCTGCTGGTCGAGGCTGGTGTAGCGGGCGGCGTCGGCGGCCGCGCGGTCGGACTCGGCCTGGGCGTTGGCGAGTTCGGCGCGGGCGATGCGCAGGGTGTTCTCGAAGGGGCGGCGGTCGAGGGTGACGAGCAGGTCGCCGGGTTTCACCTCGTCGCCCTCGCGGAAATGGATGGTGGCGATGACGCCGTCGACCTGGGATTTAACCGCGACGGTGCGCAGGGGCTGGACCGTGCCGATGAGTTCGAGGGTGCGCGGCAGGGTGCGCGTCTCGGCGACGGCGACCTGGACGGGCAGGGGGGGGAGGGCCGAGCGGGCGGTCTGGCGATCGGCGCAGCCCGCGAAGGGGAGCGCGCAGAGGCCCACGAGGGTCAGGATGGGCAGATGGGGGAGGCGGGTGCTGGACATGGAGACAATACGGAATCGGGCGCGTGAGCGGGCACCTTCGGCGTGGGAACGGAGACGCGCGACAACAAATCCGGTTGCAGCAATAACGTCACGAAATGGTGGGCGGGCGCAGCGGCGGGCCTGCCCTGCGCCCCAAGGCGGAAGTGGTCGGGGCGGAGAGATTTGAACTCTCGACCTCCTGGTCCCAAACCAGGCGCTCTACCAGGCTAAGCTACGCCCCGAAGCACGTTGCCGGGCGAAGCCTCGACCGCCGGCGGCCGGTGTCAATGCTTCCGTTGGCCGCCGTCGTAAACAGAACGACAACCGGAGGTCGGACGTAAGCTCCGCGCAGTTAACTGCTTGCTTTGCCTGCCGGGGCGGCTATCGCTCTCTCCCTACATTTCTCACTCCATGGATACCATTTCTCGCGAGAACAATCCCAGCATCCTCCCTGTGGTCGGAGCCATCCTCGGCGGCCTTGGGCTCATCTTGGCCATCGTGGCCTTGGTCAAGCTCGGCCAGGTCAAGAAGCTCGCGGCCACGGTCGATGGGCTGAACAATCAGGTCTCGAGCATGGCCGGCGATGTCAGCACTGCCAAGGACACCGCGAACCGCGCCAACAGCTCGGTGAGCAATCTCGCGACCCAGACGCAACGCGGCTTCGACGCCGTGACCGCCGAGATCGGCAACATCCGCACCGATCTCAACAAACTGGCTACCGCCAAGACCGCGGCCCCGAAGGCCAAGGATGGCGCCGTTGCCAAGGAAGGCGCCGCCGCCGGTCCCGGTGGTGACTACACGGTGAAGGCGGGCGACTATCCGGCCAAGATCGCCCGTGCGCATGGGATCTCGACCGACGCTTTGATGGCGGCGAATCCGGGCATCGACCCGACCAAGCTCAAGGTCGGCCAGAAGCTCAATCTGCCGAAATAACTCTCGCGAGTCCCTTTCGCCTCCCGCGGCCAACGCCCGGGAGGCTTTTTTATGAACGAGTCCGAGCATACCCCGGCTTCGCGCCGCCTCCGGATGTGGGAGCGGCTGGCCGACGCGGCGATCGACCATTTTCGCGTCTTTCGCGTGCGCCGCACGCGCTACCGGCATCCGCGCGACCAGCGCGAGGGCGAGTTCGTGGTCATCGAGGCCAACGACTGGGTCAACGTGCTCGCGCTCACCGACGACGGCCGGATGCTGCTGGTGCGGCAGTTCCGCTTCGGCATCCACGACTTCACCCTCGAGATCCCCGGCGGCGTGATCGAGGCCGGCGAAGACCCCGTGGCCGCGGGCGTGCGCGAGCTGCGTGAGGAAACCGGCTACGCCGGGCGCTCGGCGCGGCTGCTGGCGCAGGTGCGGCCGAATCCGGCGATCCAGGCCAACGTCTGCCACATCGTGCTGGTCGAGGGCTGCACCCGCGTGGGCGAGATGCAGCTCGACGCCAACGAGGAGATCGAGCTGAGCCTGTGGCCGATCGACGAGGTCTTCGCCCGCGCCGAGCGCGGCGAGATCAAGCATTCGCTGGTGATCGACGCGCTGTTCTACCTGCGCGCGTGGCGCGAGGGGCGGATGGGGTAGGCGAGCTGCGGATCCCGCGCTCGCCGGCGGGCAGTTTGACACGGTAGAGCCGGGGTCTTTGTTGGGTTTCTCCGCCATGAACGCCTCCCGCTCGCCGCATTTCGCCAACCTCTCCGCCACGCTGGGCGCCGCCGTGAACGGCTACGTGCCCGCGGTGCTGGCGGACGAGATCCGGGCGATCTACCGGCGCAGTCCGCTCTACGCGAAACGCCATCCGCTCGACGGCGGACGGCTGGAGTGGGACGGCTATGCGGCGATCCCGCTGCTGACCAAACGCGAGATCGTCGAGCACGGGCATTGCGCGTTCTTCGACGACTGCGCCGAGGTCGACGCGCGGGTGCAGCGGCAGGAGTGGGAATACGAGTCGACCTCCGGCACGACGCAGGGGCCGATGACGGTGATCATGGAGCGCAGTTGGTGGCCGGCGCAGACGGCCCGCGCCTATGCGGCGCATCCGCTGCTCGCCCCGTACGCGGCGAAAATGGGGCGGCGGGCGATCCTCGCGCCGGTGGGCTGCTCCAGCAACCTCTGCCCGTACGAGGATTTCGAGTTCCCGCAGCGCTTCATCGAGAACACCGTCTACCTCAATCTGCACAGCGACCCGTTCGTGTTCCTTGAGAGCGAATGGGACCGCATCGTGCTCGAGTTGCAGGCCACGCAGCCGGAGATCATCGAGGGCGAGCCGATCTACCTCTCGCTGCTCGCCCGCGCGGTGCTCAAGCGCAAGGTGCGCGTGCCCAGCGTCAAGGTCGTGATCCTCACCTACGGCAAGGCCAGCCGCGAGCACGGCCGGCGCATCGCCGAGGCGTTTCCCGCGCCGCAAGTCGATCTCTACGGCTCGACGGAGGCCGGCTACATCTTCGTGGGCGACGCCTTCGCCGACAACTCGCGGCCGATCGACGCCAATGTCTTCATCGAGCTGGTGCCGTTCCGCGACCTGCCCGAGACGTTCCAGATCGTGGTGACGACGCGGGGGCGCGAGGCGATGCCGCTGCTGCGCTACCTCACCGGCGATATCGTGCAGCGCTTTCCGAGCGGCTTCCGCCTCGCCGGGCGCGAGCGCGACCTGCATTTCCGGCGCGACGGCTCGCTGGTCTCGCCGGCCGACATCGACCGTGCGCTCCCCGCGGATTTCTCCTGCTGGCATTACTGCCTGAGCCAGACCGGTGAGACGGCGTGGAAGCTCGACTACGTGGCCGAGCACAGCGCCGGGCCGGAGGTGGCGGAGGCGGTCGCCGCGATGCTCGGCGACGGGGCGCGCGTGACGACGGCGCGCCGGCGGTTGATCGCACCGGCGGCGAGCGGGAAGTTCGCGCTGCTCAAGCCGCTCGGCGCCGGGGCGAAGTTCTGACTTCGGCGGCCTGCGGGTGCGATTATCGGGCACCGTCGCGTGGAGTCCCCGGGAGGGCGGATGATGAACGGCGTTCATGCCGGCGGGTTGAAGCATCGAGAATAGCGGGCCCCCTCCGCGCGATTTTTGCTAATAAGGAATTGCCGGGCCCCGGGTGCCGCCTACCGTCGGCGCTTTCATTTCCCGCACCCACGCTTTCCAACGCACCACCGCAATGAGCCTCGTTCGTAATATCTTCTGCTCCTCTCTGGGGAAGAAATACATCATGGCGCTGACCGGCCTGGCCTTGATCGGCTTCCTGACCGGCCACCTCGTCGGCAACCTCCAGGTCTTCTCCCACCCGGACAAGATCAACGGTTACGCCTACTTCCTGCAGCACCTTGGGCCGGCCCTCTGGGCGGTGCGCGGTGGCCTGCTGGCGATTGTCGCGCTCCACATCTGGGCGATGACGGCCCTGACCCTGGAGAACGTCCAGGCCCGCCCGGTCAAATACGGGGTGAAGCGCTTCATCGAAGCCTCCTGGGCCTCGCGCTCGATGCGCTGGACCGGCTTCATCATCGCCGCGTTCCTCGTCTACCATCTCATGCACTTCACGATCGGCTCGAAGAGCGGGTTCTTCACCGGCGAGAGCTTCAAGTCCCACATCGCCGAGTACACGATGCAGGGCGACTTCCACCTCTTCGGCCTGCCGATCCTCGCGGCGGGCGTGAAGGTGCACGACGTGCACACGATGATGGTCCTGGGCTTCCAGAATGTCTTCGTCTCCCTTTTCTACATCGTCGCGGTGACGCTGCTCGGCATCCACATCTGGCACGGCTTCGAGAGCGCCTTCCAGTCGCTCGGTCTGCGCACCAGCCGCTGGGGCAGCTTCCTGCGCGGGGCCACCCGGCTCTTCGCCGCCTGCTACATCCTCGGCAGCATCGCCATCCCGGCCGCGGTCCTCGCCGGCGTCGTGAAGGTCGGCGGCTGCTGCCCGGCCGCCACCGCCGCGCATTCCACCTGCTGCCCCGCCAACCAATAACCCTTTTGCCGTCCGCCCAATGAAACTCGACGCCAAGATTCCCGCCGGCCCGCTCGCGCAGAAGTGGAAGAACCACATCGCCCAGGGCAAGCTCGTCGCCCCGAACAACCGCCGCAAGTACACGGTCATCGTCGTCGGTGCCGGCCTCGCCGGTTCGTCCGCGGCCGCCTCGCTCGCCGAGCTCGGCTACAACGTGCAGTGCTTCGTCTACCACGACAGCCCGCGCCGCGCCCACTCCATCGCCGCCCAGGGCGGCATCAACGCCGCCAAGAACTACCAGAACGACGGCGACAGCGTCTATCGCCTGTTCATCGACACCCTCAAGGGCGGCGACTTCCGCGCCCGCGAGGCCAACGTCTACCGCCTGGCCGAGGTCAGCTCCAACATCATCGACCAGTGCGTGGCGCAGGGCGTGCCCTTTGCCCGTGAATACGGCGGTCTGCTCGCCAACCGCTCCTTCGGTGGCGCGCAGGTCTCCCGCACCTTCTACGCCCGCGGCCAGACCGGCCAGCAGCTCCTGCTCGGCGCCTACTCGGCCCTGACCAAGGAGATCGCCCGCGGCGCCGTGGAGATGTTCACCCACGCCGAGATGCTCGACCTGGTTGTCGTCGACGGCCAGGCCAAGGGCATCATCGTCCGCAACCTCGAGACCGGCGAGATCACCCGCCACGCCGCCGACGCCGTCGTGCTCGCCACCGGCGGCTACGGCAACGTCTTCAACCTCTCCACCTACGCTCGCCAGTCCAACGGCACCGCCGCGTGGCGCTCCTACAAGCGCGGCGCCGGCTTCGCCAACCCCTGCTACACCCAGATCCACCCGACCTGCATTCCGGTCAGCGGCGACTACCAGTCGAAGCTCACCCTGATGTCCGAGTCGCTCCGCAACGACGGCCGCATCTGGGTCCCGAAGAAGAAGGAGGACTGCAAGAAAAACCCGAACGACATCCCCGAGGAGGATCGCGACTACTACCTCGAGCGGAAGTACCCGAGCTTCGGCAACCTCGCCCCCCGCGACATCTCCTCCCGCGCCGCCAAGCAGGTGTGCGACGAGGGGCGCGGCGTCGGCGAGACCGGCCTGGGCGTCTACCTCGACTTCGCCGACGCGATCAACCGCTACGGCAAGCAGGCCGCCAAGGTCCAGGGCCTCGAGAACCCCTCCAAGGAGAAGATCCGCGAGCTCGGCGAGGCCGCCGTGGCCGAGCGCTACGGCAACCTCTTCGACATCTACAAGGAGATCACCGACGAGAACGCCTACAAGGTGCCGATGCGCATCTATCCGGCGGTTCACTACACCATGGGCGGCCTCTGGGTCGACTACGACCTGATGTCGAACCTCCCGGGCCTGTTCGTCCTCGGCGAAGCCAACTTCTCCGACCACGGCGCCAACCGCCTCGGCGCCTCCGCCCTCATGCAGGGCCTGGCCGACGGCTACTTCGTCCTCCCCAACACGATCAACCACTACCTCGCCACGCAGAAGCCCGGCTCGTGCCCGAAGACCGACCGCGAGGAGTTCGCCGCCGCCGAGAAGAACGTGCGCGAGATCAACGAGCGCCTCCTCTCGATCAAGGGCAAGCGCACCGTCCAGAGTTTCGCCAAGGAGCTCGGCAAGATCATGTGGGAAGGCTGCGGCATGGGCCGCACCAAGGAGACGCTCAGCCGCGCCCTCGACCTCATCCCGAAGCTGCGCGAGGAGTTCTGGCGGAACGTCAACGTGCCCGGCTCCGGCGACGACCTCAACCAGTCCCTCGAGCGCGCGAACCGCGTGGCCGATTTCTTCGAACTCGGCGAGCTCATGTGCCGCGACGCCCTCACCCGCGAGGAGTCCTGCGGCGGCCACTTCCGCGAGGAACACCAGTATCCGGACGGCGAGGCCAAGCGCGACGACGTCAACTTCGCCTTTGTCTCCGTCTGGGAGTACAAGGGCGAGGGCGAGGCGCCCGAGCTCAACAAGGAGCCCCTCGTGTACGAGGAGGCCAAGATGGTCACCCGCTCCTACAAGTGAGCCGCGCCACCCACCGAAACACTTAACACTCCCAACCGTTTCCGCCCATGAAAGTTAAGCTCAAGGTCTGGCGCCAGAAGAACGCCTCCACCGCCGGCGAGTTCAAGAGTTACGAGACCCCGGACCTCAACCCGAACATGTCCTTCCTGGAGATGCTCGATGTGGTCAACGAGGACCTCACCAACGCCGGCGAGGAGCCGATCGCGTTCGACCACGACTGCCGCGAGGGCATCTGCGGCACCTGCTCGGCCGTCATCAACGGCAAGCCCCACGGCCCGCACAAGGGCGTGGCCACCTGCCAGACGTACATGCGCTCCTTCCACGAGGGCGACGAGATCACCGTCGAACCGTGGCGCGCCGCGCCGTTCCCGATCCTGAAGGATCTCATCGTCGACCGGAAGTCCTTCGACAAGATCATGCAGGCCGGCGGCTTCGTGAGCATCCGCACCGGCGCCGCCCAGGACGCGAACGCCACACCGATTGCCAAGGAGGTTGCCGATCTCGCGATGGATGCTGCCTCCTGCATCGGTTGCGGCGCCTGCGTCGCGGCCTGCAAGAACGCCTCGGCCATGCTCTTCACCGCCGCCAAGGCCTCGCAGCTCAACCTGCTCCCGCAGGGCCAGCCCGAGAAGGACCGCCGCGTGCTCGCGATGGTCGCGGCGATGGACGAGGCCGGCTTCGGCAGCTGCACCAACCAGTACGAGTGCTCGGCCGTCTGCCCGAAGCCGCGACTACCTCGCGGCCACCGTGCGCTCGACCTTCCAGCAGGCCCCGGCTGTCACCAGCGGCGGCGGCGCCTGAGTGCCGCCCCCAGTGTAACCAGTTTCGCCTTTCACGGCGCCATCGGCAACGGTGGCGCCGTTTCGTTCTATTTCGGCGCCTCGAGGAGACTTGTGAGCTCGCGCAGGTTGAGCCGCAGATCGTCGATGTCCTCGAGCAGCGCCTTCTGCTCGGCCGC
>JAGVUB010000083.1 GCA_019136515.1 Verrucomicrobiota bacterium
GCCCGCGTGTTCGAACTGGTCGGACGGTTGATCGCCTGCGGTGCCGAGCCGGTCGAGGCCGGCTACCACATCTACGAGCGCGAGTCCTTCGGCCGGATGAAGCTGCTCCAGCATTTTCTCTCCTCGCTGCGGCTCGAATGCGGCGGGCGCGTCTGCGTCGGCATCCTGCCGCTGGGCATCTTCGAGCAGACGGGCACCACCGCCGAGGACACGGAGGGGCTCGTCGACTACGCCCGCGCCATCGATGGCGTCGACATCGGCGTGCTGCTCGAGGAACGCGTTGGCATGACCAAGGGCAGCCTGCGCGGCAAGGATCCCTCCCTGCGGCTCGATCGCGTCGCCGCCCAGTTCGGCGGCGGCGGGCACGCCTGCGCCGCCGGTCTCAACCCGAAGGAGCCCCTCGCCGTGGTGCAGCCCCGGCTCCTCGCCGCTCTCGCCGAGACGCTCGCCCGCGTCGACGCGCTCAAGTCCCGATGAGTCTCGCCCCCCGCAACGAATTCGACGGCGTTCTGCTGATCGACAAACCCACCGACTACACGTCGCACGACGTCGTCGCCCGCATCCGCGGCAAGCTGCAGCAGAAGCGCGTCGGCCACGCCGGCACGCTCGACCCGATGGCCACCGGCCTGCTGCTGGTGCTGGTCGGCAAGTCCACGCGCCTCTCTCAGTATCTGATGAGCGGCGACAAGGAGTACGAGGGCGAGATGACGCTCGGCGTGGTGACCAACTCGCAGGACGCCGAGGGCGAGGTCGTCGAGACGCGTCCCGTGCCGGCCGACCTCGACCGCGCGAAGATCGAGGTCGTGATGCAGACCTTCCGCGGCGACCAGTACCAGACCCCGCCGATGTTCTCGGCGATCAAGGTCGACGGCGTGCCGCTCTACAAGATGGCCCGCAAGGGCGAGGAGATCGACCGGGAGCCGCGTTTCATCCGGATCATGTCGATCGAGGTGCTTTCGCTCGAGCTGCCGAAGGTGCGGTTCCGCGTGCGGTGCTCGAAGGGCACCTACGTGCGCACCATCGCGCACGACATCGGCCAGAAGCTCGGCTGCGGCGCGCACCTGAGCGCGTTGCGGCGCACCGCCAGCGGCGCGTTGCGCGTCGAGCAGGCGATCGGCTTGGAGGCGTTCATGGCGTTGCCGGCCGCCGATCTGGCGAAGCAGCTGCTCGCGCCGCACCAGGTGGCGCCGACGCACGCGGTGTGATCGACCCGGGGCGCGGCAACGCATGACCTCCGCTCCGCAGCTCTTCCGCTCGCTTGCCACCGTGCGGCTGCCCGCGCAGCCGCTGCACCTGGCCATCGGCATGTTCGACGGCGTGCATCTGGGCCATCAGGCGGTGATCGAGTCGGCGCAGCATTCCGCGCGGCGCGAGGGCGGGTTGGCCGGCGTGCTGACCTTCGACCCGCATCCGAGCCGGCTTTTCCGTCCCGAGAATCCGGTTCGGCTGCTCATGCCGGTGGAGTTGAAGGCGTGGTTCCTGCAACAGCGACTGGGGGTCGACTTCGTCATCGAGGAGCCGTTCACCCGCGAGTTTGCGGCGGTGGCGGCCGAGGATTTTTTGCCGCGGCTGCGTGCGGCCCTGCCGAATCTTCATGCCTTGTACGTCGGCGAGAACTGGCGGTATGGGGCCGGCCGGCGCGGCGACGCCGCCAGCTTGGTGCGTGCCGGGCGCGAGGCGGGCGTGAGCGTGTTCAGCGCGCCGCGGATCAATCTGGACGGCGAACCGATCAGCAGCACTCGCATCCGCGCCCATGTGGCTGCGGGCGAGATGGCGGCGGTCAACGCCTTGCTGGGCTACGCCTATTTTGCGCTCGGGACGGTGCAGCCGGGCCGGCGGCTGGGGCGGACGATCGGCTTCCCCACGCTCAATCTTGCGTGGGAGCCGGAGTGCGCTCCGGCGGCGGGCGTGTACGCGGTTCGTGTCCGGGCGCAGGACGAGGCGCGGGAGGCCGGGCGACCTGCGGTGGCCAACTATGGCGTGCGACCGACGGTCGAGGCCGCCGGCCGGCCGCTGCTCGAGGTCCATGTGCTCGGCGAGAGCCCGTGGGCGGAAGGCACGCCGCTGCTGGTAGAGTGGCTGCGCTTTCTGCGGCCGGAGCGGAAGTTCTCCGATTTGGCGGGATTACGCGCTCAGATCGCGGCGGATTGCGCGGCGGCGGCGGAGTTTCTTGCGATTCGGGCCTGAGGGGGCGTCTTTGGCCATTCGGGCTCACGCGACGTTTTCCGGTTAATTTTCCCGTCGCGGACCCGATTATGGCGGGATTCCCTTCAGCTCAACCCAGCCCAGCATCAGAACGATGAGCGCGAATGCGATCCATATCCTAGTGGCGGACGATGACGACCAGGTCCGCATGTTGCTCAAGCGTGTGCTGGTGAAAGCCGGTTACGAGGTTTCCGAGGCGCGCAATGGCAACGAGGCGGTCCGCGTTTTCACGCAGAAACCCGCCGCACTCCTGATCACCGATCTGATCATGCCCGACAAGGAGGGCATCGAGACCATCCAGGAGTTCCGTCGCAACCAGACCCCGGTGAAGATCATCGCGATGTCCGGTGGCGGGCGCCTCGACCAGAACATGTACCTCTCGATGGCCAAGAAGATCGGTGCCGACCGTGTGCTATCGAAGCCGTTCATGCCGCAGGAGCTGCTCAAGGTCGTGCAGGAGTTGACCAGCGCTGCGCCGGCCACGCCGTCGCCGACGGCCTGAGCAGGGTCGCCCCGCCTGGCGCCGAGCCGACGAGGGACCCTCGTGGAGGATCGGCCCCTCCGATCCGTCGGGCGCGAGTTGTTGCTTGCGCGGATCGCGCCGGAATCAGCCTTCGGCGTCGTTGCGCAGGAGTCGGCGGGACGCGTCGGCCAGAAAGTGGTCCTGCGAGGCGAGCACGGGCTGGGTCGCGCTGCGCTCGACCGGCGCGTAGTTGCCGTCGGGGCGGAGCTCGCGGGCGTTCTCGGTATCCTGAAGCTGGACTTGGAGCACCTCCTGCAGCACCCGCTGGCGCAGCGCGGGCTCGGCCAGCGGGAAGACGACCTCGACCCGGCGGAAGAAGTTGCGCGGCATCCAGTCGGCGCTGCCGAGGAGGACGTGTGGCTCGCCGCCATCGTTCTCGAAATAGTAGGCGCGGGCGTGCTCAAGGAATCGGCCGACGATGGAGCGCACGCGGATGTTGTCGCTGAGGCCGCGCACGCCGGGAACCAGGCAGCAGATACCGCGGACGATGAGGTCGACCTGCACCCCGGCGCGCGAGGCGGCATAGAGGTTCTCGATCGTGACGCGATCGACCAGGCTGTTCATCTTGGCGATGATGCGCGCGGGCCGGCCGGCGCGCGCGGCCTCGGTCTCGGCGAGGATCAGTGCCTGGATCCGGTCGTGCAGGTTGTAGGGGGCGACGAGCAGGTGCCGGAAGCGCGGCTCGCGGACGAAGCCGGTGAGGACGTTGAAGAGGTAGGCGACCTCGGCGGTGAGGGAGTCGCGGGCGGTGAAGAGGCTGAAGTCGGTGTAGATGCGCGCGGTCTTCGGGTTGTAGTTGCCGGTGCCCAGGTGGGCGTAGTGGCGCATCCCGTCCTCCTCGCGGCGGACGACCAGGCAGCACTTGCAGTGGATTTTCAGGCCGACGACGCCATAGACGACGTGCACGCCGGCTTCCTCAAGCTGGCGGGCCCACTGGATGTTGTTCGCTTCGTCGAACCGGGCCTTGAGCTCGACGAGCGCGGTGACCTGTTTGCCGTTCTGGGCGGCTTCGATGAGGGCGTGGACGATGGGGGAGTCGCCGCTGGTGCGGTAGAGCGTCTGCTTGATCGCGAAGACCTGCGGATCGCGGGCGGCCTGCTGGACGAAGGCGACGACGGGATCGAAGGAGTCGTACGGGTGATGCAGGAGGATGTCGCGTTGCGCCAGGGCTGAGAAGACCGGCTCGCCGGAGAGCTGGAGCGGGCCGGGGTGGGCACAAAGCGGCGGATACTTGAGGTCGGGGCGTTCGATGAGGTCGTAGACGCCGAAGAGGCGCAGGAGGTTGAGCGGGCCGTTGATGCGGAAGACGTATTCGCGGGCGAGGCCGAGGTGGTCGGTGAGGCGCTCGAAGGTGTGGTCGTCGACCCCGTCCTCGATCTCGAGGCGGACGGCGGCGCCGCGGCGGAGGTTGCGCAGCTCGTCCTCGATGCGCTTGAGCAGGTTCTCGGCCTCCTCCTCGTCGATGTAGAGATCGCTGTTGCGGGTGACGCGGAAAGCGTAAGCGCCGTGGATACGGTAGCCGGCGAAGAGCTGCTCGGCGCAGAGCTTGATGATCTCGGTGAGGAAGATGTAGCGCTGCGGGCCGCGGGCGCCGGGCGCGATGCGGACCACGCGTGGCAGGATCCGCGGGACCGGCAGGATGGCGAGGAAGCCCTCGTTGTCGGGGGTGTCGGGATTGTCGACGGTGACGACGATGTTGAGCGACTTGTTGCCGAGCTGCGGGAACGGGTGGGAGGCGTCGACGGCGAGCGGGGTGAGGACCGGGTAGATCTGGTCGCGAAAATAGCGGCGGGTCCAGGCGAGCTCGGTGCGGGTGAGCTCCGGTCCGGTCTTGAAGATGAGGTTCTCGCGCCGCAGCGCGGGCACGAGGTGCTGGTGCCAGCAGCGGTACTGTTCCTCGACCTGCGAGGCCACGACGAGGTGGATGCGGCGGAGCTGTTCGCGGGCGCCGAGGCCGTCGAGCCCGAGCTCGACGATGTCGGAATCGACCTGCTGGATGAGGCCGGCGACGCGGATCTCGAAGAACTCGTCGAGGTTGGAGCTGACGATGGCGAGGAACTTG
The DNA here is from genome assembly GCA_019136515.1 of Verrucomicrobiota bacterium. Classification (GTDB taxonomy): domain Bacteria; phylum Verrucomicrobiota; class Verrucomicrobiia; order Opitutales; family Opitutaceae; genus CAJCBL01. The sequence goes on from JAGVUB010000083.1 coordinate 4,791, forward strand.
AGGCGCTCGAGCAGCGGATGCCGGTTGCTCCAAGCCTGCTCGAGCACGCGGCGGTTGAAGGCCAGCCAGCTCAGTTCGCGGTTGAAGAACGGGGCCCGGGCCGGGGGCGCGGGCGGCGTTTTCGGCGTCTTGGGCGCAGCGGAGGACTTGCGGGAGCGTGGCATGGCGGCGGGCGGACGGTAGGTGGACGAGGCGGCGTTGCGAAGCGCAAATGGCTTGGCGACAAGCGCGCGGCAGCAGAGTTCACCTCGCCGTAACATTTCGCCGCGGGCCGTGCGGCTCCGGGCCGAGGCTAGCGCTGGTCGACCTGGGATTCGCCCACGGGCTCGACCTTGGCGAGCTCGTGGGGCGCGCGGTGGGCGCGGAGCACACGCCAGAGACACCACGTAAAGACCACGAGGACTGTCCCGGTGGAGACGGACATGAGGATGATTCCGGCGGGGGTCATGGCGAAGGATGCCGGGATTCGCCGGCCGCGGGGCCGGGCGGGGTGTGGCGGGCCCAGCGATGTCCGGACTGGCCGACGAGCATGGCGGCGAAGACGGTGACGATCGCGATGAACACCATGCACATGATCGCCACCGGGTTGGCGGGCCGGTCGGCGGTGCCGATCAGATCGGTGATCCGGGCGGTGGGTGCGAAACGCGGGGAGGTGAGACTGAAGTTCCAGCCGAAGACGTCGCCGGCGAGGAACAGCGCGAAGATCGCGATGAGGAAGGTGGGGGTGATGTATTTGAGGATCGGTTTGAACACGCCCGGGATGCGGATCTCGGCGCCGTGGTGCGCCTCCTCCCAGCCGCGCTCCACACCGAGCACCCAGGAGAACACGATGACCAGCACCGTGCCCTGGATGAAGACGCCGACGGTGCCGACCCAGAAGTCGATCGTGTCGAGCGCCTTCAAGTCCTTGCTGAAGTACAGCACCAGGAAACTGCCGATCGCGGTGATCATGCCGAGGAACAGCACGGATTGGCGGCGTTCCAGCCCGAGCCCCTCCTCGAGGTAGGCGATGCCGGGCTGGAGCATCGACAGCGAGCTGGTGATCGCGGCGATGAAGAGCAGCAGGAAGAACAGGAACCCGAAGACCTGCCCGCCGTGCATCGTGGCGAAGACCTGGGGCAGGACCATGAAGCCCAGATCGAAGGTGCCCATGCCGACGATACCGGCGGCGCCGAGGAAGGTGAAGGCGGCCGGCACGGTGATCATGCCGCCGAGCACGACCTCGCAGAACTCGTTGGTCGAGCAGGCCGTGAGGGAGCTCAGGACGATGTCGTCCTTCTTCGTGAGGTAGCTGGCGTAGGTGATGATGACCCCGAAGCCGACCGAGAGTGTGAAGAACACCTGTCCGGCGGCGGCGAGCCAGAGCTCGGGGCGCGCGAGCCCGGCGGCGATGTCGCGCGGGTTCCACATGTAGCCCAGGCCGTTCCAGAGGGACTGCTCGGGCAGGGCGGGGTCGGGCGTGCCCAGGGTCAGGACACGGACGAGCAGGGCGACGGCGATGAGGAGGAGGGCAGGCATTCCCCACAGGCACACGGTCTCGATGCCACGCGTGATGCCGTGGTAGATGATGAGGAGATTGAGCCCGAAGACGACGAGCAGAAAGAGGTCGGCCCGGCCGAGGCTGAAGGCGAGCGCGACGCCGTCCGCCCCGGCGCCGGTGAAGGAGGAAAAATAGTTCCGGTAGGCGGCCGCGGAGTGCCCGAGGTCGAGGTTGCCGGCGAGGAAGTTCAGGGCGTAACCGAGGCACCAGCCCTCGATCACGATGTAGTACATGTAGATGAACACCGGCACGAGGAAGCCGAGCAGTCCGAGGTATTTGCCGAGCGGGTGCCGGACGAGCGCGTGGAAGATGCCGCTGGAGGAGTGGAAGCCGCGGCTGCCGCCGACGCGGCCGACCGTCCACTCGGCCCAGCAGATCGGGATGCCGATGAGCAGCAGCGCGGCGAAATAGGCGATCATGAATGCGCCGCTGCCGTAGCGGGCCGCCAGCCCCGGGAACCGCAGGAAGTTGCCCAGACCGACGGCGCTGCCGGCCACGGCCATGATAACGCCGAGACGGGAGCTCCAAGCTTCGGAGGCGCGAGCCATGCGGCGCAGTGTGGTGGCCGGTCCCGCCCCGGCAAGGGCGGACTGGCGGCCAGCGAGCCGCGCGTCCCTCCGGGATAACCTTGCGGCACCGGAAGGTTTCCCGAGAGTCGAAAGCGACGATGACCATCCTCGACCGACATGTGCTGGGCGCCTGGCTGAAGACCTTCGGGTTGATCATGGCCGCGCTGCTTGGCCTGCTCATCCTCGTCGACATGCAGCGCAATCTCGCCGACTTCATCGGGAGCGGCGCGGGCATGGGGGAGGTCTTCTACTACTACCTCGTGCTGGTGCCGGGCAACGTGCCGCTGGTGCTCCAGATTTCGGTGCTGCTCTCGCTGCTCTACGCGCTCGGGCAGCTGCACCGCAGCAACGAGCTCACCGCGATGCGCGCGGCCGGTCTCGGGCTGTTCCGGATCACCCGTGCCGTCTGGCTGTTCGGCCTGCTGCTGGCGGGGTTCGTGTGGTACCTCAACGCCAGCCTCATCCCGTGGTCGGTGGAGGAGGCGCGGGGGGCGCGCGAGGAGATGCGCCGCGCGGCTGAGACGCGCAAACACGGCGCTGCCGCCGCCGGCACTTTCACCGCGCTCGCCTTCGCCAACGATGCCGCCGGCCGTCTTTGGTTCCTGAACTCCTACGACGATGTCGCCCGCCGCGGCCAGGGCGTGAGCCTGGGGTTCTTCGACCGCGACCGGCACGAGACCCGGCGCCTGATCGCCAAGGAGGCCTACTTTGACCGCTGGCGCGGCGCCTGGGTGTTTCTCGAGGGCCGTGAGCTTCGCTTCGACACCGCCACCGGCGAGCAACAGGAGATCGAGCCCTTCGCCCATCGCATCGAGGAGCAGGTCGATGACGATCCCGAGTTGATGATGCTCCTGCTGAAAGACCCCGCCGATCTCTCGTTGTTCGAGCTGGATCGCGTACTGACCCATCTGGGTTCCGGCGAAACTGCCCGGGCGCGCCGCTACGCGGTCGAGCGTGAGCGCAAGCAGGCCAGCCCATTCGGTGTCCTGGTCGTGATGGCGCTCGCCGTGCCGTTCGCCGTGGGCGGCGTGCGGGTGAATCCAGCGGTGGGCATGTCGAAGTCGATCGGCCTGTTCTTCCTCTATTACCTGCTGGCCCGGGTGGCGACGCTCATGGCGTCGTTCGGCACGCTCGGGCCGACCCCGGCGGCGTGGCTGCCGGATGCGGCGATGGCGTTGATCGCGCTATGGGCGTTCGCCCGGCTGCGGTGAGCCTCGCGGTCCCCCTAGGCTCTTTTGCCCGCTACGCCGTTCAAGGTAGGGCAGTGAGTTTGCATAGGGGATGTAGTTGGCGTTCCGGGCTCACGACGGTTGCGGGCATCCGTTTTTCCGCCACAAGGTGGATCCAGCCGCGGCCGGTACCGATTCGCGAAAATCCCTGAAAAACCGGCCGGGCGCGGTTCGTGCGAAATCCGCCGTTGCCCGGCGCCCGGCGCCGGAACAACCTTCCCCGATGAAACGATTCCTCGTCGTGGTCGCGCTGCTCGGGCTGGCCATGGTCGGGCGGGCCGAGACGCAGCAGTGGGCGCTCACCGACGGCCGGACCGTCACCGTGGTGAAGGTGCTGTCGCAGAATCCCACCCATGTGACGGTGCGTTGTCCCGACGGCATCCTCCAGATCGACAAGCGGCAGCTGCCCGAGGCGCTGCAGGAGCAGTACCCGTACGATGCGGTGGCCGCTGCAGCCAAACAGAGCGCTGAGGCGGCGGCGAGCCAGGCCGCGCAGGAGCAGGCCGCGCGCCGCGCCCAGCTGGACCGGTCACACTCGCCCCAGCGCACTGTCGGCGGCTCCGCCGGCGGGGTGGCGATCGTCAGCATCCGGGCCACCGGTCCGGCGCTCGCCTATGTGACCATCACCAACCGCACCGCGTCGATGGTCGAGGTGACCCGCGACATGTTCATCGGGGAGACGGTCGCCGGGCTTCGCTTCCCCTCGCAGCGGTTCACCAATCCCCGGGGCGACCATCTGACTCGCATCCGCATCGCCGCCAACGCGACGACGGAGATCGGGGTGATCTTCGAGATTCCCGAGGGCGAGGTGCCGGATATCGGCGCCGTGTATTGGCGGCAGCAGTGAGGTCGTCGCTCACCGCAGGAACTCGACCTTGGCGGTGAGCTCGGGCGTGAGGTGCCGGTCAGGATTGAGGATGCCGATCTTGATCTGGAGCGTGCCCTTCTGGCGGTTGGCTTCGGGGGAGATCTCGGCGACGACGCCGTCGAAGCGCAGGTCGGGGTAGGCCTCGGGGATCACGCGGCATTTGTCGCCCAAGGCGATCTTGGCGAGGTCGCTCTCGTTGATGTCGAGTTCGACCTGGAGGTCGCGCGGGTCGGCCACGGCGAGCACGGCGGTGCTGGGCCCGCGGGTGCCGCCGAAGCTCTGGGGGGTGACGAGCTCGCCTGGTTCGGCGAGCTTCTCGAGGACGACCCCCGAGATCGGCGACCGAATGACAGTCCATTCCAGATAGGTGCGGGCGAGGGCGAGCTGGCCCTCGATCTCGCGGATGGAGGCGCGGGCGGCGGCGACGGCGAGGCGGGCCTCGTCCTCGGCGTCGTCGGAGACGACCTTGCGCTGGTAGAGGTCGTGGATGCGGCGGTACGCGAGCTCGGTGCGTTCGAGGGCGACCTGCGCGGCGGCGAGCCGGCCCTCGGTGGTGGCGACATTGGCGCGCTGCTCGGCATCTTCGAGGCGGACGACGATCTGGTCCTTCTCCACGGCGTCGCCCTTCTTGACGCCAATCCAGGCGACGACGCCTTGGAAGCGCGGGCTGATCTCGATGCGCTCGCGGTTGATGATGTAGCCGGAAACGGTGAGGAGCGCGGGGGCGCTCCTCACCGTTTCCGCAGCGGGCGGCGTAGGAACGCCGCCCGCGGGGCTAGAAGAGGCCGGGAGGGCGGAAACGGTGTCCTTGGCGGCGGCCGGTTTTTCACTCATGGAGCCGGTGCCGACGACCCGGCGATCGGCTCCGGCGCGCGGCCACGCGAAGTAGCCGGCGGCGACGAGCACGAAGGCGATGACGATGAAGATCGCCTTCACGGCACCGCGGGGGCGGCGTTTCTGGGCGGGATCGATGCGGAGCTGGGAGAGGTTCGAGGGGTTCACGGCAGGAAATGATGCGGAGGAGAATGGAACCGCAGATGGACGCGGATGAACGCCGATTCCTGAAGCGACCCAATTCCGGCCGGCCGGCCGGTTTCTGATCTGTGTTCATCTGCGTCGATCTACGGTTTCATGTTCCGGCTTCAGACGGATTTGAGGGAGGCGATGACGGGGAGGCGGGCGGCGCGGAGGGCGGGTAGGAAGCTGCCGACCAGGCCGATACCCACGGCGAAGAGGACCCCGCGGGCGGCGAGGGCCGGTGTGATCCGGAAGTCGAACACGGTCTCGGTGAAGGACTCCCAGCCGAGGGTGCCGGCGCTGTAGCCATGCATGGGCAGGGCGAGCAGGCAGCCCAGCAGGCCGCCGACCGAGGCGAGCAGGGCGCCCTCGAGGAGGAAACCGAACAGGATGCTGCGGCGGCGGTAGCCGAGGACGCGCAGCGTGCCGATCTCCCGGGTACGCGAGGCGACGCTGGCGTAGAGGGTGTTCATCGCGGCGAACATGGCGCCGATCGACATGATCAGGGCGAGGCCGTTGCCGAGCAGGCGCGGCAGCATCGCGGCGCGCGTCTGCTCGCGGTAGTAGTCGGTTTCGCGCACGACCTTCATCTTCAGTCGGCGCTCGCCCTCGATCAGCGGCTTGAGGATGGCGGCGGCCTCGGGCGAGGCGGCGCGGACGAGGACGCTGGAGAAGTCGGGCCGGTCGAAGGCGCCGCGGGCCTCGTCGGCGTCGATCCAGATCTCGGAGTCGAAGGCGGTGCGGCCGGCGTCGAAATGGCCGACGACGGTGAGAGTGATGCCGCCGGACTTGAACGTGCCGCCGAGCTGCATGTCGGCGAAGCGGGTGGCGAGGCGCCGGCTCACGACGACCTCCCGGTGGCCGGGCTGGAACCAGCGACCGTCGACCAGCCGGACCTGCGGGCGCAGTGCGAGAGCCTGGGGGGAGACGCCGCGCAGCAGGGCGTTGGCGCTGCCGGTGCGATCGGCGCGGGGCAGGTTGAGGATGACGTGGACATCGGCCGTGGCGAGGGGCTGGCCGGCGGCGTCGCGAGCGATGCAGTCCTGGTAGCGGATGATGTTGTACTGCTCGCGGGTGACGACGCTGGTGGTCTCGGCCAGCGCGCCTTGGCGGACGACGAGGAAGTTGCGCGGGTCCCCGGTGCTGGCGCTCGCGCTCTCGATGCCGATGGCGAGGGACTGGAGGACGACGAAGACGGCGACGACCAGGGCGAGCCCGAGGATGGTCGCGCCGGTGGCGCGCCAGCGGACGAAGATCGAGCGAACGTGGTATTTGAGGAGTGGAAGCACGGGGCGATGAAGCGGGGCGGAGGAGAAGTGGAACCGCAGATGGACGCGGATGAACGCGGATCAAGGAGCGCTTTGCACGATGCGGCGGATGTCCACGCGCGGATTACCGAAGTTGATGAGCAGGCAGAGATGGAGCCCGGTGGCGTTCAGGTAGTTGATGCCTTGGGCTCGGTGGACGTCGTCGAGTTCGTGCACGGCCTTCAGCTCGAGAACCACCGAATCCTCGACAAGCAGATCGGCGACATAGTCGCCGACAACAACGCCGTCGTAGAACACCTGTATCGGATGTTGTTGCTGCACGCGCAGGTTGGCTTTGCGCAACTCATGGGCCAACGCGTTCTCGTAGACCTTCTCGAGGAAACCGCAGCCGAGCCCGTTGGAGACCCTGAAGGCACATCCGATAATCTTCTCCGTGAGTTCGTTGGTGGGGAGCGGCCTGTTCGGTTGCGTGGTCATGTTGAGATCATCTGCGTTCATCTGTGTCCATCTGCGGTTCCTTCCGTCAGTCCAGGGTCTTGAGGCCTTCGGCGACGCTGAGACGGGCGACCGCGAGCGAGGGCGCGAGGCTGGCGACGATCCCGAGGAGCGCGGCGACGACGGCGGCCGCGCCGAGGATGCGCGGGGTGACGTCGAGCGAGGGGAACAGGCCGCCGGTGAGCGTGGGGGCGTCGACGCCGGAGAAGATCGCCCACGCGCCGCCGCCGCCGAGGAGGAAGCCGGCGGCGGCGAGACCGAAGCTCTCGGCGAGGATGAAGGCGAAGAGTTCGTGGCGGCGGAACCCCAACGCCTTCAGCACGGAGAGCTCCCGAAGCCGCTCGCGGATGGCCATGCTCATGGTGCTGGCCGTCACGAGCAGGAGCGCGAAGACGACGACCGAGCTGATCGAGGAGATGAGCACCTTGATGTTGGCCCACATGGAGACGAACCCGAGCTGGAAGGCGCGCTCGGTCTCGGCGAGGACCTCGGCGGAGGTGTTGGCGAAGGCGGCGTTGATGGCGTCGATCACGCGTGGGACGTCGTCGGCGCTGCGAGCCTTGACCCACCACATGCCGACGGTGCCGGGATCGCCGAGCAGCTCGTCGAGGTACTTGTGGTGGAAGAAGACGTTGCGGTCGTCCGTCGTACCCTCGTAGATGCCGACGACGGTGAGGTCGAGGTCGACGGGGTAGTAATTGCCGACGATCGGGATGCGGTCGCCGATCTTGATGCCGTAGCGGGTGGCGGTATCGATGCCGACGATGCAGGAGGTACGGTTGGCGATCCAAGCGTCGAGCTGCTCGCGGGGCAGGTGGGCCTCGCCGAAGACGGCGAGGAGTTGCTCGGGCTCGATGGCGAACTGGGCCCAGAAGGTGGTGTCCTCGCCGCGGTAGTTGCCGCCGAAATAGCTGAGGGCGGTGACGGCCTCGACGCCGGGGATCTTCTCGATGAGCGCGCGCTGGCGGACGGGGAGCGGGGTGGCGAGGGAGACCTTGTTGCGGACGGCGATGCGCAACTCGGTGCCGGCATCCTCGGGCGGGTTGGTGAACTCGTTGAGGACGACCAGCAGGGCGACGAGGAGGAAGATGGAGGAGGCGACGCTGAGCACGCAGAGCGCGGCGCGGCGCTTGTTGCGGAAGGCGTTCTTGAGGATGAAGCCGGGGATGGTCATCGAACGATTGCGGATTGCGGAATGCGGATTTCGGAGTGTCCCGGAATCGGAGGTAGGGCGGTTTCTCCGAAACCGCCGCGGACGTTTCGGAGAAACGTCCCTACCGAAGAAGCGGAGCGTGTCATCGAATCTTCAGTTGGTGACCAGTTCGCCCTTCTCGAGGTGGATGCTGCGGGTGCCGAAGGCGGCGGCCTTGGGGTCGTGGGTGACCATGATGACGGTCTTCCCGGCGTCGCGGCTGAGGGAGCGGAGAATCTCCATGACGTCGGCGGCGGAGTGGGAGTCGAGATTGCCGGTGGGTTCGTCGGCGACGACGAGCTTGGGGTCGGTGACGAGGGCGCGGGCGATGGCGACGCGTTGTTCCTGGCCGCCGGAGAGCTGCCGGGGCAGGTGCTTCATGCGGTCGCCGAGGCCGACCATGTCGAGGGCGGCGGTGACAAGGCGGCGGCGCTCCTTGCCGGAGAGCCGGGTGAGGAGGAGGGGCAGCTCGACGTTCTCGTAGGCGGTGAGGACGGGGATGAGGTTGAAGGTCTGGAAGACGAACCCGACGTTCTGGTTACGCCAGTCGGCCAGGGCGGACTCGTCCATCTCGGCGATGTTGTGCTCCTGGACGATGCAGGCGCCGGAGGTGGGGCGGTCGATGCCGGCGATGAGGTGCAGGAGGGTCGACTTGCCCGAGCCGGAGGGGCCCATGAGGGTGAGGAACTCGCCCTCGGCGATGTCGAGGCTGATGCGGTCGAGCGCGGTGACGTTGATCTCTCCCTGGCGGAAGATGCGGGTGAGCTCGCGGATCCGGACGATCGGTGCTTGGGCCATGCGCGGCGGAGCATGCCCCCGGCTGGCGTGGTGTCAAAATCCGGACGACGGGCGGCCCCGGGGCGGGGCGAACGGCGTGCCGGGCACGGCGGCGGCGGGGCTCGGCAGCGGACACTGCATCGATGCGCTCACGCGCATCGCTACCTTGCCGAGCTGTTGCGCGTAGTCGGGCAGCAAGGCGAGAAGCGCAACGATGCGCTCACGCGCATCGCCACCGGGGAGGCTCAGGCCTTGGCGTGCGGCAGCGAGCCCTCGTGCTTGGCGCCGCGGAAGACGCTGGTGAGGTAGGGGATGAGCTGCTTCTTGCGGCTGACGATGCCGGGCAGGTCGAATGTATCCTCGCGGTCGGACTGCGTGTAGGAGATGCGGGCGATGAAGTCGCGGTCGCCTTTGACGAGCAGGAGCGAGTTCTGTGCGTTGATGTGCCGAAGCCGAGTTCCTCGACCTGGGAGACGGAGAAGCGCAGGCCCTCCTCGTCGTAGACCTTGTTGTCGGCGGCGATGACCTTCTCGGGGGAGTTGGCGAGGATGACGGAGCCGGAGCTGAAGATGAGCGTGGCGAGGGCGTCGCTGGTGATGCCGGCGATGGGGCTGAGCCAGGCGAGGATCTCGTGGTCGCGCTCGGTGGTGGTCGGGCTGGCGAGGTGGAGGGTGTCGGAGATGAGGCCCGACATGAGCAGACCGGCGATCTCGGGCGCGGGCCGGAGGTTGGCGCGTCGGAAGAGGTTGGCGACGATGGTGCAGGTGGAGCCGACCGGTTCGTTGATGAACAGGATGGGCTGGTTGGTGGCGGGTGCGCCGAGCCGGTGGTGGTCGATGATCTCGGCGATCTCGACCTCGGCCGCGCCGGGCACGGCCTGGGTGAGCTCGTTGTGGTCGACGAGGATGAGGCGGGTCCGGACGGGCTTGATGAGGTCGGTCTTGGAGAAGATGCCGAGCAGGTGCATCTCGTCGTCGACGACGGGATAGGCGGCGCCGGCGAGGGCGGCGACCTTGCGGCGCGCCTCGGAGACGCGGGTGGCGGGGTCGAACGTCGCGGTCTTGCGGTCGACGAGGGCCTCGATCTCGGAGGCGGCGCGGATCACCCAGGCGGTGGTCGAGGAATCGAGCGGGCTGACGAGCAGCGAGACGCCCTTCTCGCGCGCCTGTTGCACGACCTCGTCGTCGATCGGGAGGTTGCCGGAGATGACCAGCAGGCGCACGCCGTGCTGGATGGACTTCTGTTGGATGTCCCAGCGGTCGCCCACGATGATGATGGTCTGCGCCCAGGGGATGTTGTCCGACTGCGTGTAGCGGTCGAACGAGCGGATATCCATGGCGCCGATGCGCAGGTAGAGATCCTCGACGTGGTCGGCGTCGCGCAGGTGGAGGATGCGGGCCTTGAGCGAACGGGCGATGGCGGTGAGCGAGCCGTGCACGTGGCGCATCTGCCGCACTTCCTTCATGTGGGGGAGGAAGAATCCGCCGAGCTGGAAGATGGAAATGGTGCCGACGAGGCGGTTGTCGGGTTCGACCACTGGGAGGGTGCGGACGTCGTGCTGGTCGATGAGTTCGAGGGCCTCCGCGCAGGTGGCATGGACGCCGACCTTCACGACATCGGAGGTCATGATGTCGCCAACGCGCGGGGTGACGTCGCTGAGGTAGAGGGGCAGCGACTGGCGGAAGCGCGCGAGGATGGCGTCGATGCGGGCGTTGGAGTTGCCGCAACGCGCGGGGACACACGAGGCGTCGCCGAGCAGGTTCTTGTAGTTCGCGTAGGCGATGGCTGCACAGATCGCGTCGGAGTCGGGGTTGCGGTGACCGATGACGTAGGTGGGCGCGGGCATGGGTGTCGAGGGGCGGCAGTGTGGGCGGCGTGGTTGCGCTGGGGAAGCGGATTCGGGCGAAAATGCGAGTATGAGCGGAGCTTGCGCTGCGGCGGAAGGCTAGAAGCGGGACCTGGGAGGAGGGCGGGTGTCCGCTGCGCGGCCACGCACTGCGGGCTTTGCAAACTCCCGGTTCGCCCCTAGCGTCGGGGCCGATGAAACCTGCCACCCGCTGGACGTGCCTGGCCCTGATGTGTGTCCTGTTTTCACTGCCGCTGCTGGCGGCCCCGGGGGGCGCGGCCGCACCGGCTCCGACGGCGAGCGACAAGCCCGCCATCGGCACGCAACTGGCCTCGACGCTCACCCAGATCACCGGGATCGCGATCTCGCCCATGCTCGGCGTGAGCGCGCTGGGCGCCTACAAGTGGATGCAGGCGGACACGCCCGAGCAGAAGGCCGCGCTGCCGTGGTACGGGCAGCCGCACTATTGGCTGACCGGGTTGCTGCTCGTCGGTGCTGTCGCGCTGAAAGACGGCGCGGGCGCGGCGTTGCCGCCGGGCTGGAAGAAGCCGCTCGATGTGGCGGAGACGTTGGAAAACAAGCTCAGCGGCTTGGTCGCGGCCGGCGCCGTGATTCCGTTCAGCCTCGACACGCTCACCAGCCTGATCGGCAGCGGCGGGGGCGGCGGCCACGCCGAGGCGCTCGGCTCCACCGGGCTGGCGATGATCCAGCTCGGCGCGATCGACGGCGCGACCGTGCTCAACATCCTGCTCGCGCCCTTCGCCGTCGCGGTGTTCCTGCTGGTGTGGATCACGGCGCACGCGATCAACGTCCTCATCCTCCTGAGCCCGTGGGGCGCGGTGGACGCGGCGCTGAAATCGGCCCGGATCAGCGTGCTGGGCCTGCTGGTCGTCACCCCGCACATCAACCCTTGGTTGGGCGTGGCCTGCTCGGTGGTGGTAATCGTGCTCTCGTACTTCCTCGCCGGCTGGGCCTTCCGGCTCACGACCTACGGGACGATCTTCTGCTGGGATTTCTTCACGTTGCGCCGCCACCGCTTCGAGCCCGACCCGAAGGAGAACAAGGTGTTCGCGGGCAAGGGAATCAAGGATACGCCGCTGCGCACCTACGGACGCCTGAGCCGCACCGCCGAGGGCAAACTGCGCTTCCGCTACCGCCCGTGGCTGGTCTTCCCGGAGAAGCAGGTCGAGCTTCCCGACCATCCGCTGGCCGTGGGTCGCGGGCTGTTCTATCCCACGATCGAGGCGAAGATCGGCGACGAGGAGCGCACGATCATCCTGCTGCCGCCGCGCTACCGGGGCCACGAGGAGGCCTTCGCCCGCGCCTGCGGGATCGACGAGCTGACCGACGTCGGGCTGCGTCGGGCGTGGGGCGTGATCGTCGAGCTCTGCGGCTTCAACTCCCGGCGACGCGTGCGGTTGACCACGTGATTCCGGCCGCGGGCCGCGCCGACCAACCGGAACGCGCCGGTCACGGCGTGGGCGTCGGCGACGTGCTGACGGGGTCGCTCTCCGGTGCGAGCTCGCGGGCCTTCTTGACGAGGGAGACGAACTCGCGGCGCTGGTCGCCGGTGTCGCCGGCAAGACCGGACTGGGCGAGTTGCTCGACCATGTCCCAGGAGGCGGTGCCGCGGTTGGGATTGTTCTGGAGGATGAGGCCGAAACCGGCCACGGCGGCGGCGAACTTGAAATCCGCGCTGGGGGGCGTCGTCTCCTGGGCGACGCTTGCGTGGAGGGGGACGATCACCGAGCGGCTGCGGGCCACGCCGGGCTCGGTGTAGCGGAGCTTCACGGTGAGCCACTCCGCGGTGTCGGTCGGGTCCGGGGTGGGCGGCGGCGTGGGCTTGGCGGCGACGGCGGCGCGCGGCGCCGGCAGGGCCAGAGGGATGATCTCGTAGAGCGCGGTGACGCTGCGGCCGGCGGCGAGGTCGTTGGCGGCCACGGCCTCGGCGCCGTCGGCCTTGAGCAGGCGGTTCTCGTAGCCGAGGAGACGGTACGCGAGGACCTTGTCGGGGTTGAAGTCGACCTGCACCTTCACGTCGCGCGCGGCGAACGTGCGGATCTCGTCGGCCGCGCCGGCGGTGAGGATCTCGCGCGCCTCCTGCCGCGGGCGTTCGCTCGGGCCCGGGGCGGCGGCGGACGACGCGGTGCCGGGAGCGTCGCGGCCCTGGAGCCCGATCCGCACGAGGAGGTGCCCCTTGGCCCAGGGGGCGGCGTGCGCCTCGGTGGCGACCGCGACCGGGGTGGCGTCGGTCGGGCGGGGGTAATTGTAGCGGAAGCTGTTCACGAGCTCCTCGATGCGGACCAGCCCGGTGGGCGGGCGCTCGCCGGCCTCGAGGCTGCGGCGGACGTCGGCGTAGGCGGCGGTGCCGACGTTGATGGCGAACTGGGAGGTGGGATTCTGGCGGGCGGTGAGGAAGGCGGCGGTGCCGACGTTGATGGCGAACTGGGAGGTGGGATTCTGGCGGGCGGTGAGGAAATGACCGGTCTTGAGCGTGGTGTCGGCCGAGGCGAGGCCGGTGGGCGCGGCCGGCCGCGGGGTGCGCGCCGGGGCGGTGGCCTCCGCGCCCACGGCGGGGAGCGCGGCGAGGTCCACGGCGGTGGCACCGGCGGGGATGCCGGCCGGGCGCGCGGCGGGGCTGGCGCGTTGGGCGAGCTCCTCGCGGCGCTGCGCCTCCGGCAGGTAGACGCGCCAGAAGAAGAGGCCGAAGCAGGCCGCGGCGCCGAGCGGCACCCAGAGTGTCCAGCTCTCGGTGACGAGCCGGCGCAGCCAGTGCCGCTGTGGCGGATGGAGCGCGACGCTGCGCGCGGGCAAGGGCTCGGCGGCGAGGCCCTCGGCGAGGAGGGCGGCGGTGCGGCGCAGGTCCTCGACGAGGGCGCGCGCGGCGGGGTCGGCGCGCAGGAGGGGCTCGAACGCGGCGCGCTCGGTGGCGGACATCTCGTCCAAGGCGTAGGCGGTGAGGCGCGGGTCGTTCTGGTCGATCTGGGACATGGCGAAGGTCTCCGGTGGTGGCGGCGTTCAGACGGCGCTGGGACGGGTCATCTCGCGGCGCAGGGTGGCGAGGGCGGTGTGGAGCAGGAAACCCACGTTGCCCATCGTCAGATGGGTGATGGCGGCGATTTCCTTGTAGCTGAACCCCTCCTGGAACTTGAGGCGCACGACCTCCTGCTGGTTGCGCGGGAGGCGTGGGAGCAGCGCGAGGACTTGTTGGCAGGACTCGCGGGTCTCGGTCTGCACGGCCGGGGTGGGCTCGGCGGCGACGAGGCGTTCGGCCTGGCCTTCGGCGAAGCGGGTCATGCGGCCCTCCTTGCGCACGAGATCGAACGCGGCGTGGCGGGCGACGGTGAAGAGCCACTCGGCCACGTGTCCGTCGATCTCGGCGACGGGCTGGCGGTGGAGCTTGAGGAAGGTGTCCTGCACGAGGTCGCGGGCGCGGTCGGGATCGCCGAGCAGGTGGATGACGTAGCGCAGCAATGGGCGCTCATGGTGGCGGATGGCCTCGCGCACGAAGGCGTCGTGTTCATCGGGGGGCGGGCTCATGCCGGGTTGGGGTGGGTGGGCGGTTCGGGGCGGCGCGGAGGCGCGCCGGCGGCTGGTATCAGGAGGGACAACGCGCAACCGGGAGTTTTCTTAGGAGATTTCTCGGGGCAATGCTTTCCGCGGGGGCAGTGGGCGTGGGCCGCGCCGGTGAGAGTGCGGAGACGCTCGGACCGGTATCGCTGCCCGAGAGATGGAAGGCGCTTCAATGGGGCCGCGCTCCGAGGAGCGCGGAGACCGCTCGGCGGGGCGAGGAAATGCCCGGCGGTGAGGACGCTTCAATGGGGCCGCGCTCCGAGGAGCGCGGAGACTGCCTGTCGGTCTGCTTGGTGGCTATCTTTGATGCCAGCTTCAATGGGGCCGCGCTCCGAGGAGCGCGGAGACGCGTGGTGCAAGTATTGCGACATCTCCAGCCGCGCGCTTCAATGGGGCCGCGCTCCGAGGAGCGCGGAGACTTCGCCGCCGCGGCGGCATCGAGCTGAGCGAAATGGCTTCAATGGGGCCGCGCTCCGAGGAGCGCGGAGACCGGGCGACTTGCCGGCGCGCAATAGCTCGACAGCGCGCTTCAATGGGGCCGCGCTCCGAGGAGCGCGGAGACGGATTGGGCGAAAACCTCCAAGGAGCTTTTGGCGCTGCTTCAATGGGGCCGCGCTCCGAGGAGCGCGGAGACGTTTTCCGGCCTTGGCGATGTGAATTACTCGGGCTTGCTTCAATGGGGCCGCGCTCCGAGGAGCGCGGAGACATTGACTTTCGCTCCATATTTCTAAGAGTGTGGCTGCTTCAATGGGGCCGCGCTCCGAGGAGCGCGGAGACCACGTGCACCAATACGTGCGGCGCGATCGGCAACGGGCTTCAATGGGGCCGCGCTCCGAGGAGCGCGGAGACCCGCGCCCAGAACCCGCTGCTCACCAACCGCGACGCTTCAATGGGGCCGCGCTCCGAGGAGCGCGGAGACGCGAAAAGCGGATCATCTGCTTGCCGTCGTTCCACAGGCTTCAATGGGGCCGCGCTCCGAGGAGCGCGGAGACGCGTCGCCGAACACGATGCCCAAGGAGGCCATGGACCAGCTTCAATGGGGCCGCGCTCCGAGGAGCGCGGAGACAGATCACGGGGAAGTCGCTGAGGCTAAAGAACCCTGACGTCGAGCCGCGAGCGGCTCGCTGTCAGGGCATGGACGTTGCCGGTTGACCGAGGTCGAAGCAAGTCATGTCGCTGATGATGAACAGGCGAGCGGGTTGCCGTGGGTGGTGCATCACCTCGCCGCTCGCGGAGCACTGGATTGTCAAAGAAGGGAAGTTCGAGGGACCGGTCTCGGCGCGGCCGGCCACAGAAATCGGCAATCGGTTACGCGACGTAGCAGGGTGGGTCGATCCGGATGTAGCTCTGGCCGATGGCGCTGATCACCCGCTCGCCCCGCGATTCCGAGGGACCGAGGGCGATGAAGAGGATCTGGTCCTCGTCCGATTTGATCAGGCCGCGCAGGCGGCTTTCGAAGTCGATCTTCTCGGCGGTGGTGAGGTCGCATTCAAACACTGAGAGCTGGAGGTGCAGGCCATAGTCCTTGCAGGCTTTGAACACCTTCCGCAGCCGCTTCGGGTCGCGGATGTCGTAGGTGACAATGTAGTTCGTGCGGCTCATGGCGGCGCCTCAACGCGTGGTGAACGGCACGTAGCGGTCGATCTCGCCGGTGAGGGTGCGGGCGAGGAGGCGGAACTGGAGCTCGATCGCGCGGCGGTAACTGACCTTGTAGTCGAAGATCGGGTGGGTGACGGTGTCGCCCATGCGTTTCTCGTAGGCGAAGAGGAACCGTTTGCGGCCGGCGGTGGTGAGGTTCACGGCGTCGCCGGCCTGGACGAAGTCGCCGGGGCCGAGCATGCGGTTGTTGATGGCGGTGAGCACGACCGAGTCGGCCACGAGCGGGCGGAACTCCTCCATCACGTCGAGCGCGAGCGCGGGGCGACCGAAACGGGGCTGATGGAAGAAGCCGACATACGGGTCGAAGCCGACGGCGTGGGCGGCGATGGTGCAGTCGCGGGCGAGCAGACTGTAGGCGAGGGAGAGCAGGGCGTTGACGGGGTCGCGCGGGGGGCGGCGGTTGCGGGTCTTGAAGTCGAAAGTGAACAATGCCTGCGCGGGCGGCCCGCCAACGGTTTCGGCTTCCTCGGGCGGCGGGTCGTCGAGCCCGGGAATCTCGTCCTGGATTTCCGGTCCCTTGATCATGCCGCCGAAGTGGCGGAAATAGCTGAGGGCGGCGGCACCCTCGATGCCGAGCAACGAGGCGTGGTTGGGCGCGACGAGCGCGGCAGAGGCGGCGTGCTTGAGGATGCGCAACACGAGCGGTGGTGGCTCGACGTGGTTGCGTCGCAGGAGCGTGCGCTGGTTGCGGATCTTGCCGTAGACGAACAGCCGGGCGAGGGGCAGCGATTGCTCGGGATCGGCGGCGCGGGCGAACTGCTTGATGCGGGTGAAAACGTTGGTGAGACCATGGCCGCGCGCCAGGCCGTAGAACCAGCCGCCCATCGAGAAGAACGAGATCGGAATGTCGCGTTCGCAGAGCGTCTGCACCAGCGCGGTCGAGAGTTGGGCGGAGCCGAAGATGGCGAGGTGGTGGAGGTCTTTGATCCGAACTTCGACGACGGTCTCGCCCTGATCCTTCACCACTACGGTCTCGCCCTTTTTCGTGATGCCCACGCCGGGCGTGTTCACGTAAAGCGCCTTGGTGTCGATGTCGGGGGTGATGAGGCGGCGTACATCGCCTTCGATGAACGGACGGGGGAAACGCGGTTCCGGCAGCGAGTCCCAGATGGGATCGTCCGCGGCGAACGTTTCCGTGAGGTCCTCGACGACGGGCGCGACGTTCGTTCCGGGCAGCAGCCCGGGCAGGGCGAGTTGCGCCTCGGGCGGTGGAAGTTCGACGTCGGGACCGGTGCGTAGGAGGTTGGTCTCGTCGGGCAGGCAGACGGAGACGAGCGAGCAACGCTGGCACTTGGGCGAATGCTCGAGCGGAGCCGGAATGGGGCCGCCGGAGCAGGCGCGGGCGGCGGCGATCTGGCGGCGGATCCAGACTTCGGAGTCGGCGTCGAGGGTGAAGCGGACGCGCTGGCGGGTCTGGCGGTAGTAGACGACGCCCTCGTCGCAGGCGTAGCCGTTCTCGCGCAGGAGGAGCATCTGGAGGCCGAGCTGGATGCGGTCGGCGTCCCAGAGCATGAGCGTGCCGTCGGCAGTGGCGCGGGGCGGGCCGGACTTGTACTCGACAGGAATCGTCCGCAGCGCGCGGGACTCGATCATACGGGGCGAGGACGATTCCTGAGCGGCGGCTGCGCCGCCGGGCGAGGAAGGAGGCACAGACTCCAGTGTTGTCTCGACCAGGTCGAGCTTGGCGACGACACCGAGGGTCTCGCTGCCGAGCATGACGGAGCGGCTATGAATCACTTCGTTTTCGATTTCGGATTGCCGATTTTCGATTGCAGGAGCGGAGAGTTCAGCGGCGGTGTCTTCTGCCACGGCCGAAGCGGCGGAGTATGGTGTGGTCGACTCCGGATCGCCCGAGGCCTCGGATTGCGTCTCGGGTTTGGCCGGAGAGTCGGCGGGGGCGGATTCCGCTGTGCCGGGTGTTGCAGCGGCTGCCTTCTTCCGCGCCTTCGGCATCGCGCCGCTACCGGAGTCGACCCGCTCGTGCTGGGTCTTGCCGCGGAGCGTGTCGGCGTTGTGGACGAAGACCCCCTCGACGTGCTCGTAGAAGAAGAGCCGTGGACAATAGACGAACTCGTTGAGCATCCGCGCGGGAAGCAGATCGGCGAGCGTGTCGGGGGCTGGGGGCATGGGGGGCCGCGGGGCGGTTGGGAAGGGGTAGCCCGGATCATGCGCTTCCTGCGAGATCGGGCAACAGGGAATCGAATACAGCTTCCTCGTGGACGAGCCGGCCGTCGGCGGCCATTGCGCCGGCGAGTGCGGGGTCCCAGGGGGTGGTGCCGAGCTGGCCGTGGAAGCGAGTGGTCTTCGGCGCGGCGGCATAGTCGCCGATGCCGAAACACCAGGGCTGGGCGGGGAACTCGGCGAAGAGGCGGCGGGCGATGGCGAGGCCGCCGCAGTCGAAGTCGCCGTGGCGTACTGGCCCTGTATGGTGACGAGCGGGGCGCAGCGTGCGCCGAGTCGTTCGGCGGCGAAGGCAACGACCGTGGCGTTCTCGCAGACGAAGACCGTGCGGCCGCGGAGCGCAGGATCGGTGTCGAGCGGATGGCGGAGGAGCGTGCGCAACGAGAGGTGGATCGGCTCGCCGGCCTCGGTGGCGTGCCGGAGTAGCGTCGCGGTGAAGCTCCGGCCCGAGGCGGGGAGGTTGAGGGCGAGCGCCGGGGCGGAGAGCTCGTCGCAGAGCACGCCCGCGGCGGCCCAGGTGTGGCGGCGCTCCTCGGTGTCGGTGGGTGCCGGCGCGCCGGCGCGGGCGGCGGCGAGCTGGAGCACGAGGCCGGTGAGCGGTTCGCCGGTATCGAGCGCGTGGGCATGGCCGAGCTTCTCGGCGGCGAGCTGGGCGAGGGTGCGGCCGCCGGCGGGCAGGGCGGCCATGACCGCTGCGGCCCGGTCGAGCAGCTGCGCGGCGGCGACCGGGGAGTTTCCGGAAACACGTTTGAGCGAGCCGGTCTCGCGCCAACGAGCGACGACTGCCGCCATGGGGCCGTCGCGCAATGCGGCGGGCGCGCGGTCGAAGACCTCGTCCCAACTTTGCCGGGCCTCGGCGCGTTTCTCCACCGAGTTTTCGACCGGGCCGGTCAGCTCGACGATGGCGCGTGCGAGCGAGTCGCACACCCCGGCGGCGGCGAGGGCGGCGGCGAGTTCGTCGAGCGGCACGCTGACGAACTGCTCGCCGGTCTGCGCGGGCGGGCGTCCGAGGAGAGCGGCGACGGCTTCGCGCTGGGTGGCGCCCAGCCCGGAGAGCACGAGGGTGCCGGTGAGCGGGTGGCCGCGTTCGAGGCGCTGGCGCAGGCGGGCGACCAGCGGGTCGAGCGTTGCGGTGCCGAGGAGGCGGACGAGGCGATCGCGTTCGAGCATGAGGTGGGGGGTGTGAAGATCTCAGATTTGAGATCTGAGAACTCAGATCTCGGAGGCGGGTCGATCGGGCGGGAGTGGGGTGTCGAGCCGGCGGCGTTCGTGTCCGTTCCAGACCCAGCGGGTGACGCCGACGGCGTCGATGCCGGGGAATGCCGCCAGGTGGTAGATGGCGAGGGCGGGCACGGTGGGATAACAACCCCACTCGAGCTCGCTGGTCATCACGACATCGAGATCGAACTGCGCGAGAACGCCGAGGCACTGTGCCCGCATCGTGGGGTCGATGCCGGCGAAAGCCTCGTCGAGCATCACCAGTCGCGGCGCGTGTCGGGCGGCGCTCTTGTAGTAGGCGGAGGCGGCGGCGAAGCGCGGCAGGGTGAGGGCGAGCGCCTTCTCGCCGCCGGAGCCGGTGCCGTAGGTGCGGCGGTCGAGCCGGCGCCACTGGCCGTCCTGCTGGCGCTCGACGGCGAAACGGTGCCAGCGCCGGTAGTCGAGCGCGGTGGAGAGGTGGTCGCGCCACGAGCCGTCCTCGTCGGCCACCTGGGCGGCGGCGATGCGGCCCTGGAGAAACCGGGCGAGGGCGGCGCGTTCGGCCGGTGTCCACAGCTCGCTGGTACGCAGGAAGGTGCGGCGCAGCGCGACGAAGCCGCCTTCCTCGGCGGTCTCCCAGGCGAAGCGGAAGCGCAGGCCGGTGCTGGTCGGGCGCGCGGCGAGTTCGGTGTTGGCGTCGGCGATCCACTCCTCGGCGGCGCGGACGAGTCGTTGCAACTCGACGGCGACCTCGCCGAGCAGATGGGTCTCGATGATCTCCTTCTCGCGGGCGGCGAGCAGAGTCTCGCGTTCGCCCACCTCGGCGGCGAAGGCCGCGGCGAGCTCGGTCATCGAGTGCGAACGCGCCTGGAACGGGCACCGCACGATCACGAAATCGTCGAGGGCGTGGGTCTCGGGCTGGTGTCCCTGCGCGACGAGGCGGTCGCGCAACTCTTGGAGATGGCCATAGAGCCCGTCCTGTCGCGCGCGCCAATCTTCGTCCTCGGCGGCGGTGTCGACGAGGACCGGTTCGATCGCGCGCGCGATCTCGACGGCGCGCGTGGCCGACCAGCCCGCCGGTTCGATGGCGGCGAGCTCCGTCGC
The DNA here is from genome assembly GCA_019136515.1 of Verrucomicrobiota bacterium. Classification (GTDB taxonomy): domain Bacteria; phylum Verrucomicrobiota; class Verrucomicrobiia; order Opitutales; family Opitutaceae; genus CAJCBL01. The sequence goes on from JAGVUB010000083.1 coordinate 25,306, forward strand.
AGCCTCGGAAAACAGGCGTTGCTCGGCGAAACGCTGGAGACGGGCGATGGCTTCGCCGCGGTTCTCCTCGTGGCGGCGGCGCTCCTCCTCGGCATGGGCGCGGTTCTGGGCCGCGGTGTCGCGGGTTGAGGTGAGGCGCACCTCCTCCGCCTGCGCCTGCCGCTCGGCTGCCCTCAACATTGCGATGCTCGCCACCGTCTCCTGAAGACGCCGCAGGACGCTCTCGACCGAGGCCCCGTGGGTCTCCTGCAGGATGCGACACCGCTCCGCGGCGGCGGCGAGGACGGAAGACGCCTCGTGCCGGCGCGCGGTACGGTGCGCGTGTTCCTGCTCGGCGGCGCCGGCGGACTCGCGTGCTTGCGCGAGCTGCTCCGCTTCGGCGGCGTGGTGGCGCAGCGTGGGCCAAAGGGCGGCCAGGGCGCTGGTGTAGTCGGCGAGCGAGGCGGCGAGTGTGTCCAAACGGCCGAGCCAGGCGGACAGGCCGCAGTCGGCGGCGTCGGTGTCGCGCTGGCGGACTGCGTCGTCGAGCGCGTTGCGGGCGGTGGCGGCGGCCCGCTCGGTCTTCTCGTGTTCCGCGAAGGCTGCGGTCAAAGCCGCCGCGGCGGTGGCGAGCGCGAAGCCGGCCTGGCGCACCGGGTCGGCCGAGGGCATGGCGTCCAGCTCGGCATCGGCCTGCTGGCGGCGGGCGCGCAGCCCGTCTTGCTCGTCAGCCAGGGCGGCGCGGCGCTGCTCGGCGTGGGCGATCTCCTCGGCCAGTTGCACGAGGCGGCGGCGACGCGCCTGGGCTCGGGTCGACTCGCCGAGGTATTCGGCGGCCGGTTTGGTCCAGCGGCCGCGCAACGGCCCGAGTTGCCAGCTTCCGTCGCGTTCCACCCAATGGTCACCCTGGCCGCTGCCGAGACCGATGGAGCGAAGGAGTTCGGCGACCGTCGCGGGGCGCAGGGAGGCGGCGGCTTCATCGGCCGGATCGATGGTCGGCACGAGGGCGGTGGCGAGCGTGGTGGCGGCGGCCGTGGGTGCAGCGCCGGGAGGAAGGCACAGGAAGGTGTCCTCTGTCGCCGGGTCGAGGAGACGTCCGTCGGGCAGCAGCCAGGCATCGAGCAGACCGGAGGACTCCAGCGCGGCCTCGAGGCCGGCGCGCGCCGTTTCGGCGAGGTCCGGGGCGAAATCGCAGACACGCCAGAGCGGGGATTCGAGCGCGGTGCGCTCGGCGTGGAGGGCGCGGAGCGCCTCCTCCTCGGCCGCGAGCCGGGCGCGCAGGGCTTCGGCGGCGGTGGCGAGGCGCGCGACCGCATCGCGGTGGGCGGTGGTGGCGGCGGCGTGCAGCGGCGATTCGGCGTCGCGAGACGACAGCCACGCACCGAACGGTTCGGCGAGCTCCTCGGCGGTCGGGCAGCGCAGGACGGAGAGTCCCGCATGCCAGGTGCGAAAGGCGGCGAGCAATGCATCCCCGGCGGAGTCGAAGGCGCAGCGCGCCTCGCTCGGTCTGCTCGGCGTGCCGGCGGGCGGTGGCGACCGCGGCCTCGCGCTCCTGCACGAGCGCTAGCGAGCGGCGGCGGTGCTGCAGCTCGCGGTTGAGCGTGCCGGCCGCCCCATCGAGATCGACGGGGTGCGTCCATTGGGCGACGGAGGGGGCGGGCAGATGCCGCTGTTGCACGGTGAGCAGTCCGGTATCGTGCGCCTGCGCCTCGGCGGTGCGGAGCGCGTGGTCGGCCTCGGCCACGAGACTCGTCAACGAGGCTTCACTACTTGCGAGGCGTGCCTGCGCGGTTTGGAGGTGGCCGGCTGCGGCACGTTCGTCGGCCTCGGTCTCGGCGAGAGCGCGGCGGGCGGTGTCGGCCTGGGCGGAGGCTTGGGCGAGTTCCTCGGCGGTGCGCATCTCGGGGCTGGCGCGGAGCTCGCGTTCGGCCGCCTCGGCGGCGGAGAGGCTCGTCTCGCGTTTGGCGCGGATGGCGGCGAGTTGTTCGAGGGCGGACTGTGCCTCGGCGGCGCGGCGTTCGGCGTCGCGCAGGCGGCGTTGGGCATCCTCCATCGCGCGATGGGCGGAGCGGACGGCGGCGGCTCGGCGGCGGAGCGCGGTGCGCGCATAGAGCCGGTATTCGCTCAGGAAGGCCTCGACGCCCTCGCGGGCGACGCGGAAGCCCTGGCAGGCCTCGCGGTCGGACTGGAGTCCGCGGAAGGATTCAGCGACCTGTTCGACGAGCGGCGCGGAGAGGACGGGCAGGGCGTCGCTGAGAGTCTGCGACAGTTCCTCCTCGTCGAGTTTGCGCGAGAGCTGCGGGCGGCGCAGGCGGATGAGCAGTTCGAGGAGGCGGGGGTAACGCTCGCCGAGGCCGAAGAGTTCGGCGTCGATGGCGGCGCGGTAGTCCTGCGCGGAGGCGAAGAGACGGCCGGCGGGGCGCAGGGCCTCCTCGAGGCGCTCACGGCCGAGCGGCTGGCCGGCGGCGTTCTGGAGGAAGAGGTCGCGACCGATGCGCTGCGGGGTGACGAAGTACCAGCGCGCCCGCAGCCCGGACTGGCCGGCGACGGCGCGCAGGCCGCAACCGAGGGTGAGATAGCGCGCGGTGCCGTCGGTCTCGCGCCGGCCGAACTCGATCCAGGTGTAGCCGGTGCGATCGGCGTGGCGGCCCATCAGCAGATTCCACTCGATGCGCTTGGCGGGATCGCCGTCGGGTTCGACGCGGGAGGGCACGGTCTCGCCGTCGAGGAGGAAGGGGAGCTGGAGCGCGAGCAGGCGGGACTTGCCGGCGCCGTTGTTGCCGCGCAGGAGCAGGCGGCCGCCCTCGTAGTGGAACTCCTCGTAGTCGAAACGGTACAGGTTGACCACGCCGCTGCGCAGCGGTTGCCAGCGATCGTCGCGAGCCGGCGTGGGGAGGGCGACTGGCGGCGGTGGTTCGGCAGGCGCGAGCGGTTCGATGGGGAGTTCGTTCACGGCGGGGCTGGGGGAGGGATGGGCGAAGGCATCAGAACAGGGAGTCCTCGGCCGGGGCGGTCTCGGCGGAGGGGCGGAGGGCGAAACGGCCGATGGTGGGCAGCGGATACAGGCCGTCGGCGCGGAGCTCGGCCAGGCGCAGGGCGGCGAGGCGGTCGGCGACGAGCGCGGCGAGCGGCCCCTCGGCTCCTTTCTCGGCGACCTCGCGGCGCCAATGGTGGCGGTGCTGGCGGATGCAACGCGCGGTCTGCTGGCGGAGGGCTTCGTGGGTGACGAGGACGGAACCTCCCGCCGCGCGCGCCTGTTCGGCGAGCCAGGTGGCGAGCAGCAGCGTGAGGTGGCCCTCGGTGCCTTCCTCGGGCAGGCCGAGATCGGTGCAGTCGCCCTCGGTATCGGCGAGCGCGACACCCTCGGCGCGCAGTTCGGGCTCGAGCCCGGTGGCCTCGGCGATCTCGCGCAGGAAGAGGCTGCGTTGGCGGTCGAAATAGGTGCGTTCCTCGGTCGAGAGCGAAGCGAAGTAGAGCACGGGATCGTCGAGCAGGCGGCGGGCGAGACCGAGGCGGAGCGCGCGGTTGCGGGCCTCGGGCGCATTGGGGGGCGGCGGTTCTTCGAGCGCGGCGAGCCGGGCGGCGAAATCCGGCGCGGTCACCAGCGAGGGGCTGCGGCGCACGGCCAGCAGCGCGGCCAGCACGGGGCGTTCGACATCGTAGAGCACGTCGGCCTCGGGGTCGTGGAGGTAGCGCTCCTCGTCGCCCTGTACGCGGCGCAGCACGCCGAGGTGGAGCAGGAGGCGGAGCGCATGGACGAAGTCGCGCCGGCCGGCGGCTGTATCGAGGGACCAGAGCAGGCCGGACGCGGCAAATGCCGGTTCGGCGGCGAGGGCGCCGGCGAGCGCGCGGGCGAGACGGTCGAGCGTGGTCTGGCGGTCGCCGCGTTCGATCTCGGCGAGGGCGAGGCAGAGGAGGACGTAGCGGGTGCGGTTGAACGGTTCGTCGCTGCGCGGCTCAAGGGCGCCGCGGGTGGAATCGGCGGTGTCGGCGGGGAACTTGCGCAGGCGGATCGCCTCGGCGGAGACGGTGAGGCTCCATCCGGCGTGGTGGGCGAACCAGTCGGCGGCGTATTCGCGATGGCGGCGCACGAGGGCGAAGGCCTCGGCGTGGGGGCCGTCGGGGGTGAGCAGCGGGTGCTGGAGGAGGAGCCGCAGGGCGGCGCGGCGCTCGCCGGCGACGAGGGGCTCGGCCTGCTCGCGCAGCCGGGCAAGGCGTTCGCGGCGGGCGGCGCGGGGGGAGAGGGCGGCGGGTTCGTTCATCGCGCGGGGGTTGCGGGCTCGATCGTGACCCAGTGGTCGCGGCCTCGGAATTCGCCTTCCTCGGTGGGCAGGACAACCCAGCCGGCGTCGGGCACGGGTTCGAGGCGCAGGCGCAGCGAGCCGTCGGCGGAGACGGCTTCGGTTGGGGTGGAGGGATCGCGGCGGCGCACGAGGATCTGACCCAGGAGATCGAGAAAGAGGCCGAACTCGAGAGGGTGGAACGGGCCGAGTTCAGCGAGCCGGCGACGGCCCGCGCCCAAGAGGCGGGTGCGGGCGGCCTCGAGCTGCTCGGACTGGGCTCGGGCGAGGGCGGCGAGGCGGGCTTTCTCGGCGCTGCGATCGATGGTGGCGGGGGCGGCGCCGCTGCGGGCGTGCCGGCCGCTCTGGCGCAGGCGCGGCGAGAGCCACATCGGGTCGGCGGCAAGCCAGCTCAGGCGTGTCGATTCCTCGGATTCGCGGCGGCGGGCGAGAGTTTCTTCGTTGAGGTGGAGATGGCGTGCGGGGGCGAGCGCGAAGGCCACGCGCCAGAGGCGGTGCGCGGCGGCGTCGTCGGGTGCGGCGGCGAACCAGCGGGCGAGGGCGGCGAAATCGGCGGCGCGGTCGGTCCGGCTGGTGCGGCGCTCGTTGATCCGGCCCACGGCGGAGAGCAGGGCGGGGATGGCGGCGCGCGCGCGGGCGCGGAGGAGGTCGGCGTGGGAGGCGGCGCCGTCGCCGATGAACCAGCGGCGCAGGCCGGTCCAGCGTTCCTGCCAGCGGTGCGCGGCGGCGGCGAGCGCCTCGGGCTCGGGCGCGACGGCATCGGCGATCTCGCGACGGGCGGCGGCGGCGAACGCCTCGGCGAGGAGCACGGACGGGAGGGTGTGGAGGGCCTCGGCGATTCGGTTGGTGGAGACAACGAGCTCGCCGATGAAGCGCTCCAGGTAGTCGATGAGTCGCTCCTTGTAGGCGAGGAAATCGGCGACGCTCAGGCCGTGGAGATCGAGGCGGCGCTGGAGGTCGCGCATGAAGCTCTGGGCGCGGGTGGTGAGTTCCTCGAAACGGGTGGCGAGCTGGGTGAGGGCAAGATGGACGCGCGCTTCGTCGAGAGGCGCGGCGGCGAGCAGGGCGGGGAGCTGGTCGAGCAGGGCGAGGATGTCGTGGAGCGCGGTGGTCTGGAGCTCGCCGGGGCGCTGGAGGTGCTCGGCGAAGACGGCCAGGGCGCGCTCGGCGGACTCGCCGGCGGCGCTGAGCTGGTAGAGCCGGCGCTGGCGGTAGAACTCCTCGATGGTGGCGGCGTGGGCGGTGTCGGGCGCGTCGTCGAGGTTGCCCCAGGCGTGGAGCTGGCGCAGCGCGGCCTCGATCTCCTCGGGCGGGGGCACGGCGGCACCGGTTTCCTGCGACAGCGCGGCGTGGATCTCGGCCGGGCGCAGCGCGATGGCGAAGCGGGCGCGCGCGGCGACGAGGGCGCCGAGGATGGCGCGGTAGAGCGGGGCCTTCTCGGCGTTGAGATGGGCGAAGACGGAGTAGGCGGAGGCTGGAGGCGGGGGGATCAAGACGGGGAGGTCGGAGGAAGCAGGCGAGGGGCGCGGAGGGCGGAGGGATTCTGAGATTTGCGATCTGAGATTTCGGGTTGGAGATCTCAAAGGAAGGAGGGAGGGGGGACTCAGAATGGCACGTCGTCGGGCTTGGGCGGCGTGGGCTCGGCGGGCGGAGGGAGTTCCTCTGGCGTGTCGTGGAGAAGACGGTCGAACTGTTCCTCGGTGAGTTGCGCGGGGTCGAGCATCTCGATGGCATCGAGATGCTCGGTGCCGTAGACCACGTCCTCCAGATCCTCGTCGGTGAAGGCGATGAAGCGGGCGCCGTTGTCGAGCGCGTGGCAGATCGCCGCCCAGTCCTCGGCGGCGATGTCGGCGTGGTCGATCGGCTGTTCGTCGCCGCGCAGCCAGATGCGGAGATGGACGGTGGCGTCGGAGGAGCCGGGCTCGGCGACGGTGCCGGCATCGTCGGGTTCGGGCGGGGTGTCGACCTCGACCCGCAGGCCGGGGAGCGGGTCGAGGATGTTGAGGCGGCGGAGGTGCGCGGTGTTCAGGAATAGCTCGTATCCGGGCCGCGGGGAGAGGGCGAGGAAGCGGTGCGCAGCGAGACCGGTCTCGAAAAGTCCGAGCAGGCGCTGGCGTTCGCCGTCGCGGATTTCGCAGCTGAGGCGCTTGTCGCGACCGGAGAAAGCGGCGACGAGTTCGTGGAGTTTGGCGGTTTGGCGGCGGAGGCGCATGGGGCAGGGGGCTTGGAGACCTGAGCCTAAACGAAGCAGTTAGGAGGCTACCGAAGCGGCGAGCGCATCGGTAAACGGCGGGAATCGCGGGCAGATCGGCTCAGGAACAGGCCAGCGCGGGCGGTTCCGGGCCGG
>JAGVUB010000138.1 GCA_019136515.1 Verrucomicrobiota bacterium
CGCACCGAGATGGTCTGGCGCACCGACCCGCGCCACATCCGCAATCTCGACGGCATCACCCTCCCCGGCCTGCCCCTCCTCGTCGCCGGCAGCAACGGCGCCCTCGCCTGGGGCTTCACCGCCGCCGCCGCCGACACCGCCGACCTCGTCGTCCTCGAAACCGATCCGACCAACCCCCGCCGCTACCGCACGCCCGACGGCTGGCGCGAACTCAAGACCTGCACCGAGACGATCGCCGTCCGCGCTGCCGCGCCCGAGACCTTCACCTTCGACTCGACGATCTGGGGCCCCGTCGTCGGCGCCGATCACCGCGGTCGCCCCGTCGCGTTGCGGTGGGCGATGGCCGAGTCCTCCGCCTACGATCTCCAGTTCTCCGCCCTCGAGTCCGTCAACTCCGCTCGCGCCGCCCTCGCCTTCGCCAAGAAGGCCGGCATGCCGCAGCTCAACCTCATCGTCGCCGACAGCGACGGCAACATCGGCTGGAGCGTCACCGGCCCGCTCCCCCGGCGCGTCGGCTTCGACGGCTCCACGCCCGTCTCCTGGGCCGACGGCACCGCCCGTTGGGACGGCCCGCTGCCGATCGATCAGTACCCGCTCATCTACAACCCGCCCTCCGGCCGCATCTGGTCGGCCGACAACCGTATGGTCGGCGGCGCCGATCTCGCCCTGCTCGGCGACGGCGGCCATCAACTCGGTGCCCGCGCCCGGCAAATCCGCGACCGCCTCGCCGCCCTCAAAGAGCTCTCCCCCGCCGCGCTCCTCGAGCTCCAGCTCGACGTCCGCGGCCTCTACCTCGAACGCTGGCAACAGCTCCTCCTCGCCACCCTCGACGCCTCCGCCACCACCGCCCATCCCGCCCGCGCCGAGTTGCGCCAACTCGCCGAAAACTGGGGCGGCCAAGCCGTCCCCGACTCCGCCGGCTACCGCCTCGTCCGCGACTTCCGCGCCGCGGTCCTCCGCGAAGTCGATCGCCTCGTCTTCGACCGCTGCCGCGCGGCACAACCCGTCTTCGATTCTTCCACGCTCCCACTCGATCGCATCGCCTACGCCCTCGCCTCGCAACAACCCGCCGGATGGATCCCTTGGGGGCCAAGCAACTGGCAGAGCGTGCTCCTCGCCGCCGCCGACTCCACGATCGCCGACGCCGGCGGCCCCGGGAAACTCGCCCGGCACACGCTCGGCAAAACCAACCACCTCGCGATGCGGCACCCAGTCGGCCGCGCGCTACCCGGCCTGGGGCTGTTCCTCGACATGGCCTCCGCCCCGCTGCCCGGCGATCCGCTCGTCGTGCGCGCCCAGTCTCCCTCGTTCGGGGCCTCGGTCCGCCTGGTCGTCCAGCCCGGGTGGGAAGCCGGCAGCTTGATCCAACTGCCCGGTGGCCAGTCCGCCAACCCGCTCTCGCCGTACTACTCCGACGGGCACGCCGCCTGGCTCAAGGACGAGCCCTCGCCGCTCCAGCCCGGCAAGGTCGACAGCCATATGGTCCTGAATCCGCCCAAGGATGACTGACCTCGCCCCGCTCGCCGGCCTATTCGGCGTCCTCACCCTCGGACTGCTCAGCCCGGGGCCCGATTTCCTGCTGGTCCTGCGCAACAGCCTCGGGCCCACCGCCGCCCGCGGCTTCGGCACCGTCGCCGGCATCGGGCTTGGCCTCGCCGTGCAGATGCTCGCCATCTCCCTCGGCTTCGCCTCGCTGCCCCCGCAGGCGATGCGCCTCGTCCAGCTCGCTGGCGCCGCCTATCTCGCCTACCTCGGCCTGCGCTCCCTCCTCGCCCACGCCGAGCCCCCCACTCCGCCCGCCAGAGATTTTCCCCGCTCCACGCCCGCCGCCGGAACGCACGCTTCTCTGTTCCGATCGGAACAAGAAAACGTGCGTTCCGCCCACGACACCGCAGGTCCATTCCGCCGCGGCTTCCTCGACGGACTGATCTGCAACCTCACCAACCCGAAGGCGTTTCTCTTCTTCGTCGGCCTCTTCGCCCAGGTCGTCCCCGCCGGTTCCTCGCTGCCGCGGCGCATTGGGCTGCCGGTCGCGATCGTCATCCACGGCGCCACACTGTGGACACTGATCGTGCTCGCGCTGCGCGCCCCGCTCGTCGCCGAGCAACTCCGACGCGCCCAACACTGGCTTCCCCGCGCCTTCGGTCTGCTCCTGCTCGCCCTCGCCGCCTGGCTCGCCTGGACCACGCTGCGTGCCTAGCGGGAAAGCAACACCTCGCTCCGTAGTTAGGTAGCGAAGTCGATCGGCCTAGTCGGTCTCCGGGGATTCTCCGCCTCGGCCACCAACAACCGAACCGGAGCCCATTTCACCTCGATCAGCCGAAAGGCTCTCTTGCCTCTTCGTTTGCACACCAGAACCACCTCCCGCTCGCCTGTGCCCGGATAGTACCTGAGCTGGAATCCGTCTCCCTGCGCGTCGCGCTCAAATACCCAGCTGCCGCATGTGAGAAGCCGATCAACGCGGTTCCCGTACCATTTGTCGTCTATCGCGGAGGATTCCAGATCGACGTCCTCGAAGCGCTTCCGCTCCGCGATGGTATGCCGGAGAAACTCGCGGAGGCTCGTGAGATCAAAGTCTCGACTGATCTTCCGTGCCCACGCTGCGTGCGCCTTTTTCTGCTCCGGAGTGAGGAGCTCGAACCGGGCCGAAGCCAAGAGGCAGAACGACAACGCGAACAAGATGACCAATACGCGTTTCATGGTATTTCGTCGGAAGAAGCGATTCTCCCAACTAGGTGGTGTTTTGTGACCTGGATTTCGGAGCGACAGCCCAACCGTGTCGGACGTTCGCCAAAGCCGTGGGGGGGAATGGAATCACGGCGCCGCACAGCGTAACGGGGGCTCCGAGGTGGGCAAGGGCCCTGTCGGGCGGCGCGGCAGCAGGGACGACGAGCGGAACCGGCCGCCAACCCGATCCGGCCACCAGCCCGGCACTTACCGCGGGAATCCATTCCGTTCACCGACCGCCCGGGCCGTCGATCCACGCGCCCACTTCGTGGACACGGTCAAAGTCCGGGCACCATTCCGGGATCGGCGCGAGCAGCCAGCGCCAGGTGCGGTCGGGCTTGCGCATGCTCTCCATGCCCGGCACCGGCTCGCGTTTCAGCTCCCGACCGTCGGGCGCGATGTCGAGCCGCGCGCGGTCGCCGAGCAGCACGCGCACACCCGGCCGCGCCACCAACCATTGCCGGTGACGCCGCGCCGCCGCCGCCCCGCAGCGGTCGTGGAACTTCTCGTCCGCATCCGCACCGGGAAACCGGTCCACCGGCACGATGCCGATCTGCGAGATGCAGTTGGCCGAGACGACCAGGTCCGGCTCGCCGCCGGGCGGCACGCCCGGGTCGCTCCTGGCGAACAACGCCTCGACCTGCGCGCAGGTCAGGCTCCGCCAGCCGCGTGCCAGCTCGCCGAGTACGCCGGTGGCGTCCCACACCTCGGCGCGCACCTTGCCGCCGCTGCGCTTGGCGAGCCGCCGCAACTCCGGACCGAGCACGACATCCGTCAGGATCACCTCGTCGAACCGTGCCGCCAGCTCGGCCACCGGCACATCGCGACAGTCGCCCGCACCGATCACCAGCGCCCGCCACCGTTGCGCGCAACGCTCCGCGCCTTCGAGGATCGCGGCCTTGCTGGCATCGAGATGCGGCGTCCACGCCGCCCGCGTACGCCGATGCCGGTACGTGATCGCGACATGTTCCCGCGCCAACCCGAGCAACCGGGCCCAGGGGGGGCAACGCAGCGTGAAGTAACGGAAAAGCTCGGCCAACATGCGTCCGCGAAACAAGGGTCCCACCCCGCCCCGCGCAATGCCGCAAACGCGCGCGGGCACATCCATCGATCCCTCCACTTCCGCCACCCGCGATCAGCGGGCGCCGACACCCACCGTCCCGGAGGCGATCAGCCGCAGGACATCTCCAGAGCTTCGCCCATTGGCGAAGCCCATCAGTGGTTCCACCACTTCGGGATAAGCCCGGCGGTTTCGGAGAAACCACCCTACCTCCCGACATGCCCTTTCTGATTCCCTCTCAAGTAAATGGCTTCCGGAATTGAACCACAGAGGACACAGTGAACCGGAAGAGTCCCGAGATCTCGTTCTCGCTCCCGCCTCTGTGTCCTCCGTGCCCTCTGTGGTGAACTTCCGTGCCGACACCTCAAAGCAGCCCCCCGGTGCCTGCGCTCTCATCGACGCGTTTACTTCCCCGCAAGGCCGCGCCCCAGCGCGCGTCTACGCTGAGTTCCAGATCTTGGCCGGCAAGTCGGCCTACCGTTCCACCGGCAGCGGCGCCCCGCGCTCGGCGAGAAACGCGCGTACCTGATCCAGCGTCGGCGGGTTCACGCAGCCCGGCGCCGTCGTGCAGATCAGCGCGCCCACGGCGCTGGCGAAGCGCACGGTGTCCTCGTCGCTCCAACCGCGGAGCATGCCGTAAATCAACCCGCCGCGGAAACTGTCGCCCGCCCCAGCGCTGTCGATCACCGCGACGGGGAACGGCGCCAGCTCACACCGCACACCCGCGGCCGCCTGCCCCGGCTTCGGCGCCGAAGCGCGACCGCGGCCGTACCACAGCGGACGCGAGCCCGCGGTGAAGACGACCAGCCCGGCGCAGCGCTCGAGGTACTCGGCGAAGAGCCGCTCGCGCGCCACCGGGTCGGCCAACGCCGCCGGATACTCGCGCGCCATCATCTCGCCCGACACGGCGATCACGTCCGCCAACCGCGCGAGCTCCGAGTCGGCGCGCGCGTCGCAGGTGACAAGCGGCTTGCCCAGCGCCTTGGCCGTGCCGGCGACGAACAGCGTCGTGTCGCCAAACGCCGGATCCACACAAACGATCTTCGCCGCGCCGATGCGCTCCGCACTGGGAGCCTCCCATTGCGGCGTGGTGAAGAGCAGGTCGCAGTACCGGCCGAACACGGTTCGCGACTCGCCGTCGGAGACGACGATCTCGGTCACGCCCGGGTAGCCCGGCTTCACGGCGAGCCCGGAGCAGTCGATGCCGCGCGAGCGAAGAAACTCCAACGTGCGCCGGCACTGCGGCGTGTCGCCGATCCAGTTGCCCTCGAGGGTCACGCTCACCCCGAGGCGCGCCAACACCAGCGCGCTGCCGGTGGCCTCGCCCGAGTGGTTCTCGAGGGTTTGCACCACTTCGCCGTAGCCGTCGGGCTGGGGGAAGCGGTCCTTGAGGCGCAGAATCACGCCAGTGCTGACATGGCCGAAACAGTAGACGTCGCTCATGGGGGTGCGGCCACGATCACACGCCGGAGACAGGAAACAAGGACAGCCTGCCCAGGGTGCATTATCGCCCGGACACGCCCGGCGGCCGGCCGCGCCTCACGAATCCAGATCGATCGTCTGGTGACATTCCGGGCACTCGAGATAACGCCAACGCCGGTGGGGATGCGGATCCTGATGGGTGCGCACCTTCAACCGCCGGCCACAGCCCGGACACCGCGCCGACGCTGGGAAATCGCCGAGGAAGAACGCCAGCACACATGCACCACCAACCACCAGCGTGCCGATCGCCACGGGCGAGCGCACCGAGTCCAGCATCATGACCGTCGCCAGCGCGACGCCGGCGAGCAGGATGAGCAGGCTCTTTCCGATCACGAGCCGCAGCCCGTAGGCTTGGGCGACCTTCCGATGTTCCGGAGTCTGGTGACGATGGGGTTTGGCAGGATGGTTCATCGCGGACGGGGGTGACGTGCGGCTGACCGTGCCCGCAGAATGGATCGGAACCCGCCCGAAGTCAGGAACGGAATTGCCCGTCGGCCGACGGCGGGAATCACGCCGAGCACTCCCCACCGCAGCGCCAAATCGCACGTCCCGGGAGGGCGGGGTTTTCGCGTCGTCGGGAGCGCGGTTCCGCCGCTTGGCGACACCGTTCGCGCGAAACGCCGATTCTACCGTTCCCAGTCCGGCCAGACAGTCAGCCGTTCCTCTCAAGCAAATAGCCCGAAATTGGACACCGAGAGGCCGAAGAGGCCCGAACTCACTCTCCTGTTCCGAACTCCGTGCACTCGGTGCTCTCTGTGGTGAACTTCCGTTCCTAATCCGTTCAAAGCCGCCACCAGCCCATCCCCCGCTCGGACCGAGGTATTTGCTCCCCCGCAAGGCCGCGCCCCGGCGCGCGTCTACGGCGAGTCCCAGACTTCTCTCCGAAACCCAGGTTCCACCGTCCTGCCCCGCCTCAATCGAACACCACCGTCTTGCGCCCGTAGACGAGCACGCGGTGGTCGAGGTGCCAACGCACCGCCTGCGCGAGCACGAGCCGCTCGAGGTCGCGGCCCTTGCGCACGAGATCCTCGACGCCGTGCCGGTGCGTCACACGCGCGACGTCCTGGTGGATGATCGGGCCATCGTCGAGCACCGCGGTCGCATAGTGTGCGGTGGCGCCGATGAGTTTCACGCCACGCTCGTACGCCTGGTGGTAGGGCTTGCCGCCCGCGAAGGCCGGCAGGAACGAGTGGTGGATGTTGATCACCGGGCAGCCGATGCGGGCCAGAAACTCCGACGAGAGCACCTGCATGTAGCGCGCCATGATGACGAGGCGCGCCCCGTACTGCTTGCAGATCTCGATCTGCTGCGCCTCGGCCGCGGCCTTCGTCGCCGCCGTCACCGGCACATGGTGGAACGGCAGGCCGTAGCCCTTGGTGGCGTTCTCCAGATCGGTGTGATTGGAAATTACCGCCACGATGTCGCCGTTGAAATCGCCCGACTTCCACCGCAGCAACAGGTCGTGGAAGCAGTGGTCGAACTTCGAGACCAGCAGCACGATCTTCGTGCGCTCGGTCGACACGTGCACATCGGTGGTCATCCCGAGGCTGTCGCCGAAGGTCGCGAACTCGCGCATCTCCAGCGCCGCGTCGCCCTCCGGCACCCACTCCATGCGCTGGAAGAACACGCCCGCCTCCTCGTCGCGGTGCTGGTCGGCGTGGAGGATGTTGCCGCCGCGCAGCGAGATCCAGCCGGCGACCTGGGCCACAAGCCCGCGGCGGTCGGGTCCGTGCAACAATGCGGTGATGACGGGGGCGGAGACGTTCGAGGCGGTAGACACGATGCCCCAACCGCTAGAGTCCGCCCCGCCCCACGGCAAACCGAGTTTTCGCAACGTGCCCGGTCGCCCCGCTCACTTCACCAGTCGCGGCCAGACCCAGTCGCCATCCAGGCCAGCATTGCCGCCTTGGTGCTCCCACTTTGCCGGCCGCCCGCCGTCGTCCTTCCCGTCGATGCCGATCGAATAGAGCAGGAACGTCCCGTCCACGTCTCGTCGGTAGCGGAGCGGCTGTCCGTCGACCACATCGGTCGGCACCACCGCGAGCGATGACGGCACCAGCTCACCCAACGACTCCGGGTAGGCTCCGGTCGCGAGCCGGTGGCGCTCGAGCGCGCAGGCCGTTCTCGCCAATGTGAGGTCGTTCTCCGCGCTCAGCGCATTTCTGATCACCTTGCGGAACGCCGGGGTCACAACCTCCGCCAACAGCGTATACGGCGAGAAGCTCGGCTCTTCGGTCCGCACCGGCTCCCGGTCGCATTCGGCCAGCCGGGCCAGAAACACGGGTGTACCACTCGCCGCCGACGCATCGATCGCGGGCTGCACCATCCGCACGTACGCCACCTTGTTCTGTTGCACCCAACCACGCGGCATCAGCGAAATCAGACGCCAACGCCGCGCTCTCTGCGGCGACTCGTGCCCTTTCAGCATCTCGGCCGACGAGTAGCTGTCGAGCGAGAGCACGACCATCGTCCGCTCGGTGCGAAAGGAGCGCTCCAACGCCTCCATCGGCCGAATCAGCGCCAACTCGTGCTGCAAGCGCGCCAATTGCGACTCCGTCCATTTCTGTTGACGACAGCCCTCCCAAACCGGCTGCAGCGCCACCTTGGAACAAATGGCGCCGATCATCGCCTCGACCAAGGTATCGTCGGGCATAGCGGTGAAACCGCGAGACAGGCGCAGAGCCGCCAAGACGTCGGCCTCGGCCTCGTCGTTCCGTCCTTCCGCCAACTTCGCGCTGGCGTGGACACTCAGCGCGAGCACAAGACTCCGCGTCACCTGGAATCCCGCCAGAGGCACTTCGAACGGGGCTTCACTGGTGAAGGCCACCGGCCGCACCACTTGCGACTCCGGCCGCATCTCCACGGCTTGCCGCAATTCGCCGAGAACCAGTTCCGCCGATGCCAGCGTCGCGAGTGCCGCGTCCGCAGGTGATGTGGCTGGGGGCAACTCTGGGAGCTTCAGCCGCTTTCTCTCTTTCAGCGTTCGCTCAAGATATCCGGAGAAGTCGAAGCACTTGCCCTCCCTCCAATCGGAAGCGTGGACCGCCAACGGAGAAAACCCGTTGAGGAGCTGGCGCACTTCCTCCGCCCCGGACTTCGAGAAAAGTGTCCGGTCCAGTACCGGCGTCTTCATGAAGTTGCGCTCGTCCAGCAACGACGATGGAGCCGGCAGCACATCGAGCGGCTCGCCGCGTGCCGCGTACGCGGCCGCCAAGGCACGCCACGCACGTTCGCCGCGCCAGTTTTCCACGACGAAAAAGCCGGCTACCAACGTCGCGAGAATCGCGACCGCGAGCAGCGCGCGCCTAGCGTAGCGCGCGAGTTTCTTCGAGAAGGGCATCGAGTTGGAAGATAGAGGTTGCCCACGCCGCCGCGTACTGCGGCACGGAGCAATTGGGTTGAGGTCCGGTGGGCTGCGTCGCATCGAGCGCGGCGAGCGCCACCCACACCGCCGCCAGCGTCGCCCACGCGGGCCACGCCGGCCGGAAAAGTTCACGGAAAAACTCGCGGCCGCTCAGCCGCGCCTCGGGCAACGCGGCCCGGCGTAGTTCATCGAGTATCGGCCCGGCGTCGGCATGGCGCGCGAGCAACCAGTCTCGGGGCGTTTGGTTCTTCATGACGTTTCCTCCACGAGTTGCCGCAACGCGCGGCGCGCATGGTACAGCCGCGACTTCACCGTGCCCACCGGCACCGCCGTGATCGTCGCGATTTCCTCCAGCGAGAAATCCTCCAGCACGTGCAGCAACAACGCCGAGCGCTGCTCGGTCGGTAGTTGCTCGACAAGAGCAAAGAACTCCGCGGCCTGCTCCTCGCGCAGCACCCTCTCCCGCGGATCCTCGACCGCCTCGTCGCACCGCTCATCCAGCGCGGTCTCACTCTCCGCGAACCGCTCGTCGTAACGGCGCGTCCTGCGGAAGTGAGCCACGCATTTCTGGTGTGCGATGCCGAAGAGCCACGAGGCGAACCGCGCCTCGTCCCGCAGCGTGGCGATGTGCCGCACCGCGCCGGCGAAGGTCTCCTGCACGATGTCCCGCGCCGCCTCGCGATCCCGCGTGAGCTCCGCCACGTAGGCGTACAGCGGCAACTGGCGTTCCCGCAGCAACGCGTCCCACGCCCGCCGCTCGCCCGCGCGGGCGGCCCGGACCAGGCGGAGGTTGTCGTCGTCGGAAAGCGGCATCTGCCCCAGTGGAATGCCCGAACTCCGGAAAGGTTCAATCCACAGCAACAATCACCCAACTACGGGGCCGCCAAAGAATCCCCTATCCCTGCAACGAGGAGCCTTCGGTGCCCTGCCTGCCTCAGACAAACGCAGCCGCCGCCCGCCGGATCGAGCTTTCTGCACTCATCATTCTGCATTCTGCCTTGGTTCCGCCAGATCCCGCCGCGTCGGTTAGGCCCTGCCTTGGCCTGCCATGCACTCGCCTCCCGCGCACCTCACATTCGCCAGTTCCGGGAACCGTTTAGGTTCACGACCGTGAGCCTAAACGGTCCGATCACTCCCCCGCGGGCCCTCTTCCCTCTCTGCACCCGCGACAGTTTACCTTCACGGTCGTGAAGGTAAACTGTCGCGGCCAACATCACTGCAACTTGAAAGTGGCCAACTAGCCCATCGGAGAGGCCACACCCTCACGGAGATTGCCGAGGGGGCGATTGACCACCGGTCGGCAACCGGAGGGACACCGCAGCGTGACGGCCTCCGCGGCAAGCCCGGACGGCGACGGAGCGCCGTCCCTGCCCACCTCACTCCCGCACGACCTCGTAGTGGATCGTCCGGTCGGCAGCGCGGGCAGAGAAGACGAGAGTTCCGGTCACAGCCTTCGCGTCGACGAGCCGCGCGCGCGAACCGTCCGGCGCCAGGGCGTAGACCTTCGCGCCGGCGGCACCGGCGAGCGTGATCGTCGCCGGCACCGGCTCGGCCGTCATCGGGCCGTGGCCCCAGCGGTCGGTCACCGACTTGCGCACGGCGTCCCAGACCATGCCGGGATTCTCGGTGCGGCCGACGAGCGTCACGAGCACGCGGTGCGACTCCGCGAGCTTCGCGCCGTCGAGGGCCACCGCGGTCACTGCGGCAAAATCCAACCCGAAGCGCGCGCACTCCACCTTGAGCGCGCCGGCGTCGATCGTCGCGCCGCCGATGAAGCCGGTCGCGGCAGCCGCCCGCTCAGCCGACACGACATACACCGGCCCCTGCGGCGCCTGCTCCATGCGGATCGTCGTCAACGCCGGCGTACCGGTCTGCACGACGCGCGCCGGTCCGCCGCCCCCGAGCGGCTGGTCGCTCACGCTCAGACGATCGGTAAGGAAACCGATCGGCTGGCCCGGCAGGTGGCGCAGCCAGAGCACATCGACATGCGCCTCCTCGCCCCAGACCGGCGCGCCAACCCGCAGCTCCTTCGCCGATGGCGCGGGCGGCACGAGGCCCTGGCGGAACGTTGTGGTCGCGAACGCGGCGAAACCCCAGCGCCCGGGATTGCGATGCTGGTCGAAGAAGGTCTTCGCACCACTGTTCGGATCGGAGTCTGCGCCCCCGACCATGTCGAAAGGATAGAGCGCGTCCCAGTCCTGGAGACCGCCGTAGGTCGCGATCGTCGGGTACATCTCGCAGCCGTAGTCGTGCGGAAACGGGTGGTCGACTTCCGAGACCGTGAACGGTTTGCCGCTCACGCGCAGCTGGGCGATGCCGCCGATCTCGCCGAACCAGCGGTCCTCGAACTCCGCGAGCTGCGGCGTGTTGAGCGTCGCCCAGTACTTGTTGTTCCACGCGTGCGTCGGCCCGCCGAAGTCCGGGTGCTGCCAGTAGTAGTGCGCGTCGGCGAAATCCATCGACCGCTCGCGTGCCAGGCCGGCGATGCCGCCATAGTTCATCTGCGTGCAGATGATCGGCGCGCGCACGCCGAGCTCATCGCGAATGAAGTTGCGCATGCCGCTCGCGTACTCGACCTCGGTCTCGATGAGGAAAGAAATCCAGTCCTTCCACTGCGCCACCGAGGGCTCGGTCGGGATCGGCACCGTACCGCCCTGGGCCGACTGTCCGGACAAAAGTCCACTGCGCTCGGCGCCGGGCGAAAGCCTCAGGTTCCGCACGGAGACCGTGCCGAGCTTGTGCCCGACGATCAGGCTGAGGCGGGAGGGCACGTCGACCGTCGAGTGCGCGACGAAAACGAACTTCAACGGCGTCCACTCGGTGCCGATCTCGGTCGGCGTGTTCAAACCGCGGGTGCGCCATTTGTCGGTGCGCCAACGCGGATCGTCGCGGCAGATCACGACCTGCAGCGGCCGCGGCGTGTCCGCCTTGGCCTCGAACTCCAGCGTGTAGGTCTGATCCTTCTCCAGCGGCAGCCCGCCGACATACGCCTGCGTGTGCCAGCGGATGCTGTCGACCTCGACGACCCTCAGCTCCACCGCGGTGGCGTCTGTCCCGGGCACGATCTCCACGCGGTTGCCGGGCAACGCGTCGGCCTGCCAGCGATGCGCGGCGCCGAGCAGCGACGGGCCGCGCGGTGTGGCGCCCCGCTGCCAGGCGGCGGCGAGCGCTGTGTCGTCGGCGTATTTCCTCGCGAGCCAGGCGCTCCACAGCTGCGCGAGTTCGGTGCGGAACGGTTCGGGCAGGAGCTGCTCGAGCCGGCGGCCGATGTCGCGCGTGCGCTGGCCCAGGAGCGAGTTCTCGTTGTTGATCTCCACCACCGCGACCGCCGGGTCCTCGGCGAGGCTGTAACCGGTGTACGGATTCTTCGCGGTGAGCAGCTGGCGGGCGTAGTCGCGCTGGAGCTCGACCATGCGGCGCTGGAAATAGTCGACCTGCTTCTGGAACGGCGGCGTCTGCGCAACCGAGGCCGGGAAGCCGTCCTCGGGCACGAGCGTCTTGGAGACCTTGAGGTTGATGTTCGAGTAGATGCCGCGCGCCTTCAGGGCCGCGACGAGCCGGTGGAGCTTGTCGAGCTGCGCGGGGTCGATCCGCGCGTGGTCGGGCCTGTCCTTCGACCAGATGCTCCCGCCGGAGGCGACCGACCACGGATTGTCCATGTGGTGGAGACGCGCGATGTTCACGCCGCCCAGCGCGAGCCGGCGCGCGAGGGTGTCAGCGTCGGCGGCGGAGACAAAGTTCTGTTCGCTGCTGATGTTGCACCCCCAGAAACGGATTCGCCGCCCGTCCGCCGCAGTCGCGAAATGGCCGTCCTGCACAACAACCCGGCCGCGCGCGCCAGCGGGCCCGGGGCCGTTGAGGGCACTCAGGTCGAGCGCCGAACCGGGGATCGGCTCGACATACGGCCATGGAGTCCAGCCGGAGGTGTCTTCAGTGGCGGCGAGCGCGAGAGAAGAAGCGAGCGCCGTGAGCAACGGCGCGCAACAGCGGGCGATCGAGCGAAGCATGGGGAGTAGCGGCTGGGTTTGGGTCGAAGCCGGCGGACACTGGAACGACGTTCCCAGATCTCGCAAACCGTCGCACACGTCGCGAGTCCGCATTCGCACACAGCTCAACCGTGGCGCCGCCGCAATGCAGCAAATCCGCTCACGGCGCGCCGCGCACCGCTTCAAGCACGGTACCCGGCGTGAGCACCTCCGGCAGCAGCAGCGGCTCGGCGCGCCCGGGCAGATAGACGAGGTTCACCGGCACCGCCGCGCGGCCGAAGCGCTGCAGCTCCGCAGTGATTTTCGGGTCCTGGCGTGTCCAGTCGGCGCGCAGCGCGGCGACCTTGCGGTCGCGAAACTCGCGCAGCACCTCGGCCGAGCCGAAGACCACGCCCTTGTTGACCTGACAGGTCACGCACCAACGCGCCGTGAAATCCACGTAGATGATCCGCCCCTCCGCGCGCAACCGCTCCACCGCCTCGGTCGACCACGGTTGCCAATCGGGCTGCGGCACCACCGCCGCATTCTCCGACGAGGGTCCTGCGTCCGTCGCTTTCGGCCAGCCCAACGCAAGACCGGCAGCAAACAGCGCCGCCGCGCAGAGCCGCGCGACCCAGCGAGTGCGCGCCACGCGATGCGGCACCGCCCAGCGGCCCAGCACCCAGACCGCAGCCGCGATCAGCACGAGTCCGAGCAGCACGAAGAGAAACGCGAAGTGGTCGTCGCCGAGCAGTCCGGCCAGCACCCAGAGCAGGAATGCGACCGTGGCATAGAGCGGGAACGCCATGAACTGCTTGAACGTCTCCATCCACGCCCCGGGCCGCGGCAGCACCTTCACCAGCGCCGGCGCGAACGACAGCACGAGGTACGGCGTCGCCAGCCCGGCCGCGATCGCCGTGAAGGCCGCCAGCGCCGCCGCGGGCGGCAGCACCATCGCCGCACCGAGCGCGGGCGCGAGGAACGGCGCCGAGCACGGCGTCGCCACCACCGTCGCGAGCACGCCCGAGAAGAACGATCCTGCGTAACCGCTTTTCGCCTGCAGCCCGGCCCCGGCCCCGATGAGCGAGCCGCCGATCTCGAACACGCCGCTCAGGCTGAGCCCGAACACCAGCATCACGATCGCGAGCGCGAAATCGAACCCCGCGTTCTGCAGCTGGAAGCCCCAGCCCTGCGCCGCCGCGCCGTCCGCCGGCCGCAGCACGAGGAGGATTCCCGCCAGCGCCCAGAACGAAACCAACACGCCCGCCGCGAATGTGAGCCCGTGCAGCCGCACCTTCGCGCGCTCCGCGCCGGCCTGCTGTACGAACCCGAGGATCTTGATCCCGAGCACCGGGAACACGCAGGGCATGAGGTTCAGAATCAGCCCGCCGAGAAACGCCAAGGCGAGAATGCCCGCGATCCCGTAGGCCGGCCCTTCAGGGCGAACAATCCCGGCACCGCGCGCACCGGAACCGCCCAGGGCGGCCATCTTGCACCGGAATCCGGATCGAGACCGCCTTCGGCCCGCCCGGCCACCAGCCGGACTCCGCCACGAGCAGGCCCGCGAGCTCGCGCGGTGCACCGGCCGATTCCGCCTGCGTCACCGTGAACTCGAGCGCGCCGCCGGCCGCGCGCGCCGGTTGCAGCGCCCGTGCCTCCACCGCGCCGTTCTCGTCGAAATACGCCACCATCAACCCCTCGCGCCGCACGGCCGGGTCCCGCGGCTCGACGCGGATCGTCAGCTCGCGAGCGGTGCGATAGGCGCGGGCCGCGAGTTTGTCGGTCGGTGCCGGCACCGCCGCGCGCGCGGCCGCGATCCGCGGCGCCCAGTTGGCGTCGGCCACCGACGTCGCCGCCACCGGCAGCGTGAGCTCCAGCTGCGCCGCCCCGGGGATGCACGCCTCTTTGCACATCAGCCAGTCGACCTCAGCCCGCAGTGTCACGTTTGCGCCCAGCACCGCATCGGTCGGCACCGCGACGTCGACCAAGAGGAGCAGATCACCGCCATAGCCATAGGTGAGCACACCGCCCGTGTCGGTGATCTCCGGAGCCGGCCACTGGATCGGCCCAGCGGCGTAACCTGCGGGCAGCGTCCACTTGATCGTCGTCGCCAGTCCCGCCTCGCCCGGGTTCTTCCAGTAGGTGTGCCAGTGCTCGTCGTGCACGAGCCGCAGCGCGACGGTGGCGGTCTTGCCGGGCACCAGAGCCGTGTGCTCAGCCACGAGCGAGGCGGCCACGTGTTTCTCGCCGAACGAGAACGCGAGCACACGACCGGTGCAGAAGAATCCGAGGACAAGGGCGAGCAGGACGTGGCGCAGGATCATGGGCGTTGCGGTTGGCGGGTTGGCGCGGGCCTAGCTCATATCCGTACACCGCCCGCGGTCAAAGCCCGCGGGGAAATTCTCATGGACGGCGCCTCTTCAGGCTCCCCCGCTTGTGGCTCCAACCGACGCCGCACGTTTGTGCCTTCCTCCTCGCCTCAGGTCTCTTTGGCTCAGAAACTCCGGTACGATGCGCAGCACCACCGCCCCCGCCCGCCCCCGCTGGTACCAGATCCGCCTGAAGTTCCTGCTCGTCCTCGCCTGCCTCGCCGGGGCGCTCTTCTGGTTCTACCGCCGCTACAACCCGCCGATGGGGTCGGGACCCGCCGGCCCAGCTGTGCCGGCCGAAGCCTTCACGAGTGTCTGGCATCACGGCGACACCCTCCTGCTCGGTTTGGGCGACAGCGTCGTGACGGGCTTCGGCGCCAAACCCGGCTTCGGGTTCTTCGACCGACTGGCCGAGGTGCCGCCCGGTGATGAGTCCGACATCGCCGGTTGCGAACTGCGCCGCGTCTTTCCCAACCTCCGCAAACGCAACCTCGCGGCCAACTCCACCAGTTCGGGCGACCACCTGCGCTACCACCTCGCCGAACTCGGACCGCAGCCCGCCACCACACGCGGCATCGTCGTCCTGTCCACCGGCGGCATCGACCTCATCCACGACTACGGCGCCCGCCCGCCGCGCGACGAAGCGCTCTACGGAGCCACGTGGGGCGAGGGCCGGCGCTACGCGGCCGCATTCCGCCAACGGCTCGATCAACTGCTCGACGGTGTCACCGCGCGCTTTCCCGGTGGCTGCGAGATCTTCGTCGCCACCATCTTCGATCCCACCGACGGTGCGGGCGACATCGAGCGAGTGAATCCCCTGCTCCGCCTCATCAAACCTCTCCCACCCTGGCCCGACGGCCTGCGTGTCCACGCCGAGTTCAACCGCCACATCCGTGAAGCGGCGTCCGCCAGGCCCAACGTGCATGTCGTCGACGTCCACGCGACATTGCTCGGCCACGGAATGCACTGCCGCGACCGTTCGAACCCCCATTACCGCGTCGACGATCCCACCTACTGGTACTTCGTGAACCTCGAGGACCCCAACCGGCGCGGCTACGACGCCATCCGCCGCGCATTTCTCCTCGAGATGATCCGCGTGCTCCGGCCGTCGACCTGACAACGCCGCGAAGCCGCTCGCAACCGAAAGCTCCGACCGCGAGTCATTCCAGCTTCTTCAGGACGATGGTGTCATCCTTGGCCCCGTCATCGAAACCGGCCGGGCGCACATCGTTGAAGAACGTCCGCAGCTTGATCCGCCGCGCTTCGAGCACGGCGAAGATCATCTTCAGCCGGCCAAGCTCGTTCCCGTGGGGAGCGATCGCGACAATATCCATCTCCATCGGCACTTTCCCGGTGTCGGTCTCGTAGCGCAGCTTCGCGCCCTCCGGGAGACTCGTCCGCAGCGACTCCCCCTCCTTGATGATGTCGGCGCTCCCATCCGGCATGAATATGAACCGTCCGATCTCACCCGCCGACTCGCCCTCCCACGTCCCGACGAGGTCGACCGTCGAAACGGACTGGGCCGCGGCATCCGGTGCAGCGGAGGCAGGCAGGGCGACACCGGCGGCGAGCGCCAGCGTCACCACAATTAGGGCATACCGGAAACAGTTCGAGGTACGGGGCATGGCATTTTGAGTGCACCAGCCCGGCCGCAGATGCACTGTAATTCTTCAACCGCCACCGCCGGCTACCCCGGGGACTGCCGCTGAGCCGCGGCATGGAAGATCGAGTATCGAGATGTAGAGCACAGGTCGGCAGGAACAAAGGAGCGAGCAAATCGGGCCTCCGCGCGCGGCGCAGCCCCCGACCGCATCGGCCCGACCTCCTCGGCCCGGGCCTCGCCTGCGGTGGGCTGCCTCAGCGTTTGTCGAGCTCCAGGCCCGGGCGGCCCGCGAGCGCGCGGGCAAGCTGGAGCCGGTGGATCTTCGCGTTGTGCCGCACATCCACCGGGAACCGGTCCACGAAGTAGAAGATGCGGACCAGCCGGGTGTGCGCGTGCGCCTCGCCCAGGTCCCGCAGTTCGCGACCGAGCGCGCGCCGCGCCGCATCGCCGCGCGGGCGCTGGCCCGGCCAGCACTCGACCGCCAGCGCCGCCACCTGCTTGCCGCGCGGCCCAAAGCCGAGCAGCGCCGTGCGCCGCACCCGGGGATGCTGGTTGAAGATGGGCTCCACGCAGTCCGGATACAGCGCGCCATGCGGGGTCTCGACCCGCTCGGCCAGCCGCCCGCAGAACCAGAACCGCCCCTCCGCATCGAGGTAGCCGGCATCGCCCATGCGGTGCCAGACGGCAGCGCCGGACGGCGACAATTGCGGAAGGCGGAACGCGGACTGCGGATCGGCCGAGTCCAGCACCGGGGCTGCCGCCGCTTCCTCGTAGATCTTCGCCCGCGCGGTCGCCTCGGGCAGGAGGTCGTAGGCCGCCGTCACCACCGGGCCGCGCCGCCTCGGCCAGCGTGGCAATCGGGCCGTCGACGATCGCGATCACCTTCGCTGTCATCTCGCGCACCGGCCGGCCCACGCAGGTGCCGCGGCCGCGCAACGTCTCCGCCGCCGTGCCGGCGGCGATGGGCGATGGGGGATGGACGATGGAGGAGGAACCAGGCATGGCACCGCCCGTCTCGTCCGCCGTTTCCGGTTTCCTGTTCCCAGTCTCCGGTTCTCGGCCACCGCCCACCGGCAACTGGCCACCGGCCACCGGTTTCCGGTTTCCGGTCCCCGCACCGCCAACCGCCAACCGACCACCGTCCACCGCTGGACCGATGCTGCTCACCGGCAGCGCCTCGGTCGCACCGTAGGGGGAGTGAAGCTGCGCGCCGGGGAACACCTGCCGCATCGCCGCGAAGAGCGCCGGCGGCACCGGTGCGCCCGCCATCAGGATACGCCGCACGTTGGGCAGGACGATGCCGCGCTCGGTGCAATAGCGGGTCACCTTGGTCCAGATCACCGGCGAACCGAAGCTGTTGGTCACGTGGTTCTGCCGGATCGCCTGCACGAGGTGCGCCGGATCGGCCGCCGCCGGACGCGACGGATCGAGCTGCGGCACGACGGTCGTCATGCCGAGCGCGGGATTGAAGAGCGCGAAGACCGGCAGCACCGCGAGATCGACCTCGCCGGGTGCGATCCCGTACGTCGTGCCCACCAGTCGCACCTGCGCCTCGAACATCCCGTGCTCGTAGCACACGCCCTTGGGCGCTCCGGTCGAACCGGAGGTGAAGAGGATCGCCGCCAAGTCGTCGGCCGCCGTCGGCGCCGCCGGGAACACGGGCACGGGGCCGTGCGCGATCCGCTGCGCCGGATTGCCGCTCACCCACAGGCGCCGCCGCACCGAGCGGAACGCGTCGCGGAAAATCCAGGAGGCGATCTGCCCGCGGGCGATGCCGAGCAGCACGCGCGGCTGCGTGCGCTGGACGCACGCGAGGAAGTTTTTCCGGCCCATGCCGGGGTCGATCACGATCGGCGGCGCACCCAGCTTGAGCAGCGCGAACACCGCGGCGATCAGCGGCAGTCCCGGCCACACCAGCACGAGCACCCGGTCGCCCCGCCGCACGCCCGCCTTCGCCAGTCGCCACGCCCACGCGTCCGCCTCGGCCGCGAGTTCCGCGAACGACAACTGCGCGTAGCGGATCTCCCCACCGCCGGCCCGACCGATCGGAATGCGCAGCGCCGGCGCCGCGGGTTGCTGCGCCGCCTGCGCCCAGAGATGACGGGATACGTTGACGATTTCGGCGTCGGGCATCGTGCCGGATGAAACCGGCGAACGCCGCCACGGTTCAACGCAAAAGGACGGAGGCAGGAGCCGCTTGCATGGGCTGGGCGCAGCCGTCGCCACGGGGAGATCGCGAGCCCGCGACCTACCCCACGGTGAACCAGAGCAAGCAACCGTGTAGTGCTGGCTCGCCGTCGTCCTCCGGATTGCGCAGGCGGGACGAACCTGCTTGTTCGTGGGCGAGCCACCGATGGCCAACTCTCCGAAACGAAAACCCGAGAATGCCAAACGACGCCGGGCCGTGAGCGCGAAGGCACTGGACGCCGAGATCGCGGCTTTGCGGCGCGACTCCGCCGCTCCCGGTCTGATCTCCGGCATCCACAACTACTGCGACCGCTGGTGCGAACGCTGCCCGCAAACCGCCCGCTGCGCAGTCTACCGCACTGGGGAGCGGCGCGAAGCTGCCAGCGATCGTTCCAACGACGACACCGGCAACGAGGCATTCTGGAACGAACTCGTCCTCTCCTTCGCCGCTGTGATCCGCATGATCCGGCGCGATGCCAAGCGACACGGCATTGATCTCGATTCGCCCGAGCTGCAGGCCGTTACCGAGAGAGCCGACCAACGGCGGCGCCGCGCAGCGGCCCGCTCCGGCACAGCGCTGTTCAAAGCCGCCTCCTCGTACCGTAAAGCCGGACACAACCTCCTGCGCGCCATCCCGGGCGCGCTCGCCGATACCGAAAAGGCCCTCGCCACCGAGAGCCGCCTCGGCATCGGCCAGCCGGACGCCACCGCGGCCGCGATCCACGACGCGCTCGATGTCGTGCAGTGGTACCTGTTCTTCATCGAGGTGAAGCTCCACCGCGCCGTGCAGGGCGCCGTCGATGAACGCCAGTTGCACCTCGAGGACCTGCCGCGCGACAGCGACGGCTCCGCCAAGATCGCGTTGCTCGCGATCGACCGCTCGATCGCCGCCTGGGCGCGCCTGCGCGAGCACTTCGCCGCCGAGCACAGCGACGCGATCCTCGACCTGTTGGTCCAACTCGAGCGCCTCCGCCGCGCCGCCGAAGCGAAGTTCCCCGCCGCCCGGAAGTTCAAGCGCCCGGGGTTCGACTGAAGGCGAGTGCCCTCGCTCAAAGCGGCTCGGTACCTTCACCGAGGATGGAGAGATAGTCCTTGTAGGCGAAGACCCGGTTGCGCGCGCCGCCGGTGATCTCACGGACGATCCCGAGTTCGGTAAGCTTATCGAGCGCACCGGAGATCGCCGGAAACGAGAGATCCAGTGCGGCAGCAGCGCGTACCGCCGTCGTAAACGGGCGCTTCTGGAGTAAGCCATGGAGGCGCAGCGCCGTGGGCGCAGCCTTGCCGAGCCCATGGATGCGCTCGGCATCGGCGGCGAAAAGCTTGAGCAGTCGCTTCGCCGTGCCGGCAGCCTGCTCGGAGGTCTCCGCCACGCCATCGAGGAAGAACGCCAGCCACTCCTCCCATACACCGTCGGTGCGCACACGCTGCAGAAGGTCGTAATAAGCGCTGCGATTTTGCTTCAGATACAGGCTAAGGTAGAGGAGCGGTTGCGAGAGGATGCGCTCGTGGACGAACAGCAGCGTGATCAGCAAGCGGCCGATACGACCGTTGCCATCGAGGAACGGATGGATCGTCTCGAACTGCACATGCGCCAGCGCCGCCTTGACCAAGGTCGGAGTCGGGCCCGGCTCATTGTGGAGAAACTTTTCGAGCGCCCCGAGGCATTCGAGCAACTGGTCTGGAGGAGGAGGGACATAGACCGCGTTGCCGGGCCGGCTGCCGCCGATCCAGTTCTGCGACGTCCGGAACTCTCCGGGTTGTTTGCCACTGCCGCGGCCATGACTGAGCAACACGCCATGGATCTCACGAATGAGCCGCAGGCACAGCGGGAAACCCTCGCTGAGGCGCTTGAGCCCGTGGTCCATCGCCGTGGCATAACTGGAGACCTCCTGCAGATCGTCGACCGGCACCCCGGGAGCGCCTTCGTTCTCGAAAAGCAGAAGCTCGTCGAGGGTGGATTGAGTTCCTTCGATCTGTGAAGAAAGCACCGCCTCCTTGCGCACATAGCTATAGAGGAACAGCGCCGGGTCGGGCAGGAAATCGGTGGCACTGTCGAGCTTGCCGAGTGCAACAGCCGCTCGTTGGAGCCGTGTCTGCAAATCGGCATCGAGCACCAACATCGGCTCGGGCGGAAGCGGAAGCGGCACAAATGCCTTCCACGTTTCACCTCCAACTGTTTGGGGAAACCACTGTCCCGTGAGCTCCCGTTTCATGCTTGGTAATTAACAGGTTAGCAGAGCCGGGCAAGTCACTATTAAGCCCTAGATGCCTTTCCTTTAATACCCGAGGTGCTAATTAAGGGATGCTTAATTGCGATCTTCAGCTCCCGAACCCGCCGACGATCCGCCGGGTTCTGGGAAAGCGGTGGCCAGAAGCGGCGAGCCTTGCTCGAACACGAGCATCGCCGTTCTCGCGAACGGCGCCACGCGGCGGCGCGGACGGCGCGGAGCGCCGTCCCTACCTTCCTTACGCGTTGTCGACCTTCTCGGCCAGCAGCGCGAACAGCTCAGCTTCGGTGATCCGCGTCTGCTGCATCGTGTCGCGGTCGCGGAGCGTGAAGGTGTCGCCGGGCTTCTCGATCGTGTCGAAGTCGATCGTCACGCACCACGGCGTGCCGGCCTCGTCCTGGCGGCGGTAGCGGCGGCCGATGGCGCCGCCGTCGTCGTACGAGACATTGTAGCGACGCTTGAGCTTCGCGTAGAGGGCCTTGGCGCGGCTGGTGAGCTGCTCCTTGTTCTTGAGCAGCGGGAGCACGGCGACCTTGAAGGGGGCGATGCGCGGATTGAGGCGCAACACGGTGCGCTTCTCCACGTTGCCCTTCTCGTCCTTCACGTCCTCCTCGGCATAGGCGGCGCAGAGCACGGCCAACAGGATACGGTCGACGCCGACCGCCGGCTCGATCACGTGCGGCACGACCTTGGCCTTCGTGGCCTCGTCGAACCACGTCTGCGGCACGCCGGAGAACTTCTGGTGCTGCTGGAGATCGTAGTCGGAGCGGGCCGCGATGCCCCACAGCTCCTGCACGCCGAACGGGTACTTGAACATGATGTCCACCGTGCGGCGGCTGTAGAACGAGAGCTTCTCCTTCGGGTGCTCGTGCAGCGAAAGGTGATCGGCGGGCAGCCCGATGGACTTCAACCAATCCTGGCACCAGGTCAGCCACTCCTCGTGGCAGGCGAACCAGTCGGCGTCGGGATGAATGAAATACTCCATCTCCATCTGCTCGAACTCGCGGGAGCGGAAGATGAAGTTGCGCGGCGTGATCTCGTTGCGGAACGACTTGCCGACCTGCGCGATGCCGAAGGGCAGCTTCACGCGGGTGGTGTCGATCACGTTGCGGAAATCGGCGAACATGCCCTGCGCGGTCTCGGGGCGCAGGTAGGCGACGGCGGACGAGTCGCGCATCGGGCCGACGTGCGTCTCGAACATCATGTTGAACGCGCGCGGCGGTGTGAGGCTGCCCGGCTCGCCGGTGGCGGGCGAAGGGATGAGCGGGATCTGCTCCGGCGTGGCCTCGGTGAACTCCTTCACCGCGACCGGCGCAAGCGCGCCCTGCACGGCCTTCTTGCGCTTCAACGCCTCGGCCTTCTCCTGCAGCTCCTCGGCGGTGCGCTCGCTCTCGAGCGCGGAGACATAGCCGATGGTGTTCCCGTCGACCACGACCGCGGCGAAGAACAACTGGTCGGCGCGGTAGCGCTGCTTGGAGGTCTTGCAGTCGACCAGCGGGTCGGTGAAGCCGGCCACGTGCCCAGAAGCCTCCCACACCTTCGGGTGCATGATGATCGACGATTCGAGGCCGACGACGTCGTCGCGGCGGTGGACCATGTCCTGCCACCAGGCGTTGCGGATGTTGCGCTTCAGCTCGGCGCCGAGCGGGCCGTAGTCGAAGAAGCCGTTGAGGCCGCCGTAGATTTCCGAGGAGGCGTAGATGATGCCGCGCCGCTTGCACAGCGACACGAGGGTTTCCATGAGGTTGTCGGAAGAGGACGGCGTGGCCATGATTGAAAACGCGAGAGTTAGGGGTGCGCCCCGCCTGCGGTCAATGGCGAGGTTGGCGCGAACCAGCCCGCGGTTCCGACGGGAAGAGGCGCGCCCGACGGCTGCGGCGGAGCGGCTTCGGGTCACCGGCGCCTCCTTCGTTGAAAAACGGCTGAAACAACCGTGAAGCCCACGTAAAAACCACGCGCCCGCGCGAGGCGGGGTGCTTTCGCGTTTGTCGGTCCACGCGGTCGGCGCGACCTCTCCCCTCGCCATGAGCCCGCCCAACGGAACCATCCGCCGTCCCGCCCGTTCGCGCGCCTCGTATCTTCTTCGCCGCCCGCTCGCCGTCGCCCTGTGGGCCGCCGCCCTCGCGGCGCCGCTCACCGCGCAGACCACGGCCGCGCTCACCTTTGCCACCGATACCTTCGAGAGCGGCCTCGCACCCACCCGCGAGATCCACGTCGCCACCACCGGCAACGACACCACCGGCGACGGCTCCGTCGCCGCGCCCTACCGCACCATCGCGCGCGCCACCGGCCTCGCCACGCCCGGCACCGCCGTGCGCGCCCATGCCGGCACCTACTCCGGCGGCACCTATCTCTCCAACCTCGCCGGCACCGCCGCCGCCCCGATCTGGATCGGCGGCGCGCCGGGCGAAGCACGCCCCGTCATCTCCGGCGGTGGCGAGGGGCTCCACCTCACCCGCGCCCGTTATCTCGTGCTCCACGACCTCGAGGTCACCGGCGCCACCAGCAACGGCATCAACTGCGACGACGGCGGCGACTATAACAACGAGGAGGCCACCCGCCATGTCGTTTTCCGCGGTCTCCGCATCCACCATGTCGGCACCGGCGGCAACCAGGATGCCCTCAAGCTCTCCGGTGTGAACGACTACTTCGTCCTCGACTGCGAGATCGCCGACGGCAGCTCCGGCGGCAGCGGCATCGACCACGTCGGCTGCCACCGCGGACTCATCGCCCGCAACCGCTTCACCCGCGCCGGCACCAACGCCGTCCAGTCCAAGGGCGGCAGCTCCGCCATCGAGATCCGCGCCAATTGGTTCGAGGAGTGCGGCGCGCGCACCCTCAACATCGGCGGCAGCACGGGCTACGAGTTCTTCCGTCCCTCCCTCGCCGCGCCACCGGCCATCAACTACGAGGCGCGCGACATCCGCGTCGTCGCCAACGTCTTCATCGGATCCGACGCTCCGCTGGCCTTCGTCGGCGCCGTCGACTGCGTCGCGGTGAACAACACCATCGTGTCCCCGCACAACTGGGTCGTGCGCATTCTGCAGGAGACGGTCTCGAGCAGCTCCTACACCTTCGCCGCCTGCGGCAACAACACCGTCGCCAACAACATCGTCCACTACGACCGCGGCGACCTCTCGACCTTCGTCAACGTCGGCTCCAACACCGCGCCCGCCTCGTTCTCCTTCGCGCGCAATCTCTGGTACAACACCGCCAACCCCGCGCAGTCCACGCCCTCGCTTCCCGTGGCCGAGACCGGCGGCCTCTACGGCGCCGATCCGCTCTTCGCCTCCGCCCCACTCGCCGACTATCGTCTCCGCGCCGGCAGTCCGGTCCTCGCCGCCGGCGCGAGCCACCCGCTGAGCACCACGGATTTCCTCGGCGACACCTACGCCGCGCCGCCCGCCCTCGGGGCCTTCGCGCTCCCCGTCGGGGCCGACTACACCGCGTGGCGCGCCGCCAACTTCTCCGGTGCCGAGCTCGCCAACGACGCCATCTCCGGCCCCTTCGCCGATCCCGACGGCGCCGGCGTCGCCAACTTCCAACGATACGGCTTCGCCCTTCCCGCCCGCGGCCCGGTCGCGGCGCCGGTCACCCTCGGCTCCGTCACCACCGGCGGCGCGACCTACCTCACGCTCACCTTCCCCCGCCGCCCCAGTGCGACCGACCTGACCTACGTCGTCGAGAGCAGCGCCGATCTCGTCACCTGGGTTCCGGTACCCGACCGCACCTACGCCCCGGGGGCTGACCCGATCACCGCCCAGGACTCCGTCGCTCTCGGCGATCCCGACTCGCCCCGCCGCTTCCTCCGCGTCCGCATCGCCGCCCCGTGAACTCCCCGGAGTTGGCCGACGTAGTCGTCCATTCCCGGCTCAGCCCCATTCGCAACGCGGCGACCCAATACCGCGAAGTCCCCACGCCGCCTCGTCGCCATTTTCGCAGGATATTTGCACCTCCGCCGGCAAACCCGGCTCGCCACCAGCGTTCCGATACTCAAAGTCGTCGGCCATTCCTCTCCGACACCGGTCCGCCGGCATCGGCGGAAAAGCCGGCCGCCTGTGGGGGCGGCCGGCCCTCCCTTTCCAATGCGGCGAGCCGCGCGATCCACCTCCGGCAAAGACGCCTCTGCCCATGAATTTCCGGCCGTGGCGTCTATGCGCACAGCGCGGATCCTCATCTCGGCATCGATCCGGCGAGAGGCGCCAACGGCCCGCCACCTTATTGTGCCGCACCCGCGCTCGGCCTGACCACCCGTCCCGCTCCCGTCCGTGCCTGTGTCGGTCTCTTGCACACTGCGCAACCGATGGAAGCTTGCGGAAGCGCATCGCTCCAGAGTCTTCGCTGGCAGAGCCCAGGGTACCGGACGCCTTGGCGGCTTCCGTTATGGCACGACACAATCCGGCAGCCAGTTGTGTCGGGGTTCACGCCCGCCACCCGTCCCCGGCCGTCTCGCGTTCCGTGCGCCACCACCATCCCGGGACCTTCGCCGGCCCGAACGGCTCCAGTCGAAAGACGGCCCTTCGGTCAAAATCCCATCAAGCGCTCGTGAAGGGCCCGTAAAGTTCCGGCACGCACAGCCACGGCCCTCTTCAACAGTTGCCGTCGGTTTTGCACCGGCCCCGTTTGCACGACGCAGGCGCCCCTGCGCCGGATCAGTCCGTTCATCATTCATCATCCCCAAGCCCGGCCCATGCATCCATGTCTCCAACTCCCGGTCTCCTCCGCCGCGCCGCCGCCCTCGGCGCTGCTTGGCTGATTTTCGCCCCTCTCGTTTCCGCCCAGGTCGCCAGCCTCCTCGCCCGCCACCACGAGGGCCAGACCATCCTCACCTGGACCGAGGTCCCTGCCGTCGCCGCTGCCACCGACCCGACCTACTCGCTTGAGGCCAGCCCCGACCTCACCGCCCGGACCGCCATCCAAGGGCGCACCTACACCGCCGGCCCCAGCCCGATCGCCGCACAGGACGTCGTGGCCGTGGGCTTGGCGCCCCGCCGTTTACTCCGCGTCCGCATCACCTCGCCATGAGCCCTCGCGTTCTCCTTCTCGGCCTCGTCATGGCCTGCGCCCCGCTCGCCGCCCAGCCGAGCGGCTCCGTCACCGTGTCGACCACGGCGCAGCTCATCGACGCCGTCTTCGCCCTGAACAACTTCAACGGCCCGCGCACCATCCTCCTGCAGGACGGCGTCTACACCCTCGGCGACTACAACTCGCTCTACCTCGTCCAGTCCGGCGTCACCTTCCGCGGTCTCTCCGGCAACCGCGACGCCGTCGTCCTCCAGGGCGACTCGGTCTTCAACGCCGACGGCTCCCGCACCGGCGGCACCGTGGGCAACCTCATCGGCGTCGCCGCCGACAACTTCACCCTCGAGAACATCTCCGTCGGCAACTGCGCCAACCACGCCGTCCAGCTCCAGCTCGACATCGACAACTGCATCTTTCGTAACGTCCGATTTTTCAATACCGGCGAGCAGATGCTCAAGGTGCCCAGCAACGGCTCCGCGGACCACTCCGACAACGGCCTCGTCGAGGACTGTCTCTTCGAGTATCCCGCCGGCATCGGCCCGCAGTGGTACATCGGCGGCGTCGACGCCCACCGCGCCCGCAACTGGACCGTGCGTCGCTGCACCTTCCGCAGCATCCGCAGCCCCTCGGGCGCGGTCGCCGAGCACGCTATTCACTTCTGGAACTCGTGCGTCGACATCGCCGTCGAGCAGAACCTGATCGTCGACTGTGACCGCGGCATCGGCTTCGGACTCGGCTCCAGCCCCACCACCGGCGGCGTGATCCGCAACAACATGATCTACCATCGCGCCGTCGCCGGCTTCGCCGATGTCGGCATCGGCCTTGAGAGTGCGTCCGACGTCCAGGTCTACAACAACACCATCTTCCTCCAGAGCGGTTATCCCCACGCCATCGAGTACCGCTTCGCGGCGACCACCGCGCAGATCTACAACAACCTCACCAACGCCCTTATCCGCCAACGCGACGGCGCCTCTGCCACTCTCGGCAACAACGTCACCGACGCCCAGGCGGCCTGGTTCGTCGCTCCCGCCACCGGCAACCTCCGCCTCGCCTCCCGCATCGCCTCCGTGGTCGACCAGGGCCGCTCCATCGCCGGCCTCGTCGCGGACTTCGACGGCGAGGTGCGTCCGCAGGGCGCCGGCGTCGACATCGGCGCCGACGAATTCACCGAAGCCCCGCCTGCAGTCTTTGCCACCTGGCGCGCCGCCAACTTCTCCGGCTCCGATCTCACCAACGACGCCATCTCCGGCCCGGGCGCCGATCCCGACGGCTACGGCCTGAGCAACTTCGCCCGCTACGCCTTCAACCTCCCCACCCGCGGCCCGGTCGCGAACCCCGTCATCCTCGACATCAGCGACACCGCCGGCGTCCGCCTGCTCACCCTCACCTTCCCGCGCCGTGCCGTCGCCGACGACCTCACCTACACGCTCGAGTCCAGCACCGACCTCGCCACCTGGACTGCCGTCGAGGGGCGCACCTACACCGCCGGCTCCGGCCCGATTACCGCACAGGACGCCGTGGCCATGGGCACCACCCCCCGCCGTTTCCTTCGCCTCCGCGTCACTGCCCCGTAGCGGGGCGCCTCGCGTCCCGCTCTCCGTCCAGCCGCGTTCCAGTAGGTACGAAACCGGCGGCGGAGTCCACCGACCACCCCACTT
>JAGVUB010000183.1 GCA_019136515.1 Verrucomicrobiota bacterium
CCAGATCCTGCATCGCCACTTTCCTCGCCGCCGCCGCGCTCCCTCCGAAGGCCCACGGCCGCACCGTCGTTTCCCGCTTCTGTGGGACGACTGTGGTCGGAGA
The DNA here is from genome assembly GCA_019136515.1 of Verrucomicrobiota bacterium. GTDB lineage: Bacteria > Verrucomicrobiota > Verrucomicrobiia > Opitutales > Opitutaceae > CAJCBL01. The sequence continues at coordinate 104 of JAGVUB010000183.1, forward strand.
CCGGTCCTACTTGCCCGCCGGCTCACCCCGTAGGTCCAGTCTTCGACTGGACTCGTTGGATTCGCGCATCCTCCCTCGCCCCACCCTAAAAAAGAACCGGCAGCCCCGCAGAGCCGCCGTTTTGCACGATCCGAAGATGCGTCAGGCAGGCGTGATCGCTCAGCCCTTGATCCAGGGCTGACCGGCGGGCAGCAGCTCGCGCCCGGCGAGATCGTTGAGGATGATCCGGGCCATCATGTACCAGGCGGCCAGCGCGCAGGCCATCAGCTCGTAGCCGGCGATCTTCGTGACGGTCGGCGCCAACTCGGGCGGGCAGAAATGCGCCACATCGAGCAGGATGAAGCCGACGAGCAGCAGCGTGAAGGTCGTCGCCATCGCGCCGTGGATGCGCAGCGAGCCGAGCCAGAGAATCACGGTGAAGAGCGTCCAGCCCACGAGGAACCAGCCCACATCGTGGTGCGAGGCCTTGCAGATGCCGAAGTGGTTGCCGAGCAGCATCAGTGCGAGGCTGATCCAGAACGCGCCATACGCGGTGAAGGCGCAGTAGCCGAAGTTGTTGCCAGTCGCCTTTTCTTGGAGACCCGCGATCAGTTGCGCGGCGCCGCCGAAGACGAGGCCGAGCCAGATCACCGGCCCGAGGCCGGCCCAGCCCACATTGTGGAACTGGAGCATCAACGTCGTGAGGCCGAAGCCGGCGAGGCCGACGACGGCGGGATTACCTTGTTTCATGGAGGAGGTGGCGTTGCTCATGGGAAGTCGGTGGCTGGGCACAAAGGGTCGACGCTGGCAAAACTCGCCCCGCCTTGTCCAGTGAGTTGCTGGAGACCGTTTCCACCCAGCCCGCCTGCGCGAAGCGCGGCCGGTCGCAGCCTCCAATTTCCTCGTCAGTCCAGCCCGGCGACCGCACCCTTCCTTCGCCCCTCCTCAGCCATCCTCCCTCCATGGCCTCCCCGAAACTCCTCGCCCCCCTCGCGCTCGCCGCCGCCTTCGTCGTCTCCCCACTGCCCGCCCAGACGCCTGCCCCTTGGGTGCCCGACCGCGCCGACGGCACCTACGCCAACCCCGTCCTCCACGCCGACTACTCCGACCCCGATGTCGTCCGCGTCGGCGACGACTATTGGATGACCGCCTCCAGCTTCGGCCACGTCCCCGGGCTGCCCATCCTCCACTCGCGTGACCTGGTGAACTGGACACTCGTCAACCACGCGCTGCCCCGTCTCGTGCCCGCGGACTTCTTCGCCCAACCGCGCCACGGCTGCGGCGTCTGGGCGCCGGCGATCCGCCACCACGACGGCCGCTACTGGATCTACTACCCGGACCCCGACTTCGGCATCTACGTCATCACCGCCACCGATCCCGCCGGTCGCTGGTCCGAGCCGGTCCTCGTGAAAGCCGGCAAGGGGCTCATCGATCCCTGCCCGCTCTGGGACGACGACGGCCAAGTCTATCTCGTCCACGCCTGGGCCAAGAGCCGTTCGGGTATCAACAACAAGATCACCCTCAACCGCCTCTCCGCCGACGGCACCCGCACCCTCGACGAGGGTGTCGTCGTGATCGACGCCGACCAACTCCCGGGCTGGGTCACCCTCGAAGGCCCCAAACTCTACAAACGCGACGGCTGGTATTGGATCTTTGCACCCGCTGGCGGCGTGCCCACCGGTTACCAGGCCGTCTTCCGCTCCCGCCAGATCACCGGCCCCTACGAGAACCGCATCGTGCTCGACCAGGGTACGACCCCGATCAACGGCCCGCATCAGGGCGCCTGGGTCGACACGCCCACCGGCGAGCACTGGTTCCTCCACTTCCAGGAGAAGTTGCCCTGGGGCCGTCTCGTTCATCTCCAGCCCATGCAGTGGCGCGCCGACGGCTGGCCCGTGATGGGCAGCGATCCGCAGGGCACCGGCAAGGGCGAGCCCGTCCTCGTGCACCGCAAACCATCGCTGCCCGTCCAGCCCGTCGCTGCCCCGCCCACCTCCGACGAGTTCGCCGCTCCCGCCCTCGGGCTCCAGTGGCAGTGGCAGGCCAACCCGCAGCCCGGCTGGGCCTCGCTCACCGCCGCGCCCGGCGCGCTGCGTCTCGCCTGCGTGTCGCATCCCGCCGGAGACAACCTCTGGACCGCCGGCCACCTGCTGCTCCAAAAGTTCCCTGCGCTCGCCTTCACCGCCGAGACCGAGCTCCGCCTCAACGCCTCCCGCCCGGGCGACTCCACCGGTCTCATCGTCTTCGGCTACGACTACGCGTGGGTCGGCCTCCGCCAGTCGCCCGAAGGACCGCAACTCGTCCGCGTCGACTGCGCGAAAGCCGACACCGGCAGCCAGGAGACCGTCACCATTCTTTCTCCGCTTGATCAACCCTCGGTCCGCCTCCGCGTCGCGGTCGACGCGAACGGCCTCTGCCGTTTCAGCACCAGCACCGACGGCACCACCTACGTCGACGCCGGCCCCGCGTTCCAAGCCATCCGCAGCCGCTGGGTCGGCGCGAAAGTCGGGCTCCACGCCACCACCACCGGGGCCCGTCTCTCGACCGGCAGCGCCGAGTTCGCCTGGTTCCGCGTCTCGCCCTGAACGGAATCGACCGCGCACGCCTCCTGCCGGACGGGCCGCGACCGATCACCACCACGGCCAAAAGAGCGACACCGTGCCTGCCACGGCCAGCAGCGCGCCAGCGAAATAGCGCCCGCGCGGCAGGCCCTCGCCGAGCTTCCACGCGAGCGGCGCCGTGAGCAGCGGCGCCGTGGCGATGATTGACTGCGTCACGCCCGCCGGCCACTGCGGCTGGCTGAGCGCCCATTGCAGACACGTCACGCCCAGCACCGGGCCGGTGAGGGTGTTGAGCAGAACCCAGGGCAGCGCATTGCGGAAGGCGGATTGCGGAGTGCGGAGTGGCGGAGCGGCGTCGGATCCTCGGAGGATGCGGACGACCACCAGCGCCACCACGGCGACGAGCAACCCCGCCAGCACGCGCTCGAAAGTCACGGTACCGGGATCGGCCTTCACACCCTCGGCGCGCAAGACGGCAAATGCCTTCCGGCTCAGCACCTGGCCCACGCCCTGCCCCACCGCCGAGAGCGCCGCCAGCCCGGCGCCGAGCAGCAACACCCGTGGCGCAAACTGCGGAAAACTCCGCGGCGCCAGCCCGAGCACCACGCCGCCCATGATCGCCGCGCAGCAGAGCAACTTCGCGTGCGAAACCGGTACACCCAGCCACGACCACTCGACCACCAGCGCCACCACGGCCGCGCTACATTGCACGGTGAGATTCGCCAGATTCGCCCCCGCGCGCGGCAGTGCCAGGAACAGCAGCAATCCGCCCAATCCGAAGCCCGCTAGCCCGCTCGCGAAGAACCAGCCGCGCGCCGCGCCGAAGCCGTAACCGAACGCCACCGACCACGCACCCAGCAGCACCGCCGCCAGCGCCAGCCGCGCGAAGTTCGCCTCGGGCGCCCCGAGTGCCAGCGCCGCCCGCCGCGCGAACACCGCCGTCGCGGCGAAGAATCCGGTGGTGAGCAGCGCGGCGAGCATGACGCCGCCGATACTGCACCAGTCCGGCGCGCAAAGAAAGTGCCGATGATGCGCCCAAGGCCTTGACAAACCGAAATTGCGTGGCCTCTTCACCCTCGATCCAATCATGAACCACCGCACCACAGTCCCGCGCCGCCAAGACGACCTGTTGCCCGTCGTCTTCCCGGGCGTGCCCGGTGCCGTGACCTGAGTCCCTTCGTCTGGATACACGACGGAGCGACCCCGGTCAACGGACCGGGCCGACCCTCGCTCCTCGCCACCGGCGGCCGCTGAAGCGGCGCCGTGTCCCGCCCCGGCGGATGCCCGCGATCCGCCTTCCCGCCCATCCAGCGCCCCGGCGCACCACCCCTCCGTTCCATCGGCACCGCCCCCGGGCGTTGCCGCCACGACCTCACCGCCATGGATCACCGTCCCTTCGGTCGCACCGACCTCACCATCTCCCCGCTCGCGCTCGGCACCGCCCGTTTCGGTTGGCGCACCAGCGCGGCCGAAGCCGCCGCCATCCTCGACCTCTACCGTGCGCAGGGCGGCAACCTCGTCGAAACTAGCGCCGTGTGGTGCCGCGATCCCGAGAACGCCGCGCTCTTCGCCGCGCCGGGGGAACACCTCGTCGGCCGGTGGCTGGCGCAGGACCCCGAGCGACGGCGCGGACTCGTCCTCGCCGGGCGGGTCTTCCTCGGCGCGCGCCTGTGCGCCGCCGCCGACTTCGCCGTCCGCGTCCGCGCGAACTGCGAGGCCTCGCTCCAGCGTCTGAATACCGAATACTTCGACCTGCTCCAGATCGAGTGGCGCGAGGACTTCGGGCCGATCGAGCGTCTGCTCGAGGCGCTCCGGCCGCTCGTGCGCCAGAGCCGCGTCCTGCGTCTCGGTGCCGCCGGCTTCCCCGCCTGGCGGGTCGCCACCGCGAATGCCGTCGCCCAACAAGCCACACTCCCCGCCCTGCAGACGGTCCAGGCCGCCTTCTCCCTGCTCGACCCGCGTCCGTTCGAGCGCGAGTACGCGGAGCTGTGCACCGAGCACCGCCTCGCGTTCCTCGCCCGCACGCCGCTCGCGGCCAGCACGCTCGCGCACAATGTCGATTCCCCGCCGCGCGGTCTGCGCTGGGCGGCGCTGCTGCCCTCCACCCATCAGCTCAGCGTCCGTGAGCGCCTCGCCTGGGTCGCCCAACGCCGCGGGGACACGCTTGCCCAGACCGAGCTCGCCTGGGTCCTGAGCCACCCGGCCGTCGCCACCGCGGTGGTCCACGCCACCTCGCCGGGACAACTCGCGGAGTGGATGCAGGGTGCCGCCGGCCACCTGTCCCACGAGGAGCAGGTGCTTCTGCGGCATCCCTGGACTCCGGCCCCGACACTCCCGTCCTCGTTCGAGCCTGCGCCGGAGCACGTGCTCGCCACGGCCCCCGGCTGAGCGGTTCCGCCGCCACGCCGGGCCGCGGAGCCGGCGACCACCGCTCCGCCCGCCCTCCAGGAGGCCATCGCGCCATCCCTTGCCCCGCCTGCCCGCCCACTTCGCGGCCGGCCCTCCCCGCGTCAGTAGAACACCCCGACACTGCCCGCCATGACCATTCTTCACGTCACCGATCTCCACTTCACCGAGCGCTGGTTCGCCTGGCTGCACGAGTCCGCGCCGCACCACGACCTGCTTTGCATCTCCGGCGACCTCCTCGACCAGAGCCGCGCGATCCCGTTCCACCGCCAGGCGGCACTCATCGCCGAGTGGCTGACGCTGCATCCGCGCCCGGTGTGCGTGTGCAGCGGCAACAGCGACCTCGAGTTCCTTCCGCCCGGCCGGCCACGGCAACCCGCCGGCTGGTTGCGCGCACTCTCCCGTCCGCGCCTGCGCGTCGACGGCGACACCGCCTTCCTCCACGGCCGGTCGATCGAGGTCGCCGGCTACCGCGAGGCGCCGCGCACCGCCGCCGACATCTGGCTCGTCCATCTGCCGCCGACCGACACCCCGGTCGCACGCAGCGAATACGGCATCGACCTCGGTGACAAGGGGCTCCCGGCCCTCGTCCGCGAGCACCGGCCGCGGCTCGTGCTCTCCGGCCACGTCCATCATCCCGAGGCGTGGTTCCACGAGGAAGACGGCACGATCTACCTCAATCCGGGTTGCTCCCGCGGCAGCCGGATCCCGCACCACATCCTCATCGAGCCCGATCGCTTCGCGGCCACCCGCGTGACCGAGGGGCCGATCGGCTCGTACTCCGAGACGGTCCTGTGGCCCGCCTCGCCGTCCGTCAGCGAACACGAGCGACTCTCCGCCTGAACCCGACCACCGCCATGAAACAACGTAAGCTTGGTCGCACCGACCTCCTCGTCTCCGAGTACTGCCTCGACGCCGCGACGCTGGGCTGGCACCCCGCCGCAGCCGACGCCGACACCGTGCTCGACGCCTTCCGCGAAGTCGGCGGCACCTTCATCCAGCTTCAAGCCGACAGCGGCGACGACGCGGGCGAGTCCGGGGTCGGCGCGCTCTCCGAGACGCTCGTCGGCCGGTGGCTGCACAGCCGCCGGATCGCCCGGCCCGAGGTGGTGCTGTCGTACTGCATCCACCTTCCCGCCATCTCGAGCTACTTCCGCCTCGCCGCGGAGATCCGCACGAGCTGCGAGCGCGCCCTGCGCCGCCTCGGCACCACGTACCTCGACCTGCTGCTCATCCGCTGGACCGACGGGCTCCCGGTCGACGACACCCTTGTCGCCGTCGAGTACCTCCAGCGCAGCGGCATGTTCCGCCACCTCGGCGGCGTCGGTTTCCCCGCCTGGCGCGCGATGGAGTGGATCGGGCATGCCGACCGGCGGCGCCTCTCGCGACTGGACACGATCCAGACCGAGCTCGCGCCCCCCGGGGACACCGGTTCGTGGCAGGAGCTCCGCGATCTCGCCCGCCACCAGCGGCTCGGGCTCGTCGTCCGCCCGCCCTACACCGGCCCGACCGACGACGAACACCCGCGCAGCGTCCTGCGTCCGTATCCGGTCCGCGACTCGGCCGGCTGCGCGATCGCGCAGATCGCGCGCGAGCGCGGCCTGCCGCCACGCCATGTCGCTCTCGCGTGGACGCTCGCCGATCCGACGGTGAGCGCGGTGCTCGTCCCGGCCACCACCCCGCCCGAGGTCGAGGACCTGCGCCGCGCCGCCCGGATCGAGCTCGCGTTCCACGAACTGCTCCAGGTCGGCCGCGCCGCCCCGCCGGTCGTCACGCCCGGTTTCCACGAGCCGAACGGCCACGAACTCCTCTCCTCCCTCCAATCCACTCCCAACCACTCCGCATCATGATCCACATCCGCAAAGACGATTACCTCCAACTCAGCCTCCTGCTCTCCCGCCACCCCGAGCCGGCGGGCCGCGCCTCGCTGCGCGACGAACTGGCGGCCGCCACCGTGCTGCCGCGCGAGAACTTCCCCGCCGATGTCGTCGCGATGAACTCGCGCGTCGGTTTCGTCGACCTCGATTCGAACGAACACGAGGAGTACACGCTCACGCTCCCGCAGCACGCCGACGCCGAGGCACGCCGAATCTCCGTGCTCTCGCCCATCGGAACCGCCCTGCTCGGTTACCGCGTGGGCGACGAGGTCTCGTGGCCGACCCCCGGCGGCGCCCGCCGGCTGCGCATCGTCGCCGTCACCCATGGCGAGGCCCCCACCGCCGGCGAGGCCGCCGATGCGTTCCTCGTCCGGCTGCTCGGTGGCATCCCCGTCGCGGAGGGCGCACGTCCATGAAGCCCGAGCCCCGTCGCGTCCTGATCACCGGATACGGAATCGTGGCGCAGGCGCTCCTGCCGCTGCTCGTGCAGCGGCTGGAGCTGCGCCCGGCCGACATCACCGTCATCGACCTCGCGGATCGCCGGCGCCTGCTCGCGCCCTGGATCCGGCGCGGCCTGCGGTTTGTCCGCGAGAAGGTCGGACCTTCCAACCTCACCCGGCTGCTCTCGACCCACATCGCCGAGGGCGGGCTGATCATCGACTTGGCCTGGAGCATCGACTGCTTCGAGATCCTGCAGTGGGCCCACCACCACGGCGTGCGGTACGTCAACGCCTCGCTCGAATCGTGGGATCCGGAGGACGAGATCCAGACGCGCTCGCTGTACGACAAGTCGCTCTATTCGCGCTACGTCCGGCTGCTCGAGCTGACGCGCCGGTGGTCCGACGGGCCCACGGCGGTGATCGACCACGGCGCCAACCCCGGGCTGGTCTCGCACTTCGTGAAGAAGGGGCTGCTCGACATCGCCAAGGCCGCGCTCCGCGAAGAGCGCCTCACAGCGCCGCGCCGTCGCGAGGTGCGGCGTTGCCTCCGGCACGGGCTCTTCGCCGAGCTCGCCCGCGCCCTCGAGGTGCGCGTCATCCATTGCAGCGAGTGGGACACGCAACGCGCCTCCGTGCCCAAGCGCCCCGACGAGTTCGTCGGCACCTGGGCGATCCAGGGCATGTGGGACGAGTCGATATCGCCGAGCGAGCTCGGCTGGGGCACCCACGAGCGCGAGCTGCCGCCCCACGCCCTGCAACCCGCGGAGGGTCCGCGTAACCAGATCATTCTGCCGCGCATGGGCCTCAATACCCAGGTTCGCTCCTGGGTCCCCGGGCAGGACATCGTCGGCATGGTCGTCACCCACGGCGAATCGTTCGGCGTGTCGCACGCGCTCACCGTCCACGAGGACGGCGTGCCCGTCTACCGCCCCACCGTGCACTACGCATACCTCCCGTGCAACGACTCGCAGGTCTCCCTCCACGAGCTGCGGTGCCGCAACTACGAGCTGCACCCCCGCCAGCGGATCATGGGCGACGAGATCACCGCCGGGATGGACCTGTTCGGCGCGCTCCTCATGGGGCACCCGTTCGACTCCTGGTGGACGGGCAGCATCCTCTCGATCGCGCAGGCCCGCCGCTGCGTGCCGCACGTGAACGCCACCGCGGTGCAGGTCGCCGCTGGCGTCCTCGCGGCCGTGCTCTGGGTGGAGCGCAATCCCAGCCGCGGCTTCCACCTCCCCGAGGCGCTGCCGCACGAGGAGATCCTGCGCGACGCCCGGCCGTACCTCGGCCGCGTCGTCTCGACCCGCTCGGATTGGACCCCGCTCCGACGCCACCGCGTCTACTTCGACGAGAATCCAGAGGCGCGCGCCGACCACGAAGACCCGTGGCAGTTCCGCAACTTCCTGTTCACGCCCTGAGGCGCGCCTCTTCGTGACGGTTCATCCGGTGTAGGTTGCGAGCTCGCGCCCTACACTGAAGTTCGAACCTGCCAACGACAGGACTCCGCCAACTGAGTATTTGGGTGAGTGCAGTCCGCCAGCGCCGATCACCGGAAGTTCACCGTTCTCGTACCAAGCATCAGCGCCGCCCGCCGCGCAAACACCGCCGTCGCGGCGAAGAACCCGGTGGTATGCAGTGCGGCGAGCATAGTGTTCCATCGACCGACTAGTCACTCCTGCTCATTCGCAGGAACCTTGGCAGGCGCCACGGTGACGCCATCAAGCAACACAGGAACAGTGAGCTTCCACGGAATCCCTGCTACTGCCGTGGTGATATCGCTGGCCTCGACAAGATAGATCCAACGATCGGAGAACAGGCGTTTGAGTGTGATGGACTCGACCCGCCAGCGAGGAATCTCAGGAAATGCAGAAGCAAGGCACAGGACAGCATTCTTCGCCGCGATCTCTGGGCTCAAAGGCAGCGGAGACTCGGAGCTATTCCACTTCGGTGCCTGCTCCATCAACTTCTCAGGCACCGAAAACACATAGTACTCGCTAAAGAGCTGCTGAGGCTCCGTGCAGTAGTCCTCGCCACGCAATGTCGATAACCGGAGCACTAGGATTAGGACAGATAGGAAGGACGCTTTCATCAGTAGAGACTATGGTTACGAGATCTGTGACATGATCACCACCGCCACTCGAAAGTGGCGAGGAGCGAGCGGGGGTTGCCGGGGAGGAAGAGCACAGTGGTGGCGGGAGTGCGGGCGAGGTCGAGCACGCCGGCGGTGGCGGCGATGTATCGGCGGTCGAGGAGGTTGTTTACCTCGAGGCTGAGCGTCCACCGTCGAACCCGCCAACCGAGCGCGGCGTTCACAAGCGTGTGGCCGGAGAAGCCGAGCCGGTTGGCGTGGTCGGCGTAGGTCGTGCCGGAAACCCAGCTGGCCCCGAGCGTGGCGAAGATGCCCTTCGGTTGCGCGTAGCTCAACTGCACCGAGCCGGCCTCCGGCGGCAGACCGGCAAGACGGTCGGTGCCATACACCGGATCGTGCGCGAAGCGCGCCTCGCTCCAGGTGTGCACAAGCGCCAGGTCGAGCGTCCGCTCCCCGGCAAGCAACCGCCAGCGCAGTTGGCTCTCCACCCCCTGGTGCCGGGTCGGGCCGGCGTTGACGGTGCCGCGCGGCGACCCGTTCGCGTCGGCGAGGCGGAGCAACTCGTGGTTCCACTGGGACGTGTAGGCGGTGACCTCGAAGCTGAGCCGGTCGAAGGTGGCGTTGGGTTGCCCGAAGCGGCCGCGCAGGCCGACCGCGACCGTGTCCGCCTGTTGGATCCGCAGCGGCGTCCACCCAAGTGCGAGGTTCGGCGCGGTGCCGCGCACGGCGAGCAGGTCGTCGAAGGTCGGCGCCTCCACGCCACGCTCGGCGCGCACAAAACCCTCGACCAGCCGGCGCGCCGAGGGCGATGCGGCGAACTCGAGGTGCGGCGCGAGCGCGGTGGCGCTCATGGCTCCCGTGGCCGAGGCTGTGCCCGAAGTCGCGCGACGCGCCGCGAGGCCCGAGACGCCACCCTTGAGCGTGACGGTCGCGACCGGCTTCCACGTCGCATCAAGCCAGCCGGTGGCGGTGCCCGCCTGCAATTGCAGGTCCGCAAACTGTGCGCCCCGCTCGCCCGCGAGGTTCGCGTGGCGCTCCTGCGTGCGCTCCCCGTAGCTGCCGCTGGCGCCCGCCTCGAACGTCAGCATTCGGCCGGCATGCCAGCGCCCGGAGACGCGCCCGAGCACATCGGCGCCGCGGGTGACGGCGATGCCGTTGGCACGGAGCTGCCGGAAGTCGTCGTCGGTTGTCTGCACGCCGAGCGCGGCCTCGAATTCATCCTTCCATGCCGCCCGATAGACAAGGCGGGCGTAGTCGGTGGTGCGGCGCGGCAGGTCGACCGCGGCGGCGGCAGAAATCGTATCGGGGGCCGACTCGGCCGCCGCGAGGGTGAGCGGTCCGGGGATGCGCAGGTCGGCGCGCACAGCGTAGAGGCTCAGCCCGTGAGTGAAACCACCGAGCGTCGACCATTCGGCTCGGCCGGCGGCGACGAGACGTTCCTGTTCGCCGTTTGGTCGCCAGCCATCGCTGCGGGTAAACGCAACCGCGCCGGCCCAAGACGGATGGCCAAACGTCGAACGGGTGCCGTAGGCCTGCTCGCTCGCTTCGCGCGCAACTGCCCGAACAAAACCGTCGCTTCCAATCGTCACCGCCGCATCGCCGTGCGTCTCCCGCGGACGCCGCCACCACGAGAGATCGAGCGCGCCGCCGAGCGCCTGCACGGCGGCGGAGGAGTCGGCCGAGCCCGGCTGGAAGGAGAACGTGCCGAAGAAACCCGGCTCCAGCAGCGCGAGGTTGAAGGAGCCATCGGCCGCGTTGAACGGCAGCGAGTCGAGGCGCAGCAGCAGCCCGCGGCTGACCGGTGCGCTCTGCAACCCGGATCCGCGCACGGTGATCCGCGGCGGATAGAAGCCATCGCCGCTCTCCTGCACGATCAGGCCGGGCGCCGCCGCCAAGGCACCGGTGAGCGAAGCCGTGGCGCTGGGACGCGCCGCGTCACCACCGAGCGGAACCATCTCCGGCCGCTCGCGCACGCCCTCGACGACGAAGGGCGGCAGATCGAAGAACTCGAAGCGCTCCTCGCTGGCCGCGGGAGAAACGTCGCTCGCGGCGCACAGACACACGCTCCCGACCAAGGGCGCAAGCAGGAGGAACCGGCGAGAGCGGGCGCGGCGGGGCGGCACGGCGAAGGTTATCCCAGTGTTGGCGACGGAGGGCAAGGCGGGGGCGTGGGTGCGCCCGGAAGTAGGGCGATTCTGCCGTACGGCAGAACGCCGAGCCGGGCCGGTGACGGCCCACCCGGAGGGTTCGCCGTACCCTCGGGCGGCTGAACCGCTGCGCGGTTCAGCTACGCGGGAACGGACCGCCGGCCCGGGCTGAAGCACCGGGCCACGTCGAATCACCGTTTGTAGAGCGGGCGCGCGGTGTAGCGGGTGTGCAGCAACTCGTGCGCCTTGGTGCCGTTGGGCTGGCCAAGGAAGTCCCGATACAGGCGCACCACCTCGGGATTCTCGTGCGAGCAGCGGACCGCCTGGTCGCGATCGTCCTGGTAGAGACCGGCGATGCGCTGGCGCCGCCGCTCGTTGTCGACGCCGTAGGGCTGGCCGCCGCCGCCGATGCAGCCGCCGGGGCACGCCATCACCTCGATGAAGTGGTACGGCGGCTCCTTGCCCTCGCGCCGCGCCTGCCGCACCTGCTCCAGCACGGCCGACACGTGGCCGAGGCCGTGCGCCACGGCGACACGGACCTTGGCGCCGCCCACGTCGATCACCGCCGTCCGCACGCCGTCGAGCCCGCGGACCGCCGCGAACTCCACCTGCCCCAGTTTCTGCCCGGTGGCATAGTGATGCGCGGTGCGCAACGCGGCCTCCATCACGCCGCCGGTGGTGCCGAAGATCGTGCCGGCGCCGCTGTACTCGCCGAGGATCGAGTCGGCGGCGCCGTCGTCGAGCGCGAGGAAATCGATGCCCGATTGTTTGAGCATGCGGGCGAGCTCGCGCGTGGTCAGGCAGATGTCCACGTCCTTGAAGCCCGAGGCGAACATCTCCTCGGTGCGCGACAGCTCGTACTTCTTCGCGGTGCAGGGCATGATCGAGACCACGACGAGCTTCGCCGGATCGATGCCGGCCTGTTGCGCGTAGTAGGTCTTGGCGAGCACGCCGAGCATCTGCTGCGGCGACTTGGCGGTGGAGAAGTTGTCGATGAAGTCCCAGTGCTTTTTCTCCATGAAGTCGGTCCAGGCCGGGCAGCATGAGGTGATGAGCGGCAGCGGCCCGCGTTGGTGGACGAAGCGCTGAACGAACTCGGTGGCCTCCTCGACGATCGTGACGTCCGCCGAGAAGTTCGTGTCGAACACGGCGTGGAACCCGAGTCGGCGCAGGGCCGAGTAGAGCTTCTTCGTGAGGTTCGTGCCCGGCGGCAGGCCGAACGCCTCGCCCACGGTCACGCGCACGCTCGGCGCGATCTGGACCACGCAGACCTTGTCCCGATCGTGCAACGCCGCCCAGACGGCGGCGGTCTCGTCGTTCTCGACAATCGCGCCGGTCGGGCAGTGGGCGGAACACTGGCCGCACTTCACGCACGGAGACTCGGCGAGCGCGATGTCGCCGGCGGGGGCCATGCGGGTGTTGATACCGCGCTCGAGGAAGGAGAGCGCCCACACGTCCTGCATCTCCTGGCACACCTGGAGGCAACGCCCGCATTTGATGCACTTCTCGAACTCGAGGATGATCGAGCCGGTGGAGCGGTCGGCCGGCTGTTCCTTGACGTGGCGTTTGATGCCGTCGGTGCGGATGTTGAAGTCGGCGGCGATCGACTGGAGCTCGCACTCGCCGTTGCGACCGCAGGTGAGGCACTCGGCCGGGTGGTTCGAGAGGATGAGCTCGAGCGTGGAGCGGCGGACCTCGACGATCTCGTTGTCGTGGGTGGCGATCTCCATGCCGGCCTCCAGCGGGGTGCAGCAGGCGCGCAGAAGGCGCGGGCCGCCCTTGTTGCGCACGACGCACAGGCCGCAGGCCGCGGTGGGCAGGAGGTCCTTGTGCTTGCACAGCGTGGGGATCTTCACGGCGGCGCGCCGGGCGGCGTCGAGGATCGAGGTGCCGACCGGGACCTCGACCACGAGCCCGTTGATGGTGGCCTTGACGGTGGGAAGTGTGGCGACGGCGCTCATGGGTCAGGCTCCTTCGGTGGTGGCGGGGGCGAGCGCCCGGGCGGGTTCGGCGCCGCCGGCGGCGCGGGCCATCTTGCGGGCGTAACTGGGGCCGCCCTCGATGTACGCTTTGTACTCCTCGTCGAAGTAGCGAAGCGTCGAGAGCACGGGATTCGGCGCGGTCTGGCCGAGGCCGCAGAGCGAGGCCTTCTGCATCGCCTGGCAGATGCGCCGCAACGCCGCGATGTCCTCGGCGGCGCCCCGGCCGCGGGAGATGCGGTCGAGGATCTGCAACATCTGGAAGCCGCCGATCCGGCACGGCGCGCATTTGCCGCACGACTCGTCGACGCAGAACTTCAGGAAGAACTTCGCCACGTCGACCATCGAGTCCGTCGTATCCATCACGATCATGCCGCCCGAGCCCATGATGGAGCCGAGCTGCTGGAGGGTCTCGTAGGCCACGGGCGTGTCGAGGTGCTTGTCGGGGATGACGCCCCCCGACGGGCCGCCGGTCTGCACAGCCTTGATGTCCTTGTCCTCGAGCACGCCGCCGCACACGTCGAACACGATCGAGCGCAACGTGGTGCCCATCGGCACCTCGACCAACTGGGCGTTCTTCACCTTGCCGGTGACGGCGAAGACCTTGGTGCCCTTCGTCGTCTCGGTGCCGTAGCCGGCGTACCAGGCGCCGCCGCGCAACAGGATGGCCGGGACGTTCGCGAGGGTCTCGACGTTGTTGATCGCGGTGGGCCGGCCCCACAGGCCACGGACCGACGGATACGGCGGGCGCGGGCTGGGGCTGCCGCGTTTGCCCTCGATGGAGGCGATGAGGGCGGTCTCCTCGCCGCAGACGAACGCGCCGGCGCCGAGGCGGATCTTGGCGTCGAACGAGAACCCCGTGCCGAGGATGTTGCGCCCGAGCAGTCCGGCCTCGCGCGCCTGCGCCAGCGCCCGCTCGACACGTTCGACCGCCTTCGGGTACTCGGCCCGGATGTAGAAATAGCCGTGGGCCGCGCCGATCGCATAGCCGGCGATCATCAGCCCTTCGAGCACGCTGTGTGGGTCGCTCTCGAGCACGCTGCGATCCATGAACGCGCCGGGGTCGCCCTCGTCGCCGTTGCAGATCACGCACCGCGGCTCAGACTTCTGGATGCGGGTGTTGGTCCATTTCAGCCAGGTGGGAAACCCGGCGCCACCGCGCCCGCGCAACCCGCTGACCTTCAGTTCCTCGATCACCTGCTCGGGCGTGCGCGCCAACGCCGCCCGGAGCCCCTGGTAGCCGTGCGCACGCTCCAAATAGTCCGGCAGCGACTCCGGATCGATCGACCCGCAATTGCGCAGGACGATCCGCACCTGCGGGTCGGTCCTCTTCCAGAGCAGGTCGTCGAGCACCTGTCGCCCCTGGACCGATTGCTCGACGATGCGCGCCACGTCGGGCGCGAGCACGTTGGTGTAGGTCACCCCGGCGGGCAGGAGGGTCACCACCACCCCCTCGTCGTACACGCCGAGATCGAGGGCGCGGGCCACCTGAATTTGGTCGGCAAGTCCGCGGCGCTTCAGCTCCTCGACAAAGGAGAACTGGAAGAACTTCGTCTTCGCCTCGCCCACGCCGGTGTCGAGCACGAGCAGGTGCGTGACGGGCGCCGCGAGCTCCGCCGCCCCGCTGGCGGGAGCGATCACGTGATCGTCGATGAGGCGGCCGGACTGGAGGTGCGCGGCGACGATCTGCGGCGCCACGTCCGCCTTCACGCCGCCGTAGAGCACCGGCGGCAGACCGGCGGCGGCAACCTCCACCACCGGGTCGGCCCACGAGCGCCCGTGCGAGCCCACGCGCAACACGGGCGTGGAGAGGGCCGCCGCGGCCACGGCGGAGCGGAAGGCCGCGAATGTCTCCTCGGCGCCCGCGGCGATGCCGCCGGTATCGAGCTGGACGCGGACAAAGTCCGTGGTGACCGGAGCCGGCCGCGAAGCCAACGCCGCGAGATCGTCGAGCGTGAGCGGTTTCATGGCTTGGCCTCCGGGGAAGCCGCGCGGGCCGCGGCCAGGAAACCGGCGATGTCGGCCGGCTTCACCCGGCCGTGGGTCTTGCCGTCGCAGACGACCGCCGGCGACATGCCGCAGCAGCCGATGCAGCGCACGACGTCGACATGGAACTCGCGGTCGGGAGTCGTCTGGCCCTCGCCCACCCCGAGCTGGGTGCGCAGCTCGGCGAGCAGGCCGGCCGCGCCCTTGAGGTAGCAGGCGGTGCCGTTGCAGACGGTCACGTTGTGTTTCCCGGGCGGCTGGAGTTTGAAGTAGTGGTAGAAGGTGATGACCTCGTAGATCCGCGCCAGGCGCACGCCGAGTTCGCGCGACAGCTCCATGGCCACCTCGCGCGGCACGTAGCCGTACTGGTTCTGGATGGCATGGAGGATCATGATGAGGTTGCCCTCCTCGCCGCTCCACCGCGCGACATGCCGCTGCACATCGCGGCGGATGCCGGTCTCGAGCTTGGCCTGGGCGCGCTTGATCCGCTCCAGCTTCAGTTCGAGCAGGCGCGAGACCTCGTCGCCGACCTGCTGCGGGATGTAGCCGTGCTTGCGCTCGACCTCCTCGAGCATCGTCAGCAGGGCGCCTTCGTCGTTTCTCCAACTCTCGTTGGCCGGATCGGCTCCGGCGCCGGAAGCATGCGCGGACGGGTTCATGGCGGGTCTCGGGATGGTAAGGGGACGGGGGTGACGGCCACGGCTGGCGGGAGGAATACTCTCCGTTCTCGCCGGTCTGCCGCAGCGTAATCGAGACTCCGAACTTCACAACTGCACCCCCGCGCCCAGCAGCCCCAGGCCAGATCTCCGCGCGGCGATTTTTTGGGCAGCTTCGGCGGTGGCAGACATGGCGGAGACGGGGCGGCGCGTACCTCCCCGCAGCCGCTCCCTCACACCAACCGCCGGAGCTGACGCCGGGCCAGCCAGATGTCGACCCGTGTGAGAAGGAACCGCGCCCACCGCTCGCGCAGCCGCTGCCAGAATCCGCCGCGGCGGCGCCACCGCACGGGCCGCGCATGCTGGCGCGCCGCGGCGATCAAGGCCCGGCCCTCCGCCGCCAGCTTCCGGTCCTCGAGTCGCACCATCACCTCGTAGTTGATCGAAAGAGACCGGGCGTCGAGGTTCGAGGAGCCGACGAACACCGCGTCGTCCACGATCGCCAGCTTCGCGTGCAACACCTGCGGCTGATACTCCTCGACCGTCACCCCGGCCCGCAGCAGCGCGCCATAGAACGCCCGGCCGGCCCGCTGCACCAGCGGCACGTCGCTGCGCCCGGCCAGCAGCAGCCGCACGGTGCCGCCGCGGCGCACCACCAACCGCAGCGCGCGTCGTAACCGGTAGCCGGGCACGAAGTAGGCCGAGACGATCTCCACGTCGCGCGCCCGCCCCAGATCGTGCAGCAGCCGCCGGTGGAAGACGTTCCGCCCCAGTCCGGGGCCCGTCGGAAGCACCAGTTCGCGCAGCCGCTTCTGCAGCGCACGCCGTTGCCGCGTCGGCCGCCAGCGCCCGAGCCGCGGGAACCGGTAGTCGTGATGCGCAAAGAGCACTTCGAACGACGCGCCGAGCTTCGCCGCGAACTCCCCGTGCAGCTCGATCCCGAAGTCGCACCAGCCGCGTGTCACGCCATCGCCGACGTACTCGGGCGCGATATTGAACCCGCCGATGAAGGCGATGCGATCGTCGATGAGCAGCAGCTTGCGGTGATCACGGATCGCGATGCGGTCGAGCGAGAGAGGATTGAAGACCCGCACGTCGCCGCCAGCGGCCCGCACCGGCTTCCAGTAGTCGGCCGGCAGCGGCCGCGACCCGAACCCGTCGACGAGCACCTCCACGCGCACACCCCGGCTCGCGACCCCGGCGAGCACCGCGCGAAACAGGTCGCCGGGCACACCGGCCGCAAAGATGTACGTCTCCAACCGCACCGACACCTTCGCCGCGTCGATCGCGGCCAGCATCCGCTGGAACGCGGTCTCGCCGTTGGGCAGCCACTGCGCTTGGGGTCCGTTCTGCATCCGCGTCCACCTTCCACGCACCGCGTGTCCGCCGCAACTCCGCACATGGCGCGTTCTTGCCCTGGCTCCCGCTCCCGCTCCTACTCGCACCGTCAACCGACAACCGTCCACCGGCCACCGCTCCCATGCCCTCCCGCCCGATCCCCGGCTCCTCCGGCGAAGTCCTCACCTGCCTGCCCTCGCCCTACTTGCCGCATGCCGCCACCGGCCTGCTCTACCTGCCGCGCTTCATCGCGAAGATCCGCTACGTGGCCCAGCACGGGAAGCTGCCGGCCAGTTACGCCAAGAACTACAAGCGCGGCTGCGACCGCTTCCTCTGCCTGCACCTCGGGGTCGAGCCCGACGCCGTCGAGGCGGCTGTGCGCGCGGCCGGCGCCGACGACGCCGAGGTCGATCGCCGTCTGCTCGCGCTCTTCCCGGCGGACGTCCGCGCCGCGAAGTGGAACCGCGAGCTCGTCCAGAAAGGCATGACGCCGGCCGGCCGCGAGTTTCTCCAGCAGGCGCTCACCGCGATGGGATGCCACGATCGTGTCGATACGATCATCAGCGTGCCCGACCTGATCGACTTCGACGAAGGTCGGATCGAGTAGTCCCCTCCGCCGCGAGCGGCGCGGCGGGACGCACGAGGCCTCGCCGCGGTTACACCTGCGGCGAAAATATACTTTGCGGCCAGCGGAAACCGGCGCGGGCAAGCCGCGTCTCGGTGGGCGTATGAACACTCGCTTTCTTATCGCCCTCGCCTGCGCGGCCGGCCTGGCCGTGGCAGTTCCCGCCACCGCCAACGCCCGCAACGACGATGTCGCGCGCAACGTGATCCTCGGCAGCCTCGCCGGTGCGATCATCGGCGACGCCAATCACAACCACGCGGCCGAAGGCGCCGCCATCGGCGCCCTCGCCGGCCTGCTGGTCAGCGCGATCGACGACGACTCCCGCTACGGCCACCGCGCGGTTTGCTACACCCCGCCCGCGCCGGCCCACCACCGTTCCGTGGTCGTCGTGCGGCCGCCCTGCCCGCCGCGGGCTCCGGTGGTCGTCGTGCGCCCCCCGCATCACCATCGCGATGTCGTGGTCGTACGCCCGGACCACCATCACGGGCACGACCGCCGCGATGCTCGCCATGACCGGCGTGACGACCGCCGCGATCGGCGGGATGATCGCCGCTACGCCCGCCGGTAACGCTTTCCGACTACGCTGAGAAAACAAGCCCGCCGGCCTTCAGGGCCGGCGGGCTTCGATTTTCGCTGCGTCCGAGCAGGCGTGCTCAGAGCCGCAACGCGGCGGCCGCGCCGGTGTAGCGCACCGACTTCGCGATCTTCGGCTCCGGCGAATGTCCGACCGGTTTCCCGGCCTCCACGAGCACGACCTGGATGGTGCGCTCGGCGAGCATGCCGGGGAAGTTGCCCGCGCGGGCGCCGATGGTGAGCGTGCGCTGCGCGTCATCCCACCGGAACGAAATCCGGGTGAACTCGCCGCGTTCGTACCCGTAGCTCGCCCCGTCGTCCTCATAGAGCGAGTATTCGCCGTCCGCGCCGGCGTAGACCCAGACCGTGAGCGGGTCCGCCGGCTTCTCGCTGGAGTACTGCAGCTCGGGGCCGAACGGCACGATCGAGCCGGCACGCACATGGACCGGGATCGTCTCGTACGGCGCGGGCGCGTCGATCGTCTGCCCGCCGGCGAGCGCGGCGCCGGTCCAGAAATCGTACCAGCCGCCGGGCACGGCGGGCAGGTACACCGGGCGCGAGATCGTCTTCGGCGTCACCACCGGGCTCACGAGCAGCGCCGGGCCGAACAGGTATTGGTCGCCGATGGCGCGGGCCTTGGCATCGTCCGGGAAATCCAGGACGAGCGCGCGCAGGAACGTGGCGCCCTTCTGCGTGACGTCGCCAGCGAGCGAATAGAGGTACGGCAGCAAGCGGTAGTGGAGCTGGGTGAACTTGAGCTGCGTACGGTAAGCCGGGTGGTCCTCGTCGCCGAAGAACCACATCTCGCGCAACGGCTTCTCGCCGTGGGAACGCAGCATCGGGGTAAGCGCGCCGAACTGGAACCAGCGGGTGTTGAGCTCGCGCCAATCCTCGAGGTCCGCCGCGGTCGGCTGATCGACACGGAAACGTTCCGGCACCGAAAAGCCACCGATGTCCATCGTCCAGTACGGCATGCCCGACAGCGAGTAGCCGAGGGCGGCGGGCACTTGCTTGGCGAGCGCGGTCCAGGTCGACGAGGTGTCGCCCGACCACGTGGCGCCGGCGTAGCGCTGCATGCCCGCGAAGCTCGAGCGGGTGAGGATCGTTACGCGCTTGTCCGGATCGGCGCTGCGCTGGCCCTCGTAGACGGCGCGGGAGTTGAGCTGCGGGTAGACGTTGAGGATGCGTGCACCGGTGCCGCCCATCGACGGAGCGATGTGCTCGCGGCCGCGCCACAGATCGGGGGCGGGCAACAGGTCGGGCTCGGAGCCGTCGAGCCACCAGGCGTCGACACCGCGGCGATACAGCGCCGGCTCGATCTGCTCCCAGAAGAGCTTCCGTGCGGCGGGGTTGAAGGCGTCGTAGTAGGTGAAGCCGTAGCCGAGCCAGTCGCGGATGTTGGCCTTGCGGTTCGGCTCGTAGAGCCAGCCGCGCTCGTCGAACGCCTTGCCGGTCTCGGTGCCCTCGTAGAACTTCGGCCACACGGAGAGCAGCAGGCGCGCATTGTACTTCTCGTGGATCTCGCGGATCCAGGCGTCGGGATCGGGGAAGCGCGCGGGGTCGAACTTGTGCGAGCCCCAGCCGTCGGCCGGCCAGTAGAACCAGTCCTGCACGATCACATCGAGCGGGATGCGGCGGCGGCGGAACTCCGCGAGCACGTCGAGGCTCTGCTGCTGGGTCTCGTAGCGCTGGCGCGATTGCCAGAGGCCGAACGCCCACTTCGGCAGCAGCGTGGCCGCGCCGGTGAGCTGGCGGTAGCCGGCGATCACGTCGTCGAGCTTCGGCCCGAGCACGAAGTAGTAGTCGGTGCCGTCGCCCACCTCGGACCAGAGCGAGGTGTCGGCGTTCGGCGCCGGGGTCTTCCACTGGAAGCGCATGTGCGTGGGCGTCTCGTCGCGCACCCACTCGATGCGCACCGGCACGCGCCGGCCGGCGGTGAGCGCGACCTTCGCCACGTCCTTCCACGGCAGCCAGCCCTGGCGCCAGTGGTTGATGATCTGCCGGCCGTCGATCCACACCTTGATGTCGGAGTTGGAGAACGTCTGGAAGAGGTGCTCGCCGGTTTCGGTGGGTTCGAGGAAGCCCTCCCAGCGCACCGAGATCGGGCCGTCCTCATGACCGAGCTCCGGATGCACCCAGGCATTGAGGCGCTTCGTGGCGACGGTCGCCGCGGTCTCGCCCGCCGGGATCTGGCCGACGGAGACGTCGTCGGGCATGCGGCCGATCGCGATCTGCGGGTCGACGCGCGTGGCGACGAGGCGGTCGAAGTTGCGCCCGGCGAAATAGGCGCCGGTCAGGCCGCCGGGCCGGCCGTCCTTGTCGAACAACTGCTCCGCGCGCGGGAACTCGAGCGGGCGGGTGTCGCCGAAGTGTGTGTACGAGTTGTTGTCCCAGAGGATGCCGTACCCGCGGTTCGAGACAAGGAAGGGGATCGCGAGCGTGCCGTTGTGCTGCCAGAGGTCGAGCTCCCAGCCCTTGATGTCCATCAACCCGAGCTGGTGGTGGCCGAGGCCGTGGAGCGACTCGTCGGCGTTGGCCGCCCAGACCTGGCGCACGTGCGCGGTCTGCTCGCCCATCACCTCGGCGGGTTCGAGCGTGCGCCCGCCCGCGCGCTCCGCGAGCAGCAGGCGACCGGTGGCGTCGAAGAAGGACACCGCCCCGGTTTTCCGGTCCACGCGCGCCTCAAGCCGCGCCGTCCGCAACGAGATCGTGTCGCTCGCTTCGGCCACGGACCAGGCCGGTGTCGCGAGCTGGCGCTGCGGGTCGAGCATGTAGCTCTCCCGGGAGAAGAAGGCGCGATCCTTCGCGAACGCGACGCGCACGATGGCGTCGGTGCAAACCTGTACCTTCAGCAGGCCGTCGGCACAGGGGACGACGATGCCGTCGGGCAGGCGTTCGAAGGCGGGGTTCGAGGTCGAGGCGAAGATCGCGCCGAGCGGGCAACAAAGGACGCCGAGAGCGAGCAGGACGGGGGTATTCATACGAAAGACGATGGCGGAGTTGATCGCGCCTCAACGGCGCGAACCCGGAGCAGTAAGCCGCCGCGCCAAGCCCGCGAGGTTTTTCCGACAGTATGACGGCCCGTCAATGCACCATCAGGCCGGTAGCCGGTCGACCATCGCTAACCGCCAGTTGCAGTCCGCATCCGTGATATGGGCCAACCGCGTTGGCCGCCGCTCGCCCAGAATCGCCACTCCCGGCCGGCCACCAGTGGCGGTTGCGAATCCCGCCCGCGTGTCTCGACCACGCGAGCCTCAGTACAGGCTTCCTTCCACGACATCCCGGCACACGCCATCGTCGCCCACGTAGTCGCCCTGGGTGTAGCCGGCGGAGCCCACGTAGGCGGGAATCCGGTCGAGCACCCCTCGCCGCGAGGCCTCCAGATAGAGCAGCGCATAGGGCTCCAGCGCATCGATGGCGGCGAAACCATTGTGGCCGGGCGGCTGGAAATAGCCGTCGCGCAGCCGGAGACGCACGATGTTGGCAGCGATCCGCTCGGCGAGCTCGCGGTACGCAGCCACACCGGTCGCGGCATGCAGGTCCACCAACGCGATCAACATCAGGGCATCGTCGCACAGCACGCGCCCCGGCACGGTGAACTCGCTCTCGGCGCGCTCGGGCAGGCAGCGGAGGTTCAAGGCCGGCGCCAGTTCGCGCACACAGCCCCAAGTCTCGGCCGACCGCGTGAGGGCGTAGCATCGCGCCAGCGCCAGCACATACCCGCCGTCGACCGGGTGCTGTTTCATCTGCGCACCCTTGGGTCCGTAGTAGCCGTCCCGCGCCAGCACGACGTCGGTCAGATCCCGGCCGTCGGTCAGCAACGGCCGTAGCATCCGGGTCCGCGGATCGTAGGCATGGCGCACGTAGGCGCACAGCCCTTCCTCGGTGCGCGGCAGCAGCTCGGGCCAGTCCTTCCTGACCAACCGGTGAACTTCGAGGGATACGAGCGCGTTGCTCACGTAGATCGTGCGAGCCTGGCCCTTGAAAAGCACACTGTACTCGCGCACCTCGGAGCCGAACTCCGGACCGAACTGTTGCTGGGCACGGTCACCGAAGATCGACTTCGTACGATCCTCGCCGGGGCGGGGCGGGCGTTCGACCACCGGGCTGTTGTACTGGTAGGCACCGAGCTTCGTCGTCGGATGCCGCGCCCGGTGGTACATCGACGCCAGCCGCTTCGCCTGACCGAGCTGATGCACATCGCCGGTCCGGCGGTAGAGCTGCACCGCCGCGTAGATCATGTCGTTGCCGGTGTTGAGGAACGTGAGGCCAGGACAATCGCGCAGTGGCTCGCCCTCGCGGGTCAATCCGCTCTCCCAATCGACTCGTCCTCGAACGTTTTCCTCCCCGTGGCGATTGATCGTGAGCCCGTCCCAGTCCTGCACGTGCTCCAGCCAGAATGCCTCGATGTACCGCGCGGTCGCCGTCGCGTCGACCTCGGCCATCAGTTCGTAGAACGGCAGGGTATTCTTGAGCTCATGCTTGAGCTTCTTCCTGAGAGGTCCCACGAGCTTGAGCGTCTTCAGGTCGACGAACCGATGCCCGCCCCAGTGAAGCAACCCCTCGGCATCGCACTGTTGGTCGAAATAATAGCGGAAGCTCGCCCGCGCCCGCTCCGCGTAGACCGGATCGCCCGTCACCGCGCTCAGCCCGACGAGGAACCGCAGGAAGTTCTGCTGCGAGGCGAGATTGGAGAGCGTCGCCGTGGTGCCGTCGCCGAACCGCCACTCAAGTCGTGCCTTCGTCGTCGGGTTGATCCCGTTCGCCAGCAGTGGCGTCGCCGGCGTATGGTCGGTATCCGCGCACTCGACCAGCACCCGCTGGGCATAGTCGGAGAGCAAGGGCAGCCATGAGTCGCCATCGTTCGGTTCGTCAGCGCCAAGCGCCACCGCCAGCGGCAGCAACGTCGCCAGAACAGGGAATAGCCGTGTGGTCTTCTTGATCATGAAAGTGGATAGCCCCCAACTCACAGCGAAGATGGGCGGCCAACCTCGTCTTCGCTGTCTGGGCCTACAACGCAGCCCAGTGCAATCGTGACGACGAAGACCGCGTTTTCCTGGTGCGTGCCAAGGCTTTGCGTGAGGACTTGCCGGGCGTGAAGGTGGGGCCGGGAAGTCAAAAACCATGACGGCGGGGAGCGCGGAGCCGGCGGCGTGACGACGACGCAAAGCGGCTGCCGCAGAAGCGCGGGCCGGTCGTCGTCGTGCGTAGTGGGGCCGCCAAGATCACGGCGGCCACGATGGGCGGCTAAAGAGGAAGCGGCGAGCCGTTTCCGTCGGCCAGCGGCGGCACGTCGTCCTCGGCCTCTTCCTCGGCCAACTCGGCCGCAAGCTCGGCGTGGGCCTCCGGATCGGTGGGCACGGGCACGGCCGCCGCCGCCGGGTCCGCCGTGAGCCGCGCCGGGTGGGTTCTTGCATGCACTTCCTTCAGCATGCGGATGCTCACCTGCGCGTAAATCTGGGTTGTCTCCAGCTTCTCGTGCCCGAGCAGTTGCTGGATGAAGCGGATGTCGGCGCCGTTCTCCAGCATGAGGGTCGCGCACGTGTGCCGGAAGAGATGGCAGGCGCCGGTCTTGCCGCTGCCGGCTTTGTCGACGTAGTCGCGCACCAGTTGCGTCAACCGGTTGGGCTCGAAGGCGAGCCCGACGTTCGTCAGGAAGACCAGCCCGTCGTCGGGCGTAAGGGCGAGCGAGGGCCGCGCCTCCTCCAGGTACCGGCGCACCCACGCAAACGCGCGCTCCCCCATCGGGACCATCCGGTCCTTCTTCCCCTTGCCCTGGCGGATGAAGATCGTGCCGCGCTCCTGGTCGAGGTCGTAGAGTTTCAGGCCGATCAGCTCCATGCGCCGCATGCCCGTCGAGTAAAGCGCCTCCAAAATGGCGCGATCCCGCAGGCCCAGCGGCTGCGCCACGTCGGGCAAGCCGAGCACGTGCTCGGCCTCCGCGGCCGTCAGGACATGCCGCGGGAGCCGCTTCTCGGCCCGGGGCAGCTCCAGGTCCGCGGCCGGGTTGGCGAGCAGGTGGTTTTGCCGGCACAGCCATTTGAAGAAGGCTCGGACAGGAACCAGGCACCCGTGCTGCGAGCGGAACGAGAGCGGCTCCCCGTTCTTCTTGCGGTAGTGGTAAAGGAAGCGCTGATACCGCTCCAGCGTCGGCTTGGTCACCTCGGTGGGCCGCGCCAGGCCCCGCTCCTCGGCCCAGCGGATAAATTCCCGGAGGTGATGCGCCCGGCTCGCGATGGTCGCCGGCGAGTAATTGCGCACCCGCAACGACTCCAGATAGGACTCCGCCAACGCGGCGAAGCCCTGGCTGTCGCCCTCCGCGCCCAGCGGCCGACGCGCTCCGCGTTGTCCCTTCTTCGGCATGGGTACGGTAGGAGCTGCGACTACGACGCCACCGCCACCGGCGCGCCGTCCAGATGTGCGTTTCCGTTCACCGGAGCGGCAACGGCGGGTTTTTCAGAGGTAAACGGGGCGGTTCCGACGGGCCGGATCACCCCCGGAACCGGGCCGGATGAGGGCCGGACGGGGGCCGGATGCTCGCCGTTTTGCCCCGGACGCTTTTCGCCGTAGCCATGCGCGGCGCGGAGTTTCTCGACGTCGAGCAGGCCGGGCAGGAACCGGCCGCCGTCCTTGCCTGCTCCGTCGTAAACCAGCTCGTAAACGAAGCCCTGGCCGTGGTCGGCGCGGTGGACACAGAGGTATTCCAGCTCGACCAGGCGTTGCAGATGCACGTGCAGCTGCGAGTTGCCCCAGCCGGTGTATTCGCGGACGTCGCGGCGGCTAAAAAGGAAGTCTTCCCGCTCGATCTTGCGCGCCGTGCAGACCTCGCGCGCCATCCGCTCCAACAGCTCCAGCAGGCGGCGGGTCTGCGGCGGCATGTCGTCCAGGCAGCGGCCGAGGACTTCATGGGCGAGGCGGTTGGCGGCGGCGATGTCGTCGAGAGTCGCCTCGACGTAGGCCAGCGCCTTGCCGGCGTGCTGCACGGTCTTCACCGGCCGCTGGTACTGGTGCAGCAGCGCGATGCAGCGGATCAGCCCGAGGTATTTCATGTGGTCGCGGCGGGTGCGCGTGCGGTCGTCCAGGAAGGTCAGCTTTTCGGCAAACGGGTTCACCACGGCGAGCGGACGCAGCAGCCGCTGCGCGGCCCGGTGCGTCGCCAAGACTTGGTTCCGCGTCTCCTTCTTGAGGAGGCCGGCGAGGGTTTCGCGCTCGCGCTGCAAGCGGTGGATCGCCGCCGTCTGCTCGCGGCCTTCGTCGACCGTGAGGACCAGGCAGCGGTTGAGCAGCTCCTCGTCGATGTCGACGGCTGTCGTCGTCAGGAAGATCATGCACGGGCCTTCCACGCGGTACTCCTGCGTCACCATGCGCCCGGTGTGCGGGTCCTTGCCCGTCGAGGCGATGCACAGCTCGCCCTCGGACTGCAGGAGCTTCAACGCGTAGCTGGCGCGCTCCGCGCCCTCTTCCTCCACAATGGCGAGGATCTTGTGCCGCAGGTCGGCGTCGCTGAGGTAGTAGAGCGCCTGGCCGGTCAGCGCGGAGTACTTCACGCGCTCCTCGGGCGGCACGAACGCGAGCACCGCCTCCATCAACGCCGTCTTGCCCGCGGCGCTCGTGCTCTGGACGATCACGGCGAGCGGCGCGTCGAGCTTCCTGGATACCGCCGCCAGATAGCCGACAAGCTTGTTGTTCTCCTCGCCGACGACCCCGCACGCGGCGAAGTCGGCCAAGATGCGGTCGAGCAGCTTCGGGTCGCGCAACAGCGCGAGCGCGGCCTCGCGCTCCTGTGGGTCCATGCCGGGCTCGGTCTTCTTCGGCTCGGCCTGCGCCTTCAACCGCTCTTCCTGGATCTCCTCGAGCTTGCCCAGGACTTTGCCGAGGTCGCGCTTCAAGAGCTCCGGCTTGAGGGCGGTTTCCACGGCCGCCGCCGCAACGAAGCCGTCGCGCTGCCGGGCGCTGCACAGGTCGAGGCTGTCCAAGTGCCAGCGCTCCCCGCAGGCCACGCGCACCGCCACCCGCAGCGACTCGAAGCCCGTGTTCTTACCCATGCCGCGGATACGATAGCGCCGGTCCCCGATCTCCAGCTCGATCTCGTCCGGCTCGTTTCGTAGGACGGCAACCGCATTGACCGGCACCGATGCCGGCACGGCCGCAGCCACCGGCACCGGGGTTTTCTCTTTAGCCGCCTCTGCCGTGGGCGTCGGGACAACCTCGCGCACGGGCGCAACGGGAGCAGCTTCAGCAGCAGCTTTAGCAGCTATAGAAGAAGAGGAAGGCGCGGGCACACGTGAAGAGACTTTGCCCCCTTCCCCCATCGGCAGCGCCGTGCGCAGCAGCAGGCCGAGGGACTTGTCGGCCGGCGTCACCTCCAGGGCGTAGCGGTTCGCATCGAAGCCCGGCGGGAACATCACCCGCAAGACCTCGATGCCGTGGGCGGCGAGCTGGGCCGCCGCCTCGGCGCTGCCCTTGTCTCCGGCTTCGTCCCGGTCGAAGGCGAGAAGGACCCGTTGCACCTTCGCGGCGATCAGTCCGTCTAGGAGTTCCTCGGGGACGGCCTTCGCACTGTATCCGGTCGTCACGTTGCGATAACCCGCGCCCCAGAAGCTCAACGCGTCGATGATGCCCTCGGTGACGATCACCTCGGCACTGCGCAGCGCGGCCGGGTTCCAGATGCCGCGCTGTGGGCCGGGCAAAAACAAGTGCCGGTCGTGCTTGCCGCCGTCGTCGATGGCGCGGCCGTAGACCGTGCCGATCTCGCCGTTTTCCGCGATCACCGGGAAGACGATACGGCCCCGCAAGTGCTCGTGCCCGGTGTCGCGCAGGATGCCCAGCCGCGTCAGCCGCTCGCGCAGTTCCGCGCCTTCCTTGCGGTTCTTCTGCGGCAACCGCAGGCCCAACGTGCGATCGACGAAGCCCAGCCGGAACACGTCGATCGCCTCGGCCGCGATGCCGCGTTTCTTCAAGTAGGCCAGCGCCGCCGGGTTCTCGTTGGTCCGCAGCCGCTCGTGGTAGTAGTCGAGGACCTGCCGGAGTGCGGCCTGGTCGTCGGCGTTCACGGCGACCGGAGCGGGCAGCCGCGGCACCGTCGTCTTCTTGACCGGCTGGCCGGCCGGCGCGCCGGTGAAGGCGGCGCCGCCCTTGAGCAGCTCGAAGGCGTGGCGGAACGAGACGCCGTCGAAGCGCTGCACGAACTGGATCACGTTGCCCGTTGCCCCGCAGCTCATGCACCGCCACAGGCCTTTGGCCGGCGTCACCCGCAAGGAAGGGTCGTGGTCCTCGTGGAACGGGCACAGGCCAACCAAGTCGTGGCCCTGCGGCTTCAGGTCGACGCCCCGCGCCCGGATCACCGCCGACAAGTCCGTCGTCTGTTTGATCCGCTCGATCTCGTCCTCCGGGATCATCGGCATGGGGAGTCCTCCGTCGACCGCTCCGGCCAAGGATGGCTCGCAAGCCATGCCGTCACGCGTTCGTGCTCCCAGCAGCCGGGCCGACCGGCCGCCTCGGCCATGTCGCCGACGAAGGCGGCGAGCACCGTCGCCAGGTCCTGCCCGCTGTAGTCTCCGGCCAACCGTTGCGCCGCTGCGCATGTCTCCGCCGCCACCCGCAGCTTGAGCGTCCCTGCCCCGGCCGGTCGGAAGAGCGTCAAGCGGGTTTTTTGTTTTCTCGGCATAAAAAGAGTCGTGCTCGGCTTTTCTCAGCTTACTGTTATTTGCATGCAAGCCATTTCGCCTCCGACCTGCGTAAGTCACGATAAACGGGAGGGCGGCCCGTATGATGCCGCCATGCGCAAGAGCGACCTTACCCGCCAACGTCCGCCGATGGCCCAGCGTCTCGTCGAGTTGCGGCAGCAAGCCGGCCTGACCCAGACCGAACTGGCCGCCGCCGTCGGCGTCGCCGTCTCCAATATCGCCTTCTGGGAACTCAAGGGCACCCCGCCTCGCGGCGAGGTGCTCCCCGCCCTGGCCAAGGCTCTCGGGGTCTCCGTCGACGCCATTCTCGGCGTCACCCCGCCCAAACCGGTCGCCCCCAAGAGCCGCTTGCAGGAACTCTTTCAGGCCACCGCCAAGCTGCCGCGCCGCAAACAGCAGAAGATCGCCGAGGTCGTCGAAGCCCTCTTGAAGGCCTCCTGAACGCCGCCCCTTGACGCGTCGTGGATCCTTCCCGGCCATGAACGCCATCGTTTACCCGCAGTCGTTTGCCGCCACCGCCGCGCTGTCGCCCAACGACTGCGCTCGCCTCGAACGGCTCACCGCCAAGCAGCGCGCCGAGCTCGAAGCCGGCCGCGCCTACATCGGCGCCATCAATCGCCGCGGCGTCGCCCGTCGCCTCAAGCCCCAGCCCCTGCCGGCCGACTACCGCGCCAAGGTCGCCGCCTACTGCGGCGAGCTGCTGGCCCGCAAGGCGGGCTTGCGCGAGACGCAGTCTTGAACGGCGTTTTCGCTCCTTTTTCGAGCTGGGGGCATCCGCCACCGGAAGCTCGAAAAAGCTGCGGAAACGGCCCCCAGATCGAGCCCCCGGCCGCACCGTGCGCAGCGCGCTTCAACATATTGCGTCTACGTTATTTCCCCTCAGCCGCGCAGCGGCCAAACCGCCGCCGCCAGGCTCCTGCGCGAACAGAGCGCGGACGGCCGGCTTCCTTCCCCCGGGACGCGTTCGCGCTTCGTCCGCCCTGCGTTCGCTCTATTTCCGCTCCTTGTTCGCTCCCTGTTCGCAGCCTCGGGCGGCCGAAGCCTTGACGAGGCTTTCGCCGCCGCCACGGACAAGCCTTGCCAAGGCTTTCGCGACGAAAGCCCCGTCAAGGCCTCCTCCAGCGCTTGGACGTATTGCGTCTGCGGTATTCCGCACCGCCGCCCGGCCCGCCAAAACCGTTACCGTTTCGCGTAAGGGGAAAGGTGTTCCCGTGAACCGGGAACGCGGTTTTCGCGTTCCAAACCGGGCCGCCGATGTGGGTATTCTTGGCCGGAATCGGCCTCAAAATCGGCCGGAAGTGACGGCGGTTTTCGGGGTGTCGGATCTGGCCCGAAGTCCTTAGGGCCTTGCGTCTGTGGCCGAACAAGCGCGGGGGACGTGGTGCGACCAACTCCGCTCTTCGCAGGCAAGGGCGCGAGGGGCCGGACAGCTCGTTGCGGCCGGCGATGCGGTCGGGTTGGGCCGGACGGCTACCGCGTTCCCGGTAGGGGCGCGGCGTTGTCGTGGTCGCGCCGTTCCGCCGTCATCGTCGCCATGCACGACACCGATGCGACGACGGCGGCCAACTCGAACGCGGGAGGTTTGCAGCGCCGGGGGCTAGGCCCGGCGCAAGGCGAGCAACGCGAGCCGGGCGGCTCGCGCTCGCAGTGCAGCGACGAAGGAGCGCAACGGAGAACGCGAGGCGTAGGCGGCAAGCGGAAGCGCGCAGCGCAGCGGAGTTGTTGCGGCGCGGGTTCTCCAGGAGCGCCGCACAGCCAGGACGGTCGGCGACGGACCGCAGCGCCACCCGGCACGAGGTGGAGCGCAGGGCCGGCGGCGTCCGTCCCGGCGGTCGACCTGCGCAGCCGGTGCCCGATCACGCCAGACGCCCCGGCTTGCCCGGGGCGAGTGAGCGGGCACCGCGAGCGCCGGGCCTCACGGACCCGGCCGCAGCGACCAACGGGAGCGCAGCCGAGGGCCGAGCGAAGCGAGCGCGCACGCCGACCCGCCGCCGCCTGGCCAAAGCGTCACGCGACGCCCGGACGGCGGCGGTTGAGGCGTTCGCGGCAGCCCAATGGGCGCAGCGGGGTCCCCACCGGGCTGCTTCGGCGGTCGCCGACGCGAGGCCGCGGAGCGAAGCGCAACGGCCGAACGACGGGCGACGGCGGGCTCGATGCCCGCCGCGTTTCGCCCGAGCTCCCGCGAGGGCTCGCCGCCGCCGGTGGGGATGGTGCTTACCGGACTGGAGCGACGCTGGCCGGAGCGCAGGGAGGAAGCAGCTGCCGTGACGGAGCCACCGGCGACGGCGCGTCAGGTGCCGCTTGGCTCAGGGTTTCGATGACGTCGGTCGCGGCACATTACCTTCATCGGGCCTCGCTTGCTTCCATTTCGGAACGCTCTGGCCGGATACTTGGATTTCGCTTAACATGCGAGTTAGGGAATCAGCATCGATCACTTGAACGTTGTTTCCTCCGACCACGCGTAATGACTCTTGCGCTTTCGCGAGTGCCTGTTCCGCACCAGCAACATCGTCTGCATAGCGTGCGATTTCAAAAAGGCGCGCTTGGGTCAAAAACAGTGCCCGAGCAAAAGCAGCCCGCTGATTTCCGGCATCCCCTGCAAGGCGCTTCTCAAGAAACTCCGAAAACGCAACCAGCTCGATTCGTGCAGCGTGAACATCTCCACCCATATAAGCACTCTCCGCACGCTGGTATCGTGCGACATAGCCCTCCTCGCCACATCCGCTAAAGAAAACAGCAACCAAAGCCAGAATAGCACAGAACGTAGTCTTCATGGAGATTTGGGTTATCGACTGCCTGATGGTACGTACGTCTTGTTCTGCGCCTCGCTCAATAGAGCAGCAAGCTGGTCAGCAGATGCCCTCATTGCAGATTCAGTTCCCGGGAACAACCCTCCTGGAAGAGGACCTTGCACCATCTGATTTACCACCGGCGTTTGAGAGATCCAAATCTCACGCCCAGAAATAAGGCGATCCAGACCTGTCCTATCACCATAATAGACCTCGCACCGGAAGGTCACGTAAGCCTCGAAGGGAGGCAGCGTGTTCATTAGGTTCCGATACTGAAGCGCTAGGTTCGAACCATCACC
Source organism: Verrucomicrobiota bacterium (assembly GCA_019136515.1). Classification (GTDB taxonomy): domain Bacteria; phylum Verrucomicrobiota; class Verrucomicrobiia; order Opitutales; family Opitutaceae; genus CAJCBL01. The sequence goes on from JAGVUB010000183.1 coordinate 31,537, forward strand.
AGTCTGAGTTGGCGCGTTGACAAGGCTGTATAAATACACGCCAAGTTCAGTCGGGTTCGTGATTGGGAGCGTAGCGTATCGACTGAGATATTTCGATAGATCGAAAAATGCATCGAACTTAGCATCAGTCTCAGGCCCAAGACCGGTCCTATTAACACGAATAGACGCTTCCGTGACGCGCAAGTCGCCCACAGTAGGTCTTCGCCCACCCGTTTCAATCTGTTCGTCAAAGCCACCATATTCCACTCCCCTGTTTGGGTTGTCTCGAAACGTCCTTTTGTGTTGCGCGCATAGCTCTCGGTTTCAGCCGCCAATACGCGCAAACAACAAGCTAAAGCGTCCAGCGAATCCACGCCGTACCCGTGGCGTTCAAACGATCGCCCCGAGTGCCTAATGATCAGCTCACATCGCCAATCCCCTGACGCCTCCCGGAAGGGTTTTCCCACAGAAAATGACACAGGGAAACCATCGCCACCTCCTTCCGGTAAGAACATCCATGTCTCGCCAACCCAGTTGCATTGATCATCCATATTATGCAGCAACAGCGACAAGAACTATTGATGATCCTGTGCCCCAAGTTGCAATGATAAAGGCCGTCCCACCAACAATCACGACCGTGCCCACAACTGCCTTCCCAGGATTGGCTCGGATCCAGTCCCACGCAGCAGAAAAGGCGGTAAACTCATATGGTTCTGGGCGGGGGCTTCTTTTGTTCTTAATATACTCTTCGTAACAATCTCGGAGACATTGAACACGTTCCTCTCCGCATTTATTCGCCTTACACCCAGTCTCACAACTCTGCAAGATCCACCAAGCCGGATCGTCATCATACATCTGACCATATGGGTCCACAAATACCGTCGGAGCATTACCCGAGTAGGCATATAGATTGATACCTCCGGCAAACCCGATCGGATCCTGTGCCCCCCACCGCCCAAGCGCGAAAGAAAAGTCTCGGTTTCGGTGTTCGTTAAGGCCGACAGATCCGAGATACTCCCTGCCGGTAAAGAGGAAGCGGTAGCCGCTCGCTTCACCAGCAACCAATTCCGGACGGCCATAGACATCGTACCGGTAGCGTTGGGTCACGCGACCTTGCTTGGCGGCTAGGGCAACCGTCGAGCCGAGGCCGTCAGCGAGAGGATAGACGGCCTCCACTATGCGCGATGATGGATTTGCGATCTCAGAGAGGAGGATCTCGTCAACCCGGGCACCGTGGATGTACTCGCCGGCCTGACGCCCATCGAGGGTGCGCTCGGCAAGCAGGTTCCAGCTCGTGTCGTAGGTGAGCGCACGACTGTCGGCGGTCAGCACCCACTGACCTTGGCTGCCCTGCTCGTAGAACTTGCGCAGCACACAGCGGTTGCGGGCGTCGTAGAAGAACTCGGCGCGGACCACCGGATCGGGATTTTGAGTCACAGAGGGCACTGAGGCAGAGGAGGACGCAGAGACGGACTCGACGGCGATCAGGCGATTCTGCGCGTCGTAGCCGTAGTGGCGCAGGCCGTCGAACAGCAGGTTGCCGTTGGCATCGTACTCCAGCGCGGTCGTGACCAAGCCCGAGGGCGAAGTCCCCTGGACCGTGATCGCGGTGTACTGGTTCAGCGCGTTGGTCGCGTAGGTCTCGGTCGCTGGGGCGCCGGTGACACCGTCGCGGTAGCCCACCGTGGTGCGATTGCCGAGCGGGTCGTACGCATAAGTGGCGCTGGCGGGCAGCCCGGCTGCGGCGGCGGGCGCATTCGGTCCGATCCCGTAGTCGACGCTGGTGAGCTGGCTGGTGACATCGTAGCCGTAGCGCTCGGTGAAGCCGTCCTCCCGCGTCTGCGCCGTACGGCGGCCGAGACCATCCAACTCGTAGTGCGAGGCGGCGATGGTTTCGCCGCTCTTGGCATGCACGATGTCGGTCAACTGGCCGGCCATGTCGTAGCTGTAGCGGGTCGCCACGCCGTTGTCACGGGCGAGTTCCGCGATCCGCCCGGCGGCATCGAAGGTGTACGTGGCGAGCGGCGCAGCGGAACGTCCCCGACCGCGCTCGCCGGTGCCGACCTCCGTCAGCCGCCCGCGCGCATCGAAGCCGTAGCGCACGGTCGAGCCGTCGGGATAGACCAGTCCGCTCTTCCGCCCGGCCGCATCGTAGCGGTAGCCGACGGTGTGCGCCACGAAACCGGGCAACTGCACCGAAAGGTCGGACGTCTCCGACGCAACCCGTCCGCGGGCGTCGTACGTGTAGGTGAGTCGCGCCTGGCCGTTGTCGAGGGTGACGAGCTTGCCAGCCGTATCATACACATAGGTCACGTTCGCCGCGCAGCCGTTGGGCGTCCACGTCTCGGAGACAGGTTGGCCGGCGGCGTTGTAGGCCACGGTCTTCACCTGCCCGGCGCGGGTGGCGTAGGCCACCATGCGGCCGGCCGCGTCATACGCCCAAGTTTCCTGCGAGCCGTCGGGATAGACCATCGCGGTCTTCCGGCGGGCGCGGTCATAGGTGAAGCGGTAGGTATGGTTGTTGGCATCGGTGAGCGACGCCATGTCGCCGGCCGGTGTGTACGTGTAGCGGGTCGTCTGCCCGGCGGCATCGGTCTCGGCGATCACGCGGTTGGCACGGTCGTACTCCTTGCGCAGCGTGCTGCCATCGGGGCGCGTGAGCACGGTCACGTTGTTCCGCTCGTCGTAGGTCCACCGTGTTGTGCGCCCGAGCGCATCGGTGTGCGCGGTGCGGCGCCCAGCGGCATCGTAGGCCGTCTGCGTGCGGCAGCCGAGACTGTCGCTGGTGGCGATGGTGCGGCCGGCAGCATCGAGCGTGAGATCGGTGATGAGCCCATCGGCGCTTTCGGTGCGGACGAGCCGGCCGGCGGCATCGTAGGTGAGGCGCTCGCGGGTGCCGTCGCTGTAGAGCGTGGCGGTGCGGCGGCCGGCGGCATCGTACTCGAAGCGAGTCGTGGCGCCGGTGGCGTCGGTCTTGGCGACGAGCTGGCCGGTCGTGTCGTACTCGAAACGGGTCACGCCGCCCGCGGCATCGACTGTCTTGAGGAGCCGGTCGGCGAGATCGTAGGTGTTGGTGGTCACGCCGCCATCGGACGCGGTAACGGTGAGCACGTTGCCGCGCTCGTCGTAGGTCCAGCGGGTCGTGCGGCCGAGCGGATCGGTCTGCGAAGTGCGGCGGCCGTCCTCATCGTACGTGAACCGGGTCACGTTGCCGAGAGCATCGGTCGCGGTCAGGCGGTGGCCGTCCTCATCGTAGGTGAACGTGCTCACGGCGCCGCCGGGCTCGGTCTGGGTCACGACGTTGTCGTGCTCGTCGTAGGAGAAGAGCGTGGTGGCCACGTAAGCCGAGTCGGCGTCGAGCGACCGGAAGAGCAGACGATTCTCGCTGTCGTAGAACCGCTCCTCGGTCCGGCCATCGGGATACAGAATGTGCGAGGGGTTCGGCACGAGTGTGCAGGTGCCGCAGCCGCCGGGAATCTCGGTGTAGTCGAAGCGCTTCACTCCGCCATCCGGGGCGGTCGTGCTCACCACGCGGGAGAGTCCGTCATACTCGAGCCGGGTCGTGCGGCCGAGTTCGTCGGTCTCGGAGATCTTGCGCCCGTACTGGTCATAGCCGATCGAGCGGCTGGTGCCGTCGGGGTTGACGATTCTGGTCACCTGCCCGCGTTCGTCGCGTTCCCAGCGGGTGGAGCGGCCGAGCACATCGACCACCTCGACCACACGTCCATATTTGTCGCGGCCGAGCGTCACCGTGCGCCCGGTGGCATCGGTCACGGCCGAGACCAAACCGTCCTGACCACGGGTGAGCGCCACCGCGTGGCCCTTGCTGTCGGTCGTACGGAGCAGGCGGCCCTGGGCGTCGTGGGCATACTCGCGCACACTGCCATCCGGCTTGCGCAGGCGCTTCACACGGCCGGCAGCATCGCGCTCGACTGCGGTCACCCGGCCGAAGGCATCGGCGGTCTTCACGAGCCGGCCGTGCGCATCGCGCTCATGGCGGGTCCGGCGCTCGGCGCCGCGTATACCCCTGCCCTTCCGTCCGTCGCGGCCACTCTCGCGCCGTTCCAGCAGCTTGCCCTGGACGCTCCAGATCAGCCGCTCCTCACGGCCGTCACCATGCTTCACGTGCGCGAGGCGCCCACGCTCGTCGTAACTGAACTCCTTGCGGCGCCCGTCATGGGCGATCACCGCGGAACGACGCCCGCGGCCGTTGTCGAGGTATTCGTACCGCGTCTTCCGCCCCAGGCCGTCGACCCGCTCGGTCGGGCGCCCACCGGCCGCTTTGGAAACCCGGTACGAGACCGTTTTCAGGTCGGAATAGTGGACCGTGCGTTTCTCCGGATCGGCCGGATCGAGCAGCAGGCTGGCGTACACGCCACCAGTGTCGGGGTTGATCTCCTGATGGATCATGCCCTGCCGGCCCGGTTGATAGGCGTACCGGATCCGCTTCGCCCGATGGCTGTAACGCGGATCGTCGCACTCCATCAGCATCGGCCGCTGGTAGGCGTAGGGCCAGGCGTAGCGGTAGCCCGCCTCCGTCCCGTCGCCGTAGAGAACGCGCGACAGAACCACCGCCTCCCGGCCGGTCAAAGCCTCGGCAGGAGTGGCGTACTCATACGCCACCGAGCGTCCATCGCTCGAAAGCACCTCCGCCAACACACGGCGCGAGGACGGCACCAACTGGAGGGACTCGATCGCCACACCCGCAAGGGTCGCCTCCCGGCCGGAGGCGGCCCGCACGCGGACACGCTCCACCGGTCCGTCGCCGAGAGCGACATACAGGCGGTTGGCTTTGCCTGCTTCCAAAGCCACCACCGTCGCCCAATTGCCGTCGGCCGCGGCAGCCGGACCCTCGGCTTCGCCGCTGACGGTCAATCGCAACGGGACCTGAGAGCCGGGCGCGAAGGCCTCGATCTCCGCCACCGCCATCGGCTCGGCGCCCGCCGGAGCATCAATGCGGAAATGCCTCAGTCCCGCCGCCTGCTGCGCCGGAGTCAGGCGGATCTCGCACCAGCCGTCGGCGCCTGCGGCCGGCAACACTCCCAGACGCGCCCAAGCATCCTTCCGGTAGGGCACATCAACATAGCTCAACGCCAAGCTCCGGCCATCAGGGTCGACAATGGAGACCAGTTTTCCGGTGTCGTCGTAGGAAAGCTCGATCCCGCGCCCGGACGGCCCGACGATGCGGCGCAGTTCGTAGCGGTTGCGTCCCGCAGTTTGGGGCACCCGAACGAATTCGAGACTCGCGCCTTTCGGGGTCGCCACGGTGCAGCCCCCGGCCGTGAGGGTCAGTTGCTCGCCACCGCCCACCTCATCGCGCCAGCCGCCCTTGCCGTCGGCCACGAACGCCCGGCGCGAGCCGTTCGGATACACCAGCCGCAGCGATTGCACCGCGCCGCGCTGCGGCCATTCCAGCAAATCGTACTGCCAGCCATGGCGCCAGTCGCCCCCAAGACCGAACACCTCGGCCCCACGGCGCTTGATCGAGTTGTGGTAGCGCGCCCACGGCAACCCCAGCCGCTCGGCGCCCTTCGCCACCGCCAGATCGTCGATCCGGCGAGTGACGTTGCCGTCGTACACGGTGAAGGGATTGACACCGCACTGGTCTTCCTCGCTGTCGGAACCGGCCGAGCCGGATTCACCGCCCGAATCGTCCGAGAAATCGTAAGGGGAAAGGTCGACCTCCAGAAGGTCCTGATTCATCTGGTCCATCGTATACTCCCACTCCGAAACGACCGCCTGGTCGGCCGCAGTCCAGGAGTCCTCCACGACAAACGGCTCCAACACGCAAACCTCGTCGTCCGAGCAACCCGCGCGAGCCGCGGGAATCGGCCCCCACAAGATCAGTCCGCCGAGCGCCAGCGCGCCGCAGAACGACGCCTGCCAGCCGCCTCGTGTCACCATGTTTCCGACACAAATGCCAGTCCGCCGAAGGTTCATCTTGGGGTAATCTCCATCCATCGCTCACGCCGCCCGGGGGTGGGCGCGTCTTCGCGTATCAAACTACCAGATCGCCCCCCCCCCGCAGGCTACGCACATATTGTCGAATACAGTGCACCATTTGCCATCGTTCGGTGGAGACAAGCCCTCAAGGCGCGACGCCTTAAGCCGCGGTAAATCGGAGCCCGGTAACCAAAGACATGGCCCCCAATCCACGATCGCAGCACCGCGCGCCCACGCCCGGTGCCGACCCGGTCAGGCCGTGGCGTGGCGTTGCAGCGCCTCGAGCGGGACGACTTCGAGCGCCTGCTCGCTCGTGCCGGCGAGCACCACCGGCGGGGCCACGCCCACCGCGTACGCCTCCAGCCAGCGCACGGCACACACGCACCAGCGGTCGCCGGGCTTCAGACCGGGGAACTGGTACTCGGGACGCGGAGTCGAGAGGTCGTTGCCCGCCTCGCGCGAGTAGGCGAGAAACGCCGCCGTCACCTCGACGCAGACCGTGTGGCTGCCCACATCCTCGGCACAGGTACGGCAGTAGCCGTCGCGGAAGAACCCGGTGCGCGGCGTGGCGCTGCACGGTTTCAGGGGACCACCGAGGACATTGCGTGGCGCGGAGGAAGGCATGGCCGCAGACCGATGCGAGGGAAACCGCCCGGCGCAAGCGTCTCAGGCGTTGCCGAGCAGTCGAGAGTCGAGGGACGAACGCCGAGGGCCGGCGGTCCGAAATAGAAGCCATACGAACCGACACCACGGGGACGAGTCACCAGCGCGCTCGCACTCGTCTCTCGACTCCTGACCCTCGTCCGAATGCTCGCGCCTCAGGCGCGCAGCGTCGGACATTGCCCCGCAGCCGCTTCGTCGAGCAGCCAAGTGGTGCGCGACCCCAGCACCCTCAGGATCTTCGCCGGCACCGCGACGACCGGCTCCGCCCCGGCGAAGACGCGGCGGACTGCCTCCGCCTTGGCCGCGCCCGTCGCGTGCACCACGATGTGCCCGCAGGCCGCCAGCCCGGTGGGCGTGATCGTCAGGCGCCAGCCCTTGCCGGGCACTTCGACGGCAGCAAACCGCTCCGGCCACTGGTCGGCAAGAAGCGGACTGTCTGGGAACAGCGATGCCGTGTGCGCATCGTCGCCGAGCCCGAGCACGCAAAACGGGAAACAGCGCCCGTCACCAAGAACGGCGTCGCAGTTGCGGGTAAAGAGCTCCGCCGCTTGCACCGGCGCAGTAGCCACCGCCCACGGGTGTCGCCGGTCCGCGGGCACGCCGAACGGATCGAGCAGGAGGCGGGCGGCGTGGCCGAAATTGCTCTCGTCGCTCGCCAGCGGCACGCAGCGCTCGTCGCTCGTGAACCAGTGGGTCTCCGCGAGCAGTTTCGGCGGCAGCGCGCGTTGCGCCACACACCAGCGGTACCAGGCCTTCGGCGTGGATCCGCCCGTGAGCGCCCAGCCGAAACGTCCGCGCTCCGCGCCACGCCACGCCTCGCAACCGAGCCGTGCGAGCTCCGCGAACAGCTCCTCCGTCGCGCCGACTCGCACGACGCCAAAATCAGTGGTGAACGTCTTCATCGAAACAAGGCGCGCGACATCCGGGCGCGTGAAGGATGGGGGTCGTAGCGAAAGCCGCCAAGGCTTTCGTCCCCGGGGGCCACGGGCGAAGTTCTGGCGAACTTCGCTACCGCAGGCGGTGTCCCCGAAGGCAGGAGAGTGCAACAGCCGAGCATATGCATACGCGGCATCAGAACAGCAGCGCCTCGCCGAGAGCGATCTCCGGCGGCGCGAGTTTCACCGGGGCGCAGTGCAGCTCGCGGCCGGCCCCGAAATCGGCGTCGAAGCCGGCAGCGCCCATCGCAAAGTCGGCCTTCCACCGGAAATAGCGCCCGCCGCTGTACCCGAACTCCAGTTCCAGGACCGGCGGCGCGTCCGACTCGACCGGCGCCTGTGCTCCAGTGGCCAACCCAGCCGCTTCACCGCAACGGCGCAGCGCCGCGAGTGCCCACGCCAGCAACGCCCGGCCCTCCTGCCGCAGCCCCGGCGTGGCGCTCACAACGACGCGTTCCAGTCCGTCGACCAGCCGCTCCGGCTCGATGCCGGCGAGATGCTGGCCGAGCAGTTGGCGCACGTGCAGCAACCGCGCCGCGGCGAGGTCGCGCACCGTCTCCGGTCGCGGCCACGGGAACGTCAGGGCCTCCTCCGGCACCAGCGCGCTGTCGAAGACAAACCGTCGCGCGGTGCGCAGCAGGTATTGGTAGTCCGCAATCTTCCGACACGCGGAGAACCGATGCGCCCAGTAGTAGAGCGGCAGATCGGGATCGATCAACGTCGAGACCTGGTCGGAGACGAAGGCGCGCGTCTCCTGCGGATAGGCGAGGACGAGCGCCTCGGTGCAGCTCATGTCGCCGCGCGAGCCGCCGAGATAGCACTGCGAGTAGAGCTTCGCGCGCATCGGCGCACCGGCCGGCGCATCGGCCAGCGGCACCAGCGTGATCGCGCGGCATGGGTGGGCCTGCGCGAACCGCAGCGCGAGTTCGAACTGTGCCACCGCATCCTCGGCGGTGGTCGGCAGGCCGAGGTGCAACACGAGGTTGAGCTGCGCCGCGCGAAACTCCGACGGCGCGCCCGCGCCGGCCGGGGCGTCGCTCTCCCAGATGCGTTCGAGCGCGCGACGCATCTCGCCGACGGGGACCTCGATACCCGGCAGCGCCTCGAAGACGGAGACGGGACCGCGGTTCATGCGCCCCTCCCTGCGGTGTGCGTTCCGGCCTGGGACCCAACGCGGCGGCGGGCGCCAAGGCCGGGGTCACCGCCCCCGGCTACAGCGGCAGGCGCGCGCCTCATGGTTTCCTCCATTCGTGGCCATGCGCGGCGAGCAGCGCGTCGGCGCAGGCCGGGCCCCACGAGCCCGCAGGATACGCGTCGATGCCCTCGCGACCGGCGGCGGCCCACGCCTCGAGCACGGGGGTGTAGAGCCGCCACGAGGTCTCGGCCTCGTCGCCGCGGATGAAGAGCGTGCCGTCTCCGACGATGGCATCGAGGACGAGCCGCTCGTACGCCTCCGGCGTGTTGGAGCCGAAGGTGGTGTGGTAGCCGTAGCGCATCTTCACGGGCTGGATGCGCGTCTCCAGGCCGGGGATCTTGCCGTTGAGCAGCACGGTCATGCCCTCGTCGGGCTGGATCTGGAAGGCGAGGGTGTTCGGCGCGAGGTCGTACTGGTCGCTGCCGGCGAAGAGTGCGCCGGGCGGGCGTTTGAATCGTATCGCGATCTCGGTCACACGGCGGGCCAGGCGTTTGCCGGAACGCAGGTAGAACGGCACGCCGGCCCAGCGCCAGTTGTCGACGAAGAGCCGGACGGCGGCGTACGTCTCGGTGGCGGAGCCGGGGCGGATGCCGTTCTCCGCGAGGTAGCCGGGCACCCGCTTCCCACCCGAGAGGCCCTCGGTGTACTGGGCGCGCACAGCATCGCCGCCGGGGCCGAGCCGCAGCGGGCGGATCGCCTGGAGCACCTTCACCTTCTCGTCGCGCACGGCCTCGGCATCGAGCGAAACGGGAGGCTCCATCGCGGTGAGCGCGAGCAGCTGCATGGTGTGATTCTGGAGCATGTCGCGCAGGCAGCCGCTCTGCTCGTAGTAGCCGCCGCGGGTGCCCACGCCCACCTCCTCGGCCACGGTGAGCTGCACGCAATCGACGTAGTTGCGATTCCACAGCGGCTCGAAGATCGCGTTGGCGAAGCGCTGCACGAGCAGGTCCTGCACGGTCTCCTTGCCGAGGTAGTGGTCGATGCGGAAGACCTGCCGCTCCTCGAGCACGCCGGCGATGGCGCGGTTGAGCTCGCGGGCGGACGCGAGATCGCGGCCGAAGGGTTTCTCGATGACGACCTTCGTCGCCAGCGCCGTGCCGCGGCGGCGCGCAGCGAGACCGCAGGTGCCGAGGTTCTCGAGGATCGGGCGAAACACGGTCGGCGGCGTGGAGATGTAGCAGAGCGTCTGGAGCTCGCGCCCGGCGACGCGTTCGAGCTCGTCGATCAGCTCGCGCAGGCGGGTGAACGCGGCGGCCTCGTCGTAGCCGCCGGCGAGGTAGCGCGTGTGCGCGGCGATGGGATTCCAGATGCCGTCCTCCGGGGCGCGTCGCGAGAACTCGCGGATGGAGGCGGCGGCGCTGCGGCGGAACTCGTCGTCGGGCAGCGGGGAACGGCCGAAGCCGATCAGATGGAAGTCGGCCGGCAGGAGGTTGTCGGCGGCGAGGTTGTAGAGAGCCGGCAGAAGCTTGCGGGCGGTGAGGTCGCCGGAGGCGCCGAAGATGACGAGGACGGTGGGCGGCGCGCCGCGGTGGCGGCTCAGGCCCTGGAGGAAGGGATGGCGTTCCGGAGTGTTCATGATGGGCGGGCAGGCCGGCAGAATCGCGAAGGTTGCGAGAACCCGCACAGTCGCAACTGGCAAGTGACACGCGTCGGGCCGCTTGACTCCCCACCCGTGCGGGCGGAGTATCCGGCCCTGCTCGACGCACGTCCCACGAGTGTCGCCGACACCGATCCCATCTTGGATCATGCAAACCCGTGGACCACGCCCCGCAGTTTTCCGGCGAGAATTCGCCGGTCGGGCGGAGGCCGCGCCACACCAGCCAACCGGGTCTTCCCCACGGCATGCGAGCGTCCGCCTCGCCACCCGCTGCCGATCCGGTCGTACACCTCCGAGGCACAAAGGATCTCCATGAACCCGGCCTTCTCGATCGTCATCATCGCACCGCCCGGAGCCATGGCCTATGCCCGCGGCGTCGCGAAAACGCTCACCCTCACGTTCGGTCGCGAACGGATCGTACTCACGCCAGAACCGCGCATGGCCGGCGGCACATCGGCCATCCCAAGGCCGCAGCGCCAGCCGGCAAAGCTCCTCGTCGCCTTCGTCGCCACGCCGCCAAGCGACATCGGCGCGGCCGGCGCATCCACGAGCCGGTCGACGCCCAAGAGCATCGATGTGCGGGCTCTCGCGCTGAAGCGTCCGGTCGCGTTCGAGCAGCTATCGGCACCGCGCACATTCCCGTTCGTGGCAACCATCACGACCAGAGGCCGCGCCGCCGCCGTCATCGCCGCGCAGATCGCCGCCACCGTGAAACGTTGGCAACGGCCGGAAGCCCGCCTCCTTGCACGAGCCAAATCGCCGCTCGAGCCGACCTCGGATCGACCGCTGGAATGCATGCTCTTGATGGCGCGCCGCAGGCTCGCCCGACCGCCGGAGGCCGCGCCACCGGCCGAGACTCTCCGGCGCGCCAGCATCTCTCGCGCCGCTCCGCCCCCGCCTCCGACCGCCGGGGCCGAGCCCCCGCCCGCGGCCGGTGCCGACGACGACGACGAGGCGACCGGCACGAAGGACCTGCGCTTCATCCAAGCCCAGCTCAAGCACGGTCGCACCAAGGTCGCCGATGTGTTCCGTGTTCTATCTTCGTATACCGTGCGGCTGCGCGTCGGCCCCGCCGAAACGGGCTGGCTCGGGCCCGAGGTGCAGGACGCCGACACGACTTTCCCGTACGACCAACTCCCGGCCGACGCCACCCGGCACACGCTAACAATCACGCTGACCGAACCGACCCATATCCCGCAGCCGCTCGTCGCCGAGGTGCAGATCGGTCGCGCCGGCCCAAGCACGGTGGCGACGTTCAAGTTCGCGACGAGCGCGAAAGCCGGACCGTTCCAGGCACGCATCGCGATCGCCCACAAGAACCGCGTGCTGCAGACCGCGCTCCTCGAAGCCGAGGTGCTGCCGGCGCGGAAGAAACCCGCGCCCTCTACGCGGCTCAAGCTGATCGTCGAACGTGTCGTGCGACCCCAGTTGCAGGAGCTCGACAAACGTGCCGAGTACGCCGCCAGCCTCACGGTCGCCGCCACGTCCTCCGGCACACCCGCGGTCTTCGCTCTCGCCGAGAACCGCGCGGTGCTCCGCGGCATGGGTTCGATCGCGAACAAGATCGCCGCCATCAACCTGCGGCTCTCCGAAGTCGCCAACGCCCCCCGACAATACGCCGGTGGCCTCGCCAGCCCGGCGGTTGCCGAACTGTTCCGTTTCCTCGCCGACAAGGGCACCGCCCTGCACCGCTTTCTCGTCGACGACCAGATGGACACCGCCCTCCGCGAGCGCCTGCGCAACGGCAACCACCTCCAGATTGTCACCCTCACGCCCGACGCATTCTTCCCGGCGGAGTTCCTCTACGAGTTCGCCCCGCCGGCGCCGAACGCCACGGTGTGCCCCAACGCCATCGCCGCGCTCCAGAATCCCGGCACCGCACGCGTCTGCACCGCCGCCGATCACGCCATCGCCGACGGTTCCGGCAGCAAACACGTCTGCCCGTTCGGCTTCTGGGGGCTGAGCCGCGTGATCGAGCGCCACGCCTATCATCGGCTCGGCGACGCTCCAGCCGGCGACTACGTGCTCCAGGCCGAGCCCTTCGCCGGCCGCCGCGCGATCGAGCTGACCGACGCTGCGTTGTTCGCCGCCAGCCAGCGAGTCGACCAGGAGAAGGCCGGCACAGCCCGACGCCTGCACCAGAAACTCCAGCGCGTGCTCGGGCTCGATGTCGGTTTCGCCCGGACATGGCAGGAGTGGCAGGATCTCGTGAAGGCTCGCCATCCGGGCATCCTCATCGCGCTGCCGCACGCCGAATCGGTCGAGCAATACGGCGATGTCGACTACAGTCTCGAAATCGCCGGCGACCTGTTGAAAGCCGAGCTCATCTCCACACGCCATGTCCGCCACGGAGAGCAGGCCGCGGCGCCGCTCGTCGTCCTCCTCGGCTGCGACACCGCGGTGCCGCAATCCGAGATCGACAGCCTCGTGGGAAAGTTCCGCAGCGCCGGCGCCGGCATCGTCGTCGGCACCGTGGCGAGCGTCCTCGGCTCCCAGGCCTCCGCGATGGCGGAGGCGATCGCCGCCCAGCTCGCAACCAACCACGGCGCGGAGGTCCCTTTCGGCGATCTGCTGCTCGCCGCACGACGCCAAGCCCTCGGCACCGGCCTCGTCATGGCGCTGTGCGTCGCCGGCTTCGGCGACGCCGACTGGCTCATCCAATACCGCCAACCCGCCAACCAACCCGTTCGCCCATGAAGAACTCTTTCCGCATCGAACTGCTGCCCGCCCTGCACGGGGACTCCCTCTGGATCGAGTATGGCAAATCCACCGCCCCCTCCCGCATCGTCATCGACGGAGGCCCGATCGGCGCCTACGCGGCGCTCGACGCGCGGGTTGGCAAACTCAAGCCCGGCGACCGCGAGATCGAGCTGCTCGTGATCACCCACATCGACGCCGACCACATCGAGGGCGCCGTGCGCCTGATCGCCGCCCACCGCGCCGACTTGTCGTTCCGCGAGGTGTGGTTCAACGGCTGGCGCCACCTCGAGACCAAGCCCGGGCTGCTCGGCGCCGTACAGGGCGAGTTTCTCAGCGCACTGATCTCCAGATACGTCGGCGAGCCCCGGTGGAACTGCAGTGCGCCCTTCGCCGGCGGCCCGCTGGTGGTCGCCACGGACACACCGCCCGTCGCCACGCTCGCCGGCGGGATGCGGCTCACACTGCTTTCGCCCACCCCGAAGAAACTCGAGAAGCTGCAGAAGCAGTGGAAGAAGGACGTCGCCAAAGCGGGCTTCGCCCCCGGCGATCTGGACAAGGCACTCGAGCGGCTGAAGGAGCAGACCCGGCTCGTACCCAAAGGCCTGCTCGGCGGCAGCTACCAGGAAGGGAAGCCTGGCAAGATCGACAACTCGGTGGCCAACGGCAGCAGCATCGCCTTCCTCGCCGAGTACGCCGACAAGCGCTGCCTCTGCCTCGGCGACGCGCACCCCGACGCCCTCATCGAGTCGCTCGGCAAACTCGGTGCCACGAAGGCCAAGCCGCTGGCCGTCGATGCCATCAAACTCCCGCACCATGGCAGCGCCAGCAACTATTCGCCCGCGCTGTACGACCTCGTCTCCTGCCGGCGCTTCCTCGTCTCCTCCAATGGAGACCAATTCAATCACCCCGACGCCGCCGTCATCGACGCCCTGATCGCCCGCGGAATCCCCAAGCTGGAGCTCCATTTCAACTACCTGACCGACACCACCCGGCCGTGGAGCAACAAGAAGGACCAGACCAAACGCCGCTTCAAGGCCTTGTACCCGAAAGCCGAAGCCGGCGGCATCACGGTCACGCTCTGAAAAACCTTAGGTTATGCTCGGGGGCGCCTGCCGGGTTGCTCCTCGAGAATATCCGCCCGCGCTCGATCCACCAACTGGACAAGACTTCAGCGAACGGGATCCCCACTTTGCCTTCGTGCCGTGATACCGGCACGAACCAAATCCCTCTGGTCGGGGACAAGGAAGTCGGCGTAGCGCCACGCTTCATCAAGCCGATTGGCATTCATCGCACCGCCAATCGCCCCAAGAGCCATGCGCTCCCTTGTCTGCGGATTCTGAACCCGCTCAAGGAACGAGACTACCTCTTCAGATCCGCTTCCACCAAGATCGCGGAGAATCATACGGAAACAGTTTTGCCACCGCGGATCGTCGACATCCTGCCCCAAGACCCAGCGCGCCGTCTCAGATGTCATTTGACGAAGACCGTCGTTGGCGAAAACCGCGAGACAAATGTCGTCACCCGGCCGGCTAAGCAGAGGGGCGTTTTCTTCCATCAATCGCAACGCCTGTTCAGGATCGGTCCTTGCAATGATCGAGGCCATCCCGATCGCGGCAGCCGCGCCACAGCCACCGCCACCAAAGTCTTCCAACCGGAATGAGTTCGGCGCACTCTCATACCAGATCGCCGCGAGGCGTCGACTCGCGAGTTCATCCTGAGCCTCACGAATCATCGGAATGAGGTCGCGCTGTCTGCCAAGATCCACCGCGAGTCGCAACAGGTCAGCCCGCGCAAGCTGGTCGGGATGATTCCGGAGATGAGCTAGCAGGTCGGCCGCGTGTTTAGCCAACATCCTGGCAGGATTGGCGTCATCGGAGGCGGAGAAACCGGAATCCTCGGGCCGCATCGTCAGGGCACCACCAGAGCCAACCGCCTGCTCCGAATCGGTCGCCTCAGCAATTATGATGCCCCTCCTCGCAGATTCCGGGGCGCAAGAATGCCGGGCAAGCATCCAGCCCGCCGCGAGCGCGAGACCGGGCAACAACCAACGAGCAAATGGGGCGATCCGTCGACGCACTGTCAGGGAAATCATCGCACGATGTTGATGCGGTCAAACCGAATGGGGCGCTCTTCTCTGCGGGCAAACGGGTTTCGCAAACCCCGCTCGCCTCGCAGCGTCCGGAATGCTCGTATCCCGGGGCTGGAGCGGACCTGCCGCCCCGGATTCCGCCAACTGTAGCCACATGAGAAAACAAACGATCCTCCTGGCAGCCGCACTGCTCATCGGCACGGTGGTCGCGGTCCGGCGCGACTCGCGCGAGGAACAGCCGACCGATGCACACGGCATGCCGCGGGACGCCCGCGGCCTCCCAGCGGCGGCACCCGCTCCACCTGTTCCGAGCACCCGTGTGCCGCCGAACGAAACTCGCCCGCCGCGGCCGGGCAGCCATGCGGAGATCACCTCTCAAGTCGTATTTCTTGCCGAAGGGATGCAGTTGGAGCCGGCGCGGCTCAAGCAACTCGACCAGTTCCTCGACTCATACAGGGTGACGGTATACACTCGTTTGGCCGCCCTCGCCCAAATCGAAATGGTCGCGGACAAGACCTGCATGGCCTCCGTAACCGTCCCGCCGACCGAGGTTGAGACCATGAGGAAGGAGTGTTATGAAGGTGTCGCCGCGATCGTCGGCGGCGAGAACCTGCAGCTGATGATCGCGCGCAACAGGATCCAGCTCCTCGATGGACACTTCGACGACTTCGGCGCCCTGCCCTTCTCGCTCACGGCAAACATGGATCGCGATTCTCGACCCTACGAACTCGTGGAGTTCAGGACTGATCGAAGGAAGATGATCGGCGGCGACTCCGCCGATGTCTTCACCGGCGGAACCCTTCTTGTGGCCGACTTCAAGAAACGGTACGGTGCCTTGGGCGTGAAGATGCTCGAGACGCTCGGCCAGCGATAAACCGAAAAGGCGCGGACTGGAATCGGTCGTCCGGGAAAACAAAGAACCGCGGCGGGCGCTAGGCGCCGGCCGCGGTTCGGGAGGAAGCGGAGGAACGCTCGGGCGGTTACTTCGTCTGCGACTCCGGGCGATCGGCCGCCGGCCAGTCGACGTGGTAGAACTCGCCGCGCGGACGGTCGGTGCGCTCGTAGGTGTGCGCGCCGAAGAAGTCGCGCTGGCCCTGGAGCAGGTTGGCCGGCAGGCGGGCGGCGCGGTAGCCGTCGTAGTACGCCAGCGCGGAGCTGAATGTGGGCGCCGGGATGCCGACCTGGGCCGCCGTGGCGACCACGGTGCGCCAGTTCTTCTGCGCCTTCTGCACGGTCTTGTTGAAGTACGGGTCGAGCAGCAGGTTCGCCAGCTTCGGGTTCGTGCCGAAGGCCTCGGTGATCTTCTGGAGGAACACGGCGCGGATGATGCAGCCGCCCCGCCAGATCTGCGCGATCTTCCCGAAGTTGAGCTTCCAGTTGTACTCCTTCTGCGCCTCGCGCATGAGCTGGAAGCCCTGCGCGTACGAGCAGATCTTCGAGCAGTAGAGCGCGTCGTGGATGGCCTTGAGGAAGGCGCTCTTCGAGCCCTTGAACCTGGTCTTCGGCCCCTTGAGGATCTTCGCGGCGGCCACGCGCTCCTCCTTCACCGCGGAGATGCAGCGGGAGAACACGGCCTCGGCGATCGTCGGCGCGGGCACGCCCATGTCGAGGGCGCTGACGCTGGTCCACTTGCCGGTGCCCTTCTGTCCGGCGGTGTCGAGCACGATGTCGACAAAGGGCTTCTTGGTGACCGGGTCGGCCTGCTGGAGGATGTCGGCGGTGATCTCGACGAGGAAGCTGTCGAGCGCGCCCTTGTTCCATTTGGCGAAGACCTTGCCGATCTCGGGGGCCTTCATGCCGAGCACGCCGCGCATCAGGTCGTAGGCTTCGCAGATCATCTGCATGTCGCCGTACTCGATGCCGTTGTGCACCATCTTCACGTAGTGGCCGGCGCCGTCGGGCCCGATGTAGGTCGAACAGGGCACGCCGCCCTTGACTGGCTTGCCGGGCGCGGCGCCGAGCAGGGGGCGGCCGGTCTTGCGGTCGACCTTCGCGGCGATGGCGTTCCAGACGGGCTCGAGGAACTTGAAGGCCTCGGGATCGCCGCCGGGCATGAGGGCGGGGCCGAAACGCGCGCCCTCCTCGCCGCCGGAAACGCCGCTGCCGATGAAGCGGAAGCCCTTCTCGCGAAGATCCTTCTCGCGGCGGATCGTGTCGGTCCACTTGGAGTTGCCGCCGTCGATGATGATGTCGCCCGGCGCGAGCAGCGGCACGAGCGAGTCGATCACGGCGTCGGTGGCCTTGCCGGCCTGCACCATGATCACGATACGGGCGGGCTTGGCGAGCGAGGCGACAAAGTCCTTCAACTCGGCGAAACCCACGAGGCCGCCGGGGGTGTTCGGATTCGCGGCAACGAATTCGTCGGTCTTCGACGCGGTGCGGTTGTAGACCGAGATGCGGAAGCCGTGGTCGGCGATGTTGAGAGCGAGGTTCTGACCCATCACGGCGAGGCCGATGAGTCCGATTTCGGATAGTTGTTCGGGCATGTGGTTCAGGATGCGGCGGGCAGACAGTGGGACGGTAACTGGTGGAATGGCGCGCCAGATGGAGATCCCCGGAGCGTCGGAACTGACATGAACCGGCTCCGGGAACAGCGGCCGAGGGGAGAGGCTTGCGGGATTTCCCGGCCGGCGCAAGCGCGCCACCGCGGGATTGCGGAGACGTTCACCACGGCCATCGTGACCGGTGGCCGCCCCGCACCCGCCGTCCCGCCAGCCCAGCCTGTCGCCCCTCCGATGAAACATTGGATCCCCGCCGAGGCCTACCGTGCCTTTCTCGAAGTCATGCCGCTCGCCTGCGTCGATGTGGCCATCGTCCACCGCGGAGCCGTTCTACTCGTGAGACGCAAGGATGCCCCGGCTCGCGGCCAGTGGTGGGTACCCGGCGGTCGCGTATGGAAGGGCGAAACGATGCGCGAAACCGCCGTCCGCAAGGCCCGCGAGGAGGTCGGCATCGAATGCCACGTCGGACCGATCATCCACACCGCAGAGACGATTTTCCCCGACGGGCCCGGCGGCGTCTCGGTGCACTCGATCAACACCTGTTTCTTCCTCTATCCGGTGGCCGCGCAGGTCCGCCGCAACCCCAAGCTTGACGCCCACCACGGCGGCGCGAAATGGGTCCGCGCGATTCCGGCCGGGCTCGATCCGTACGTGGTGCGTTGCCTTCAAGGTGCCGGGCTGGCGCCGGCGTAGGCCGGGGCAACTGCCGAGTTCGCGTCGCCGCGTCGCACCACGCCGCACCCGCGCGGCGCGACCAGCCGAGGCCATCTCACCACCCACGACTGCCTGCGATCCCGCCTTCCTCACTCTGTCGTTTTAAGTGCCGCCCCGACGCTTGGCACCCCGGCCGGCCGCGGACCTAATCGGCGCTGCGGCAGATCGTCTGCTTAATGCAGACGCGCCAACTTCGCTTTGCGGCGCTGGCACCCGCCTGATCTGGTTTTTCCTTCATCCCTACAATCCCCCGGTCCCTATGGCTAAATACGGCTACTTCGACGACGCGAACCGCGAGTTCGTGATCACCCGCCCCGACACTCCGCTGCCGTGGCTCAACTACCTCGGCCAGGACGAGTACTTCGGCATGGTTACCCAAACCGCCGGCGGTTACTCCTTCTGGAAGGACGCCAAGCTGCGCCGCCTCACGCGCTATCGGTACAACAACAACCCGATGGATAACGACGGCCGCTTCCTCTACGTGAAGCAGGGCAAGTCCATCTGGAACCCCGGCTGGAAGCCCACCCGCACGAAGCTCGACGCCTTCGAGTGCCGCCACGGCCTCGGCTACTCCCAGATCACCGGCAAGAAGGACGGCATCGAGGTCGAGCAGCTCATGTTCGTCCCGCCGCAGGAGAACCTCGAGGTCTGGAAGGTCACGGTCCGCAACAAGACCAAGAAGGCCCAGAAGCTCTCCCTCTTCTCCTACGTTGAGTTCTGCCTCTTCGAGGCCCTCAACGACATGACCAACTACCAGCGCACCTACTCGATCGGCGAAGTCGAGATCGAGGGCGGCGCCATCTACCACAAGACCGAGTACCGCGAGCGCCGGAACCACTACACCCTCTTCGGCTGCACCAAGAAGGTCGCCGGCTACGACACCGCCCGCGACGCCTTCGTCGGCGTGCACAACAGCCTCGGCGACCCGAAGGCCGTCCTCGCCGGCAAGTGCACCAACTCCCGCGCCTACGGCTGGAACCCGATCGGCTCCCACCAGGTCGACCTCACCCTCAAGCCCGGAGCCGAGGAGACCTTCGCGTTCGTCCTCGCCTACGTCGAGCAGGGCGACCTGCCGAAGTTCGACGCGCCCTTCGTGATCAACAAGACCAAGGGCAAGGAGATCATGAAGAAGTACTCCGACCTCGCCGCCGTCGACGCCGCGTTCGCCGCGGTGAAGCAGCGCTGGTCCGACCTCCTCTCGATCTACCAGGCCACCAAGGTCCCGAACGAGCACCTCCAGCGCATGGTCAACACCTGGAACCAGGCGCAGTGCATGGCCACCTTCAACCTCTCCCGCTCCGCCTCCGGCTACGAGACCGGCATCGGCCGCGGCATGGGCTACCGCGACTCCAACCAGGACATCCTCGGCTTCGTCCACCTCCTCCCCGAGCGCGCCCGCCAGCGTATCCTCGACATCGCGTCGACCCAGCTCTCCGACGGCACCTGCTTCCACCAGTACCAGCCGCTCACCAAGAAGGGCAACGCCGACATCGGCGGCGGCTTCAACGACGACCCGCTCTGGCTCATCCTCTCGACCGCCGCCTACATCCGCGAGACCGGCGACACCTCGATCCTCCAGGAGCCCTGCGGCTACGCCGACAAGAAGGGCTCGACCGACAACCTCCTCCACCACATCGAGACGTCGATCCGCTACACCCTCAACAACCGCGGGCCCCACGGTCTGCCGCTCATCGGCCACGCCGACTGGAACGACTGCCTCAACCTCAACTGCTTCTCGAAGGAGCCCAACGAGTCCTTCCAGTGCGTCGGCGACATCGCCGGCTCCAAGGCCGAGTCGGTCATGATCGCCGGCCTCTTCCTCTACGCCACCCGCGACCTCGTCGGCCTCTACCAGTTCATGGGCAAGGCCGCCGACGCCGCCCGCGTCCAGGGCTACTACGACGACATGCTCAAGACCGTCGAGGAGCAGGCGTGGGATGGTTCCTGGTACACCCGCGCGTTCGACGCCGCCAGCAACCCCGTCGGCTCGAAGAGCTGCAAGGAAGGCAAGATCTTCATCGAGAGCCAGGCGTGGTGCGTGCTCGGCGGCGCCGGCCAGGCCAACGGCCGCGCCAAGAAGGCCCTGCAGGCCGTCGACAAGTACCTCTACGACGCCCGCTACGGCTGCGCCCTCCAGTACCCGCCGTACTCGGAATACCACCTCGAACTCGGCGAAGTCTCCTCCTATCCCCCGGGCTACAAGGAGAACGCCGGCGTGTTCTCGCACAACAACACCTGGATCCACATCGGCTGGACGATGTTCGGCGAAGGCGAGAAGGCCCTCGAGTACTACCTCTCGATCTGCCCCTCCGCCAAGCCCGACCACGACGTCTACCGCTCCGAGCCCTACGTCTACGCCCAGATGACCGCCTCGCAGTTCTCGCCCACCCCCGGCGAGGGCAAGAACTCGTGGCTCACCGGCACCGGCGCTTGGTCGTTCGTCGTCGCCTCGCAGTCGATCCTCGGCGTGAAGCCCGACTTCACCGGCCTGCGCATCGACCCCTGCATCCCGAAGAAGTGGAAGGGCTACTCGGTCCAGCGCAAGTACCGCGGCGTCACCTACACCATCACGGTGAAGAACCCGAAGGCCAAGTCCAACGGCGTGAAGAGTCTCGTCGTCGACGGCCAGAAGGTCGCCGGCAACCTCATCCCGCTGCCGACCGACGGCCGCAAGGACGTGAAGGTCGAGGTCACCCTCGGCGCCTGATCGCCCCCCCTTCGCGAAACCCTTTCGCCATACCCAAGGCGCGGCCCAGAACGGGCCGCGCCTTTTTCTTTGCCGTAGCCGGCCGCGCCGAGGCTGGCCTTCCGCTGCCGTGTCGTAGCGAAACGCGTGAGCGTTTCGACCTCCGTGGCGGTGCTCGCCAGAGCAGCGACCCGCCCTCCGCGTGGCGGAACGCATCACGTTCAGTCTTCCCAGTAGCAGCGCGCGTGAGCGCGCCGTTTCTCATCATCTTCCTCCGCCGTAGCGGCCGCCCCACCATCCACCATCCACCGCCCACCGGCTACCGGCAACCGGCTACCGCTCACCGTCTACCGGCACTCGCCCACAGCTCCGCGATCTTCAAGAGAACCTCGGCGCTCTGGGTCATATCCTGCAGCGTCACCCACTCGCGCTGGCTGTGCACCTCGTGCATGCCCGTGAAGATGTTCGGAGTGAGCAGCCCACGCGCCGTGAGCTTCGAGCCGTCGGTGCCGCCGCGCACCGAGCGCAGCTTCGGGTCCAACCCGCACGCCCGCACCGCCGCCTGCGCAAGCTCCACTGCGCGCATATCCTTCTCCAGCCAGTAGCGCATGTTCCGGTACTGCTCGGCGAACGCGACCTCCACCTGCGCCCGCGGCTCGGCCGCGCGCAGCTCCGCCGCCGCGCGCTCGACCACCGCCCGCTTCGCCGCGAGCCCGTCGAGCTCGAAGTCACGCAGGATCATCCGCACCGTCGCGCGCTCGCTGTTGCCGGAGATCGCCGTCGGATGCACGAAGCCGTCGCGGTCCGCCGTGCGCTCCGGCGAACACTCCATCGGCAGCGAGGCCACGAAGCGCCCCGCCAGCCGCAGCGCGTTCACCATCACGTCCTTCGCCCAACCCGGATGACTCGCCACGCCGCGGATCGTCACCGTCGCCGCGTCAGCTGAAAATGTTTCCCAGTCGATCTCGCCGGGCGATTCGCCGTCGAGTGTGTACGCCGCCACCGCGCCGACACGCTCCAGCTCGAGTTTGTCCACCCCGCGGCCGATCTCCTCGTCGGGATTGAAGCACAGCCGGATCTTCCCGTGTTGGAACTCCGGATGCCGCAGGAGGTGCCGCGCCGTCGCCATCACGATCGCCACGCCCGCCTTGTCGTCGGCGCCGAGCAGCGTCTTGCCGCTCGCCGTGATCACGTCCTGCCCGATCGCGCCACGCAGATGCGGCGAGTTCTCCACGCTGAGCACCTGCGTCGGATCGTCGGGCAACACGATCGGCTTCCCGTCCCACGCGCGGTGCACGAGCGGCGTCGCCCCGCCGGGCAGCTCCGTCGCCGTGTCGACATGCGCAAACCACGCGATCGTCGGTGCCCCCTCGCAGCCCTTCGCCGCCGGGAGCGTCGCCAGCACATAGCCGTGCTCCGTGATCTCGACCTCGCTCGCCCCGATCTCGCGCAACTCGCGCTCCAGTAGGCGCAGCAAATCCCACTGCCCCGGCGTGCTCGGCGCCGTCTCCGAGTGCGCATCGCTGCGCGTCTCGAGCCGCACGTAGCGGCAGAACCGTTCCAGCAAATCGCCCGTGTCGATCTTCATGCCGCCCATCAAACACCCCCGCCGCCCCTCCGCGACCGCAAACGATGTCCTCCGCCCCGTTCACCTCGCCGTGCCCTAAAGACGCAAATTTCCGTCCGACCGCGACACGGATTTGCGTCTTCGGTGGCACGCGCGCCGCTGGTCGACGAGGCCACGGCGCGTACCCCGCCGGGACCAGTCTGGGTGGCCGGCGGCCCAACGCCTGTCCATTGCTAGAACGCACCCGGTCTCGCTCCCGCAGCCCCGCTGCGCCATCCTCGCGTCACCGTCCCCATAATCCCCTCCCTGCGCACGCTCCTCCTCGCCGCGGCGTTGCTCGCGGCCCCTTCGCTCTGTCCCGCCCAGTTCCTCGACCAGTTCGATCAGCCCAAGATCGAAGGATGGTTCACGATGACCGGCGACGGTTCCGCCACCGCCGAGTTTGTCCCGGCTAGCGGATACGCCATCCTCAAGATCGACGCCACCCGCGACCCCTACGGCGTCTGGTGGGCCCTCATCAAACGCGACATCGCCCCCGCCATCGACGTCGCCAAGCTCGCCCAGCCGGCCTACGAGCTGCGCGTCGAGGCCCGCGTCCGTTCCAGCCACGCCCCGCGCCGCGTGAACTTCATGCTGAACACCCAGCGCACAACCGATTTCCACGAACACCTGCGCGAGTACGACCTGCCCGACACCGACTGGCACACCATCAGCATGACCACGCGGAACTTCGACGCCCGCCCCGGCGACAACGTCTACGTGCAGCTCTGCGCCACCGACTTCGGCCCCGAGAAGTACGAGATCGAGGTCGACTACTATCGCGCCGACGTCGTCCGCCCCGACCAGGCCGGCCCCGATCTCGGCGAACCGCTCATCTACCACCCGCCGGTCCCCGCCCTCGACACACTCGCGCACCACCTGCCGGTCACGCACGACAGCCAGATCCACACCGACTTCCCCGACGTGAACTTCAACGACTGGCACGCCGCCACCGCCGCCGGTCCCGCCCGCATCCTCACGATCGACCCGCACCAGTCGCCCATCCTCCGCTGGGACTTCTCGCAGCTCGCCAACCGCACCGTCACCGGCGAGGGCGTGCTCGAGCTCACGACCTTCAGTGCGCCCCAGGGTGGCAACTACAGCGCGCCATTCGGCGAGGACCTCGGCGTCGAGTTCGGCCGGCTCCACGTCTTCGAGATCCTCGGCGGCGACCCGGCCTGGGACCAGGAGACCGTGACCTACAACAGCCTGCTGCGCGGCGGCGACCCCAAGCAGGTCTTCAACACCCAGATGATCCAAGATGTCGACGTCGCCGCCGCGCCCGGCGGCAAGACCTACGTCTTGCTCCCGCGCCCGGTCCTGCAGCGCCTGCTCGACGGCACAACCAAGGGTATCGCCCTCCGCCCGCTCGGCGCCATCAACGCCACGTTCTACGCCTCCGAGGACCGCGCCCCCGGCGTCGCCCCCACGCTGCATTTCTCGACCACCACGCAACCGTAGGCGGCCGGCTCCGCGCGCTTGCCGCGATCCCTCGTCGCTCGCCGCGCTCGATCGCGTTCGTCCCTCCCACGCGACACGCGCCGCGCTTGCCCCAATCACCTGCCGATTCCGGCTCCGCAGTGCGCCTTCGCTCCGGTCAACGGCGACCATTCTTGCCACCCTCAGCCACTGGGCACCACCGCTCGCCCGGTGTTTACTCCGGTGGCGCACTCGCCGTTGCCGCGCCCGTGTCTGCGTTTCCCCACGCCGCAACCGCCCAACCCCTTCCGCGCATGAAATTCCTTCGCTTCGTCTCCGCCCCGGCGGCCCGCATCGCCGCCCTCTGCGCCACCGTGCTGCTCGCCGGTTCCCCGATCCGCTCCGCCGCCGCCACCTGCGTCGTCGAAGCCGCGAGCCTCAAGCAGCAGATCGACGGCTTCGGCGCCGGCGTCGCGTTCCTCTACGACGGCCAGGACCCGCTCAACGACGCCCAGATGGACCAACTCTACGGCACGAGCGGCACGCAGTTCGGCCTCACCCTCATCCGCATCCGCATCCCGCCGGACGGCAACTACACCGCCGCCGTCACCGACGGCCAGCGGGCCCGCGCCCGCGGCGCCCGCATCCTCGCCAGCCCGTGGACCCCACCCGCGGCGATGAAGACCAGCAACAACATCGTCGGCGGCTCGCTCCTGCCCGCCCAATACGCCGCCTACGCCACCTACCTCGACGACTTCGCGAAGCACATGGCCGCCAACGGCGCGCCGCTCGCAGTGATCTCCGTGCAGAATGAGCCGGATTGGGATCCCGACTACGAAGGCTGCACCTGGACGGCCGAACAGCTCCGCACCTTCTGCCGCGACCACGCGGGCGCGATCTCCGTGCCGGTGATGATGCCCGAGTCCCTCAACTTCAACCAGGCGCTCTCCGACCCCACCCTCAACGACCCCGTCGCCGCGGCCAACGTCGACTACATCGGCGGCCACCTCTACGGCGCCGAGATCTATGGCGCCACGATCCGCGATTACCCCCTCGCCCGCTCCCTCGGCAAGCCGCTCTGGATGACCGAGTTTCTGGTCAACGACCAAGGGCCCACCTACGGCATCCCGGGCCAACCGCTCGGCTACGCCCTCACCACCGCCCGCCAGATCTCCGACTGCCTCTCCGTCGGCAACATGAGCGCCTACATCTGGTGGAAATGCATCGGCACCGCCAACGGCCTGCTCGACAACGACAGCGCGCCCCAGCGCCGCGGCTACGTCATGGGCCAGTTCAGCCGCTTCGTCCGCCCCGGCGACTACCGCGTCGACGTGACGAACAACGCCGGCCCGCTCGCCATCACCGCCTTCACCGATCCGGCCAGCGGCCGCTGCGCCATCGTCGTCGTCAACGACACCGCCGCCGCCGTGCCGCAGACCTTCGCGCTCCACCACCTCGCCCCGGCCAGCCTCTCGCCGGTCGTCACCTCCCTCGCGCAATCTCTCGAGGCCCAGCCGACCGTGGCCGTCGCGAACTCGTCGTTCGACTACACCGTTCCCGCGCAGTCGGTCGTCACTTTCCACGGCCGGTCGGCCCCCGTCATCCGCAACGCCCCCACCGCCACCTTCACGATCGGCACCGCCGTGGCCTACCAGATCGACGCCATCAACGGCCCCACGAGCTACTCCGCCTCCAGCCTGCCAACCGGCCTCGTGCTCGACCCCGCGACCGGCACCATCACCGGCACCCCCACTGTTGCCGGCCCGTCCGCCTGTCTCATCAGCGCGACCAACCCCGCCGGCACCACCACCACCATCCTCACGTTCAACATCGCGAAACAGCCCGCCACCGTCACCCTCGGCAATCTCACCGCCACCTACGACGGCACGCCCAAACCCGTCACCTGCACCACCGCACCCACCGGCCTGACGGTCACCCTGACCTACGACGGCAGCACCACCGCGCCGACCGCCCCCGGCAGCTACGCCATCGCGGCCACCGTCGCCGACCCCACCTACGCCGGCAGCGCCAGCGGCACCCTCGTCATCTCCGCGAGTTCGGCCCCCGTGTTGCCCGACGGCTTCGGCGCCGCCACCACCGGCGGAGGGTCGGCCACCGCCGTGGTCGTCGACACCCCGGCCGCGTTCAAGCAGCACGCCGAGGCTACCGGCACCGCGGTGATCACCATCTCGGGCCTGCTCGATCTCGGCACTCTCACTCCGGCCGGCAGCGTCAACGTCGCCTCCAACAAGACCATCCAAGGTCTGGATGCCGACGCGGCGATCCTCGGCAAGCTCTCCATCGGCCCCGGCGTGAGCAACGTCGTCGTCCGCGGGCTCACGATCTCCAATCCCGCCGGCGACGGCATCGCCGTCACCGGCGCCAGCAATGTCTTCATCAACCACTGCACGCTCTCCGACTGCGCCGGCTACCTGCTCAGCATCACCGACGGCGCCACCAACCTCACCGCCTCGTGGAATGAGTTCTACTACACCAACCCAGCCGCCGTCCATCGCCACGCCGTGCGCATCGGCGCCAACGAAACCTCCACCCTGCGCGTGACCCTCCACCACAACCTCTGGACCGAGGCGGCCGACCAGGCGCTGCCCGCCGTCGCCTCCGGCCACGTGCACCTCTACAGCAACGGCTACGACGTCGCGGGCAACACCGCGGGCGTCGCCGCACTCGCCGGTGCGCAACTATTGGCCGAATACAACGTCTTCGCCCACGCCGCCAACCCGCTTGCCAAGACCAACGGCGGACTCATCCGCTCGCTGGGCAACCTGTTCATCGCCACCACCGGCACCGCCGACCCGGGCAACGACACCGTTTTCACGCCCAGCTATTCCTACGAACTCACGCCCACCGCCGGTCTGATCTCCGCCCTCGCCGGCGCCGGCAACACCGCCGGCGCCGCTTCGGCCACACCGACGCCGCGGAGCGCCTCCATCTCCACCTCCGCGACCAACGTCACCGCCGGCGGCAGCTTCACCCTCACGGCGCAGCCCTCCGGTTTCACCGGATCCGGTTTTCAATGGCGCCGCGGCAACGCGCCGATTTCCGGTGCGACCGTCTCGACCTATTCCGTGACTAGCGCCCAGAGCGCCGACGCCGGCACCTACACGGTCGCCATCACCGACCAGTCCACCGGCGCCACCATCGTCAGCACCCCGATCACGCTCACGATCACCGCCGCACCCACCCCGCCGCCCACCAACGGCGGAAGCACCAGCAACGGCGGTGGTGGCGGCGGAGCCCTCCCGCTCTGGCTGCCCGCCGCCCTCCTCTCTCTGCTCTCCGCCCGGCCCAGCCGCCACAAGCGCGGTTCGCTGTGTTGAGGCAGACGAGAGTCGACCGACGCGTGACGAGCGCCAGACCGGCGGTCGAACGGCTGCGATTGTGGCGTTGGCCAGATCGTCCGGCTCGAATTCTGCCGCTCGGCCTGCGGCGCTCAGCGCTCGATTGAAGCGTCACGACTCGGCCCGTCTCGCGTGCACGGCGTGCCGCAGCCGCTACATCCGCGTCTCCAGTCGACGAAATCCGCGCTCCCGTTCCTCGCCCGACCGGCGGTGCATCGGCCACCCGTTTGCACCCGCCCCGGAACCGCGTTTCTTCCCGCCCCATCCGCGCCCGATCGCGGCACACCGACCACGGGCCAACGTCCACCGACCACCGAGCCACGCCACCCGTGAAACCGATCGAACTCCTCTACGCCGCCAACGTCATCTCCCGTCGGGGCGACGGCGCGCGCCAGGATCTCGCTTTCCGCTTGCTCGTCGAGAACCGCGCCTTCGAGAAGGACATCGCCGTCAACTGGTCCGGCGAGGACGGCGCCTGGCATTCCGCCCGGGCCCATTGGCTCTGCTCGCTCGGCCCCCAGCGCGAACTCTGGCACGCCACCGCCTCCCACACCGCAGCCGACGACGCAGACACCCTCCCGGGCGACATCCGTTTCGCGGCCCGCAGCCGCATGGCCGGCGAGGAGTACTGGGACAACAACGACGGCTTCAACCACGACCTCAACGCCGACTCCGGCATCCGCCTCCTCGGCCCCTACGCGCTGCTCCACACCGACTACCGCCCGCGTCTCGACCCCGGCCAGGACTATCTGCACATCACCGTCGCCCTGCGCCCGACCACCGCCATCACCCGCGTCTTCGTCCGGTGGTCGACGGACCGCTGGCGCACCTTCACGGATACGCCGTGCTTCTTCCGCCGGCGCCACTGGGGCCACACCGCGGCGAGCAACGCCCGCAACCCCAACCGCTACGGCAACGCGGTCTGGATCAGCCACCTCGGCGTCGGCGCCGCCTTCCGGGTCGAGTACGCGATCGCCTGCGAGACCGGCGCCGGCACGACCTGGGACGACAACTTCGGCTGCAACTACTGCGCCCGCCGCGACCGCCTCAAGGTCCTCACGCTGAATCTCCACTGCAACCAGGAGCCGGACCAGGACGCCAAGCTCTGGCGCATCGCCCAGGCCATCCGCGAACTCGAGGTCGACATCGTCTGCCTCCAGGAGGTCGCCGAACCGTGGAACGACGGCCGCGGCGACTGGGCGGCCAACACCGCCCGCCTCATCCGGGAGCGCATCGGCCGGCCGTACCAGATCACACACGACTGGTCGCACCGCGGGTTCGACCGCTACCGCGAGGGCAGCGCGATCCTCTCGCGTCACCAATTCATGGGCACGGACTCCGGCTATGTCTCCACCGGCACCGACCCGCGCAGCATCCACTCCCGCCGCGTCGTCCACGCGCGCATCGACGTCCCCTACATCGGGCCGGTGAATGTCTTCTCCTCCCACCTGAGCTGGATCGACGACGGTTTCCGCGAGCAACTTCCGCGTCTGCGCCAATGGGCCTGCGAACGCCACAACGGCGACACCGCCGCCACCCTGCTCTGTGGCGACTTCAACATCCCCGCCGGCGGCGAGGGCTACGATCTCGCCACCGGCGACGGCTGCTTCGCCGACCAGTTCCTCCTCGCCCGGCTCCGCCAAAGCGCCGCCGCCGGTTTCGACCCGCCCCCGACCGACCGTCCCCGCCCCGATCCCGCCGACGGCCGCATCGACTACCTCTTCGCCCACCGCGACAGCCGGCTCGAGGCTGTCGCCGCCCGGGAACTCTTCACCGACACCGACTACGGCCGGGTCTCCGACCACCCCGGCTACCTGGTCGAGTTCGAACCCCGCTAACCCCCGCACCTTCCCCCTCCCCACACCGACGCAGCCACCGCAACCGACCACGCGCCATGCCCTTCGCCGAACAGTTCGCCCTGCCCTGCGAAGTTGAACTGGGAGCGGTGTTCCCCCGCCGCAACGAGTTCGGCCACCTCTTCCTCCTGCGCTGGGTGCGCCTGCGCTTCGAGGTGTTCTGGGGCCCGGAAACCAACGTGAAGGTCATCCTGAAGGTCTGGCGACCCGGCGGCGTCTGCGAGCACTACCTCGTCGAGACCGATCCCTACGACGCGGAGTGGAACCGCCACCGCCGCTACACCCGCGACTGCTTCCTCCACCCCTACTGCGATCTGCTCGGACCGGTCACGGACGTGAACTTCTCCTTCATCGTCCACCATCAGGGCCGCTCCATCCCCTCCGAGCACGATTACCTGCTCGTCGGCGGCGCCCGCCTGGGCAACGGCGAGCCGCTGCGCGCCCCACACGACCGCCGCCCCGTCGCCTGCAACACCTATCGCACCCGCGAGGCCGACCCCGCCCCGCTCCAGCGCGATGTCGACTGGTACAACCGCCACTTCGATTCCCTCCACGTCACCCCGAAGTTCACCAAGGGCAGCCCCGCCCACCCGTACCATCCGAAACGCTACATCCACGAGCGCATCGACCAGACCATCCGCGCACATCTCGAGCACCCCGGTTCCACTCCCGGCATCAAGGTCTGCGTCGACTGCATCGACGACACCGACTTCTGCAACCACCTCCTCCACGCCCACGCCTGCGGTGTCCCGGTGCAGTGCGTCGTCGACTGGCGCAAGATGATGCTCACCACCAGTCCCAACTACGCCCGCCTCAAGCGCTCCGGCATCGAGCTGCTCGGCGTCTTCGCCTGCCAGAAACACCCGCTGGTCGAGGTCGACACCGACATGCACCACAAGTTCATCGTCTTCGGCACCGAGCACTGCCTCGAAGGCTCCTTCAACATCACCTTCGAACGCTGGTGGGCCAACTGGGAGTCCGGCCTCGTCTTCCACTCCGAGGGCGTCTGCCGCCTCCTCGACAACATCTTCGAGTCCGTCCGCGGTGGCGTGATCCAGCACTACGGCATCGATCCCCTCAGCCCGTTCAATCTGCTCAGCACCTTCGGCCGGCACACCATCCTCAACGGCAACCTCTACCGCCCCCACCATGCCATCCTCTCCGAGATCGGCCGCGCCCGCCGCTCCATCCGCGCCTGTCTCTTCCTCATCCACGAATTGCGCGGCGAGCACGGCGACAGCGTCATCGACGCCCTCGGCCACTTGGCCCGCCAAGGCGACCCCGGGCAGGCGCACAACATGGACGAGGAAATCCACCGCCCGCTCCTGCCCGCCGTCGCCCGCCTCGTCCACGGCGGCATCCCCGTCTCCCTGGCCTACGGGCAAACCGACCAGCGCGTCCCCTACTGCCCGCTCCACTCGAAGTATTGCGTGATCGACGACAACGTCGTGCTCGACGGCAGTTTCAACTGGTACAACACCTCCGTGCTCTCGCACGACCTGCTCGTCGTCGCCCGCCACCCCGAGCTCGCCCGCGCCTACCTGCACGAGTTCGGGCAGATCCTCCGCCTCTTTCGGTTCCCCAATGGCGCCGCCGGCCCCTTCGGCGCCCACGCCGCCCTGCTGCACGCCTGAGCCGTGGTCATGCGGTTGCCGCAGATCAACAAGCGAACCTCCGCCCCACGTTGGTGAAACCGCCGGCCGGCATGCTCTCGCCGTAGGTCCGGTCTCCGACCGGACACCTTCGACTCCAGCCGTGACCGCCGACTCCCGTATTCCGGCGTCCAGTCAGAGACTGGACCTACTTGCGGACTGCATGGTTACGCCTAAGCCGTGGTCATGCGGTCAGCGTAGGATGCGAGCTCGCTCACACCGCTCGGCAAGAGCGACCGCCACCGGGCTGAGTTAGCTCAGCCTCTACAACCGGAAGACAGGGCCCGGCCGAGTGAAATCCGCGCCAATTGCATCGTTACGCCTGAGCACGGTGCCGTTTCTCGGCGTGGCGAAGGCCGCCAAGGCCTTCGGTCCGCCGCGATCGCGCCGCCGGCCAGCGCAGGGCGCACGTCGGGGCGCGGTACCGCGGGGAGGCGACGAGGCAGAGCCGGACCAGTCGGGAATCGACCACCGATCGCACCGATCACCGTGGTTGGTGGGATCGTCGTATCCGTGCCAATCCGTGAGATCCGTGGGGGGCTCATTCTGTGCACGCCCACCTTGCTCACGGACCGTGCGCGGTGCGCGATGGACCGTTCGTCCTGCTTCGGCAACATCACGATTGCTTCCCCTGCCCAGATCGTTAGCCCACTGACTAACCGTCAGGTTTCGCACCGTTCCGCTCCGACTCGGAACTGTTTCGACCTCCACGGTCCAACAAACTACACAAATCCTGCGATGAGCTCGCCCAGGCAGAGGTGGCTGATGGTGTTGCTGTGTCTCGTGGCACCGGCGTTTCTTCCGGCCGCCGACGAGAACCTCTGGCCTGTGTCCACCCGGCGGGAGTCCGCCGGGCCAACCGGCGCCACCGAAACCCGCACCGAGGCCGCCGGTCCGCTGCTCTTCGACCACAGCCTCGCCGATCGCCGCGAATGGGGCCTGCGCCCACTCTTCCTGAGCCGCACGGTCACCGAGAGCGACCGCACACAGGACTACCTGCTCTTCCCCTTCTTCTACCGCACGAGCCAAGCCGGCGACACGCGCTGGAGCTTCTTCTCCCTGGTCAACTCCGACCGCCGCACCGGCACCGTCGCCGAGCCCGCCGACTGGCGCGCCTTCGATGTCTGGCCCTTCTACTTCTCGCGCCGCACCGGAGCCCCGGAGACAAGCTACCACGCGCTGCTCCCCCTCCACGGCGTGATCAAGCGCCGCTTCGGCAACGACCGCATCGATTTCACCCTCTTCCCACTCTACAGCCGCTGGCAGAAGGGCGAACGCGTCGAGACCGATCTCGTCTGGCCGTTCTACCGCGAGATCCACGGCGGCGGCGAGGGGGGCTGGGCGCTCTGGCCCCTCTACGGCCAACGCACGAAGGACGGCGGCGCCACCGCCCGCTCGCGGTTCATCGCCTGGCCGTTCTGGCTCGAACGCGACCGCGCCGTCGAGGGCGGCACCGACACGCTCCGCGCCTCGTTCCCCTTCTTCTCCACCCGCCGCGCCCCCGGCCTGCGCGACGACATGTGGCTCTTCTGGGGCGCCCTGCATCAGACCGCCCCCGTCGCCTACGACGAGACTCGCTACCTCTGGCCCCTCTGGGTGCAGGGCCGCGGCGCCGACGGCCGTATCCGCAACCGTTGGGCGCCCTTCTACACCCACGCCGTCAAACCCGGCGGCGCCGACAAGACCTGGGTGGCCTGGCCGTTCTTCCGCCGGGAGCGCTGGACCGATGCCGGCCTCGCGCAGACCAAGACCCAGCTGCTCTATTTCGTCTACTGGAACCTCGACCAGCGCGACCCGCTCCGCCCCGCCGCGCCCCACGCCCGCAAGACCCACCTGTGGCCGCTCTTCAGCGCATGGGACAACGGCGCCGGCCGCCGCCAGGTGCAAGCCCTCAGCCCCTTCGAGGTCTTCTACCAGCACGACGCCGAAGTCCGCCAACTCTGGTCGCCGCTCTTCGCCCTCTACCGCTTCGACCGCCGCTCGCCCGAGTCCGTGCGCACCGCGTTCCTCTTCGACTGCGTGACGTACCGCCGCGAAGCCGCCATGAAAAGCATCGTCACAGAAACCTGCGACGGCATCGGCAGCGCGATCATCCTCGCTTGGCGTGCCTTCGCCTCCCTGCCGACCGCCCCGCGCATCATCAAGCGCGTCGTGGAGCAGGCCTACCTCGGCAGCTACACCTCGCTGCCCATCGTCGGCATCCTCAGCTTCTTCATCGGCGCCGTGCTC
Organism: Verrucomicrobiota bacterium; assembly: GCA_019136515.1. Taxonomy (GTDB): domain Bacteria; phylum Verrucomicrobiota; class Verrucomicrobiia; order Opitutales; family Opitutaceae; genus CAJCBL01. The sequence goes on from JAGVUB010000183.1 coordinate 64,660, forward strand.
GCCCTCCAGTCGGGCATCACCATGGCCGACATCAGTATGCAGGAGATGATCGGCACCCTCGTGGGCGAATCGATGACCCGCGAACTCGGCCCCGTGATGGTGGCGATCATCCTCGCGGGCCGTGTCGGCTCCGCCACCACCGCCGAACTCGCCTCGATGAAGGTCTACCAGGAAGTCGACGCCCTCGTGACGATGAACATCCCGCCGGAGCGCTTCCTCGTGCTGCCCCGCCTGCTCGCGGTGCTGTTCTTCATGCCGTTCCTGGTCACCGTCGGCATTGTCGTCGGCTGGATCGGCGGCGCCGTCGTCTGCAACTACGTGCAGATCATCAGCGTCTCGCCCGAGGTCTATTTCCGCAGTCTGCGCCAGTTTCTCAGCACCACCGACTTCACCCACGGCCTGGTCAAATCCGAGATCTTCGGCTTCGTCGTGATCCTCACCGCCTGCAACACCGGCCTGCGCACCCGCGGCGGTCCGCGCGAGATCGGCGCCTCGGTCACCCGCGCCGTCGTCATCTCGCTCATCCTCATCCTGGTGCTCGACTACTTCATCACCAAGGTCCTCGCCTGAGCTCCGCGCCGATGAAAACCACCACCCATCACGTCGCCCGCAGCGCCGACCGTCAGCCCGTCGCCGTCGAGGTCAAGGGGCTCGCCAAGACCTTCGGAGCGCAACGCGTGCTCGCCGACATCAACCTCGCCGTCAACCCCGGCGAGATCTTCGCCATCATGGGCCCGAGCGGCTCCGGCAAGAGCGTGCTGCTGCGCCAGATCGCCGGCCTCGACCTGCCCACCGCCGGCACCGTGCGCGTCGACGGCCAGGACCCGGCCAACCCCGACACCCGCGACCGCTACGCCCTCGCCCTCGTCTTCCAGGCCGGCGCGCTCTTCAACTCGCTGACCGTCTACGACAACCTCGCGCTCTACCCGCTCGAACACCGCCTCTGCCCGAAGCCCGAGATCCGCGACCGCGTCATGCGCGCGCTCAAGATCCTCTCGCTCGAGGGAGCCCTGCACAAGTTCCCCTCCGAACTCTCCGGCGGCATGAAAAAGCGCGTCGCCGTCGCCCGCGCCCTCGTGATGGAGCCCCAGCTCATCCTCTTCGACGAGCCCACCTCGGAACTCGACCCCGTCATGTCGGCGACGATCTCCGAGCTCATCGCCACGCTCCGTCAGCACATCTCGGTGACGACGGTCGTCGTCACCCACGACCGCGACCTCGCGCTCACCATCGCCGACCGCGTCGCGATCCTGATGAAGGGCCGGCTGGTCTCCGTCACCACGCCGGCCAAGCTGCGCACACTGCCCGACCCGGCCGTGCAGGACTTTCTGAATCCGAAAATCGATCTGCAAAACCCGCGCTTCAAGCAACTGGAGGTTTCCTCATGAACAACGCCCAAATGTCCGCCCGCGTCGGCCTCTTCTTCCTCATCGGCGTCGCGCTGCTGTGGATCACCTACGAGGCCCTCAACGGCGGCTCGTTCTCGCACAAGCAGGGCTACACCGTCGTCGCCCGGTTCAACACCCTCAAGGAGCTCAAGCCCGGCGACGACGTCCGCCAGGCCGGTGTGCGCATCGGCTCCGTCAAGGAGACCCGCCTGGCCGACGGGAGCGCCGAGGCCGTGCTCCTCCTCGACACCAACACCCGCGTTGCCAAGGACGCCACCGCCACCATCGCCATGGCCGGCCTGCTCGGCGGCGGCTACGTCTCCCTCGACTTCGGCACCAAGGAGGCCGGCACCGTCGAACCCGGCGGCCAGCTGCACACCAAGGAGAGTGCCGACATCAACACCCTCCTCGCCGACCTCGGCAGCGTCGCGGGCGACATCAAGGGCGCCCTCTCCGGCATCAACGGCATGACCTCCGGCGCCAACGGCCAAGGCGGTGTATTCCAGAAGCTCGACAAGCTCGTCAGCGACAACAGCGAAAGCCTCAAGCGCACCATCGACAACCTCGACGCCATCACCACCGAGATCCGGTCCGGCCGGGGCACCATCGGCAAGCTCATCAACGAGCCCACCGCGCACGACGAGCTGCTCGCCGCCATCGCCGAGATCCGCGCCGCCGCCGGCGAGGCCAAGGTCTTCGTCGCCGACACCCGCGGGCTCATCGACCACGTGAAGTCCGGTCAGGGCACCGTGGGTACACTGCTCTACGACCCGGCCACCGCCGACAACCTCAAGCTCACCGTCGCCAACTTCCGCGACCTCTCGACCAAGCTCAACAGCGGCCAGGGCACGCTCGGCAAGCTCCTCACCGACGAGCAGCTCTACAAGGACGTGCAGGGCGTCGTCCGCAAAGCCGACCGCGCGCTCGACGGCATGAGCGACCAGGGTCCGATCAGCGCCGTCGGCGTCGCCGCCGGCGCGCTGTTCTGAAGACGGCCCCGAACGAAAGCCGCGGATCCTCCACCGAGGGACAAAGCCCGCGCCACGCCACCACGCAGGCCGTCCCTTCAAGGCGAATGGCGCTTCCATAAGCTGGAGAATGCGGCGGGGGCATCGTGCGCATCCCTCGCCGAACGCGTTCCGAACGGGTAGACGCCGGTATGGGGTGGTACGACTGCCGGGGGGAGCTCCGCCTGCCCCGAGCCTGTCGAACGGGTGCGAGCTGCCGCGGACGGCGTTTGTACACAAGTGATCAAGAGTGCGCCGCGGACCGAGTCCGCGACCCGCTTGGGACAAGCGGTTCCACCCGCAAGCGTCGGGAAATTGCGCGCGGCTCAATATGTGGGCGCCATTCTCTAGACCGACCGGGGTGGACCGTGTTGTCCCAACGCGGTCGCGGGTGCGAGCTGCCGCGGACGGCGTTTGTACACGAGTGATCAGGAGTGCGCCGCGGACCGAGTCCGCGAGCCGCTTGGGACAAGCGGTTCCACCCGCAAGCGTCAGGAAATTGCGCGCGGCTCAATCAGTGGGCGCCATTCTCTTTCCGGGCGCCCCGGCCGGCGTGCTTCGCGCCGCTGGTGCGAGCACCGCGCCAACCTTGGCCGGCTGCTCGATCTCCAACGTCCGCCCCCGAGCCCGGGGCGGGGCCTCCAATCCACGGGTGCCAGGAACAAAAAGGGCGCCCGCGAGGGGCGCCCTTGATTGATCGAAGACTTCGCGTCTCAGCTCAGAACTTGCTCGAGAGCTCGGCGAAGACCATGCGGCCGCGGATGTCGGAGACGGCGCGGTCGATGTTGCTCTCGAAGCTCGTGAGCACCAGCGGCGGGTCCTCGTCGAAGAGGTTGTTCACGCCCACGGCGATGGTGGTCTCCCACCAGGGCAACCGGTACGAGAGGCGGAGGTCGAAGGTCTCGTACGCCGGCACCTTGTTCATGTCGTTCTCGTTCTCGAGATAGCCGTCGGTGTAGTTGTACGAAAGCGAGGCGCCGAAGGACTTGAAGCTCCAGTCGAGGCCGACCGAGCCCTTCCACTTCGGGAAACCGTAGTTTCCGAGCGCAGCGCCCGAACCCCAGTACTGGCCGAGGTAGTCGATGGTGCCGGCGCCGGGGAAGTCCTCCTGCTCGAAGGACAACACGCGGGTCCAGGACAGGCTCGGCGAGAACTCGCCGATCGCGGTCTCGAACTTGTACGAGGCGAAAAGATCGATGCCATCCGTCATGCGCTCGCCGGAATTGATCGGACCGACGTTGCGGACGACGGCGAGCTCGCCGCTCGGCGCGACCTCGACCTGGGCGCCGGTCGGATTGGCGGCGCTCGGCGCCGCGGTGGGGCCGAACGGATTGGAGGCGTTGTCCTCGCCGCCGGCATCGGCCCACTGCGTGACGATGTACTGCGCGCTCTCAAACGGGATCCCCGTCTCCTCGATGCGATAGTAGTTGATGCCCAACGTCAGGTTCTGGACCGCCTTCGGCGAGAAGACGGCGCCCACGAGGTACGAGTCCGACTCGGACGGCTTCAGGCTGGGATTGCCGACGTAGTAGACGCCATCCTCGGGCTGCGTGCGGGTGCCGGTGACGGGGTTCAACACCTCGTCGAAGGACTGACCGCGGTCGCCGGCCTTGAGCGAAAGCAGCGACGGGGCGACGAAGCCCTGTGCCCAGGAACCGCGGATGGTCACCTGGTCCGGCAGGACCTCCCAACGGAGGTTGATGCGGGGCTTGAGGCCGGTGGAACCGACATCGGAGTAGTCCTCGAGACGGCCGGCCGCCGAGAGCGTGAGCGACTTCAGGATCGGAACACCGACTTCGGCATAGACGGAACGGATCGAGCGGTCGGCGCGGAAGGCCGGCTCGGCGTTGAAGGGGAACACGTCGCCGTTGATCAGGGCCTCGCTCGGTTCATCGCGCTCGAGCTCGCTGCGGTATTCGGCACCCACGGCGACGCTGAGGTCGCCGGCCGGGAGCTTCGCGACCGCGCCACTGATCGAGGCGTCGACCGCGCGGATGTCGTACTTGTAGCGGCCGTCGGCGGAACCAAAGAAACTCTGGATCAACTCGTCGGAGTTGACCGGCGAGGAGGTGCCGAAGAGCGGCGTCGCCCCGAAGGGGTTGAAGGCGCCGGCGGCCGAGGTGCTGGTCAGGGCGGAGGTGAACAGATCGCGCATGACGCCGCCCGACTGGGTCTGGTGATAGTCCCACTCGTCGTACATGTAGGCGGCTTCCCACTTCCAGTTATGATCGAGTTCGCCGCGCAGACCGGTCACGAGGCGACGGCTGGTGAACTCGTCGTCGTAGATGCGGGGGCCGAGCTCCGTCGGACGATACCCATAGGTGAAGCTGCGGCTGCTCGAGATCCCGGGGAAGACCGCCGAGACGAAGTAGTTGGTGGCGGGCAGGACATTGCCGCCCAGCGGGGACGGGGCGAGCATGTTGGCGCTCACGTTCGTCGAGTAGAGCACTTCGGCGAACGCGGTCAGCGACTTGCCGAAGATGTCCTTCTCGATGGAGGCCGTGGCGCCGTTGCGCTCATGTCCGCGATAGGAAGGCGTGTAGAAGCCGTACGGGAAACCGGGGTTCAGATCACCCAGGCTCGAGTAGGTGTAGTTCGGGCCGTAGAGCACGGGGCTGCTGTTGCCGAGAAGACCGTTGAGGCGGGCCTCCTCCGCGGCGCGCAGGGCGTTGCGCTGGGCGGTCGTCGTGGACTTGTCGGCCAGGATGTAGGCGGAGGGGTTGAAGCTCGCCGGCAGCGAAACGCCGGGCTTCAAACCATCGGTCGTATCCGCGTTCACGTACCAACGCAGCGGGACGAGGACATAGAGCTGATTCGCGGCGTCGGCCGGGTTCGCCTGCAGGGCGGTGAGTTCCGCGCTCGTGAAGCGCGGCGTGAACAGGCCCGGGTTCGAGGTGCCGGAGACCATGTCGCCGGAGGGCGAGGAAATCTCGCGATCCGTGCCCATCTGCTCGTTCGCCTTGCTCCACTCGTAGGAGACGGAGACGCGCAGGTCCTTCACGGCGATGCCGGCCGCCATGCTGAAGCGGCGCTCGCTGATGTCGGTCGTGGTCGTGTTGGCGTAGCGGGCCGAGGTGTAGAGGCCTTCGAAGCCGTTCTTCAGCTTGATGTTGACCACACCGGCGATCGCCTCGGAGCCGTAGACGGCGGCGGCGCCGTCGTTGAGGACTTCGATGGAGTCGATCGCGGCATTGGGGATCAGGTTCAGGTCGGCCGAGGTGCGGCGACCGTTGACCAGGACGAGCGTGCGGCTGCCGGGAAGATTGCGGAGGGAGATCGTCGACTGGCCCGAACCGCCGTTGCCGAACGAGTCGTTGATCACGCCGATGCCGCCGCCGTACTGGGGCAGCTTCACGCGCAACATGTCGCCGAAGTTCGAGTATCCCTTCAGCCCGAGGTCGGTATCGAGCTTGTAGGAGGACACGGACAGGCCGCCTTCCGCCGCGGCGGAGGTGAGGCGGGTGCCGGTCACCTCGAACTTGTCGAGGATCACCAGACCGTCTTCTTCGGCGGCCGCTTCTTTCGCGGCGTCGACGGGCTCGGCCGTCGTCTGCGCGTGCAGGGCTGCCGTCAACAAAAAGGGCGACAGCACGCCGTAACTCAAGGCGCGCGTCAGACCCTTCAAACGAACCGTGGGCTTGTTCATAGCTTTTCCGAGTAGGTTGTAGTTTGTGCGAACCCGAAATGGGTCGGGACCACAGGGAACACCGAGCACGAAGCAAGCCAGCCGGTTTCCCACAGGCAATCGCCAAAACCGGTCAGCTTGAGCCAATTTCACACCGCTCGCGCCCGCATCAACGCCGCGCTCGAGAAGCTCGTCTCCCCACCGACGGCCCGGTCGCCGGCCTACACGCATGGCGCTGGGCCACAACGCCATGCTCCCACCACTAGACCAGCGGAGCCGCCTTCGGCAACCGCACCACCACCGTGCCGGCCACCTTGTCGTGCCACGTCTGGCGCTCGTCGTCCCACAGGCACCAGAGGAATCCGAGCCCGACGGCGCACACCGACAGAAACGCCACGAGGGTGCGCACCATCGCCGTCGCGGCATCGATCGGCCGCCCATCGAGCCGCACCACCTTCAAGTTGAAGACGATGCCGCCCACGGTCGTGCCGCGCCACAGCCACAGCGCGAACATGTAGCCGCCGAACACGAGCGGAAAAGGCAACACCGACAGCACCACGGTGACGCCGCTGGCCACAGCCACCAGCACGAGATCGATCACCAGCGCCGCCAACCGCACGCCGAACTCTGCGCGCGGCAGCGTCGCCCCGACCAACACCGGCGGCACCGCTGCCACCAACCGTGAAGCGACAGGCTCCGGCGCCGGCATCACCGGCGGTACCGCGGCACCAGCAGTCTCGGGCGCAGCCGCCGCCCCCGCGGACGATTCCGGGACCGCGGCCGGCGACACCGTTTTCGGCATCGCGCCCTCCCTCGACACCGCGGCCGACGCCACTGGCGCCACCGTCACATCCTCCGTACCAGCACGCACCGCGACCGGAGCCGCCGGGGATCCGGTGGCCGCAGCTGTCGCCGCCCGTTCCTGACGACGATTCCCCAAGACCGCGGCGACCACCATGCCGAGCCCGATCCAGGTCGCGAGCGTCCAGACCAGCAACCCGAGCATCGGCACACAGTAGAGCACCGCCATCACGACGGCGCCGATCAGCACCATCAGCCACGCGTGCCGAATCAGCTCGCCGCCGAACGGACGCACAAGACTGCGCCCCAGGAAGACGAGCACGGCGGTCTTGCCGAAGATCATCCCGCCCACCAGCACCATCGCCAGCAGTGGCAGCAGGAGCACGCCCACCCCCGTCAGAATCAGGAGCAACGTGAGAAACGGCGCCGCCGGAAGGAGCACGATCGCTGTCGTCAGCGTCGAACCCGGCCGTTCCTCGAGGACACGCGCGCAGGCGTTCACGCCCCGCCCGAACACCACGGCGAGGAACAGCGACAACAACACCCCGCCGCCGAAGAGGTACCACGGCCACCGCAGGCTGGGCGACAGCACCCGCGAGTGCGTCACCACGTCGCCGCCCCACTGCAGCATCGGTCCGATCCGCGGCAGGAACGGCGCCACCGCCACCTGGTTGCCGACCGGCACATGGTGCGGATTTTCGACCCGGCCACCCACCGAGACCAACTCCCCGGATACGCTCGCCTTCGGGCCGAGCGTCACGCCGCCGAAGATTGCCACCACCTCGTGCGCCCGCCCGTCGAGCGTCACGTGGCCGCCGATCGCCACGACTTCGCCGTCGACACGGCCGCGGATCTCCACGCTGCCGCCGATCGCCACGACCTTGCTCGCCCGCTCGTTTTCCCGCAGGTAGGCGCCGCCGCCGATGGAGACGACCTCGCCCCGATCGATCCACTCCGGCGCGGTCGGAGCCGCCGGGCTGCTCGGCGCCGGCTCGGCCGACGGGGCCTTCTCGGGCAGAGGTTCGGCCATGGACGCAGGCGTGGTGCCGGTCTCCGCGGTCGGCTCGGCCGGGACCGCGGACTCGACCGCCGCGGGTGCGGCCGGGGCGGCAGCGTCGTTGTTTTCCGGAGCCGCGTCTTGCGCCGGCAGCGCGAGCGCGGCCGCGCAGGCGAGCCAGGCGCCGAACGCGAGGGGGAGGAAGGTGGAACGTGTTTTCATGAAGGGGGGAAGAAGGAAAGGGTCCTCAACGGTTCAGGTTCAGGCTGCGGTAGAGCCCGGAGCCGAGCGCGATCAGCAGCGCGTACGCGCCGCCGACCAGCACCGTCAGTCCGAACAACCACGGTTGAAACTTTCGGATACACACGGCGGCGGCCTCCGCGAGCGCGGCGCCCGCCGCGGTGAGCGCCGGCCACCACGGCGCGCGCGCCGCGATCCAGGCGCCGTAGTCGAAGGCCCGCACCGCCTCGGCCCCGAGGAGGGACACTGCCGCAACCGCGAGCACCACGGCACCGGCGAGCGCGAGCACGGCCGTGCGCGGCACCACCGGCCACGCGCGCCAGCCGGCCTGCCACCAGGGGAGGTGTTGGCGGGACTGGAGCGCGGCGAACACACGGGCCTCGAGATCGGCCGGAGCGCGCTCGGCGGGCAGTTCGCGCAGCGCGCGGTGGACGAAGGCTTCGAGCGGTTGCGGGGAGCGCTGGTCGTTGGTGGGCATGGCGAGAAAAGAGGGGCGAGAGGGGAAGCGACAGAAGGCAACAAAGGTCACGAAGGACGGGCCAAGCAGGTCGCGTGGGAGGTCCGGACCTTGCCGCGGTTTTGCGTCATCTCGATATCCATGGGGTCTTCGTTTCCTTCGTTGTCTTCGGTGGGTTCTGGTGGCGGGTTAGGTGGTGAGTTCGCGGTGCTCGGTGGCGGCCTGAGTGAGGTGCCGGGCCAGCGCTTGGCGGGCGCGCAGGATGTCGGTCTTCACCTTGGCGAGCGAGACGCCGAGCCGCTGCGCGATCTCCTCGTAGGAGAGATCCTCGAAATGGTAGAGCACGAGCGGCACGCGCTGCTTGTCGGGCAGCTTCGCGAGCGCCTGCTGCACCCACTCGCGGCGGTCGGCGGCATCAAGGTCGTTGAAGAAGGTCTCCGGTGCCGGAAAGTCGACGGGCGTCTCATCGGTGCCGCCGTCGTCGTCGCGGTGGAGCAGTTCGGAGAAGAAGCTCCAGCGCTTCCGGTAGCGTTGGAGGTGGTTGATGCTCAGATTGGTGGTGACGGTCTTGAGCCAGCCGCCGGCACCCTCGCCATCGCGCAGATCGTCGAAATGCTCGTAGGCCTTCAGGAACACCTCCTGCGAGATGTCCTCCGCCTGGGCCGGGTTGCCCAGGAGGCGGATCGCGGTGGTATAGACCATGTCCTGATAGCTGCGCATAAACGTCGTGAAGGCGGCGTGGTCGCTCATTCCTGCGGCGGCACTGGTTGGAGATTCGTTCACGACGAGAACACGGCAGCCCGGGGAAAGTCGCAGAATTCACCGCGCAAAGAAACCGCAAACGCGCCCCTGCTCTCCGGCCACCGCCGACGGCCCACCGTCCACGGGCAACAGTCCACTGCCCACCGGCCACCAGCAACCGCCCGCTGCCGGAATAGGGTCAACCTCCGGGCCCGCGGGCCGATGTACGCCCATCAGGTTCGCACCACGGATGAAACTCGCCACCCGGCTCGCCCTCCTCTTTGGCGTCCTCGCCTCTATCTTCTTGGGGGCGTTGACGTTCCTGCATGCCGCCCAGCAGCGCAGCGCGGCGAAGCTGCGCACAGAGATCGCGAACGACAAAGCCCGCCAACTCGCGCGCCTCGTCGCCCTCTCCGGCAACACCCTCGAACGCTTCGCCGCCGACTATACCCAGTGGGACGAGATGTGCGCCTTCGTGCTCAGCCACGATCCCGCGTGGGCCACCATCAACCTTGAGCAGAGCGTGGCCAGTTGGGGTTTCCACGGGGTTTGGGTGTTCGACGCCGCGCGGCGCGAGATCTACCGGCACCAGCGCGCGCCGTTCACCGCCGCCGACCTCGCCGCGATCCCCTCCGCCCCGTTGTTCGCCCGCCTGTGCGGGACCGATCGCCTGCACTTCTTCGCCAACTCGCCCCGCGGGCTGGTCGAGGTTCGCACAGCCCCGATCCATCCCTCCGACGAGAACCGGAACGGCGAGCCGCCGCGGGGCTGGTTCATGGTCGCACGCCTCTGGGACGAGGCCCAGTTCGCCCAACTCGGCACCCTCACCGACAGCCAAGTCTCCCTCGCCCCCCTGCCGGGCGCGAGCGATCCGGCCATGGTCGAAACCAGCCAAACGTTGCACGACTGGTCCGGACAACCGCTGCTGCGGCTCACGCTGCGCCACACCAGCCCGCTGCTGGCCAACATGATCGCCTACGACGCCACCGAGGTCGCCCTCTTTCTGGCGTTCGGACTCGCGTTTCTCGGGGTCGCCACCTGGTTCGTCCATCGCTGGGTCCACCACCCCCTCCGCCGGATCGAGGCCAGCCTCCAGACTGGCGATCCCGCCCTCGCCGCCCCACTGCAGGCCAACCGCGACGAGTTCGGCCGCATCGCCACCCTCATCCGCACCGCCGCCGCCCAACGCGAGACCCTGCGGCGCGAGATCGCGGACCGCACCGCCGCCGAGCAGGAGCTCCGGCGAACCTTCGCCGCCCGCGCCGCCCTCGGCCGCGACCTGCACGACGGTGTGATCCAGTCGATCTACGCCACCGGCATGACGCTCCAAGGTGCCGGCCAGCTCATCTACGACGAACCACGCGAGGCGCAGCGCCGCCTTTCCACCTGTGTCGAGACCCTCAACCGCACCATCACCCAGCTACGCAGCTACATCGCCGGCCTCGAGGCGCCCGCCACCCCACCGGTCGCCCTCGCCGATGGGCTGCAGCGACTCCTCCACGAGATGCACGCCGCCCGGCCGGTTGAATACGACGTGCAGGTCGATCCGCTGCTCGCCGCCGCCCTCCCGCAGGACACCATCGTCCAGCTGCTCTTCATCGCCCGCGAGGCCGTCAGCAACGCCCTGCGCCACAGCCAGGCCACGCACATCGCCCTAGGGCTCGACACCGCCGCCGGCGAACCCGCCTTCACCGTGGAGGACGACGGCTGCGGCTTCGATCCGGGCGACGCCGCCGGCCGCGGCCACGGGCTCGACAACATGACCCGCCGCGCCGAGGAGATTGGCGCCTCGCTCACCCTCGAATCCGTCGCCGGTCGCGGCACCCGGGTGCGGGTCGAGCTGCCGTGGTCCGGCCTCGAGTCCGACCGTTCCGTCTCCACCACCTCCACCCCATGAACCCGCCCGGCCGGCGTATCCGTGTCCTGATCGTCGACGACAGCGAGCTCGTCCGCCTCGGCCTGCGCACCCTGCTCGGCTCGTATCCCGACATCGAGGTCGTGGGCGAGGTCGAGTCCGCCGGGGCCGCGCTGCGCGAGGTCGCGGCGCTGCAGCCCCAGCTGGTCCTGCTCGACCTGCGCCTGCCCGACGGCGACGGCTGCGAGGTGTGCCGCCGGATCCTGCGCGAGCAGCCCGATTGCCGCGTGCTCGTGCTCAGCTCGGTGCTCGACGCGCGCACCGTGTCCGAGGCCATCACCGCCGGCGCCCACGGCTACCTGCTCAAGGACATCAACGGGCCCGGCTTGGTCCAGGCCATCGTCGATGTCGCCGCCGGCCGCACCGTGCTCGCGCCCGCGATCACCTCGCAGGTGATGCAGCTCATGCGCACCAACCAGCAGCAGGAGAACCTGCGCCGGCGCCTCGACTCGCTCTCGGCCCAGGAGCAGCGCGTGCTCGCCCATGTCGCCCGCGGCCTCACCAACAAGGAGGTCGCCGCCGAGCTCGGTTTGAGTGAAAAGACCGTCAAGAACTACCTGAGCAACCTGTTCGAGAAGCTCCAGATCTCCCGCCGCTCCCAAGCCGTGGCGCTGTACGCCGAGATGAAGGACTGAACAGGGGGTTACCGGGAGCGGGTCGAAGGCGGGACCGGGGCGCGCACCCTAGGGCTTTGCACGGACTTCCGGCCCTAGCGGAGCAGGGAGCCATTTCCGGCATCTGCCCGTTCACGGTTCGGCCGCGATGGACGATATTTTGACCATGCGCAGATCGTCCGCCTTCCCTCCCGCCGACCCGCGAGGCTTCACCCTCGTCGAGGTGATGTTGGCCAGCGTCGTCCTTGTCACCATCTTCTTGGGTGCACTCGCCGCGCTCGTCCATGGCTTCGGCATGCTCGACACCGCGCGCAACACCACCCTCGCCGCGCAGATCATCCAGAGCGAGATCGAGGATCTCCGCCTCCAGCCCTGGACGGCGCTCAACGCCCGCCCCGTCGACACCGCCGAAACCCTCGACCTCGCGCACTCCATCGGCAGCACCCTCGGCGCCGCCGAGCTCGCCGAACTCTCCCAGCGCTTCACCGTCACCCGCCGCTTCGCCAACGTCGCCGGCCGCACCGGTCTGGATGCCGACGGCACAACCACCATTCCCACCTTCAAGCGCGTCACCTTCACCGTCGCGTGGACCGACTACCACCACCGCTCCCACACCCGCAGCTACGAGACCTACCTCGGCTACCGCGGACTGAGCGACTACTTCGCCGCCACCCACACCCCCAACACCCCATGAAAACCTTCTCCCGTCGCGGCGTCTCCCTCGTCGAGCTCATGGTCGCCATGGCCCTGAGCGGCCTCGTGCTCGGTGGAGTGCTCGGCACCTTCCTCTTCACCACCCGCAGTTCCGTCCGCATCTCCAACTACTCGACCATGGAGCAGCAGACCGCCCGCGGCCTCGAGTTGCTCGGCCGCGAGCTGCGCATGGCCCAGAGCATCGTCACCTCCGGCACGCCGATCTCCCAGATCACCCTGGCCGTGCCCACCTCCGGCTCGAGCACCTACAGCGTCACCTACGCCTACAACAGCACGGCCCGCACCCTCTCGCGCCAGCAGACCGGCCACGCGGCGTCGGTGATCGTCAACGACATCGTGCCCGGCGCCTTCGCGCTTCCAGCGCTACGACTACGACCAGCAGCCCGCCGTCAACGACTACGGCACCAAGCAGCTCCAGCTCACCATGACCATCGCCCCGGAGACCAAGGGCCTCGTCGCCACCGCCAGCAAGCGCGTCATCTCCTCCCGTTTCGTCCTCCGCAACCGCTAACCCATCCCTCCTATGTATCATAATCCTTATTCCAAGCGGGGATCCGTGCTCATGGTCGCCCTCATTCTCGGCCTGGTGCTGGCCGTTCTCGCCGGCAGCTACCTCTCGCTCGCGCTCGGCGCGCTGCGCACCTCCACCCGCAGCTTCCACTACAACACCGCCTTCAACGTCGCCGAGGCCGGCCTCGAGGAGGCCCTCTGGGCCCTCAACAACCAGGACTGGACCCGCCGCACCTGGGTCGAAAGCGGCAGCTCCCGCATCCTCACCGGCAACTTCGCCACCCCGGACACCACCGACGCCACCGGCGTGCGCGCCTACTTCAACGTCATCGTCGAGAACGCCGCCGCCAGCGCCCCGACCATCGTCGCCGAAGGTGTCGTGCGGCCCACCCACGGCGCGCTCATCCGCAAGCAGATCCGCGTCAGCGCCCGCTCCACCAATCTCTTCATGCCGCCCTTCACCGCCATCACCGCCCTCAACCTCAACGGCGGCGAGATCGACAGCTACCGCATGGCCGACGGCAACTACGCCACCGCCCCCCGCCGCTACGAGACCACCGTCGCCAGCCCCACCGTCACCATCGGCGACATCAGCATCGGCAGCCCGGCCGACATCTACGGCTACGTCACGGTGGGCGTCGGCGGCGCCAATTCCAGCAGCTTCCTCTCCACGATCAAAGGCAGCGTCACCAGCGCCACCACCGCCGCCGGCCAGGACGGCGTCGTCACCGCCGGCAGCAACCTCATCGACACCAACCGCATCGCCTTCGACTTCTACCAGGACTTCCCGATGCCCACCGAGCCCACCGGCACCTTCACCGACACCTTCCCGGCCGCCGACGCCAACGGCATGATCGTCCTCGGCGACGCCACCGGCGCGACCACCAAGCGTTATCAGCTCACCAACTACACCGTGCCGAACAAGACGACCCTGCTCGTCGTCGGCCCGGTCGAGTTCAAGGTGCTCGGCTCCTTCACCGCCGGTGGTCAGGCCGCCGTCACCGTCCTCAACGGCACCTGCACGATCACCCCGAGCAAAGCCGCCCCCATCACCTACACCACCGCGCCCGACACCGCGACCACCGACCCCGCCTCGCTCACGATCTACGCCTACGGCGACCTCGCGATCTCCGGCAACGGCGCGCTTGTCGGCGGCAAGATCCCCGGTGCCAACATCGGCGCCGACCCCACCAAGCTCCAGATCTACGGCCTCGCCCCCACCAGCCAGAACTTCGACATCGGCGGCAACGGCAATCTGGCCGCCGCCATCTACGCTCCGCGTGCCAACATGAAGTTCAACGGCGGCGGCTCCAGCGGCTACTTCGCCGGCGCCACGGTGGCCAACAACATCACCGTCAACGGCAACGGCTACCGCGTCCGCTTTCCCGAGGAGATGGCCGACATGAACAACGCCACCACCTACCAGATCTCGCGCTGGCTCGAGCTCACCGACCGCGCCGCTTGGCACGACTTCGCCGCCAACTGACGGCGCCCCCGCGATCCCCGGGAGCAGGCGGAGCGAACCCCGGCGTGCTGCTGGACGGCAGCACGCCGGGGTTCATCGTCTTCCGCCGTATGGACCGCGGCGGAGAAAAAGCGGTTTCGGAGCCTGTAAGCCAGATTCTGTCCGGCGCCTTGCGGCGCCGGCGCATTCATTTTTCTCGCACCCCTCGCGGGGCACGCCCGCGGCTGCGACCGGCGACCGGAGCCGCCTGGCGCGCCGCGGGTGCGACCTACCCGGGACGTATTCGGCGGGCCACCGCGTCCCCTATTTGGCCTTGCACCGGGTTGGGTTTCTCGTGCCGCCGGCGTCGCCGCACGGCGCGGTGGGCTCTTACCCCACCTTTTCACCATCACTCCCCGGCCGGACGAACGTGAGATTCGCCTTGGGCCGAGGGGCTGTCTGTTTTCTGTGATACTGTCCGTCGCGCCGCCTTGAAACGACGCGCCCCCGCTTGCGTGGGGAACCCTGCCCTGTGGTGTCTGGACTTTCCTCTCGGTTCAAAGAACGGAGCGAATGCGCGGCTCCGAAACCGCGCGCACCCTACGGTCCGCCCCGTCCCCCGCAACCACCGAATCCGCCTGCGCGCGAGCAAGCGCGCGCTGCACGACCAAACAACACAGCGCCGGCGCCCCTGCCGGCGATTCCTCCACCCGTTGGGCGCGGCCTCGGTCGCGCCGCTTCCGTGCGAGAGCCCCGGAAAGTGGAGCCGCAGATGAACACTGATCGGCCACGACGTCGTAGCGAAGCCCGTGAGGGCTTCGGTTCCATGTGGCACGGGTCTCCAGACCCGTGGTCCGCCGCGCCGCCGCCGTTGAGCCTTCCCGTAGCGAAAGCCGCCAAGGCATTCGTTCCCGAACCGGAAATCGACCACAGATTTCCCAGAGCGGCTCCGCCGCAACCAAGGCAGGTGGAACCGTTCTGCGGTACGGCAGAACACGCTGATACACGCCGATCCGGAAGATGGCCGAAGACGCGCCGAGCCGACACGGGAGACGGAATTGCCTCACGCGGAGGCGCGGAGACCGCAGAGGGTTCGAACAAGCGGAAGGGGTTGTTTCTCCGCGCCCTCCGCGGCTCCGCGTGCCACTACTCTGGAGTTCTCTCCCAGCCGGCTCGCGTGATCGAGGCAAACATCCCCGAAAAACGAGGGTTCGCGGAGATAGTATTGCGGAGGTCCACGGACGTGGCCCCTCCGGATCGGTGTTCATCGGTGTGGATCTGTGGCGAACCCATCCCCTTCGCGACGCCGCGCGTCGCCCCGCCAGCCCTCCGCATCAGCGTCCATCTGCGCGCATCTGCGGTTCCCTCCCTTCCGGCCGGCGCACATGGACGCACTCCGGCCTTCGGTCACCCGCTTCAGGCCTTGGCCGGGCGCTTCTGCCGCCAGCGCCGCACGCCGACGAACCCCAGCGTCGCCACCCCGAGCAGCGCCGCGTACGTCGCCGGTTCCGGTACGCTCTCGTAGGTCAACGTCAGGCTGTTGTTGCTCGCAATTCCGACGAAGAAGTTGCCGTGATCCTGGTCGAACACGTTGCTGAAGTTCGTCAGGTCGATCTGGAAATCCCCGGCCTCGAAGCCCGTGATTCCGCCCGACGCCGTCAGCAGCGTCCACGTGTACGACTTGTACTGCGTCGGGCTCCAGGTCCCGTCGAAGTTCGCGATCGCGCCGGCCAGCGAGCCGCTGAGCCCGAGCACCTCGAGCGTGAAGCCGTCCGTGCTCAGATTGGAAAGATTCAGCCCCCCGTTGATCACCAGCGTGTCGTACGCGGTCCCGGCCGCGCCGAGGGTGTTGTTCACCTGCCACGCGTAGGAGGCGCCATCGTACCACGTCTGGCTCCCAGTCGTCAGCGTGCCGATGCTCGCCGTGCCATCCAGCGCGAACGCGCCGGGCGCCAGCTCGCCGCGCACCGCCACCGTGCCGTTCACCGTGCCCGTGCCCGCCAGCGTGCCCGCCGTGCCCACCGTCACCGCCGAGCCCGAAGCCAGACTGCCGTTCACCGCCAGCGTGCCGCCCGAAATCGTCGTCGCGCCCGTGTAGGTGTTGGCCGCCCCCAGTGTGAGGATACCCGCGCCGCTCTTGGTCAGGCCGCCGGTCCCCGTCACCTGACTCGTGATCGTGAGGTCGCTGCCGCGCGTGGTGTCGCGCGCCACGCTCACCGTGGTGCCCGCGTTGGCGAGCGCGAGCGAGCCGCCCGTGATCAACGAGGTCTGGTGCGCGCTGTTCGTGTTCGCCGTGATCGCGCCGGAGGGGCTCACCGTCTGCCCGTCGGCGATGCGGACCTGACCACCGTTGAGCGTGAGCGAGCCCATGGTGGTGCTCTTCCCCACATTGAGGATTCCGTCGGAATTGATCGTCACCGCCGAGTTGGGCGAAATCTGATTCTCGTAGCTGCTGCCCCTGGGCTCGCTGCTGCCCCAGATCCTCACCGCCACGGTGCCCGCATCCGCCGAGTCTGCGGAGCCCTTGCCGATCGTGAGCGGACCATTGATCCCGTAGTATCCCGGCGTGAACGGGCCCACGACCAGTTCGAGCACACCGGCGTTCACCTTGGTCTCACCAGTGTACCGCGTGACATAACCATAGAGGGTCAGGGTGCCAGTGCCGTTTTTCACCAACCCGCCCTTGTCGCCCACCACGCCGAGATTGGCGTTGAACCAAGTGTTGCCCGACCCATCGACCGTCAGGGTGTTGGCGCCCAACGTCACCGTACGGGCCGCAACGTATTCGGAGTTGATGAAAAGCGTGCTATTCGCCGTGCCAGAGTAGATCGTGGCGTCGGACCCTAGGCTGAGATTACCTTGCCAAGTATTGTTGCCGTTCACGCTCCGCAGCGCGCCCAAGCCGCCACCGTTGCCGTTGAGCTCCAGCGTCCCGGTGTTCGCCAGCGTCACCCCGCCCGACAACTCGAGCGTCGCGCCGTTGGTCACGGTCGTGGAGCTGGACCCACCGAGCGCCCCCGCGCTGCGCGCGGAAAGGACACCGGCATCGATCTTCGTAACGCCCGTGTAAGTGTTGGCTCCGCTGAGGATCACCGTTCCTGCCGAATTCTTGGTCAGACCGTTCGAGCCGCCGAGCCCGGCGCTAACGGTGCCGCTCTGCATATCGTAAGAGGAACCGGTGAGCAGGCCGGTCGTACCGCCCGTGATGCTCCCGCCGGTCAGCTTCACCGTACCCACCATGTCGGTATAGTTTCCGATCGAGAACGTGCCGCCGGAATTGACCGTGACCGCGCTCGCGTCGTCTAGGCGGTCATTGGCGCCCAACGTCAAAGTGGCGCCGTTGGTGGCGCCACCGATCGTGTAGGCGCTCGAACTCATCGTGCCGTTCACATTCAGGGTGCCGGCGGAGACGGTAGTCGCACCCGTGTACGTGTTGTTTCCGGAAAGCGTGAGCGTGCCGGAGCCCGCCTTGGTCAGGCCATTCGTTCCGGCAAGTACCGAGCTGATGGTTACGGAATCGGTCGCCGCTCCTGTTTCCACCGTGATCGTCGGCACCGCGCCGGCGGACCCCGCTAGGGTGAACGTGTAGCTCCGATACCAGGGATTCTGGATCAGGTAGTCCTTCGTGAGGAACCGCAGGCTGTTGACAGTGATATCCGATCCCAGCGTGACAGTCCCGGCGGTGCCGCCGAACACCGCCGTGTCGTCGGCATTGTTGGTGTTGGACCAAGCCGTCAACGTCCCGGCATCAGTCCCCTCGCGCCAACGAAGTTGGTTATTCTGCGTGCTCGTATTCCACGTCCCGGTGCCACCGGTGCCCATCGTGCCTCGGTTTTGATCCCAGAAAAAATCCACCGCCCCGGCGGTCGAAGCGGCAACGAGACTGGCGAGCACGGCAGACCGCAGGAACAGCGGCAGCGGCGAGAGCGGGAGGCGAGGAGAAGTCGAGTGCATGGGCCGGAGTGACAACGCCCCGCATAGCCGTGACCGGACGGGCACCGCATTCTGCGCTGCTCGACTAAACTGTCACCGTGTGGGGCGATGACCCCGCCAGAAACATAGGGAACTTTCCCGATGGCAAGCCCGTAGCAGCAAACGCCAACTACAACCGAATGGGAACCTAGGGTCAAAACCCCATCGAGACACAGGATCCAGCCCGAGATCGCGCGATGCCCTCCGGACTCGTCCGCAGGAAATCACTGGGGGGGCCCCCACCACGGCGACAGCGCGGAAGCGATCCGCGTGCACCGGCGTCCATCTGCGGCTCCACCTTCCCGAGCCGTTGAGCCACAGCTTCAGGATCGAACGCCTTGGGGGATATCGCCACGAAGCACGATCGGCGCAGCTCGGTGATCATCTGTGGCCACACCTCTCCGCGGGCCCGTCTGGCGCCCCACGCCTCCGCCTACCCTCCGGCCCTCGACCCTCGTCGCTCGACCCTCGACTCCCGCAGGCTTCGCCGCGCCTCAGCCTTCCCAATAGACGATCCGGCCGCAGTTGTCGCAGTACACGATCTTCGCGCCGGTGCGCGCATCGGTCTGCACGCCGTTGGAAACCTTGAGGTGGCAGCCAAAGCACTTCTGGTCGCGCATCGGCACGCACACCGGCAGCGGCGTGCGCTTGGCGATCCGCACGTACGCCTCCAACGCGGGCGGCGGGACCTCGGTCCGCGCCTGCTCCAGCTCCGCCTGGGTTTCGGCGAGCTGTCCGCGCATCGTCGCGGCCTTCTCCTCGAGCAAACGGATACGCCCCTCGTGCGCGGCGACCGCGCCGGCCACGGTGGCCTCCGCCTCCTTCAGGCGTTTCTTCGCCTCGTCGATGGCGTACATCGCCTCGAGTTCCTTCTCCTCGAGCGCGCCGATCTGGGCCTGCGCGGTCTCGATCTGGTGGCCGAGCGCCTGGTACTCGTCGTTCTTGCGCACCTCGAGTTGCTGCGTCTTGAACCGCGCCACCGCCTGCTCGGCCGCGCCAATCTCGGTCTCCAGCGCCTTGCGCTTCGCCTCGGCCTCGCGCAACGCCAGCTTGGCGGACTCCAGCCCCGCCTTCTCCTCCTCGATCTTCCGCCGCACTGCCGCGATCTCCTCGGGCACGTGCTTGATCTGCGTCTCCAGCGACAACCGCCGCTGGTCACGATCCTGGAACACGAGCAGTTTCTCGAGCGCGGGTGAAAGCATGGCCGCGGTGATGCCCGACGCCGAAAACCCGGTCAATCCCGCAGCCGCGCAATCACCGCAAAGTCTGCGTCGATCTCTGCGCGGTCACCCCGACGACGCGACAGTAGCCCCGGCGTGGTCTCCCTCTGCTCGGATACCACTGCTTGCCGCCGCGAAATCAGCCAAGGATTTCGCCGGCGCGGTTCAGACCTTGGCTGCGCGCCGCTGCCGCCAGCGCCGCACGCCGACAAATCCCAGCGTCGCCGCGCCAAGCAGCGCCGCGTACGTCGCCGGCTCCGGCACGCTCTCGTAGGTCAGCGTCAGGCTGTTGTTGCCCGCGATCCCCACGAAGAAGTTGCCGTGATCCCGGTCGTACACGTTGGTGAAGCCCGTCAGGTCGATCTGGAAATCCCCGGCCTCGAAGCCCGTGATCCCGCCCGACGCCGTCAGCAACGTCCACGTGTACGACTTGTACTGCGTCGGACTCCAGGTCCCGTCGAAGTTCGCGATCGTGCCGGCCAACGAGCCGCTGAGCCCGAGCACCTCGAGCGTGAAGCCGCCAGTCTGCCCGCCCGTGGTCAGCGTGCCGATGCTCGCCGTGCCATTCAGCGCGAAGGCGCCGGGCGCCAGCTCGCCGCGCACCGCCACCGTGCCGTTCACCGTGCCCGTGCCCGCCAGCGTGCCATCGGCGCCAACCGTGGTCCCCTGCGACGGCGGCGTGACGCCGCTATAGAGCGCACCGTTCACCACCAGCGTGCCGCCCGAAATCGTCGTCGCACCCCGATAGTTATTGAGACCGGAAAGGATGACCGTGCCCGTGGTGGATTTCGTGAGCACCACTCCGGTACCACCGCTGAGCCCCGCGCTCACGGTGCCGCTCTGCATATCATAGGTGGATCCAGTGAGCTGGCCCGTCGTCCCGCCCGTAATGCTGCCGCCGGTCAGCTTCACCAAACCCACCGTGTCGGTGTAGTTCCCGATGGCGAGTGTGCCGCCACTGACCGTCACCGCACTCGCGTCGGCCAAGCGATGGTTGGCGCCCAACGCCATCGTGCCGCCCTCGATGTTGACCACGGTCGAGGCCAGAGTGCCGTTCACATTCAGGGTGCCTGCAGTAACGGTAGTCGCGCCGCTGTAGGTGTTGTTCCCGTTGAGATCCACGGTCCCGGCAGTGGTCTTGGTCAGGCCGGCCGTGCCGCCCAGGATCGCGCCCACCGTGCCTTGTTGTGCGGTGACGCCGTTTGTCGCCGTGAGCACGCCCGTGCTGCCCGAGATGGTTCCCGAGGTCAGCGTCACCGAGGCGACTTCCTCGTTGAAGGTGCCGAGCGCGAACGTACCCCCGTTGACGTTGAGAGTGCTCGCGCCGTCCAACTGTTCAGAACTGCCCAGCTGGAGTGTACCGGCATCGACGCGCGTCGAACCGGTGTAGGTGTTGGTTCCGGTGTAGTTCTGGGTGCTCCCGCTCGGGAGCGTGAACGAGGGAGTGCCCATCACCAGCGTGCCCGCGCCGGCCTTGATCAGGCCCGCCGTGCCGTCGATCCGCAGATCGAGGGTGGCCGTGGCCCCGGCGGCGACCGTGACGGTCGGATCGACACCGCTCAGAGTAATGAAAGTACGAATGCTACCGTTAACCCGCTCGCCCAAGGTGTAGCCACCGACAAGAAAGTTCAGACCGTTGACGCGAACATCGGCGACGCTGCCATCCTCGTACGGCCGCACCGTGCCAGCCGTGCCGCCGAACACCGCCGTGTCCAGCGAGTGGTCCCCGGCGGCCCAGACCCCGAGCGTGCCGGTGTCGCTCCCGGTCCGCCACCGGTTGGTCGCGGCGATGTCCCAATAGTTGTTGTAGTGGGTCTGGGTGTCGTTGCCGGTGCCGGTGCCCGCGCCATTCGCATCCCAATAGTAGTCCACCGCCCCGGCGGTCAGAGCGGAGAACAGGCTGGCAAGCACGACGGACCGCCGGAGCAGCGGCCGCGACGAAAGCGGGAGGGAGGCAGAGATCGAGTTCATGGCCGGAGTGCCAGCGCCCCGCGCAGCCGTGACCGGACAGGCGCCGCGTTCTGCGTTGCCCGCCTGAAAGATCATCGTGTGGGGCGATGACCCCGCGAGCAACATAGGGTATTTCCCCGTCAGCAAGCCCAGAAATCAATTATGGGTCGGAGATCGAATACGCACCCGGGGATTACACCCCAGATTGGCCGGGCGATGGAAACGGGGCGGGCACCACCACCCGCAACAGCGGCAGCCGCCAGGCCGGCATCTCGCGGGCCCGGCGTGCCAAGGGCGCCCGCCCCAGCCTTGCCCCCGCGCCACCCGGCCGCATCATGCCGCCCATGTACCGAATCATCGGCGGCGACGGCCGCGAGTACGGCCCGGTGTCGGCCGCCCAGATCACGCAATGGCTCGCCCAGAACCGCGCCAACGGCGACACACGGATCAAGCCCGAGGGCGCCGCCGACTGGACCACGCTGGCCGCCCTGCCCGAGTTCGCCGCCGCCTTCGCCAGCCCGGTCTCGCCCCCACCACTGCCCGGCGAAGGCGCCGTGCCGCCCCCGGCCACCACCACCGCCCCCGCGGAGGCCGCCGCGTCACCGGTCGGCGGATTCGCCGCCACCCCCGCGACCGCTCCGCTGGAGGCTGCGCGGGCCTGCCTCGATCGCCCCTTCCGATTGAGCGTCATGGACACGCTCAGCCGCGGCTGGGACATCCTCGCGAGCCGTTTTTGGCTGGTCGCGGGGGCCACCACGGTGGCGCTCCTCACCAGCATGGTCGCCGGCATGCTGCCGATCGTCGGCATCGCCGCCTCCATCCTGCTCACCCAAGTCTTCTATGCCGGCATCTACTGGCTGATGCTGCGGGTCTCCCGTGGTGAATCCGCCGAGTTCGCCGACGTCTTCGGCGGCTTCTCGCGCTCGTTCGCGCAACTGATGCTCCTGTCGCTGACGGTGTTTTGTTGCACCCTCGTGCTCGCCGTGCTCGCGATGGGCCCTCTGCTCTGGGCGCTGTACCGCGCCGGGGTGTTCGCCGGCGCCGAACCCGATCCGACACAAATGGTCGGGCCGCTGCTCGTCCTGCCGGTGCTCATGCTCCCGCTGCTCTACCTCTCGATCGGCTGGCTGTTCGCGCCGCTGCTGGTGATCGACCGCGGCATGGGCTTCTGGGAGGCGATGGAGACCAGCCGCCGCATGATCAACAAACGCTGGTTCCGGATGTTCTTCCTCTATCTGGCCTTCATCCCGCTGATGATCGCCGGGCTGCTCTGCTTCATCGTCGGCGACCGATCCGCGCGCCTGACCTCCCGACGGCCGCCCGCCGCCCTCGGGATACCGGCCTTCCCGTCCTCACCGCCTCGCTACAACGCCGCCCCGCGGCAGGCCCTGCCGATCGTGCGGCGCGAAACAGGTTCACGCCGGCGCGAAGCCGCCCTCCTGCGCTGGGGACTCGTGCCGGCCTGGTCGCCCACCTCGGCCGCCGCCTCCCCCCTGATCAACGCCCGCGCCGAATCCGCGGCCGAGAAACCGGCCTTTCGCGACGCCTTCCGCCACCGTCGCTGCGCCGTGCCCGCCGACGGCTTCTACGAGTGGCAACGCACCCCCGCCGGGCCGATGCCGTGGCTGTTCGAGCACGCCGCCGGCGACCTGCTCCTGTTCGCCGGGCTCTGGGAATCCCATGTCGACCCCGAGGCGGATCCGGCCGGGTCGTTCGCCGTGCTCACCACCGCGCCCAACACCCTCGTCGCCCCGCTCCACGACCGCATGCCCGCCCTGCTCCCCGTCGCCGCCCTCCACGAGTGGCTCGACGCCGCCACGCCGCCCGCGCGCCTGATGCAGCTGCTCGTCCCCTGCACCGCCGACCGGCTGCGCGCCCGGCCCGTGAATCCACGTCTTAATCACGTCGCGCACGACGATCCCTCCTGTCTCGACGCACCGCCCGACCAACAGCTCGACCTCGGCCTCGGCTGACCCGTCCCGCCGCGCTATCCGCCGCCCGGGCGCCGGCCAACGGGAACCGCTTTCGGTTGTGACTTTCCGCCCGCTTTGCGGCACCACACACGCACTCGCTCGGCAACCAATCTTCCCGCCCACTCCATGCAACGCACTCTCGTCAAAGACGCGCTGGCGCGCACCGCCCCCCTCGATCCGATCCTGCTCCAGGGCTGGGTCCGCACCCGCCGCGACAGCAAGGCCTGCTCGTTCCTCGAGCTCAACGACGGCTCCTGCCTGAAGGGCCTGCAGATCGTCGTCGACCGCACTCTGCCCGACTACCCGCAGGTCGAGCGCGCCGCCACCGGCGCCTCCATCGAAGTCCGCGGCCAGCTCGTCCCCTCGCAGGGCCAGGGTCAGCAATGGGAGGTGCTCGCCCGCGAGCTCAAGGTCGTCGGCCCGGCCGACGGCACCTACCCGCTCCAGAAGAAGGGGCACACGCTCGAGTTTCTCCGCGAGATCGCGCACCTGCGCCCGCGCTCGAACCTCTTCGGCGCCATTTTCCGGGTACGCAGCCGCCTCGCCTACGCGATCCACCAGTTCTTCCAGGAACGCAGTTTCACCTACGTCCACACCCCGCTCATCACCGCCAGCGACTGCGAGGGCGCCGGCGAGATGTTCCGCGTCACCACGCTCGACCCCAAGTCGCCCCCGCTCACGGAGGACGGCACGGTGGATTTCGCGCAGGACTTCTTCCACAAGCCCGCCTACCTCACCGTGAGCGGCCAGCTCGAGGGCGAGGTCTTCGCCTGCGCGCTCTCCAACATCTACACCTTCGGCCCCACCTTCCGTGCCGAGAACTCGCATACATCGCGCCACGCCGCCGAGTTCTGGATGATCGAGCCCGAGATGGCCTTCTGCGACCTCCAGGGCGACATGGACCTCGCCGAGGAGTTCGTGAAACAGCTCATCCGCGACGTGCGCACGCACTGCGCCGGCGACCTCGAGTTCTTCGGCAAGTTCGTCGACAAGGACCTGCTCGCCCGCCTCGACTTCGTGCTCGAACGCCCCTTCCAGCGCGTGAGCTACGACGAGGCCGTCGACATCCTCATCAAGAGCGGCCGCGAGTTCGAGTTCCCCGTCCTGCCGGGCAGCGCGCTCCAGGCCGAGCACGAACGTTACCTCACCGAGGTGCACTTCCAGTGCCCCACGACCGTCTTCAACTACCCGAAGGGCATCAAACCCTTCTACATGCGCCTCAACGACGACGGCCGCACCGTCGCCGCGATGGACGTGCTCGTGCCCGGCATCGGCGAGATCATCGGCGGCAGCCAGCGCGAGGAACGCCTCGACGTGCTCCAGGAGAACCTCCGCCGCCTGGGCCTCGAGGAGAAGGACTATTGGTGGTACCTCGACCTGCGCCGCTACGGCACCGTGCCGCACGCCGGCTTCGGCCTCGGCTTCGAGCGGTTGCTGATGTTCGTCACCGGCGTGGCCAACATCCGCGACGTGATCCCCTTCGCACGCACCCCCGGCTCCGCCGATTTCTAGAGGGAAAACCACGCCGCCGGCCCATTTGCCGGCCCTCCGGAAAAATGTCGGCCAAAGGGTTCTTGACAGGGGTTGGGCCGTTTCTACCGTCGCGCCTCTCCCGTTCCACGGGGTGGTAGCTCAGCTGGTTAGAGCGTCTGCCTGTCACGCAGAAGGTCGCGGGTTCGAGTCCCGTCCATCCCGCCATTTTGAAGGCCGCCGGTTTCCCCGGCGGCCTTCTCGTTCGCGGGCGCGGGCAACACGCAGGCCGGCCGTGCAAAGGCGAGCTCAGGCCACGCCCGCCGCAGTCACTTTCCCGCGGCGGCGCGCGTCAACCGGTAGAGCCGGGCCCCGTGGTACGGCACCACCGGCGCGAAGACGCCAGACTGCTCGCCGAGGTCGGCGTGTTGCCACAGATCGCGGACTCGCACCGGAGCGCCGCCGACCAGCGCCGCTAGGTCGACCTCGATCGGCAGCCCCGGTCCCTCGTCGGTGTTGGCAGCCGTGCCGACCACCGTGAGGAAGCGGACCGCGCCGGGCCCCTCGTGCTTGGGGTCGATCCCGGCGGCGGCGCGGAACCGCACCGCGCCCGCGGGCACCGCGTACTCGATCACCGCGGAAGCCAGCGCGCCGAGGCCGAGCACTTGCTCGCCATCCTTAGCGATCTTCGCGCTGTCCCACTGCGCGTCGGCGCGCATCCACGCCCCCGCGGTGAGCGGGACCTCGGACCCGTCGGCCATCACCCAGCGCGGCTCGCGCCACAGGACCGGCACGAAGCCGTCGAACTCGCCCGCCGGCTCGGCGACGAGGAACAGCGCGCGACCGTCGCGCACCTCGATGTCGATCGCATTCACGCTCTTGGTGCCGACCGCCACCGCGCCGGAATCGTGCCGGGCATTGGCCGGAACCAGTTGCACGCGGTCGCGGGCGTTGAAGAGCGCGAGATAGGTGTCGCCATTCGCCGGATCCTTCGCTGTCCAGGCGACCAACCCGTCGCGGTCGAAGAGCGGGCGGTTGTCCGTGCTGTGCTGGTTGACGGCGAGCACCTCGTCGTTGGTAAGCAAAGCCAGCGTGGCGGCGTCCGTCTTGGTGAGATCGCCTCCGTGCATGAGCGGCGAACGCGCGATCGACCACAGCGTCATCAGCGTGAGTTGCTCGTCGGGCGTGAAACGTGTGGTCCGCGCGCCCTGCATGATCGTGCCGAGCGGCAGCATGTCGGCATCGGGCCAGGCGCCGGGGCGGCGGTGCGGATTCCAGTTGGCCAGCCGCGCGAACTGCTCGCGCAGCGCCAGCCAGCGGTCCCAGAAGTCGTCGCTGATGCGCCAGAGGTTGGCGTGGTTCGTCACGTGGTCGGCGGCGCGCAGGTCGGTCGCCCCGGGCGAGAGGCTGAGCACCATCGGGCGGCCCGTCTTGTCGATCGCGCGGCGGATCGCCTCGACCTCGGGCTGGTTCTGGAAATACGGCCGGCTGAGGTCGTCGACCTTCACGTAGTCGACACCCCACTCCGCGAGCAGCGCGAAGACCGAGTCGTAGTACGCCTGCGCGCCGGGCTTGGCCATGTCGACGCCGTACATGTCGGGATTCCATGGGCACACATGGACCTTGTCGGCGATGTCCTGCGCATGGTACTCGGTGCCGAGGATGGGCAGGTTGCGCTCGACGGCCTGCCGCGGGATGCCGCGCATGAGGTGGATGCCGAACTTCAGCCCGAGCCCGTGGACGTACGCGGAGAGGGCCTTGAAGCCGTTGCCGCTCTCGGCCGAGGGGAAACGGTTGGTCGCCGGCTGGAGGCGGCCGTGCCCGTCCATCGTGAGCACAGCGTCGGCCCGGTAGCCGTGGTCCTTCGCGCCGGGCTCGTACCACTGGATGTCGACGACCACGTACTGCCAGCCATGGGCCTTGAGGTGTGCGGCCATGAAGTCGGCCTGCGCCTTCGTCTGCTCCTCGGTCACAGTGGTGGCGAAGCAGTCCCAGCTGTTCCAGCCCATCGGCGGGGTCGACGCCCAGTCGAGGAACGCGGGCCGCGCCGCCTCGGCCGCGTGGCCGAGCACGCCACCACCGAGGGCGACGGCGGAGCTGAGGAGGAGTGAACGGGAGGAGGACATGAAGGACATCGGGGGAAGAAAGGTTGCCGGAAAACGTGCCCGGCGCGAGACGGGCGGGAAGGGCACGCCTATTGCCGCCGATCCTCCCCGCGGTGACAAGCCCCGGCGTCGCTCACTCCAGCGCGACGATCGTCGCGCGCGTCCCCTCCATCCGGATCTTCACATCGAACGCGAGCAGCCGCATCGCCCAGTCGCCCACCTCGCCGCGCTGGTGCGCCGGCCGCGGGTCGAGCGCCACCAGCGACTCCACCAGCCCGCGCAGCTCGTCCGCGGTGTAGGCCGGCAGCTCCGCCGGCGTGCGTGCCGCCATTTCCGGGATACGCTGCCGCGCGGCCGCGCTCCACTCCACCGCGGCCGCCGGCGCGGGTGCCTGCGCGATCCAGCCGTCGCGCGTCGCCGACCGCGGCAGATCGTGGTCGGGGTGGTACGGACGCAGGTCCACCACCGGCGTGCCGTCGAGCAGGTCGACGCCGCGGAAACGCAGCGCCGGCTCGTCGAAGTCGACCGCCTCGAGTTCGAGCAGCGAGAGCCCGAGGAAGTTGGGCCGATGCGGCGAACGCGTCGCCCACACGCCCATCTTCTCCTTGCCGCCAAGGCGCGGCGGCCGCACCAGGCCCTTCCAGCCCTCCGTCACCGCCGCGTGGAACACGAACGTCACCCACAGGTGCGAAAACCCCTCCAGCCCGCGCATCGCGTCGCGCCACACCGCCGCCGGCTGCGCGGCCGAGAAGCGCAGGATGCCGCGCGCCAGCGGCGCCAGGCCGGGTTGGCGGGGGATGCCGAACTTCTCGGGGAAACAGGTGCGCAGGGTGCCGATGGTCTCGATTTCCACGGCGCCACCGTAGAACGTCCACCGCGCCCGTTTCGATGCCAGAAACCGCCGTCCGCCGCTCCGCGTAGCGCTGCGCGTGAGCGCAGCGATTTCCGCCGCGGCTCCCCGGAGTCCGGTCTCATCCCAAATTCCGCAGACGCCAGAAGGTAACGAAGGAAACAAAGGCACGGCGGACCAAGGAAATCAGCGCCTGCATGCCCGGGGAGGTTTCCTCCACTTGGCTGGTGAAGAACGGGCGCAGGCACCGACTTGCCCAACTCGTTCCCACTTCGTTCGCTTCGTTGCCTTTTGTCGGTCCCGGCCACGTGTCTCCGGTTCCTCGCTCCGGTTTCCCTCGTTGACTCCCCGCGCCGGTCTCCGGTGAGGTGGACGACTTCCGCACCCATGAGCGACAAGCGCATTCCCTTCACCCTCGACCAACTCGAGACCATCGCCGCGCAGGTCGGCACGCCGTTCCATCTCTACGACGAAGCGGCGATGCGCGCCAACGCCCGCGCCTTCCGCGCGGCCTTCGCCTGGGTGCCGGGCGGCTTCCAGAACTTCTACGCCGTCAAGGCCCTCCCCAACCCCCACGTGCTCGCCGTCCTCCGCGAGGAGGGCTTCGGCGGCGACTGTTCCTCCCTGGCCGAGCTCAAACTCTGCGAGGCCGTCGGTATCCGCGGCGAGGACATCGTCTTCACCTCCAACGACACCCCGGCCGAGGAATACCGCGAGGCCGCCCGCCTCGGCGCGCTCATCAACCTCGACGACTTCAGCCACATCGCGTTCCTCGAGCAGACGCTCGGCAGGCTCCCCGACTTCCTCTGCTTCCGCTACAACCCCGGCCCGCTCAAGGCCGGCAACGCCATCATCGGCAAGCCCGAGGAGGCCAAGTACGGTTTCACCCGCGAACAGATCATCGAGGGCTACCGGATCCTCCGCGCCAAGGGCGTGAAACGGTTCGCCCTGCACACGATGGTCGCCTCCAACGAGCTCAGCCCCGGCTACTTCGTCGAGACCGCGCAGATGCTCTTCGACCTCGCCGCCGAGGTCTTCCGCACCACCGGCGTCCGGATCGAGCTGCTCAATCTCGGCGGCGGCATCGGCATCCCCTACCGCCCCGGCCAGAAACCCGTCGACCTCGCCGCCGTCAGCCGCGGCATCCAGGCGGCCTACGAGCACACGCTCGTCCCCGCCGGCCTCGCCCCCATGCGCCTCACCATGGAGTGCGGCCGCATGGTCACCGGCCCCTACGGCTACCTCGTCACCCGCGTGCTCCACAAGAAGGCCATCTACAAGAACTACGTCGGCCTCGACGCCTGCATGGCCAACCTCATGCGCCCGGCGCTCTACGGCTCGTACCACCACATCACCGTGCCGGCTCGCGAGGGCGGCCCGCGCAAGACCTACGACGTCACCGGCTCGCTCTGCGAGAACAACGACAAGTTCGCCGTCGACCGCGAGATCGCCGACCCCGCCCTCGGCGACCTGCTCGTCCTCCACGACACCGGCGCGCACGGCCACGCCATGGGATTCAACTACAACGGCAAGCTCCGCTCCGCCGAGATCCTCTGGCAGGGCGGCACGCAATACCGCCTCATCCGCCGCGCCGAGACGCTCGCCGACCACTTCGCCACGCTCGACTTCCCCGGCCTGAAGGGCTGAGGCGGTCCCGGCCTCCCGTAGCGCTGCGCGTGAGCGCAGCGATCCTCGCCAGCCCTCGTTTCCTGGGCCGCGGCCTCACTCTCCGTAGCGAAGCCCGTGAGGGCTTCGACTCCGGCACCTCCGATCGGCGACTCCGGGAAGTGGAGCCGCAGCCGTGCCCGGCGCAGCCTTTGGCGAAGGAGGGATGCGCACCGATCGTCGGACGCTTCGTGTAGCGAAGCCCGCGAGGTGACGACGCTACCGGCGGAGGATCGACCGCGGGGTGCCTCGCTCGGCGCCGTCGCCACCGAGCTCCTGGTGGCCACGAAACGGCACGAAGAGACAAAAAGGCTGCGATTGAGAATCCGCCCACCTCCATGGTCCCTACGGTCACGGCATCCATCTGGGTGATAATACCTGCCCGGATCGGATATGCCTCCAGTGCGTTGAGAGCAGCGCATCACGTGCTTCTTCCCCGTTTCTACTGCGGTGCGTCCGTCGATCCGCCCCATCCGGCCCTACTGCGATTCAAGTCCGCCCCATTCCGCCCGATTGGGTAACTCCCCCACATGCGTGCCCTAAGTCTCGAACGCAGGATCCTGCTTCTGGTCCTGCTGCCCCTGCTGGGCGGCCTCGTGCCGGCCCTTCTGATCGTTCTCCGTGCCCACTCCGAGGTGACCGAGCTCCGCCAGCTCGGCCTGCTCTCCGAGGTGGTCTGGAAACTCGGCGCCCTCGAGTCGCGCCTCGCCCAGGAATTCTCCAACTGGTACATGTTCCTCCCGGGCTCGGACCTCGCCCCGGCCGCCGTCCAGGAGGCGCGCCAGAAGCAGGAACAGTGGCGCGGCGACACCGACGCCGCCATCACCGCGTACCAGACCGAACGCGCACGCATCGACGCCCGCCAGCTCTCCCCGCTCCTGCAGGCCGCGCTCAACCGCATTGAGCAGCGCGTCGGCAGCCTGCCCGCCCTCCGGCAGGCCGTGTACCACCAGGTCCCCGGCGCCAAGGCCGACCCCATCATCGACGGCTACCGCGACTTCCAGCGCGACGTCAGCGGCGTGCTCCCGCTGCTGGTCGACGCCTCCACCAACGACATCGTCGTCCGCAAACTTGCCGTACTGCCCAAGTTCATGCTCGCCCGCAAGGCGCTCGTCGATTCCGGCGGCATGATCTACTACTTCCACCAGCTGCGCACCGCCCAGCCGCCCCGCCAGCTCTCCCCCCGCGAGGCGCTCTTCATGCTCAACAGCGTCGACCTCGCCGAGACCCATTGGCAGGACATCGTCGCCTTCAGCCAGGGCCCGCTGCGCGACCACCTCGTCGCCCTGCACGACTCCGCCGCCTACCGGACCGCGATCGAACTCATCCGCGGGCACGGCCAGGCCGCCCTCGACAACACCGCCCCGCCCCTCGCCTCCACCCAGGAGTGGGAGCCGCATTGGGTGCTCATCGACGTGCAACTGGGCAAGGAGGTCGACGCCGTGCGCGACGACTTCAAATCCACCTGCGCCACCCTCACCAACCGCGCCCAAAGCCGCCGCCTCTGGGCGGGCGTCGCCGTGGTGTTGGCCGTGGTCCTCGTCCTCGTCTGCACCCGCCAACTCGGGCGCAGCATCGCCGGCCCCGTCATGCGCACCACCGACGAACTCTACACCGAGGCGCAGAAATCCGCCGAGGAGGCCGCCACCCTCCGACTCGCCGCGGCCTCCGTCGCCGAGGGTTCCTCCACCCAGGCCTCCTCGATCGAGGAAACCAGCACCACGCTGGAGGAGGTGGCCGGCATGACCCGCACCAACGCCGAGCACGCCGCCCGCGCCCAACAATCCGCCGCCGCCGCCCGCACCTCCGCCGAGAAGGGGGCCGAGCAGATGCACCGTCTCGACGAGGCCATGACCGCGCTGCGCGCCTCCAGCCGCGACGTCACCCGCATCATCAAGACCATCGACGAGATCGCCTTCCAGACCAACCTCCTCGCCCTCAACGCCGCCGTCGAAGCCGCCCGCGCAGGCGAAGCCGGCGCCGGCTTCGCCATCGTCGCCGACGAGGTCCGCACCCTCGCCCAACGTTGCGCCGCCGCCGCCCGCGAGACCACCGACAAGATCACCCACTCCGGCGAGCGCACCGTCGCCGGCGCCGCCCTCGGCACCGAGGTGGGCCAGACTCTCGCGGAGATTCTCGCCCAGGTCCGCGAACTCGAGACCACCGTCGCCGCCATCGCCACCGCCTCGCGCGAGCAGAGCACCGGTATCGGCCAGATCGCCACAGCCACCCACCAGATCGACGAGGTCACCCAGGCCAACGCCGCCGCCGCCCAGCAGACCTCCGCCGCCGCCCAGCAGCTCGAACACCGCGCCCGGTCCTTCATGCAGGCCTCGCGCCATCTGCAGGAAGTCGTCCTCGGCCGCATGGCCGCGGATACCCCCTTCTCGCCCCCGGTCGAGCCGTCGCCCCTATCCACCCCGGAGAACAACCTGCAGCCCCCCTCGCCAGCCACTTCGCGACGCTCGACCTCCCCGGTCTGAAAACTTCAGCCAGCCGCCGGTCCCTGTAGCGCTGCGCGTGAGCGCAGCGATCTTCGCCGCGCGAGCACCTCGCCACAGCCTCCTGTAGCCGGCCGCGCCGAGGCCGGCCTCCGACCATCGCGTCGTCACGCGAGACCTTCCCGTGTAGCGACGCGCGTGAGCGCGTCGTCGCTCTTCGCTCCACGGCCTGGCCGAGTCCGATCTGCAGTTGGCGCCCCGCGTAACGCCAGCGGACACCCGTGCTCGCGCGAGTCTTGCGCCGCGCCGCCGCCGCCGGCACCGTCCCCACAGGCCGAACGCACCCCACCCCGCCATGTTGCCCCTGCTCCGCCAAGCCGCCCGCTCCCTCGCCAAGTCGCCGGGCTACACCACCATCGCCCTGCTCACCCTCGCTCTGGGCATCGGCGTGAACTCCGCGATGTTCACGCTGGTCGACGCCCTGCTCTTCCGCCCCGCGCCCTTCCCTGAACCCGAGCAGCTCGTACAGGTGGTCGCCCGCCCCGCCTCCGGCGGCACACGCCCCTACTCGTACGTGGAGCTCGGCGAGATCCGCGACCGTCGCCCGAGCTTCGCCGGCCTCACCGCGCTCTGCCACATCGCCTTCGGCCTCGCCGAACCCGGCCAGCCCGCCGAGCGCCTCGGCGCCGCCACCGTGTCCGCGGATTTCTTCACCACCTTCCGCATCGCGCCGCTGCTCGGCCGCGCCTTCGCCCCCGAGGAGTTCCAACCGGGCCGCACCAACGTCGTCCTGCTCAGCCACCGCTTCTGGCAGCAGCGCTACGCCGGCGCCCGCGATGTCGTCGGCCGCACCCTCCGGCTCGACGGCACCGTCGTCACGATCATCGGCGTCATGCCTCCGGTCTTCGACTACCGCCCGCTCTGGAACGGCGCGGCGCTCTGGCGCCCGCTCGACTTCACCCGCGACCAGATCGAGTGGCGCGACTACCGCACGTTCGAGCTCGTCGGGCGCCTCGCCCCCGGCGTGGCGCCGGCGCGGATCGACGCCGAGCTCGCGCCCGTGGTCGCCGCGCAGGCGCAGCAGTATCCTGAATCCTACGCCGGCCTGCGCTGCACCGCCGTGCCGCTGCACCGCGCGCTCCTCGACACGCTCAGCCAGCGCATCTCCTGGATGCTGCTGGGCCTCTCCGGCTTCGTACTGCTCATCGCCTGCGCCAACCTCGCCAACCTCCAGCTCGCCCGCGCCACCGCCAGGCTGCGCGAGCTCGCCATCCGCGCCGCCCTCGGGGCCTCCCGCTTCCATCTCATCCGGCAGCAGCTCGTCGAGTCCGTCCTGCTCTCGTGCGCGGGCGGCTTGCTCGGCGTCGCGCTCGCCTTCGGTCTCAACCGGATCGTCGACCGCAGCCTCGTCGTCGGCGGCACCACCGGTTCGCTCCAGCTCGGCCTCGATCCGCGGATCCTCGCGCTCACCTTCCTCGTCGCGCTCGGCACCGGCATCCTCTTCGGCCTCGTGCCGGCGTGGTTCGCCTCGCGCACCGATGTGAACTCCGCCCTCAAGTCCCAGGCGCGCGGCTCCAGCGCCGGGCGCGGCCACCATCGCGTGCGCCAGTCGCTCATCGTGGCCGAGGTGGCGCTCGCGCTCGTGCTGCTCGGCGGCGCCGCGCTCCTCCAACGCGGCTTCGCCCGCCTGCTCGAACGTCGCCCGGGCTGGGACACCGACCGCATCCTCGCCGCGGGTCTGCCGATCCCCGAGACCCGCCAGGAGTACGCGACCGACCCGCAGCGCGTCGTGCTCTTCCGCACGCTCGAGGAGCGCCTCCAGCGCATCCCCGGCATCGAGTCCGCCGCCATCGCCACCGCGTTGCCGATCTTCTCCTACAACGGCGACCGCCAGATCCTCGTCGAGGGCCAGTCGCCGAGGACCGCGCGTGATCGTCATCAACGAGTCCCTCGCCCGCGCGCTCTGGCCCGACGGTGGCGCGGTCGGGCGGCGGATCGGCAGCATGGACAGCGGCCAGCCCTACTGGGCCGAGGTGATCGGCGTCGTGCGCGATGTCGATGGCGCCGCCAACACCCGCGCGCCCGCCACGCCCTACCAGATCTACAAGCCGCTCGCGCACGAGCCGTGGTCGTACGTGTCGCTCGTGCTGCGCAGCCCCGCGCCCGCCGGCCTCGCCGAGCAACTCCGCCGCGCCCTGGCCGAGGTCGATCCCGACCTCGCCGCCTTCGGCGCCAGCACCGTGCGCCAGACCATCGACGCGGAGCAGCACAACCTCGTGCTCGCCGCACGCGCCCTCTCGGCCTTCGCGTTCGTCGGCCTCGCCCTCGCCGCCATCGGCCTCTACGGCGTGATCGCCAACCTCGTCGCGCAACGCACCGGCGAATTCGGCATCCGCCTCGCGCTCGGCGCCCGCCCCGCCTCCGTGCTGGGGCTCGTGTTGCGACACGGCCTGTTCCTCACCGCGGTCGGCGCGGTCCTCGGCCTGGCCGGCGCCATCGCCCTCGGCCGGGTCCTCGCCGCACTCCTGCCGCGCATGGTCGGGCTCGACGCTGTCGCGCTGCTCGCCGTCACGGCCACGCTCTTCCTCGCCACGCTCGCCGCCTGCTGGATCCCCGCCCTCCGCGCCACGAAGGTCGACCCGCTCACCGCCCTCCGCGCCGAGTGAGCCGCGCGGGCGCGCACGCTCACGCCGTCAAGCGCGTTGCGACCAGACCGGGAGACACTCCTGATCGGTGTTCATCTGTGGCGTTTCCCTCCGTCAGGCGCGTACCTCCGCTCGTTGACACCGGGAAATGGAGCCACCGATGCACGCAGATCGCCCGTTCCGTCGTAGCGAAGCCCGTGAGGGCTTCGATCTCGCCTGATCGTCCACAGCTCACCGGCAACCGGACACTGGCAACCGCCCGCTGCCGCTCACAACGTCACGCGCACCGCGGTCTATTCCGCGGAATTCTCCGCATCAGCGTCCATCAGCGTTCATCTGCGGTTTCATTCCCTCCGCCCGTTGCGCCGCTGCGCCGTCGCGCGCGAACTTCCGATCGATTTGTTTCCGACCCATCCTCGCGCCCGTCCGTTCCCCGCCCCGAGCGGCAGGGTACGGACTCACGCCGCCACGGCGCCACGTTTCGATCCAACGGGATCACTCCGCCGTGCCCGGTCCCGGCCCGCGCCCGGGCTAGGGCTTCTTACGGTAAACCGCGCTGCAAGAAAGGCCGCCACGGCTTTCGTCCGGCCACAGATAAACAAGGGCCCGCATCGTTCTCCCTCACGCGGACCGACCTTGGTTCCCTTCATTCCCGTCTGTCGCCTCCGGGAATTCTCCGCATCAGCGTTCATCAGCGGTTTCATTTCCCTCCCCCGTCCGCCCACACCGTCCTGCAGCACCCCATTTGTCCCCTACACCTTTCCTCGCCGGCCGTTTGCGCCGCCGCGCCCACCGGCGACTATCTCGGGCAGGTTTCCCCGCCCCCATGAACCAACACCACAACTCCCGGCTGTACCAGTCGGAGGTCTTTCGCATGGCGTGCCGGCAGTTCGACCTCGCCGCCGACGCCATCAATCTCTCCGCCGAGGTCCGCGCCCGCGTGAAATACCCGCGCCGCGCCATCGCGGTCTCCATCCCGGTGCGGCGCGACGACGGCCGCATCCAGATGTTCGAGGGCTACCGCGTGCAGCACAGCCTCGCCACCGGCCCGTCGAAGGGCGGCATCCGTTTCCATCAGGACGTCACCATCGGCGAGGTCGCCGCGCTCTCCATGTGGATGAGCTGGAAATGCGCCCTCGCCGGTCTGCCCTACGGCGGCGCCAAGGGCGGCGTGGTCGTCGATCCGCACACGCTCTCCCCCACCGAACTCGAGCGCCTCTCGCGCCGCTACATGCAGGAGCTGATCCCCTTCGTCGGCCCCGACATCGACATCCCCGCGCCCGATGTCGGCACCAACGAGCAGATCATGGGCTGGATGGCCGACACGTACTCCAACCACGTCGGCCACCTCGAGCCCGCCGTCGTCACCGGCAAACCGCTCGCCCTCGGCGGTTCCGCCGGCCGGCGCGAGGCCACCGGCCACGGCGTCGCGTACCTGATCCGCGCCTACCTCGCGGAACTCGGCATCCCGCCCGCCCAGGCGACCGTCGCCATCCAGGGCTTCGGCAACGTCGGCGGCGAGACCGCGCTCGCCCTCGCCGAGTTCGGCGCACGCATCGTCGCGATCTCCGACTACACCGGCGGCATCCACAACCCCGCCGGCATCGACGTCCACAAGGCCCACACCTACGTCGCCTACAACAAATCCCTCCGCGACTTCGACGGCGGCGAGCCCATCACCAACGAGCAGCTCCTCGAGCTCGACTGCACCGTGCTCGCCCCCTGCGCGCTTGAGCGCGTGATCACCGAGGACAACGCCCCGCGCCTGCGCTGCCGCCTCCTCGCCGAGGGCGCCAACGGCCCCACGACCATCGCCGCCGACAAGATCCTCGAGGGCCGCCCCGAGATCGAGGTCATCCCCGATGTGCTCTGCAACGCCGGCGGCGTGATCGTCTCGTACTTCGAGTGGCTGCAGAACCGCCAGAGCTACTACTGGACGCGCGCCGAGGTGCTCGAGAAGCTCCATCGCCAGCTCGACCAGGCGCGCGAGGCCGTCGAGGCGCAGAAACGGAAGCTGAAGTTCAGCCGCCGCCTCGCCGCCCTCACCCTCGGCATCCAGCGCGTGGCCGACGCCAAGCTCGCCCGCGGCCTGTTCCCGTGAGTCCGCCGGCGATCGCGTATCCGCCAGTCCCGCGCAGCGCCGCGGCGCCGTCGCACCAAAACCTCCCGTAGCGACGCGCGTGAGCGCGTCGATCCGCTCTGCCTACACGTCGGCCCCCGGGAAGTGGAGCCACAGCTGTGCCCTGCGTAGCCTTTGGCGAAGGAGGGATGAACGCAGATCGCCCGTTCTTTCCCCTCCGTCCGTCGCGCCGTTGCGTCGTCGCGCGCGAACTTCCGATCGGTTTGCTTCCGATCCATCCTCGCGCCCGTCCGTTCCCCGCCCCGAGCGGCAGGGAACGGACTCACGCCGCCACGCTCGCCACGTTTCGATCCGACGGGATCACTCCGCCGTGCCCGGCATCTGCCCGCGCACGCGCCAGGACTTCATGCGGAAGACCGCCCCGCAGCGAAAGCCGCCAAGGCTTTCGTCCACCCGGCACGTGAGCCAGGATCCACATCGTTCTCCCCCCGCGCGGATCGACATTGGTTCCCTTCGTTACCTTCTGTCGCCTCCCGGACTTTTCCGCATCAGCGTCCATCAGCGTGCATCAGCGGTTCCACTCCTTCCGTCCGTTGCGCCGCTGCGCCGTCGCGCGCGAAC
The DNA here is from genome assembly GCA_019136515.1 of Verrucomicrobiota bacterium. Lineage (GTDB taxonomy): Bacteria > Verrucomicrobiota > Verrucomicrobiia > Opitutales > Opitutaceae > CAJCBL01. The sequence goes on from JAGVUB010000183.1 coordinate 102,105, forward strand.
TTCCGATCGGTTTGTTTCCGATCCATCCTCGCGCCCGTCCGCTCCCCGCCCCGAGCGGCAGGGAACGGACTCACGCCGCCACGCTCGCCACGTTTCGATCCGACGGGATCACTCCGCCGTGGCCGGCCTCTGCCCGGCGCACGCGCCAGGACTTCTTGCGGAAGACCGCCCCGCAGCGAAAGCCGCCAAGGCTTTCATCCACCCGGCACGTGAGCCAAGACCCGCATCGTTCTCCCTCTTTCGGGCCGACCTTGGTTCCCTTCGTTACCTTCTGTCGCCTCCGGGCGTTTTCGCATCAGCGTCCATCAGCGTGCATCAGCGGTTCCACTCCTTCCGTCCGTTGCGCCGCTGCGCCGTCGCGCGCGAAGTTCCGATCGGTTTGTTTCCGATCCATCCTCGCGCCCGTCCGTTCCCCGCCACGGCGCCACGTTTCGATCCGCAGGGCTCACGCCCCCGTTCCCGGTCCCGGCCCGCGCCCGGTCTAGGGCTTCTTGCGATAGACCGCGCCACATGCGCGGCAGACGTACCGGCGGCCACGCACGCGCAGCTCGATCATCCGCGAGAACGCCACCACGCCGAAGGTGAGCGGCAGCGAGACCCACCCCGTGCCAAACCCCTCGTCGAGCGAGCGCTCGACCACATCGTTCGAACCACAATGCGGGCACCCGTAGAGGCAGCGGTGGTTCTCGTCCGGGATCAGGCGGAGGACCTCCCGCGCCGCCTCGACCGATTCCTCCGGGACGAACAGCGCATAGACCGGCAACCGGCCCAGGTAGACCTGGTCCATCCCGGTCGGCACATAGAAGACCAGGGCCTCGATCTCCGCCGCCATCAGGTCGAGCTGGCGCTCATTCGCCTCCCCATAGGACGGATAGTGGCCGATGTACTTCATCCGCTCCTCCCATACCTACGGACGCGGCACGGCGGGCTGCCGATCCGGCTGGGCGAGCGAGGGCTCCGTCGGCGCTCCGCATAGTGGCTCAGGCTGCCCTCTTCTCGTGATCTCTCCCACGCTGATCGAGGGTACCACCAACCACTGCGATCGACATAGGGCATCGACCGGAACCTCTTCGATCAGCCTCTGGTTCTCTCCTGCCTCTGATTCTTTCTGCAACGAAAGCAGTTCAAGCGTCTCCAAGGCCACAACGACTCTATATTTCACGCGCGGCTCCGCACCCGGTGCCGCAATTACCAGATATGGCGGGAGGAGCTTGGGATCGTGATACCACGATGCGGTAAACCGGAAATCGCCATCTATCGGTTCACCCCACAACCGCCAGATGCAGTCGGGTATACGCACTTGGAGACCACCGATCCGGATGGTCTTCCTTTCAGAGGAGAACGACGCCGGGGAATACTTCTCGGGCAGGCCGGAAAACGCTCCATCGCGGCAAGTCAGAATCCGATCTTGGTGCGCTCGGGCGGATGGGCACAGAAGCCCGAGCACCAGAACCAGAAGGTATAGATGTCGCAGCATTTCTTTGCCTAGCGATTTGAGGCGTGCCATGCCGGGCGGCTGGCGGTGAATGGAAACCCGGCACGTCCCCGTGCATCGATGCTGATGGATGGTTCGGCCATTCTCTTCTTTCTCGCTAGAGCTTCCTCAGCCCGAGCCAGTCAACAATCGGCATGATCAGGAAACCGAAGAAAACCATGCCGAAAAACCCCATCATCATCCAATAGCGGATGGGATCATCCGCTCTTTCGACCTTCCGCAGATTTGGCCCGGCGGTGACGCCCTTTCTGAACATCGCCACCCATATCAGCGTGAGCGGAATACCAAAAACAAAGCAGGTAAGGTCAGTGCTCATTCTATCGCCGCCTCAGGTCTGCCACGCCGAAGCATGGGCTCGGTGATGGGAAAGGGGCGTCATAGAGGCGCTGGTAGTGGTGACTGGCTGGCCCATTCCTTTACTCCGCATACATAAACCTCCATCCAAAATGGAGGACAACGCCAACGCTGGCAGCGAGGATGACCCAACCATACCACGCCGTTCGAATCGCAGGCTCGGAATCGACTGCTTTCTGATGGCCGGCCTTGTCCGCGGCATTCGCGCTCGCGATCTCCCCGAGCAACGACGCCAGAACCGGAAAACGGTCCATCTCGTCCGGGATACACACCTTCCCTTTTGTCGTGCGGACCTCGACGCCCATCGTCCCCTTCGAGAACTCACACGGGTAGGCAGCGATGATCTCCTCAAACCTGATCCGCTCCACTTTTCGCGGCTTCTCGGGCAGGAATGCAGCGGTAAACCGAAAATCGCGAAACTCCACCAACCCTTCATCAGTGTCGATGGACACGGTGGCTCTTCGCCAGCGCGCACGCTCCGAGACCATGAAAAACGCAAGGCCGCCCAGCAATAGCGCGAAGGGCAAAGCCGCGAGGAGCATCTTCCACCCGTGGAGATAGGCGCCGTAGATCCCGGCACCGAGGATAAACGCCGGCACGATGACAAGGATAGCAAGATTCAACAGGGCGGTGAACGACCGACCTTTAAACGAGAAATTTTCGACGCTCATCTTTCGGCCAACGATTCAGGTCAGGGACGCCGGCCCTCATGCTCGGTCGAAGAGGATGGGGCCTCTGCCGGCGTTCCATGTAGTGTCTGGTTGGGCCCTTCTTTCATTCGTCGGTAGCAGTCACGCACTTCTTAACATACACGTGAACCGCGATAGATGTGACAGACGAAGCCACGCGACCATCAATCGTAGGTTCGGTCTGCGCTTGAATCTCAGAGGTTCTTCCGGACTGAACGCTATGCTCGCGGGAGGTAATGGAGAGAAGCTCGAAACCATCGCGATCAAGAAATCGGAAAATGAACTCCACGTCGTAAGTAGCCTGTTCGATGGGGAGCACCGTAATCGGTCCTCCCTTAACTGAAATGGTCCGCTCCTTCTTATACTTCTCTGGCACCTCCGACAGATCGAGTGGCGCGGTGACGATCTTCACGATGTATCCAAGAGCGCACCGCCCGATCGGAGCCGAGACGGGGCTCAGGAACTTGGCCGTGCCTGCCACAGACTTTACGCTTAAGGGCACGATGTCAGATCCCACAATCACGGCGTCGGAGCAACTCACCGGAACCGGATCGTCGACCAGAACCGAGCTACCAGCCGGTGCACCGAGCTCAGGCGCCTTCTGAACGAGCGTGAACCAACGATCGGGAATCGAAGGCCGCAGAAACAAGGCGGTGCCGACCGCACCGACGGCGACGCCTGTCGCAATCAAAACGAGAGCCTTGATTGATGAACGCATGGAAAATTTTCGCCCAACGATTACGGATGAGCCACGGCGGGCCGTGGACTGTGATTGGAAGGCGGGCACTTAACCGCCGTTGGCCTCTGGCCGCTGGTTGGGCCTCCGTTTTTCATCTTTCCGGGGCAAGCCTCCCGCCGAGTGTCTCCGCGCAGATGTGCTGCCAGACCCCGATCTTCATGATCATGACGTGATCGAGGGAGATCCGCCCAGTCAACGTAGGGTGCGGTGCGAAGGCATAGCACTCATCTTCCTTCGGGATGATGCCCTTCTCGTGAAGGGAGAGAACCAACCGCGACAGAAGATGCTGTTCCTGCCACTCGCGCTGATTCACCAGCGACGCGAATTCCTCGGGTGTAGCCGCAACGCGCTCATATGTGCCTTCGATCACCGATAACTCGTCTGTGCTTCCGTCTTCGCGGCGCAGAAACCAGTCGCCGAACTTCGACATGGCAACGGGTGCAATCCGCCCGCTCGTCCAACCACTCCAGCCGGCCAGCCAAGCCGCTACTTTTTCCGGCGGGAACCGCTGGATCAGCAGGTCATCCCAAGTGAGCTTTGTGGTCATGCTTCTTTCGCCCAACAGTGTTATTCACCCGCACCGCGTTTCACGACCTCGGCGGGGAGGATTGCTTGGTTCAAGGGGTTGCAAATCTCGGAGGAAGAATTTCTTTGCGGGCGCCATGCCGACCGCACGCGCCCGGTTCCGTATCTCAATCAAGGATCATCACACGGGCGAAGGCCTCAAAGTCGAGCTTGTTGACGCCCCGGGCCTGTGGGGCGAACGCCGCTACGCGATCCGCCTGAACCTGAATTCCGCAGACGACAGAAGGTAACGAAGGAAACAAAGAGACTCCGGACCAAGGGGAATCAGGGCCCACAGGCCCGGGGCGTTCTTCCCTCACCTGCCAGGTGAGGACCGAAATCTCGAGTGCCCTTTGTCCAGCTCGTTCACACTTCGTTCTCTTCGTTGCCTTCTGTCGGTTCCAACTGCGCTCGTCAGCCTGCACAGCATGCCGGCGACCAAGGTGATCGCAGCGCCGTTGTCGGAGGCGCCGCCTCACCCGGCCAGCGACCGCCACAGCAGCCGCGCGATCGTCGCGGCCACGACCACGAGAAACGCCCCGCGGATGAAGCCCACGCCCTTGCGGATCGCCAGGTGCGAGCCGAGCAGCGCGCCCGCGATGTTCGCCACGCCCATCGTGGCGCCGAGCGTCCAGAGCACGTGGCCCTGCAAGGCGAACCACCCCAGCGATGCCACATTGCTCGCGAGGTTCATCACCTTCGTGTGCCCGGTCGCCTGCGGCAGCGGATAGCCGAGCAGCAGCACGAAGCCCATCGTCCAGAACGAGCCCGTGCCCGGCCCGAAGAAGCCGTCGTAGAACCCGAGCGCGCAACCGCCCAGCACGTTGAAGACCGTCGTGGAAAAATGGGCCCGCGTGCGCGCCACGCCCAGCTTCGGCGACGCCGCCACGTACGCGAAGATCGCCACCAGCAGCCACGGGATCACCCGCACCAGCAGATCGGCCGGGAGGCGCGAGACGCACCACGCGCCCGCGAAGGCGGCGAGGGCCGTCCAGGTAATGCCGGTCGCGAGGCCCTCCTTCGCCACCCAGCCGCGCCCCGCATAGTTCGCCGCCGAGAACGTGGTGCCGAGCGCGGATTGCAGCTTGTTGGTCCCGAGCGCCAGATGCGGCGGCAGCCCGGCGGCCAGCAACGCCGGCAGGCTGATCATGCCGCCCCCGCCCGCGATCGAATCGACAAAACCCGCGGCGAAACCGGCCGCGGGCAGGATCCAGAAGGCGTTCGTGGTGGGGGCGAAGTCGATCCGCCGAGCGAAGCCGAACCCCGCCACCCCCGGCAAGACCGTTCAACCCGGCGCCCCGTGGCGGCACGGTCATGACCGATCCCGATGCCGGCTTCGCCTACTCAGCCGTGATGGTGAACTGGACCGTCTTCCCGTCCGTGCTCGCATAGGAAAGCCGGTAGGTTTTCCCCGCCTCGAAGACGAACTGCCGGGTCTCGTTCGCGGTCACGGGGCGACCCTTCTTGTCCGGGTACGTGAGGCCGATCGCGAGGGCGAAGGGACCGGGCTCGAACAGGAAATAACCGCCTCGGCGCTCGCCCACGCGGCGGATGTCGAAGTGGTTGCCGTCGGTGATGCTCACATTCTTGGGCACGATGAGCTTGGCCACGGAGGCGGCCGGCGAGTCCGGCGAAGTCGTCCCGAAGCCCCACAGGAATCGCGTGCTGCCATAGTCCGGTGGCGGGACCGTGAACTTGGCGCCGGCCAGGGCGAGGACCGGGAGACACAGAACGAGGAGCAACGACAGGAGCTTGGTGATCTTCATCGGGGTAAACGGGGACGAGGTGCCGGCGGCGCGGAACGGCCGCCCAAGCCGTGGGGACGCCCCGAGCGCAGCACTCCGCGGCCCCGCGGGCAACACTTCTTCCAATACAGGACGAGCCAAGGCCTCGGGCTGCCCGATGGTGAAGGCCCGCCCGTGCGCTCCTCCCCCACCGCGTTGAGGCCGGCCTCCGAACGTCCCATCGCGGCGCCGTGGCGCGAGGATATCCGGTGGGCTCACGGTGCACCAAGGGCCACCGCCCGCGGCCACAGAGCCGCCTCCGCCATCGGCGTCCATCTGTGTTCATCTGCGGTTCCACTTTTCCGTCTCCGGAGTCCGTGGATTCCGGCTCCGCTCGTTCGGCCGGGCTGAACGACTTCGTCGTCCAGCTACGGCGGAGCACTGCGGATCGCTGCGCTCACGCGCAGCGCCACCGGAGGAGCGCGCCCCAACACCCATGACCTCTCACCACTCACCCACGCAGCGGCTTCGCCGCCGCGCCGTCACAACAGCGGCGCGGGCTCGTAGGCGGCGGCTTTGGCGTTGCGGCGCAGCAGCGGCTTCACCTGCGCCACGAAGGCGTCGACCTGGTTCGGAGCCGCGCCGACGAAACGCTCGTTCTCCGAGAGGATCTCGCGCAGCGCCTTCTTGGAGAGGCCGAGGCGCTTGTCGCCGGCGAGCCGGTCGAGCATGGCACCGTCGCCATTGCCGGAGCCGCCCTCGCGGATGGCCTTCGCGGCGGCGAGCGCATGCTCCTTGATGGCCTCGTGCGCGGTCTCACGACCGGCGCCGGCCTTCACGGCCTCCATGAGGATCGTGGTGGTGGCGAGGAACGGCAGGTTGCGCTCGTTCTCGGCGGCGATGGCGGCCGGGAACACATCCATGCGCGCGAGCACGGTGAGGAAGGTCTCGAGCAGGCCGTCGATGGCGAAGAAGGCGTCGGGCAGCGCCACGCGGCGCACGACCGAGCAGGAGACGTCGCCCTCGTTCCACTGGTGGCCGGCGAGCCCGCCGGTCATCACGGCGAGGCCGGAGAGGATGGTATGAAAACCGCAGATGCGCTCGCAGTTGCGGGCGTTGACCTTGTGCGGCATCGCCGAGGAGCCCACCTGGCCCTTCTGGAAACCTTCGGTGAGCAGGCCCTGGCCGGCCATCAGACGCAACGTGGTGGCGAAGCTGGCGGCGGCGGCGGCGATCTGGCCGAGCGCGGTGACGACCTCGTGGTCGAGGCTGCGCGGATAGACCTGACCCACGCAGGTGAACGCGGCCTTGAAGCCGAGGTGCTTGATGATGCGCGCCTCCAGCTCGAGCACGCGGTCGGCGCGGCCGCCGAGCAGCGTGAGCTGGTCGAGCTGGGTGCCGACGGCACCCTTGAGCCCGCGGACCGGATACCGCTCGAGGAGGTTCTCGAGGCGGTCGAAGGCGATCAGGAGCTCCTCGCCGAACATCGCGAGGCGCTTGCCGAGCGTCGTGGGCTGCGCCGGCACGTTGTGCGTGCGGCCCGTGATCATCACGTCGCGGTACTGCTCGGCGCGGGTCGAAATGCCGGCGAGGGCGGCGATGGTCTTGTCGCGCACGATGCGCAGGCTGCGCTGCACCTGGAGCTGCTCGACGTTCTCGGTGAGATCGCGGCTGGTGAGGCCGAGGTGGATGAACTGGCGGGCGGCCAGGTCGGAGAATTCCTCGATGCGCGCCTTCACGTCGTGGAGCGTGGTGCGCTCGCGGGCAGCGATGGAGGCGAGGTCGATCGAGCCCTTCACGCGCTCGTAGTCCTTGATCGCCTCGGCCGGGATCGGCACGCCGAGGTCGCGCTGCGCCTTCATCACCGCGATCCAGAAGTCGCGCTCGAGCAGGATGCGGCCCTCGCCCGACCAGATCGCGCGCAACGCCGCGGAAGCGTAGCGCTCGGCCAGCACGTTCGGGATCGAATCGGCCGGAGCAGCAGCGACAGGCGCTTTCACGGGGGCGGGAGCGGCGGCCGCGGGCGCGGCGGCGGAAGTCTTTGCGGTGGGTTTGGCAGGCACGGCGAGGAGCCAAAACGAATCGCCCCCGGCCTGACAATCCCGCAAGCGCAGGCGGCGACCGGAGTTCGGAGGGCGAAACCATTCTGCCGTGCGGCAGAACACACTAATTTGCACTGATGGCCGGAGGCAGGGCGGACCGCTAATCCTCGCTAATTGACGCTAGTCCGGACGCACACCTCAGCGTCGATCGGCGTGAATCAGTGGTTCCCTGCTCCTCGCCCGCGATCAGCGGGCGCCGATTCCCCCGTCCCGGAGGCGATCAGCCGGAGGACACTTCCAAAGTTCCGCCCATTGGCGGAACCGATCAGTGGTTCACAACCCTCCGCACTGCGGCGCGAGAAGCGGTGTGACCAAGGTCACCCCCTATCCCGCGAGATGCGGCGCGCCCGGCGGTCGCGCCCTACCTCAGCTCAGGCAGCGCACGGCCATCTCGCGCAGGACTTCCTCCTGCTCGCTCGGGCGGTCGAGCAGGCGCTGGAACGTCGCATAGAACTCCTGCTGGTTGTCGATCATGCGCTTGAGCGACGGCATCTTCGACGACGACGCCAGCTTGCCGAGATACCAGAGATTCTGGGTGAAGATGTTGCAGGCCGTCTTCTCGGTGAGGTCGCCATAGGCTTTCCCATACGCCTGCTGCGCGCGGCCGAAGCCGGCCTTGTCGAGCCCGCCGGGACCGAGCCGGACCTCGCCGGCGTCGATGAGCATCTTCACCTGGATGAGCAGGCGGTTGCGGTTCTGCAGCGAGGAGAGGATCGGGCGCGCGTCGCCGCCCGCGAAGAAATGCCGGTGCAGCGCCTCGAGCGTCCACTGGAGGTTGCCCGAGAAGAACGCCTCCGCCGCCTCGAAGAAATCGCCCTCCGCCGTGGAAACGACGATCTCGGCCACGTCGGCCTCGGTGATCTTCGCCGCATCGCCGACGTAGGCGGCGAGCTTGCGCACCTCCTCGACGATGAGCCGCGTGTTCGCGCCAACCTTCGCGATGAGCACCGGCAGCGCCTCGCCCTCGAACGTCACCCCCTGCGCCTGCGCCTCGCCGAGCGCGACCTGCTGCAGCGTGGCCTCGTCGCCCGCCTCACCGCCCACGAGCGTGCAGTCGGAGTTGCCCTCCGCCCACTTGGGGAACGACCGCCGCCGATCCACCGGCGCCGCGGTGACGAGCACGCCGACCTGCTCCGGATCGAGACCGGCGAGGATCGTCTTGAGCTCCTCGACCTGCTTGAGCGTGCTCTCGGCGCGGCCGGTCACGGAGTCGGCGAGGAAGTTCACGTCCTTGAGCCACACGTACCGGCGGCCGCCGAACAGCCCGAGCGTCTGCACGGCCTCGCGGAACTTGTTCACGGCCGCCTCGACCTCGGCCACGTTGTTGGCGAAGCCGTTCACGATCTCGCGCGAGAACTCGTCCGCGGCGTCGGCCGCGAGGGTGGCGAAGCGTTCCTTGCCGAGCCGGCCCACGACGAAGTCGTCGGAACCGCAGATGAAGCTGAAACGCGCGCCGCTCATGAGGTGCGCGATGGGAAAACGAAACGCCGCCGATGTCGAGAGCGCGGCGCGGGCGATTGCGCAAGAGGTAGGGCGGTATCTCCGAAGCCGCCATGTACGGGGGCAGACGCCGCGCGCCACCCTCGCCGCGGGCGAAGCGAACGGACGTTTCGTAGAAACGTCCCTACCGATCGGGAGCAGACTCGCCCCGCCCTCAGCCGTGATCATGCAGCCCCCACCGCAAAACGCGTTTTGCCCCGGACGGAAAGAAACAGGCCTTGGTCTGCGCTGATCGGTGGCGGGCGAAACTCCGTCGCCGCCACGCACACCAACGGCGCCGACGGAGCGGCGCCCTCCGGCAAACCGGACGCTGTTTCCTGGGAGTTGCCGCAAATCCACGAGCGAACCTCCGGCCACCGTTGGTGAAACCACCGGCCGGCATGCTCTCCCCGTGGGTCCGGTCTCCGACCGGACACCTCCGACTCCAGCCGTGACCGCCGGCTCACGTATTCAGGCGTCCAGTCAGAGACTGGACCTACTCGCGGACTGCATGATCACGCCTCAGATCGCCAGATGCTCGCCGAGCTTCTTGAGCAGCACGGCGAAGGGCTTGGGCAACGGCGCCTCGACGCTCACCGGCTGGCCGTCGGCGCCGGGGAACCGGATCCGCGCCAGGTGCAGGCAGAGCTCGCCGTAGAGCGGCTGCTCCACCCGCGTGCCGTCCCCGGCGGGGCGGTAGTCGCGCTTGATCTCGGAGAGGTAGATCGGGGTCGTCTTCGCGTAGCGCGACTCGCCCACGATCGGCAGCGCGCTCTCGGCGGCGTGCACGCGGATCTGGTGCAGCCGGTCGAAGGTCGTCGTCGCCGTCCAGACCGCGTAACCACGGAAACGTTTCTCCAGCCGGAAGGTCGTGGCCGTCTTCTTGCCCGTGGTGTGCGACACGAGCATGCGCGGCTCGGTGGCGTGCGGCGCTAGCGGCAGCTCGCAGACGATCTCCTCCTGCGTCGGCCGCCCCATCGTGACGAAACGGTACGTGAGCTCGATCTGCGCCGAGCCCAGCGCGTTGGCGAGCCGGGCACCCTCGGCGTCGGTCGTCGCGCACAACACGGCGCCGGAGGCGACGAGGTCGGGACCGACGATGCCATGGAAGGCGCCGATGCCGAGGCGGGCGAGCTGCGGCTTGCCGTCGCGCAGCTGGCGGCGCACCTCGCGCACGAGATCGGTCTGCCGCGGTATCCAGGGATCGGGTGCCCACGGCACGCCGACGGGTTTGTTCAGCACCAGCCAACCCTCGCCCCGCGCGAGGAAGGGCAGCCGGAGCGGTTCACGCACGAGCGTGTCGGGCGGGAAACTGAGGAAATCGTCGGCAGGCATGGCGGGAGTGGAGACGGAAGGTTGGTGCGGCGGGCGGTGCGGCTGCCGGAAACTAGTCCCGGCGGGCGCGCGGCCCAGAAAAAACGAAACCCCCACGCAGGGCGCGTGAGGGTGAGGTCGGCGAAAAACGCCTGCGCTCAGGCCTTGGCCAGGACCAGCTTGCTCAGCTGGGACTTGTGGCGGGCGGCGGCGTTCTTGTGGACGACGCCGCTCTTCGTCGCCTTGTCGAGCGCGGAGATGAACTCCACAGCGACGGCGCGGGCCTCGTCGTTCTTGCTCTCGGCGGTGAGCTTCGCGAGCTTGCGCGAGAGGGTCTTCAGGCGCGACTTCACGGTCTTGTTGCGTTCCTGACGGCGGAGGGCCTGGCGGGCGGCCTTGATGGCAGATTTGGTATTGGCCATGACGTAAATTGGTCGAAAGAAGGGTCGAGAACTCAAAATCGCCGAGCGGTGTCAAGCGTGCAGTCCGCCGCGACCGGCGCAGCACCATATACGCAACGACTCGAATGCCTCGCACGCCCGTGCATCGGAACTTGCCGTCGGCGCCCGGCCGGCGCTGTGTTGCACCCCTCCCCCCCGCCCCTCCGTATGCCCGCCAACCGCAAGCGTCCCGATCGCCCCGCCACCCTCGCCGATGTCGGCCGCGAGGCCGGCGTGTCCGCGATGGCCGCCTCGGCGGTGCTCAATGGCGCCCGCACCTCCACGCGCATCTCCCGCGAGACCCGCGCGCGCATCCTCGAGGCCGCGATCAAGCTCAGCTACCGCCCCAACGCCGCCGCCCGCGCCCTCGCGCAGCGCCGCATGAACACCCTCGGCATCGCCGCCATCGTCAACGACGGCGGCGAGTTCGACCACTACTTCCTCGAGGCCTTCAACGGCATCATCTCCAACGCCGCCGTCCACAGCCAGACCACCACCGTCTTCGCCCTCCACGACTGGGACCGCGATTCACATCGCATCCCGGGCTTCTGCGACGGCCGCATCGACGGCCTCATCCTCATCGCCCCGGTCTTCCACGGCGCCTCCGCGCGCTTTCTGCCCACCCACACGCCCTTCGTGGCCATGCACCCCGACCAACCGCTGCCCGGCGTGGTCAACATCGAGGCCGACGAGGAGCCGGGCGCCCAGGCGATCGTGCGCGATCTACTCGCGGCCGGCCATCGGCGCATCCTCCACATCACCGGCCCGCGCGGCCGCGGCGGGCCCGAGCGGCGTATCCACGGCTACCAGAACGCTCTGCACGCCCACGGCGTCGACTTCGACCCCGACCTCATGGTCGACGGGCGGTTCTCGACCGAGGGCGGGCGCGAGGTCATGGGGGCCTGGCTCGAGCGTCACGTCGGCCAGCCGCTGCCCGACGCGATCTTCGCGGCCAGCGACGCCATCGCCCTCGGTTGCATGGAGGTGCTTGCCCGCGCCGGCTACAACGTGCCGCAGGACATCTCTGTCGTCGGCTTCGACGACACGCTGGCCGCCCGCACCACCGCCCCCCAGCTCACCACCGTCCGCCAGCCCCTGCGCGCCATGGGCATGCGCGCCGTCGAGCTCCTCCTCGAGCGCATCCGCCGCAACCTCGGCGAGCCCGCACCCGACGCCTCCGGCACCATCGTTTTCCCCGTCGAGATCGTCCACCGCGCCTCCGTCCGGCCGCCCCGGCACCCCCGCCCGCGGATCGTGCCCCCCGTGTAGCCGGAAAGTCCGGTCGCGGGACGCGAGCCAGGGGACGCGCGCCCGGGCTCCGTGGGGTGAACGGCACCGGGCCGTCGACGACGCTCGCACCAGCCCTCCGCCCTGCCGCGGGGCGAAGGCCGCCAAGGCTTTCGTCCGGGATCGCCCGGTCGAGGTCCGTCCCTTCACGGGCGCGCGTCCCTCGACCCTCGGCAGCGGGCTGCTCCCTCACTCCAGCAGGAGCGTGACGGCCAGCAGGCCCAGCGTCGTCGGCACAGCCGGATTGGAGCGCACGCGGATCTCCTCGAGCACGGCGTCCGGCTGCGGATTCGCCCACTCCAGCGAGTAGAGGTACCGCTCGTAGGCGAAGGGGTCGCCGTTCTCGGTGATCGCGACATGGCGCACGCCGTCGGCGTTGAACTGGGGGAACTCCGGCCACCAGTCCTGGATGTTGGCCGGCGGCGTATCCGGACTGTGGGCTGGGCCCACGCCGCGCGCCACCAGCGGCACCACGGCGACCGGCCGTCCCGTCTGGCGGAACTCGTACCAGGCGAACGGCACCCGCTCGCCCGCGTAGCCGCAGCCATGGAGGAAGTAGGCGCCGCGCACCCGGCGGCCGACCGGCAGCACGAGTTCCTCGGGCAGGGAGCGGCGCGAGGTCGGCGGGAAGCGGCTGGAGCGCAGCACCACCACGCTGCGCCCGCGGTTCGTGCGCTCGTCGAGCAGCGAGAAATCCACGCCATGGATGCGCAGCAGCCCGGAGCCGAGGTGCAGCAGCGGCAGGTGCCCCAGCCAGCCGTGTGGTCGGCGCAGCGAACGGTTGGCCTGCGCCGCCAGGTCCAGCGGCACGAATGCGCCCGGCGCGCCGTGCTCGACGAGGCGATGCGGCCAGTGCCAGGTCTCCGCCGCTTCGCGCAAGCGCGGTTCGATCGCGTGCGGCCACACGCGCGCCAGCCGGTTGGCCCCGCGGGCGGCCTCCTCGGGCCGGGCCGCCGGCGGCGTCGCCAGCGCGCCCACCGACCCGCGCTCGCGCAGTGTGCCCTCCACGCGGATGCGCTGGCGCGGCGGCACCCGCCCGAGGCGGCGCACCTCCATCATCTGCTGGCAGGCCAGATCGAGGGCGAGATGGGCCATGCACCGCGCGTCGAAGGCCACGCAGGTGACCGGCGGCTCCGCGGTGCGGGCCTCCGCCGAGTCGCCCACCGCGACCACCGAGAGGTCCCGCGGCACCCGCAGCCCCTCCTTGCGCGTCGCCGCCAGGAAACTCTTGAGGATGTCGACGTCGAACAGCACGACCGCGCTCGCGCGCGGGCACGTGCGCCGCATGCGCTGGAACTCCGTGCGCACCGCCTCCGGGGTGTGCGAGTTGATCTCGAAGACATTGCGCGCGGCCGAGGTCAGGCCGAGCCGCAGGCATGCCTCCTCGAAGCCCAGCCGCACCGCGCCGGAGCGCTGCAGCCGGCGCAGGGAGCCGATGCACACGATCTCGCGGTGGCCGTGGGCGAAGAGGTGGCCGACCAGCTGCGCGGCGGCGTTGCGCAGGTCCTCCGCGGCGAGGTTGTGGCCGGGCGGGGCCTCCTCGGCCACCACATACGGGATACGCAGGCGGTCGAGTTCGGCCGTCTCGTTGTCCCACTCCCAGCCGCTGTCGGTGATGCGCGTGATCACGCCGTCGAACCGGTGCTGGAGCACCTTCTGCAGCGCGTTGCGCAGGGTGTCGCGGCCGATGAAATAGAACTCCTCCACCCGCACGCCGCGCCGCGCGGCCTCCTCGGCGATGCCCGGGAAACGCGTCGCGCGATGCGAGAGCACGGCCAGCCGCGCCCCCACCAGCGAGACCGTCGTGGCGGCGACCGGCAGCAGCTTGTAGCCCTCGCGGCGCAGCCGCCCGGCGGCGATCAGCCGCAACGCGGCGCGGTTGACGGCCGCCTGGCTCACGCCCCATTGCGCGGCGAGCACCTTCTCGGTGGGGAATGGCTGGCCACGCCGCCCCTCCGCTTGGCGGATCAGGGCTTCGTAGCCGGCCAGGGCTTTGTCGACGGGGCGCAGAACCGCGTTGGTTTTCACGGGAATCGGGGCGCAGAGACTCGGCCGGCGATCCGGCCGGATCAATCCGATTGTCGGCCGCGCGCCACCGCCCGGCGCCCGTCCCCTCCTTCCGACTTCACTTCGGCCGAACAATGGCGCTTCATCTCCCGCGATGAATCCCGCCCCGGAGGCCCCCGGTTGCCCACAGGACGAGCCTGCCGCGCTGCGCCGGCAGCTCATCCTCGCCCAGGTCCAGCTCATGGAACTGGAGGACGCCCGCGACGACCTCCGCACCCGGCTCGACGAGGCGCAGGAGCTCCGCTCCACCGCCCAGCGCCAGGCCGACACCGCCCTCCGGGAGCACGACGACATCGCCCGCCGCATCGAGGCGCTCCAGCAGGAAGGGCACGGCGTTCGGATCGCACTCGCGACCGCCAACGAACGGATACAGGGTCTGGCCGTCGCCCTCGCCCAGGGCCAGCAGGCGGCCGACCAGACGCTCCAAGCCCAGCTCCAGCTCGAGCAACAGCACCAGGTTCTGCTCGCCGAGGCCGCCGGTCTGCGCGACCGGCTCGCCGAACGTCAGACGGAAGTGGCGGCCCTCGCCGCGCAGGTCGCCGGACTGCAAACCACGCTCGCCGCCCGCGACGACCAACTGCGCGAGGCCCACCGTCTGCTCGCCGCCCGCGACGACCGCATCGCCCAACTCGAGACGGAACGCCGCGCCCTGAAGGCCTCGCGCAGCTGGCGCTACACCGCGCCCCTGCGCGCCGTGGAACGTCTCCTGCAGCGGCTGGGAGGACCGCGCGGGTGAACGGGCCCGACGAGTTTCGCTTCGCGCTGGAGACACCGCTGCCGGCGTTCGCCCCGGGTGGCATGCTGCGCCTCGACGGCTGGTGCGCCCACGCCGGCGCGGCCGCGGCGCCGGCGATCCGGCTGCGCTGCACCGACCGCCTCTTCGGCGCCTCCCAACGCCGCCGGCGGGAGGATGTCTGCTCCGCCTTCCCGCATCTCGATCCGGCCACCGAATACGGCTTCAGCATCGACGGCACCATCGCGCCCGGCACCCACCCGGCGCAGTTGGAGGCGGCCGACGGCGCCGGCGGCTGGTGCGGTCTCCGGCGGTTCACCATCGCCGCCACCGGCGATCCCGCCGCCCGCGAGCCGGTGGCGCCCGCCCCGCACCATCCCGCCGATCTTCCCCCGGCGGACTCGGCCGCGCACGAACTGGAGGGCAGCCCGCCGGTCGCCGCACCCGCGGGACAGCTCGCGTTGCAGGGTTGGTGCGTCCACCCGGCGGTGGGACGTCCGCCCGCCGTTCGCCTGGTCTGCGCGGGTGGAGTCCTGCTGCCGCACTCGCGCCACCGCCGGCCCGATGTTTGCGCCACGCTCCGCGCCCGCCCCGGCGCCGAGGAATGCGGCTTCGCCTTCCAGGGCGCGTTGCCCCCCGGCCTCCACCCCGCCCGGCTGGAGGCGTCGTGGGATGGCAATGACTGGCGGTCGCTGCGCCGGTTCGTGATCGCCGCGCTGCCTGGCGTGCTGCACGCGGCGATCGAGGTCCCGGCGGCGAAGACGATCACCGCCAGCCTGCGCCTGCAGGGCTGGTGCGCCCACTCCGACCAGCGGCTCGCCGAGGTCTGGCTGCACTACGGCAACCGCCGCGTCCGCTGCGACTACGGCCTGCCCCGCACCGACGTGCCCCACCTGGTGCCCGGCGCCCCCGATGGCGCGCGCGCCGGGTTCATCGCCGCCAAGAACCTGCCGGTCGGCGACGGGCCGCTGCGCCTGTGCGCCCACTCCGTCGCCGGCGCCCGCTATTTTCTCGCCACCGATCGCCACGTCGCCATCCGCACCGACGAGGAGAACCCACGCCCGCTCGACCTCTCCGCCCAGGCTCCGCGGCTGGGCCCGCGCCGCGCCCCGGAAGCCGCGGCGCCGCGGCCCCGGACGACCGCGCCGCGCCGTATCCTCTTCGTACTTTACGGCGACATGACGTCAAACAGCGCGCTCCACGTGGCCGCGCTCGCCAACGAGCTCATCGCGCGCGGCCACGACTGTCTCGTCGCCGTCCCCTTCCACCCCGAGACCATCCGCTACCATCCCGGAGCCCGCTTCCGCTGCATCGCGTTCGCGGACTGGGAAACCGGGGCGGCACGTTTCGCCGACGGGGCCGGGCCCGACCTCGTCCATGCCTGGACGACCAGCGAGCGCGTGCGCCGTTTCAGCCTCGCCGTCTGCGCCGCCGCATGCGCCAAGCTCGTCGTCCACCTCGAGGATGACGAAGGTTGCATCCTGGAAGCCAGCACCGGGCGCAGCGCGGCGGACCTGGCCACCCTGCCCGAGGCGACATTGGCGCAACTCGTCGGCGACGACTTCTCGCATCCGCGGCACCGGCCCGAGTTCCTCCGCCAGGCCGCCGGCTGCACCGCCATCCTCGACCGCCTCTGCGAGTTTCTGCCGCCTGGCCAGCCCCGGGCCGTCTTCTGGCCCGCGGCCACCCCCGAGTTCTTCGCCCGGCCGATCCCGTGGGACCTGCGGGCCGCCCTCGGCTGGGGCCCGGACCACACCGTCCTGTTCTACCACGGCAATCTGCATCCGACCAACCGAGCGGAGATGGCCGAGCTCCACCGCGCCGTGGTGGAGCTCAACGCCACCGGCACACCCGCCACGCTCCTGCGCGCCGGCCGCGATTTCTGCGCGCTGCCGGCGGCGCTCGCCGCGGCCGCCACGCCGCACGTGGTCGCGCTCGGCCGGATCGACCAGCACCGCCATCTCGGCCCCCTCCTCTCGCTGGCCGACTGCTTCGTGCAGCCGGGCGAGCCGGATTCATTCAACAACTACCGTTTCCCGTCCAAGCTGCCGGAGTTTTTCGCCTCCGGCCGCCCGGTGATCCTCCCGCGCAGCAACATCGGCACCGTCGCCCGCCACGGCGTCGACGCCTTCGTGCTCGAGCGCGCGGACGCCGCCGGGATCGCCGGCGCCGTCCGCGCCCTGCGCCGCGACCCGGCGCTGGCCGCCCGCCTGGCCGCCGGCGCCGCAGCGTTCGCGCAGCGCCACTTCGACTGGGCCCGCAGTGCCGGACAGCTGGAGACATTCTACGCCTCCCTCGGCTGAGGCGCCCCGCCGCGGCTTGGGTCTTGCCGCCGCCCGGTGATCCTCCCTGTACTTTCCGCCGTCTCCACTTCCACCATGCCGTCCCCCGTCCAGACTCCGCCCCTCTGCCGCGTCGCGATCACCGGCGCGCGCGGTCGGCTCGCCGGCTGCCTGCGGCCGTACCTCGCCGCCCGCCAGTTCCAGGTGACCGGCCTGTCGCGGACGGAGACCGACGGTTTGCTTGGGATGGAGAACCTCTTCCTCAGCCAACTGCCCGAGCAGCTCGACGCCCTGATCCACACCGCATGGAGCACGCTCCCGGCCTTCTCGGAGCGCAACATCGGTTTCGAGTGGGAGCAGGACCTGCCCTTCCTCTTCCGGCTGCTGCGCCGTCTGGCGGAGTCGCCCAACCGCGACCGCCTCCACTTCGTGTTTTTCTCCTCGGGCGGCGCCGTCTATGGCGTCGGCGACGGGCATCCACTCACCGAGGACGCGCCGTGCCGCCCCATCGGCTGGTACGGCCAGGCCAAGCGCGCGGCCGAGGAGATCATCGAGTCGTTCGCGGCCCGGCACGGCCTGGCCTGCGCCATCCTGCGCATCTCCAACCCCTACGGCTTCCGCGTGCCTGTCCACCGGCCGCAGGGTATCATCCCGCACGCCATCGCCTGCGCGCTCCAGGACCGGCCGTTCACCCTCTGGGGCGACGGCTCCGCGGAGAAGGACTTTCTCCACTACACCGACTTCAACCGGGCCATCGAAGCGGTCCTGCGCCACCGCCTCACCGGGACCTACAACATCTGCGCCGGCGCCACGACCCCGGTCTCCCGGGTGCTCGACTACGTCGCCGCCGGCACCGGCCGGCCGCTCCAGATCGTCAACACCGCCCCCGCGGCCTGGGACGTGCAACACACCCGGCTCTCCGCCGCGAAGTTCCACGCCGCCACCGGCTGGTGGGCCGAGATCCCCCTGGCCGACGGGATCGCCCGCTGCATCCGCGAGATCGGCGAACCGCTCTGATGAACGTCCCCGGCCCAGTCTCCGCCGGGCGCCACGACCGCCGGGCCATCTTCTGTGTGGCGTTGTTCGCCGCAGCGCTGCTGCTGCACCTCTGGTGCCTGGGCCGCGGCTGGCGCGCGCCGATCCTCGACGCCCACGAGTTCCGCCAGGTACAAACCGCCGTCACCGCCCTGTTCTTCCAGCAGGACGGGCTCAAGCTCGATTACGACACGCCGATCCTCGGTCCGCCGTGGTCGATTCCGATGGAGCTGCCGACCTACCAGGCGATCGTCGCGCTGCTGGCCGAGGGGACCGGCCTGCCGCTGGAACAAGCGGGCCGATTGGTATCCACCGTGGCCTTCTACGCGGCGCTGGCCGGCGTCTTCCTGTTGCTCGGGCGCTGGCTGCCGGCCCGCCACGAACGGCTGGTGCCGTTGGCGTTCATCCAGATCAGCCCGCTCTACCTCTACTACACCCGGTGTTTCCTCATCGAATCGACCGTGCTCGCCTTCTCCGTGTGGTTCCTGTGGGCCTTCCTGCGGTGGATGGACCGGCCCGCGCCGGGGCGGCTCGCGGCGGTCTGGACCCTCGGCGCCCTCGCCGCCACCACCAAGATCACGACCTTCACCGTGTTCGCCGTGCCCGCGGCCGCGGCCACGCTCCAGGCCCTCTGGACGTCCCGGCGCGAGCCGCTCGGCCGCCGGTTCCGCCCCGCCGCCCTCGGCCTGCTCGCGATCGGCGTGCCCCTCGCCGCCGCCGTGGCCTGGGTCGTGCACTCCGACCAGGTGAAGGCGCAGAACCCGCTCGCCGGCTTCCTGCTCTCGTCGTCACTGCGCGAGTTCAACTTCGGCACCCTCCACCAGCGGCTCAGCCGGGAGTTCTGGATCGGCATCGGCACCGTCACCGAGCGGGTCGCGCTCGGCGCCGGCGCGATGTTCCTGCTCGGCACCGCCTTCTTCGCCGTATCCGCCGAGTTCCGACGCCGGGCCACCGCCTGTCTGGTCTTCTTCGCCGGCGGTTTCCTCGTCTTCGCCAACCTCTACTACGTCCACGACTACTACTTCTACGCGAGCAGCGTGTTCCTGCTGGCCGCGGCCGGCCTGCTCGCCGTCGGCCTGCTCCGTCTGCCGGCGCCGGGACTGCCGGCCGTGGCGGTGCTGATCCTGCTCGCCCTCGCAAACCAATACACACGGTACGAACAGGCCTTCGGCTCCTTCCTGCGCGGCCTCATGCCCGCCCCGCCGCCGATGGCCGCCCTCGTCCGCGAGCTCGTGCCCCCGCAGGACGTCGTCCTCGTCTTCGGCCGCGATTGGAGCGGCCGCATGGCCTACTACAGCCAGCGCCGCACCGTCACGATGCCCGACCACCTCCTCCGCGACCCGGCCAACCTCCAGCGCTCCCTCGCGCACCTCGGCGGCCGGCGCGTCGCCGCGGCGGTCTTCGCCGGCCCCCTGCGCAACTCCCCGTATTTCATCCGCTCCCGCCTCGCCGGCTTGGACCTCGATGGGCAACCCATCGCCGAAGCCCCCGACATGACGCTGTGCCTGCGCACCGATCTGCTCGGGAGAGTCCCCGGCGCCCTCGCCGCCGCCGGCCAGCCCGAACTCCGCTCGCTCCAGCACCTCGATCGTCCCATCACCGATCCGCTCCACGAACTGGGCACACCGGAGTGGCGGGCCAAGCTCGCCGGTTTCGGGACACTGCCCTACGCCGTGCGCAGCCCCTACGCCCCCAACCAGATTGAGGCGGGCGGCGCGCTCGTGCTCAACACCCACGCCCCCAGCGAACTGCTCTTCTCCCCGCCCGCCGGCGCCCGTACCATCCGGGTCGAGTGCGGACTGCTCCGCTCCGCCTACACCGGGACCAATCGCACCGACGGCGTCGTCTTCGAGATCTGTGAGGAACGCACCGACGGTTCCCGCCGTTTCCTCCTGCATCGCTCGATCGATCCGGTCAACAACCCCGAGGACCGCGGTACCCTCCAGCTGGAAGCGACCTCCGAGGTGCCGATCGAGGGCGTGCTGGTTTGCCGCGTCGACCCCGGCCCGGGCGGCAACGTCAACTGCGACTGGGCCTACTGGCAGTCCTGCACCATCCGGTAAGCCGCGGTACCGGGCCGCGCCCGCGCGAATCCGTCCGGCGGATTCTCCGCGGATTTCGCTGTTCAAGCGGAGCTCCCCTTCGCGACAATCGCCCCGATTCATGAGCCGCCCGCAAACCGCCGCCTACTGCATCGACCATCCGACCTCCTGGTGCCCCGATCGGCCCGATCAGGAAATCGTCGGCTGGATCTACGCCGGCCCCGGCCACGAGTGCCGCGACCTCCGTGTGCTCGTCGACGGTGTCGTCTTCCACGGCATCTACGGGCTCGAACGCCTCGATGTGCAACAGGCCTTCCCGGACGATCCCACCGCGCGCTGCACCGGCTTCCTCGTCCGCACCCGCCTCTGGCACGGCGCCCGCACCCTCGCCTTCGAGTTCCTCGACGAGCACAACCGCTGGCAAGCCCTCGCCACCCGCGACCTCGACACTTCCCGCCTGCACGGCGTCGCCCGGCCCCGCCCGATGCTGCGCGCCGCCCTCGTCGCCGACTCGCTGCGCCACCTCTACCGCCACCATCACCGCGAGAGCTGGGCGCAGATCCGCCGCGCCGCCGACGCCATCGTCGCCGAGATCACCTCCTTCAATACCAACATCGCCGCCGAGGGCCCCTTCCGCGGCTACCTGGAGAACCCGGGCTACTGGATCAACGCCCGCTACGACAAGTTCCGCGTCACCGGCTGGACCTTCGCCACCGGTCACACGATCGCCAAGCTCTCCGCCATCACCGGCGGCATCAGCGAGAACCGCCTGGTCTTCGGCAAGGAGCGGCCCGATGTCGCCGCCCACTTCCCCGCCGAGCCCCAGTCCGGCACCAGCGCGTTCTACGGCCTGGTCGACCTCAAGACCGACATCCCCAGCCCCGCCTGCCTCCGCATCTTCGCGACCATGGCCGACGGCACCAAGAAGCTCGCCTTCGCCCGCCGCCTCCACCTCGACAAACACGACGAGCACTCCGGCCCCGTGCCCGTCTTCAACCGCACCGCCTTCGCCCTCTGCGCCCTCGCGTTTTTCCGCTCCGCGCTCCTGCGCCGCATCGACGTCGACAGCTGGGCCGACTGCTGGCGCGACACCCGTCTGCTGCAACGCCAACTCGGTGACACGCTCGGCCGCGCCACCCCCGCCGCCCTCCCGGCCGCGGTCGTGCGCCGCAGCCAGCAGGATCCCTACTCGCGCTGGGCCTGGCACAACCGCCCGACCCCGCGCCTGCTCGCCGCGCTCGCCCTCGACGCCAACACCGCCGTCGCCGCCGGCGGCCCCCTGATCAGCGTCGTCGTCCCCGCCTACAACACCCCCGAGCGCTACCTGCGCGAACTGCTCGACTGCCTGCGCGCCCAGCTCTACCCGCGCTGGGAACTCTGCATCGCCGACGACGCCTCCCCGCAGCCCCACGTCCGCCGCCTCCTCGAGGCCGCCGCCCAGGCCGACCCGCGTATCCGTCCCGTTTTCCGCGCGGCGAACGGCCACATTTCCCGCGCCACCAACTCCGCCCTCGAGATCGCCACCGGCGAATTCGTCGCCCTCCTCGACCACGACGATCTCCTGCCGCCCGACGCCCTCCTCCATGTCGCCGAGGCCGTCCTCGCGCACCCGACCGCCGGATACCTCTACACCGACGAGGACAAGATCGACGACTCCGGCCACCGCTACGACCCCCAGTTCAAGGGCGACTGGAGCCCCGAGATGGCGATCACCCACAACTACACGCACCATCTCTCCGTCATCCGCCGCAGCGTCGTCGCCGCGGTCGGCGGCCTCCGCCCCGAGTTCAACGGCGCCCAGGACATCGACCTCTTTCTCCGCTGCTTCGAACGCATCCCGGACGCCGACATCGTCCACGTCCCCTTCGTCTGCTACCACTGGCGCGCCCACGCCGAGAGCACCGCCACCCGCGGCGACCAGAAGGGCTACCTCTTCGACGCCGCCCGCCGCGCCATCGCCGAGGCCTGCCAGCGCCGCGGCCTGCGCGCCGAGCCGTTCCTGCCCGAGTGGGCCACCCGCTACGCCTGCTGCCTGCATCAGCTCCGCTGGGACCCCGCCATCCTCCGCGAGAACCCGGTCACCATCGTCATCCCGACAAAGAACCGCGGCGACCTCCTCGCACGCTGCCTCGACTCGCTCGCCCGCACCACCCCGCGCGAGAGCGTGAAGGTGATCGTGGTCAACGACGGCTCCGACGACCCCGCCACGCTCGACCTGCTCCGCGCGCTCCCCTCGCGCGCCGATCTGCGCTGCACCGTGCTCGACCTCCCGGCCGACCCGGCAGGCTTCAATTATTCGCGCCTGGTCAACCTCGGCTCCGCGCAGGCCGACACCCCCCTGCTGCTCCATCTCAACAACGACGTCGAAGCCCTCGCGCCCGGCTGGCTCGAGGAGCTCGCCGGCTGGCTGAGCATCGCCGGCGTCGGCGTCGTCGGCGCCCAGCTGCTCTATCCCGACGAGACGATCAACCACGCCGGTATCAGCTTCAGCCGCACCGACGGCCTGCCCCACGTCCTCTTCGAACGCACCCAGCCCGAGGAACTCGGCTACCTCTTCCTGCCCCACGCCGCCCGCAACGTCGCCGCCGTCACCGGCGCCTGCCTGCTCACCCGCACCGCCGACTACCGCACCCTCGCCGGCTTCGACGAGCAGTCCTTCCGGGTCGCCTACAACGACATCGACTACTGCCTGCGCGCCGCCGCCCGCGGCCTGCGCACCGTGTACACCCCGCAGGCCGTCCTGCGCCACGTGGGCAGCGCCAGCCGCGGCAACAGCTACACCGAACGCGAGCACGTCGCCTTCGTCGCCGCCCACGGGCGCCGCCGCGACCCGTACCTGGCCGAAGCGCTCGACTTCCCCCCCGCCGCCCTCGCGCTCAACCCCTACCACCACCGCCCCTCCGCCCGCCCGCGCCCGTTCCGCGCGACCGTCGTCACGCACAACCTCAAGTTCGAGGGCGCCCCGATCTTCATCTTCGAGCTCGCCCGCTACCTCGCGGCCCAGCCCGGCGTCTCCATCCGCGTCGTCTCCCCCGAGGACGGCCCCCTGCGCGCCCGCTTCGAACAGGCCGGGCTCCCCGTGCAGCTCGTCGACGCCGCCCCGGTCTTCGCCGCCGCCACCCCGGCCGCCCAGTCCGCCGCCCTCGCCACCCTCGCGCAGGACCCCGCCTGGGCCGACACCGACCTGTTCATCTGCAACACCATGGTGACCTTCTGGGCCGTGCAGGTCGCCCGCCGGCTCGACCGCCCCTCGGTGCTCTATATCCACGAAAGCATGGCCGTGCGGAAGTTCTTCTCGGTCCTGCTCCCGGCCGCGACGCTCGACGCACCCGCGGCGGCGATCCGCGAGGCCACCCGCGTCGTCTTCACCGCCGAGGCCACCCGGAAGGTGTTCGAGGATCTCGACGCCGACGACAACTTCCGCTCCCTCAAGAGCTGGGTCGACATCGACCGCATCGAGGCCTTCTGCGCCGCCAGCGACAAGCGCGCCCTGCGCCGCAAGCACGGCCTCCCCGAGGACGCCGTGCTCCTGGTCAACATCGGCTCGGTTTGCGAGCGCAAGGGCCAGCATGTCTTCGTCCGCGCGATCGACCTGCTCAACAAGACGCTCGCCACCCGCTTCCCCGGCCGGCCCCCCATCGAGTTCGTCATCGTCGGCGGCCGCCCCGGCCTCTACATGGAGTCGCTGCTGCAGGACATCGAGCTGCTCGGCCTGACCAACCTCCATGTCGTTTCCGAAACCCCCGACATCTACGACTTCTACCGCCTGGCCGACGTGCTCGTCTGCACCAGCTTCGAGGAGTCCTTCCCGCGGGTTCTGCTCGAGGCCATGGTCTTCCGTCTCCCGATCGTGAGCACGAACGTCAACGGCATCCCCGAGATGCTCGTCGACAACGACGAGGCGCTGCTCGTGCCCGCCGGCGACACGTTCAAGCTCGTCGCCGCCCTCGAGCGCACGCTCGACGACCTCTTCGCCGGCCGCACCAGCCGCACCGCGCTGGCCTACGCCCACGCCGCGCGCCACTTCCACCACGCCCGCGCCCTGCCGCGCCACCTCGAGCTCTGCCGCGAGGCGCTGCTCTCCTGACCCGGCCGCCCCGATGAACGAGAACGACGCCTACCTCTTCGAGGTCGAAGCCCCCGCCTCCTGGGATCTCCCCGCCGAACCGTTCTGGGTCTCCGGCTGGTTCCTCTCGAAGACCGGCGCCCTCTTCCGCGACCTGCGCCTGCGCCTCGACGACCGCCTGCTCTCCGGCCTCTACGGCCTACCCCGCCCGGAGATCGAGCAGCGCCACCGCGGCCATGCCGGGTATCCACACGCCGGTTTCGCCTTTCTCGTCGCCCCGCACCGCGGCGCCCGCCTGCTCCGGCTCGAGATCCTCGACCACGGCGGCAACTGGGTGGAGCTGTGGCGCACCCCCGTCACCGCCCGCCGCGGCGCCCACCGCCCGCGCCCCCGGCTCGACACCGCCCAGCTCCCCGACCTCGTCGCCGCCCTGCTCAAGCAGCGCCGCCGCGACCCCGCCGCCGACCGCGCCGCGCTCGCCCGCGGCCTCGTCGCCGAGGCCGCCACCGAGCCGCTCAACGTCCTGCCCTCGCCCCCGTTCTGGGGCGCGCTCGAGGAGCCCACCACCGTCGGCAACTCCCAGTTCGGCAAGCTCCCCGTCACCGGTTGGCTGATCCACGCCGAGAAGCGGATCGTGCGCCTCTGGGCCAGCGCCGACCCCACCGTGGCCAACGGTCTCCACTACGGCGACCCGCGCGAAGACGCCGCCCGCCGCTTCCCCGACCACCCGCAGGCCGCCCGCTCCCGCTTCTTCGGCCTCGTCGACCTCGCCGAGGCGCAGCCCGACCCCGCCTTCCTCAACATCTTCGCCGAGCTCGACGACGGCAGCTCGCACCTCGTCTTTCACCAGCGGTTCCGCCAGGCCAGTTGCCTGCGCAAGGAGCAGCCCCTGCCCGCCTACGATCGCGGTGTTTTTCTGGAGACAGTGGGCGAGCTGCGCCGGGCCGCCCGCGAGCTCCGGATCGAGACCGGCCCCTGGCGTCCGTTGCTGCGGCACCTCCGCGCCGCCGCCGCCCACTACCGCCGCGAGGCCCCGCTCCACGCCGAGGCGACCGCGACCGTCCCCGCCGACGCCTACGCCGAATGGACCGCCCAGCACCGCCTCACCGGCGCACTGCAGCACCGGCTCGCCGCGGCGGCCGCCGCGCTCGCCCCCGCCGGGCCGCTCCTGACGCTCGTCGCCGATCTCCGCGACACCGCGCCCGGCGAGTTGCGCGAGCTCGTCGCCTCGCTCCAGGCGCAGGTGTATCCTCACTGGGAACTCGCGCTCGCCCTGCCGCCCGCCGGCCCGCTGGCCGGCCTCGCCCGCCAGTTGGCCGCCGCCGAACCGCGCCTGCGCGTGGTCGGGCCGCTGCCCGAGGGGATCGTCGCGACCCTCAACCGCGCCGTCCACGATTCCACCGCCCGCCACTTCGCCCTCGTCCCCGGGCATGCCCGCTTCGCGCCGGAGGCGTTGCTCGTCGCCGCCGAGGCCCTCGCCGCCGCACCCGACCTCGCGCTGCTCTACACCGACGAGGACCGCATGGAGGACGACGGCCGCCGCCACTCGCCCACGCTGCGCGCCGCCTGGAGTCCCGCGCTCGGCGTCTCCGGTCTGCTGCCGGGCGGCCTCGCCTTTTTCGCCCGCGAACGGTTCCTCCAGCTCGGCTCCTTCCGCCCGGAGTTCGACCTCGTGCCCGCCTACGACCTCCTGCTCCGACTGGGCGACCACCTCGCGCCGGCTGCCGTCCGGCATCTGCCCGTCGTGGCCTTCCATGCCCGCGCCTCCCGCCCGCGGGAGATCGCGCCCGCCTCACCCGTCGTCGAGCAGTCGCGCCAGGCCCTCGACCAGACCCTGCGCCGGCGGCGCTGGCCCGCCGCGGCATTCCTCCCCGAGCACGCCCACCACCACCGCCGCTGCTTCGTCCAGCCGCGCTGGAGCGGCGAGGTGCTCGCCCGGTTGCCGGTCACCGTGGTGATCCCCACCCGCGATCGTCTCCATCTTTTGGAGGAATGTGTCGAGCTGCTCGGCTCGACCGTCGACTGGCGCCACGTCCACCTGATCATCGTCGACGACAACTCCCGCGACCGCGATGCCGTCCACTACCTGGAGACGATCCAGCGGCGGCGCGACCTCCACTGCCGCGTCGTCCGGCCCGCCGACCCCCGCGCGCCCTTCAACTACTCGGCCCTCGTCAATCTCGCCCTTCCGCTGGTCGAGACCCCGCTCATCCTCCACCTCAACAACGACGTCAACGCCCTCGCCCCCGGCTGGCTCGAGGACATGGTCGGCTGGATGACGCTGCCCGAGGTCGGCGTCGTCGGCGCGAAGCTCATCTACCCCGACCGCAGCCTCAACCACACCGGCATCGTCGTCGGGCCCCATGGCGGGCTCGCCGACACGCCGTACGCCCGTCGCCAGGAAGCGGAGCTGCCCGATCCCGACTGGCACGCGGTGGCCCGTGATGTCTCCGCGGTGACGGGCGCCTGCCTCCTCACCCGCACCGACCTCTACCGCCGGCTCGGCGGCTTCGAGGAGCAGGCGTTCGGCGTGGCCTACAACGACGTCGACTACTGCCTGCGTGCCGCCGCCGCCGGCTTCCGGACCGTCTACGCCCCGCAGGCCAAGCTCATGCACTGGGGCAGCGCGACCCGCGGCGTCACCTTCGACGAGGCCGAGCATCTCGCCTTCCTCCGCCAGCATCGCCGTCCCGATCCCTTCCTCAGCCCGGCGCTCGAGCTCTCGCCAGCCGGCGCACTCGTGCCCCGCGCCGCCTACCAGCCCCACGCCGCCCGCGCTGGCGCGCTGCGCGTGCTGCTGCTCACCCACAATCTCAACCTCGAGGGCGCGCCGCTGTTCCTGCTCGAGTACGCCACCCACCTCGTCCGCGACGCCGGCTTCACCATCCAGGTGCTCTCCTGCGAGGACGGCCCGTTGCACGAGAACTACCGTGCGCTCGGCGCCACCATCTCGTTCGTCGACCGCCACCGCATCTTTTCCGCCACCACGCCGGACGAGTTCCGCGATCGCGTGGGCGAGGTGGCCGGCGATCTCGACTTCGACACGATCGACCT
This sequence comes from Verrucomicrobiota bacterium, assembly GCA_019136515.1. Taxonomy (GTDB): domain Bacteria; phylum Verrucomicrobiota; class Verrucomicrobiia; order Opitutales; family Opitutaceae; genus CAJCBL01. Next base: position 129,571 of record JAGVUB010000183.1, read on the forward strand.
GGTCGTCTGCAACACGCTGGTCGGCTTCTGGGGCGTGCATCTGGCCCGGCTCTCCGGCCGGCCCTCGCTGCTCTATATCCACGAGAGCACTTCGGTCTTCCGCTTCTTCGAGAAGGCCCTGCCCTTGGGTCAGCACCGCCTCGTCGAGGAGGCGCTCGCCACCGCCACCCGCACCGTTTTCCTCTGCGAGGCCACGCGCCGCTACTACGCCGACCAGCAGGGCGACCACAACCACCGCATCCTCCCGGGCTGGATCGATGTCGCCGCCATCCGGCGTTTCCGCGCCACGCACGACCGCGCCGCGCTCCGCCGCAAATACGGCTTCGACGACGACGATGTGGTCATCGCCAACATCGGCACGGTCTGCGAGCGCAAGGGCCAGCACACCTTCATCCGCGCCGTCGACACCTTCCGCCACCTGCCCGACGGCGGGCGCCGCCACCGCTTCGTCCTCGTCGGTGGCCGGGCGGGGATCTATCTCGACCTGCTCCGCACCGACCTCGCCCGGCTCGGCCTCGAATCACTTGTCGAGATCGTGCCGGAGACCCGCGACGTGTACGACTTCTTCGTCCTGGCCGACCTCTTCGTGTGTTCGAGCTTCGAGGAGTCGTTCCCGCGTGTCGTGCTCGAGGCGATGGCCTTCGGCACCCCGATCGTCACCACCGATGTGCATGGCATCCCCGAGATGGTGAAGAACCGCGCCGAGGCCTGGCTCGTGCCGCCGGGCGACTCCACCGCGATGGCCCGCGCCATGCGCACCTGCCTCGACAAGGAGCTCAGCGGCAAATCCTTCACCCCCACCGCCCTGTCCAAGGTTGTTCGCTACTACGATTGCGCGGTGATGCTCCCCCGGCACGTCGATCTCGCCCGCGAGGCCGTGCTCGCCGCCGACCAATGACCGCCCCCACCGCCTCTTCCCCCTCCTCCGTATGGCCGCGCTGGCTCGGTCCCGTCGGCCTCGTGCTGGTGCTCTGGCTGAGCACGATCCACCTACCCTCGCCGACCTCCGCCGGCCTCGACCGCTCCTGGCAGATGGTGCTCAACCACGCCGCCGACCAAGGCTGGCAGCACGGCCAAGACATCGTCTTCACCTACGGCCCCGCCGGCTACCTCTTCGCGACCACCTACACCGGCCACGGCTTGGCGCAGGTGTTCCTCGGGCAGGCCGTCCTGGGTCTCGTGATGGCCCTGGGGTTTGCGCTCTTCGCCCGCGGGCTGCGCGGTTGGCGTCCGGCCGCCTTCATCGCCTACCTCCTGCTCTTCGGCTCCAGCTATCCGGATGCACTCCACATCCTCTTCATCGCGGTGCTCGGCGTGTTGACCCTGCACCCCGACCGCCGGGGCCCACCCTGGCGAGTCCTGACCGGAGGCGCCCTCGCCTTCCTCAGCCTCGTGAAGTTCACGAATTTCGCGCTGTGCGCCGTGGTCCTGGCGGTCCAGCTCGCGGCCGCGCTCGTGCAGCGCGACCGCCGCGGGGCGCTCTGGCTGGCCGGCACGTTCGCGGCTGCGCTGGCCCTCGGCTGGCTGGCCTTCGGGCAGTCGCTGGCCAACCTGCCGGCGTTTCTTCACTACGGCGCCGAGATCAGCAGCGGTTACGTGGCCGCCATGGGCATCGAGGAGGCGCCGGTCATGTTCTGGCTCGGGTTCGCGAGCGCCGGGCTCGCGGGCGTCGCGCTTCTTCTCCACCTCGCCACCAGCGCCGACCGGAGCCGCAGCCTCCCGGCCGCGGTCATCGTCGCCGCGGTCGTCTTCCTCAACTGGAAACACGGCTTCGTCCGCGCCGACAGCCACATGCTGGCCCATTTCATCACCACCCTCTTCGTCGCAGCCGCCCTTCCGGCGCTGCTCGGCGACGACGGGCGGTGGTCCTGGGCCAAGCGCAGCGTCCTTCTGCTTTGCGCCGCCGGCAGCCTCGTCGGCATCTACCGCGTCCACCCGCCGGTCCTGGTCGAAGCGGTCGGCTACTGGAACGTCCGCGTCCGCGAGGTGATCCTCGCCGCCGCCCGCCCGGGTGAACTGCTCCACCGCCTCGAGCGCGAACGGCGCCTCGTGGCCGACGCGAACGACCTGCCCATCACCCGCCGCCTCGCCGGCCGCGAGTCGCTCGACGTGTTCGGCAACAAGCAGGCCGTCGCCCTGACCAACAATTTCAACTACCGGCCGCGGCCCGCCATCCAGAGCTACACCGCCTACACCGGCGCGCTCGCCCGCCTCGACGAGGCTTTCTACCGCTCGCCCGCCGGCCCCCGCTTCGTGCTGCAGGACTTCAGCTCCGTCGACCACCGGTATGTCGCCCTCGACGACAGCCTGGCCTACCGCTTGCTGCTCCAAAACTACGACCTCGTCCTCGAGGAGGGCGGCCTGCTGCTCTGGGAGCGCCCGGCGACGCTCGCCCCGGCCGAACCCGTGGACCCGACGCCCTTCTTCGAGACCGACTGCGCCCTCGGCGAGGAGATCGCGCTGCCCGCGCTCCCCGCCGCCGTCTGGGCCCGCATCATCGTGCGCCCGAACCTCGCCGGCCGGGCCCGGCAGTTCCTCTACAAGCCGGCCGAACTGCGGCTGGTGCTCCAGGACGAGTCCGGCACCCGCCACGACTACCGCTTCTTCGCCGCCGCGGGGGAGACCGGGTTCCTCCTCGCGCCCCACTTCCGCGCACCGGGCGATCTGCTCGCGTACCAGGACGGTCGCGTCCCCCCGGCGCCCACGCGGCTGCAACTGCGCACCGTCCCCGGCGGCGAGCGCTTCTACCAGGACCGCATCCACATCGTGCTCACACGCGTCGCCCCGCCCAAGCAGGCCGCGGTCGACGCCAACCGCGACCTCAAGAGCCGTTTCCGCATGAGCAACCGGCGGCCGGTCCGCGTCGAGGCCCACGCCCCGCTGCGCAGCTCGTTCACTACCACCCACGAACTGCTCCAGCTCCACGCGCCCAGCACGATGGAGTTCGATCTCGCCGCCCAGCCCGCCCGCCGGCTCTCCGGCGCCTTCGGTCTCAGCGAGGCGGCCTTCACGGGCGACAACACCACCGACGGTGTGGAGTTCGTGATCGCCTACCGCACCGCGGCCGGCGAACACACGCTCTTCCGCCGGTGGCTCGACCCGCTCCGCCGCGCCGAGGACCGCCCCCTCCAGTCGTTCAGCGTCGAGCTGCCGCCCCCCGAGCCCGGCGCCCGCGTGGTGCTGCGGACGCTGCCGGGCCCGGCCGACAACCTCTCCTGCGACTGGTCCTACTGGACCGACCTGCGCTTCGAGTAACATGGATACGCCCGTGCCCGCCTTTGCCGCCGCCCTTCGCCGCCTCGCCCCCGCGCTCGGTTGCGCCCTGCTGTTGTTCCTCGCCCTGCTCGCGCTGCCGACACCCGACACCCTCTCGCCGGTCGATTCCGGCTGGAGTGTCCTCGATCTGGCGACACGGACCGGCCGGCAATGGGGCGCCGAGATTCTCTCGCCCTGGGGTCCGCTCGCCGCGCTCACCCATCCGGTGTTTTCGGGCGGCAGCATGTGGATCCACCAATGCTGGCAATTCGGCGGCAACCTTCTGCTCGCCGCATCGCTAACGTTGGCCGTTCTCGCCCTCCGCGGCCCGGTCCGTTGGCTGGCGACGGTCGCCGCCGGCCTCTTCCTGCTGGTCGAGCCTGCCCTCGCGCCGTGGCTGGCGATGATCGCCGGCGCCGCCGTACTCCTTCGCCCCGAACCGGTCGACCGCCGTCGTGTCGCGACGGGCGCGGCACTGCTCGGGCTGTTTGTTCCGGTCCACTTCGGCCATGCAGCTCTCGCGTTCCTCACGCTCGCGACCTTCGCCGTGGCTCGGCGGCGGACCGGCTGGCGCGACACCGCGCTCGCCACCGGCGCCGCTCTCGCCGCGACACTCGCCGTCTGGCTGCTGCTCGGGCAGAGCCCGGCCGGCCTGCTCCACTGGTTGATGGCCGGCGCAGGCCAGACCCTGCACTTCCCCTCGCTGCTCGTGCCGGACGCCTCCACCGCGGCGGCCGTCCCCGTCCTCGTGCTCGATACCGCCGCCGTCGCTGCGCTGGCGTTCGCGTGCCGAAATCCCGGGTACCGCCCGCTCGCGGTCTGGTCCGCCGGAGCGCTGCTCATCGCTTGGGTCGCGCTCGCCCGCGACCCACTCGGCTCACCGCTGCCTTGCTTCGCCACCATCGCCGCCCTGGCGTTCGTGTGGTTCCACCACACCGGCCGTGCCGGCGCGCTGGGGATGTGGCTCGCCGTACTCTGCGCCATCGCCGGCGGGACGCTCCAGCGTCCGACCCTCGTCCTCGAGCCGCTGATCGCGCTCAACGACCGGGCCGCCAAGGTCCTCCCTGCGCTCCTCCAGCCGCGCGCCCTGCGCGCCGGCCTGAAGGACGCCTCCACCGCGACCGCCAAGACGCTCGCACCGGAGTCGACCGTGCAGGCGGTCCGCGCCGACGCCGTCGCCGTGCTCGGCGATCGGCCCACCTGGGCTCTCTTCGCCGGGCTCGCGCTGCGCCCCGTTCCCACGGTGCAGAGCCGCCAGGCCGTCACTCCGGCGTTGGCCGCGGCCAACGCCCGCTTCCTGCGCGCCGCCGACGGGCCGGCGTGGGTCCTGCAACAAATCGCCCCGCCGGGCGATCTGCTCCCGGCCCTCGACAACGGCCCGGCCCAACTCGCGCTCTACCAGAACTTCGAGTTCCACTCCGAGGCCAGCGGCGGCCTGCTCTGGCACCGCCGGCCCGGTGCGCCACTCCCGGCGCCGATCGCCGGCCAGGCCGGTTTCACCACCCAACTACGCCGCGGCCAAGCCCTGCCGCTCCCCGATGATGCGACTACTCTCTGGCTGACCATCGATCCAGGCTGGTCGGGCTGGTTGCGCCCCGCCGCCCCGCCGCACCTGCGACTCGAGACCGACACGGGCGTGGTGCTGCGTTACCCATTGTCGCGAGCCCTCGGCCGCGCCGGTTTCCTGGTGCGCCCGTTCTTCGCCGGCGTCCCCGACGTGCTCCGTTTCCAGGCCGGCGAACCGCTTCCCCGTGTGACCTCGGTCCGGCTCGTCGATGCCGAGGGCGCCGACTGGTCGGGTGACGCCACGGTCGCCCTCTGGTCGCTCCCGGCACTGCCCGTGGCTGGGAAACCGGCCGCAGCCGCGCGCTGGCGCGAGGTGTTTGCCGGGGCCGACCGGCTGCCCCTCGCCGGCCACGCGCACATCCCGATGACCCCGCTGCCGTATGACGGGCGCACCGTCGTGTTCGCGCATCCGGACAGCGAGATCGAGCTGCCCCTCAACGCGACCGACCGGCAATTCACCGTCGTGTTCGGCTTCATCGCGGGTGCCTACGCGGGCGGCAACGCCACCGACGGCGCCGAGTTCACCATCGAGCACCGGCCGGCGACCGGCCCCGCCCGCCTCCTTTTCCATCGTTATCTCGACCCCGCGCTCCGGACGGCCGACCGCGGCCCGCAACGCGCCGAGGTGACGATCCCCGCTGGATCCGCCGGGAGGATACTCCTGCGCACCGGCAACCATCCCGGGCGGAACCTCGCCTGGGACTGGTGCTACTGGACCGAATTGCGTTTCCGATGAACGAACCCGCCCCCGCCGCCCCCGTCCCGTCCGCGCGTCTCCGTCTCCTGGAGCGGCTGCTGTTGCCGGTGCTCTGGGTCTTTCTCACCGTCCATTTCTTCTTTCCCGCCACGACGGCGATGGACGTGAAGCTGGACAATTCCAACTACGGCTCGTACGCGCTGTTCACCGCGACCGGCGCCCAGTACGGCCCCGAGATCGTGCCGATGGCCGGGCCCTACGGCTTCGTGCTCTACGGCTTCGTGTACTCCGGCCACCTCTTCTGGACGCGCCTTGCGCTGGCGTTGATGACGACCGGGGCGCTCGCGGCGCTGATGCTGTGGTTCATGCGGGAGCATCGCGGGCGCGTGCTGTCGTGGGCCTGGCTGTTCACGATGCTGCTCTTCTGCGCCACGATCGAGGACGCCCCGATCGAGTGGGCGCTCCTGCTCGCGGGCTTGTTCCTGCTCCGCGGTCCCGAGTCTGTGCGCCAGCCCGCCGTCGATCTGCCCGTCGCCGCGCTGCTCGGCTTCCTTGCGTTGTTCAAGGGCACGCAACTGACCCTCGCCGTCGCCACGCTCGGCGTCGTGCTCGGGCACCATGCGTTCCGCCGCGAGTGGCGCCGCGGCGCGCTCCTCGTCGGCGGGTTCGTCGGTTCGTTCGTGTTGTTCTGGCTGCTCGCCGGCCAGCGCCTCGGCGGCATTCCGTCGTTCCTGCGCGGCATCCTGGAGTTGAGCAGCGGGTACAACGACGCGATGGCGTTCGACGAGACGCCGCAGGTCTTCCGGCGCGGCCTCGTCCTCGCCGGCCTGGTTGCTCTCCTGCTGGGCTGGGCCGCCTGGGTCGCCCGCCGCCGGCCCGCCGCCTTCGCCGCGGTGCTGCTGCTGGCCGGCTTCTCCTTCGTGCAGTGGAAGCACGGCTACGTCCGCGCCGACGGCCACGTCTTCATCTTCTTCCAATTCGTCACGGTCGTGCCCTGGGTGATCCATCTGGTCTGCTTCTCGCGCCCGGCCGTCTCCGTCCCCGTGCACCGGCTGGCCGCCGGGCTGGCCGTCGTCGTGGCCACGGGCGGGCTGCTCGCCACCGTCTCCAACAGCGCCGACAACCTGCGCTGGTGGGCGCACCACATCTCCACCGTCAGCCGCGACCGCATCGGTTACCTGCTGCACGCCCCCGCCCGGAAGGCGGCGCTCGAGACCGAGCTCGCCCGCCGCCGCGAGAATTTCGACCTGCCGCGGACCCGGCAGGCCGTCGGCACGGCCACCATCGATCTCTTCGGCTTCGAGCACGGCATCATCCCGCTCAATGGCCTCAACTACGCCCCGCGGCCGATGGGCGGCGGCTCCTTCAACGTCTACAACCGGTACCTGATGGAGCGGAACCGTGAATACGTCCACGACCCGGCGCGCCGGCCCGCGTACTTCCTCGTCAAGCTCCAGACCATCGACCAGCGCCTCCTGAGCCAGGACGATGCCCTCACCCTCGACGAGCTCCTTCAGCACTACACTCCCGTGCTGGTCGAGCGAGGCCACCTCCTGCTGCGCGCGACCGATCGCGGCGACACCCCCGCCCGCGTCGTCGCTCGGCGCACCGGCCGCTACGGGGAGAACGTGCCATTGCCCCCAGTTGGGGAGGACGAACTGCTTTTCGCCCGCTTCCACATCCGCACCAGCGCCCTCGGTCGCCTCCGCCGGCTTCTCTACAAGCCCTCGCCGGTCTTCATCAACCTCGACGGCCAGAACCTCCTCCGGCCGTTCAGCCGCAACCTCATCCCGGCGATGGCCGCCGCGCCGCTTGCGCTCGTGCCCGCGCTTGAGAACAACATCGACTTCCTCGGGTTGTACCTCCCGGGCACCCCGGCCAAACCCGTTGCCAGCGTGCGCCTCGCACTCTCCCGCCCTGCGGATTATCGACCCGAATTCGAGGTCGAGTTCCTCGTCCGTCGCCGCCCCGCCCCGCCCGAGGCGGTGGACATCGCCGAGCTCATCGCCTTCGAGCGTTTCCCGATCGCCGACGTGCTGCCGATCGCGATCAGCTCCGATCGCAAACAGAAGGTCGAACTGAGCGGCTTGCTCGTCCAACAACTGCACGCCCCCGGCACCATCACCTGGCGGATGGAGGGCACCGAGCGCGAGTTGCTCTTCGACTACGGACTCGAGGCGGAGGTCTGGCAGCGGGGCGCCAGCAACGGCGTCATCTTCCGCGTCGAACTCGAGCGCCCCGGCTCGCCACCCACCCTGCTTTTCGAGCGGTTGTGCGATCCGTGCCACCGTCCTGCGGACCGCGGTTCCATCTCGGCCCGTGTCGTGCTCCCGCCCCTGTCCACCGGAACCCTGCTCCACATTCGCACCGATCCGGGCGAGTTCGGCGACACCGCCTGGGACTGGGCCTACCTCACCAACGTCCAGTTCAAGCGCGGACCGTTTTCCCCGAAGCAGTTTCCGCGCTTCAGTCACCTCCCCACCCGGGTCGATTGCGAGTACTGCTCCGTCGTCGACCTCGACTCCGAGAAATTGCTGCTGCTGCACGCGCCCGGGGAACTCACCTTCGAGCTGAGGGGGACCGAGCGACGCCTGCGCTTCGCCTTTGGCTTCCTCCCCAACGCCTACACCGACGAGGGCCGTACCGACGGCGCCGAGTTCATCGTCGAGCTCGTCCGCCCCAACCGCCCGCGCGAGGAGTTGTTCCGCCGTCACCTGCGCCCACGTGAACAGGCGGCGGACCAGGGACGCCAGACGGCCGACATCGCCCTGCCGCCGCTCGGGCCTGCCGACCGGCTGCGGCTTCGCACCGCCCCGGGCCCCGCTGGCAGCAACTCTTGGGACTGGACCTACCTGACCGACCTCCGCTTCGAATGACCGCCCCGGCTCCCGCCTTGTCGCCCGCCGCGCCCCGCCCCGCCCGTTGGGAGCGGCTGCTCTTCGCCGCCTGCTGGCTCCTGTTGACAGTGTACCTGCTCGCCCCGCCGCGCGAAGCGATGACGAGCGAGCTCGATCCGTCGAACCACGGCACCTACGCGTGGATGTTCCGCACCGGGCAGCAATTCGGCGCCGACGTGGTCCCGATGACCGGTCCGTGGGGATTTCTCATCTACGGGCTCACCTACAGCGGCGACCTCGAAGGGCTCCGCCTCGTGGGCGACGTGGCGTTCAAGGCGGTCGTCGCGCTGCTGCTCCTCGCGTTCGTCCGGCGCACTTCGGTCCGCCCCGTCGGATTCGCCTGGCTGGGGCTGCTCGTGGTCTTCGTCCCTTGTATCGATGACTTGCTGTACGATGTCGCGATCCTCGTCGCCGGCCTGCTGCTGCTCACCCGCGAGCGGCGCGGACTCGGCCCGATCGGCTTCGCCGCCGCTGGGTTGCTCGGTTTCGCCGGACTGCTCAAGGGCACGCACCTGATGCTCGCCGGAGCGACCCTGGCGTTCGTCGCGGCCGACAGCCTGCTGCACCGTCGGGATCGCGCGTGGGTGACCGCCCTCGGCACCGCCACCACAGTCTTCTTGGCTGGCTGGCTGGGTGCCGGCCAGCACCTCGCGAACATCCCCGGCTACGTCCGCGGCACGCTCGCCCTCGCCTCCGGCTACAACGCCTCCATGGGGCTGGCCGAGCCGCCGCCGGTGTTCGCCACCGGCCTGGCCCTGGCCGGCGGCACCGCGCTCCTGCTGACCGCCACGCTCGCGCTGGCGCGCCGACGCACGGCCCTGCCGCTGTTGTTCGTCGCCTTCTTCTCCTTCGTGAAATGGAAGCACGGCTTCCTCCGCGCCGACGGGCACGTGTACATATTCTTCACGTACGCCACGCTCGTCGCCCCGACCTGTGCCGTGCTCCTGTTCCCGCGCTCGGCCGAACGACCGGCGGTCTCGCGCCCGGCCTGCGCGGCCTTCGGCGTGCTCGCGTTCTGCTTCGCCGTATTCGCCGCGGCGGCCGCGAGCGAATTCTGGACCCAGCGGCTGGCCGCGATCCTGCGCGCCGTGCCGGCACAGTTCGCCCGCAATGGCGCCTACCTGTGCGCCCCGGCAAAGGCTACCGCGCAGCTCGCCCTCCAGCTCGACCGCAACCGCGCCGCCGCCGCCCTGCCGCGCATCCGCAACGAGGTCGGCAACGCCACGATCGACTACTTCGGTTTCGAGCAGGGCGTGCTCCTGCTCAACGGACTCAACTACCATCCGCGGCCGATGGGCGGCGGCAGCTTCAACGTCTTTCACCCGCACCTGTTGCGGCTCAACGACGAGTTCATCCGCGACCCGCTCCGCCAGCCCGAATACTATCTGGCCAAGCTGCGCACGCTCGACGGGCGGCTGCCGGCGATGGACGACTCGACCACCCTCAACGCCCTCCTGCTTCTCTACGCCCCGATCTGCCTCGAGCACGACCAACTCCTGCTGCGCCGCCGCCCCGGCCGCCCGCTCGCCCCGCGCCCCACTCCGCTCGCCACCCGCAAGATCCGGGCCGGCGCCGTCGTCGAGTTGCCGACCGTCGCCCCCGACGAGCTGTTGTTGTTCACGCTCGACGCCCACCCGACGTTCGGCGGGCGCCTGCGCGGAATCTGCTATCGCCCGCCGCTCCTCGAAGCCGAGCTCTCCGGCCCGGACCTCGCGGCACCGCAGGTCGTCCGCTTGGTACCGACGATGCTCACCTCGCCGGTCCTGCTTTCGCCGCTGCTCGAGAACAACGACGACCTCCTCGCGCTCTTCGAGCCGAGCACCGGCAAACGCCTCGGCCGCCTCGTGCTCCGCGCCCCCGACGGCGGTTACCGCGACGACTTCACGGTCAGCTTCTACTCCCTCCCGCGGCCCCGCCCCGCGGAGGCCCCGGACACCGCCGAGATCCGCACCTTCCGCGAGCACCCGCTCCACAACCGCGAGCCCCTCGCGACCACGACGCAAGAAACCGGTATCCGCGAGCTCAACAAGGAGCCGATCCTGCTCGTCCATGCCCCCGGGGAGACGACCTTTCCGCTCCGGCCCGACGATCGCCAGCTCGTGTTCAGCTACGGCCTCATGCCACAAGCCTACGAGCCCGGACAGACCGACGGCGTCGAGTTCACCGTCGAGATCGAGACCGCCGCGGGCACCCGGGAGCTGCTGTTCCAGCGGCTGCTTCAGCCGGTCGAACAAGCCGCCGATCGCGGCATCCAGAGCGCGCGACTCTTCCTCCCCGCCGGCGGCACCGCCACCCGGCTGCACTTCCGGACCGGCCCCGGACCGCATGGCAACGGCGCCTGGGACCAGTCCTTCCTCGCCCGGATCCAGATCCGCTCCGGCCCGCCCGATCCGCGTCAGTATTTCGGATTCAACGCCACGCCGGAAGCGCCCGGCTTCGCCGGCCACGACCCGGTCCAGATCGACTTCCGGCCCGCGCGCCTGCTCCACGCGCCGAGCCTCGTGGCCTTCCCGATCCCGGCCGAGGCCGCCCAGGTCACCTTCGGCTTCGGTATCCTCCCCGGCGCCTACGCGGACGGCAACCACACCGACGGGGTCGAGTTCTCCCTCGAGATCGAACCGCCCGCCGGAGCGCGCCAACCGCTCCACTCCCGACTGCTCGACCCGCTCGCCCGCCCCGCCGATCGCGGCACGCAGATCCTCACTTTGGATTTGCCCCCCCATCCCCCCGGCTCTCGGCTGTGGCTCCGCACCAGCCCGGGCCCGCGCCAGGATGCCGCCTGGGATTGGAGCTACGTGCAGACCGTGTTTTTCCATCGCTGAGTGCGCCCTCCGTCGCGCCGGCCCACTCCGAGCCCATGTTCTCCTCCCTCGCCAAAACGACCCTCGCCCGCGCCGCCCTGCTGCACGACGCGCCGGTGTATGTGCAGTTCTACATCACCGCCCGCTGCAACCTCACCTGCAAGCAGTGCAACATCATCTACGCCAACTCCGATGTGCGCGAGTGCACCATCGATGAGATCAAGCGCATCGCCGACAACTTCGCGCGGATGAAGGTGGCGATGGTCCTGCTCACCGGCGGCGAACCCTTCACCCGCGCCGACCTGCCGGAGATCATCCACGCGTTCGAGTCCCGCGGCGTCCACGTGCGCATGCAGACCAACGGTCTGGCCAGCGACGAGCGCATCCAGGCCGCCATTGCCGCCGGCGGCCGCGACATCTCCATCTCCCTCGACTCGCTCTGGCCCGGCAACCAGGACGACATCAACGGCGGCTTCGCCCGCTCCTGGCACGAGGCGCTGCGCGCGATGGCCGCGTTCATGAAGCACCTGCCCGCCGAGGGCAGCTTCGCCTCGCTCGGCTGCGTGCTCCAGCGCGACAACCTCTCCGACATCGAGGACGTCATCCGCTTTGGTTCCGCCATCGGCTGGTTCAGCTCGCTGGTGCCGATCCACGTCACCACGTTCGACCGCCCGATGAACTTCCGCACGTTCGACCAGACCAAGCGCTGGCGGCCGGACGAGTTGCCGTATGTCGACGCGCTGATCGAGCGCGTCCGCGCCATGCGCCGCGAAGGCTATCTGCTCTACGACAGCGACCAGTACCTCGACGACATCAAGCTGTTCGCCGCCGAGCGCCCCACCACGTGGCGCCGGAAGAACCACGGCCGCTGCGACAGCCCCAATCTCTATTTCGCGGTCCTGCCCAACGGCACCTTCGCGCCCTGCTGCGACCACCGGCTTGCCACCAGCGTCAGCTGCGCCAGCCCCGACTTCCCGCGGCTGTACCGCGACCGGCTCCTGCGCGACGAGGTCGCCCGCATCACCGGCGCCTGTTCGGGCTGCATGTACGGCAGCTACCCGGAGATGACGATCAGCATGCGCTACCTCGCCGCCAAGTGGGAGCGCGTGAAGCTCTTCCTCGCCGCCCCGCCCAAGAAGCCTTGGCCCATCACCTACGAGCAGCTTCTCGCCAAGGCCGAAGCCATCCGCACCACCGACCATCCGCGCATCGCCCTCCCCGGCCACCGCCGGCGGCTCGATGCCGAGGGCCAACCCACCGAGACCGCGCCGCTCGTCTGACCGCCATGCCCAAGAAGATCCTGCACGAAAGCGCGATCCATCAGTTGCTCTGGGCGGCCCGCCGGCTGCGCGCGCAACTCGCCCCGGCCCCGGCCGCCGCCCTCGACCGCTGGCTCGGCTCCCTCCAGTTCGACGACTCCGTATCCGGAGAGCTGGGCGTTGCCTGGACCGCGCCCGCCGCCGGCCGCGCCACCCTCGCGCTGCGCGATGCCCGTTTCTACACCCGCGGCGACGCCCCCGCCCATGTCCGCCGCCAGACCGAGGCCGGATTCGTCGTCGCCGACGATCCGGTCATGGCCGCCAACTGCCGTTTCTTCGACCGCGAACTGCGCACCCTGCTCGCCACCGCGCAAATCGAAGTGGACGCCGCCGCGGCGACCGCGCCCGAGGACCGCCAGCGCAAGGAAGCCGAGGAACATTTCCACGACGAATGGGCCGCCAGCGAGGACCCCACGCAGATCGACGTGCGCCGCCGCAACGAGGCCTGCACCGCCCCCGAGATGCGCCATCTGCGCACCGCCCTCGGTCCGCTCGCGGGCCGCACGTTGCTCGATGTCGGCTGCGGCCTCGGCGAGGCCAGCGTCTATTTCGCGCTCGAAGGAGCCACCGTCACCGCCACCGACATCTCGCCCGGCATGTGCGAGATCACGTCCCGTCTGGCGCAGGCCAACGGCGTCGCCCTCGAGACGCACGTCTCCGCCATCGAGGATCTCGGGCTGGGCAACCGCCAATTCGACATCATCTACACCGGCAACACCCTCCACCACGCCGACATCGCCGCCACGCTCGACAACATCCTGCCCCATCTCAAGCCCGACGGTGTCTTCCTCAGCTGGGATCCGGTCGCCTACAACCCGATCATCAATGTCTACCGCGCCCTCGCCACCAAGGTGCGCACGCCCGACGAGCACCCCCTGCGGCTGCGCGACATCCGGATGGTGACCTCCCGCTTCGCCCGCACCGAGGTGCGCTGGTTCTGGTTCACCACCCTGCTGGTGTTCATCCTCATGGCCGTCGTCCAGTTCCGGAATCCGAACAAGGAGCGCTACTGGAAGAAGGTGGTCGACGAGGCCGACTCCTGGGCCTGGCTCTACCGCCCGCTCGCCGCCCTTGACCGCGGCCTGCTGTGCGTGCTCCCGTTCCTGCGCCCCCTCTGCTGGAACGTCGTCATCGTCGGCCGTGGGCCCATCGTCGCCAAGTCATGAGCACACGTCCCGTCGACTTCCTGCTCTCCATCGTCGCCCCCTGCTACAACGAGGCGGAGGGCCTGCCGGAGTTCATTCGCCGCGTGAAGGCCGTCTGCGCCCGCCTCGCCTGCCGCCACGAGATCATCCTCGTCAACGACGGCAGCCGCGACCACACGCTCTCCGTCGCACGGGACCTCGCCCTCGCCGACCCGGCGATCAAGGTCGTCAACCTCCTCCGCAACTTCGGACACCAGGCCGCGGTCACCGCCGGCCTCGATCTCGCCGCGGGCGACGCGGTCGTGCTCATCGACTCCGATCTCCAGGACCCGCCCGAGGTCATCATCGAGATGGTCGCACGCTGGCGCGAGGGCGCCGATGTCGCCTACGGCCAGCGCCGCACCCGCGCGGGTGAATCCGCCTTCAAGCTGCTTACCGCGAAACTCTTCTACCGCCTCCTGCGCCGGCTCACCCGTAGCGACATCCCGGCCGACACCGGCGACTTCCGCCTCATGGACCGCCGCGTCGCCGAGGTGCTTCGCGAGATGCGCGAGCGCCACCGGTTCATCCGCGGCATGGTCAGCTGGATCGGCGGTCGGCAGGTTGCTGTCGCCTACGATCGCGAGCCCCGCTTCGCCGGCTCCACCAAGTATCCACTGCGCAAAATGCTGGCCTTCGCGGTCGACGCCATCACCTCCTTCTCCGTGGTGCCGCTGCGCCTCGTCACCTATCTCGCGATCACGATCCTCATCCTGGCGTTGTTCACCACCGTCGGCCTGTTCATCGCGAAGCTGGTCAATCCCGAGCACTTCATCCCGGGCTACGCCTCGATCATCCTCACCATCGTCTTCTTCGGCGGCGTCCAGCTGCTTGCCCTCGGCATCATCGGCGAATACGTCGGGCGGATGTTCGAGGCCTCCAAGGGCCGCCCGCTCTACATCGTCGAGCAGGTGTATCCGAACAGCCCCGTTCCATCCGCGCCGCCGCCGGCCGCCTGACCGCCCCTCAATCCGCCGTCCGACGCGCCACCAGCAGCAGGCCGACGCCGAACGGCAGCCGGCAGCGCCGCCAGGTACCCTGCCACACGAACTGGCCGCGCAGCACTGCGTTGAGCCAGCGCGGTGGCACGCGATCCTCCGCCCGCGGCCCCGAAGCGGCGGCCGCATCGCCCCGGCGGCGCCGCAACCACCAGACGATCGGATACGCCAGCGAGTTCACATACGCGAGGTGCTCCACCTGCCACCCGGGGCCGAACAGGGCCGCCAGACTGGCACGGTCGTATCGCCGTAAATGGCGCAGCGACACGTCCCAGTCGCTCCAGAGCCGCATGCTCGCCGGTACCGTCACGACCGCCAGCCCGCCGGGCCGCAGCACCCGGCGAAACTCCGCCACCGCCGCGGCGTCGCCTTCGAGGTGCTCAAGCACGTCGAGCGCAGTCACACAGTCAACACTGGCGTCGGCCCGCGGGATGCGCCCGTCGGCGGCCGGCTCCAGCACTTGGTCGGCTGGCAGCCGCTGGCGCAGCAGAGCCAAGGACTCCGGATACGAGTCGAGGGCGAGCGCACGGCACTGCCGCGCCATCTCGGCGGCGAACAACCCCGTGCCGGCGCCGAAGTCCAGCAGCGTGTCCGCCGGGGCCAGCGGCCGCAGCCGCGCGATCCACGCCCGCACGATCCGCCGCTTGCCCTCGTAGAACCAGTGGAGGCGCTCCACCCGGTCGAGGTTCCCGTATTCGCTAGATTCCATGGGATTCGCGCGCGAACAGGACCCGTCGCCCCTCCACGAAATCCTCGCCCTGCCGCCCCACGATGAACGGCACCGAGGACCGGGTGCTCAGCACCGAAAACAGCACCACCGTCGCCAGCGTGAGCGACTGGAAAAACATGATCAGCGAGAGGCCGAACACGTTCGTCGCCCACCCGGGGATCGCCAGTTCCGTGCCGAACCGCAGCACCACCGCCACCACCGCGGCCGCCACCGCCAGCAGTGAAGTGCAGCCGAAGAACAGCAGCAGCCGGGTGATCGCCGTCTCGATGAACACCGAGAACGCGCTGAACCCGTGCACCACCAGCGAGACGAAGTTCATGGTCGAGCGGCCGGCGTAACGGGTGCCACGCGCCGTTGGCAGTCGGCCCAGTGGCAGCCGCGATTTCACCACCGTCGCCGCCAGATGGTTCCAGCACTCCGGCATCGCCACGAGGCGCCGCACGGCCGCGATCGGCAGCGCCAGAAAATTGCCGAAGTCGATCGTCCGCCCCGTCAGCGCCCGGAAGGCACATTTGTAGGCAAGATAGGACAGGCGGAAGACCAGTCCCTCCGACCGCCGCGCGCGATGCGCCACGATGATCTCGCCCGGCCGCTCGGTCGCCGCGGACAACAGCGCGGCGACATCCTTCGGGCGGTCCTCCCCGTCGGCATCCATCACGACGACATGGGAGAAGCGCTCCGACCGTGCACACTCCGCCAATCCGATCGCGATCGCCCGTTGGTGCCCGAGGTTGCAGCGCAACCGCACCAACTCCACGCCCGCTAGGTGCCGCAAAGCACCGGCGGCGAACGCCGGCGGCGGCGCGATCGAGCCGTCATCGACGACGACCACCACCAGCGGGGTCGGAAGGTTCGCCGCCGCCCCGTCGAGCTCCGCCAGCAACCGGCCGAACGACTCCCAGTCGTCGAGGACCGGCATCACGACGGCGACAGCGGAGGACGGGCGGAAATCTGGATTCAGGGCGGACACAGGCGAGGCGTGCGACGCTGCGCCCTCTGTCGCCATTTGTCCATCCCGTGTGCACCGAGGCCCCATCCGCGCTCCGCCCCACCCGCCGCATCCGCCGCTTGAAAAGCGCCTCCGGCCCCCGCATACCATTCGGCCTTATGGCGAAACGTCTCCTCGTCACGGGTTCATCGGGCCTCATCGGCTCGGAGGTCTGCGTCTACTTCTCGAAGCAGGGCTACACCGTCCACGGCGTGGACAACAACCAGCGCGCCGTCTTCTTCGGCCCACAAGGCGACACCCGGTGGAACCAGCAGCGCCTCCTGCGCGACCTCCCCGGTTTCCAGCACCATGAGCTGGATATCCGCGACCGCGCCGGCGTGCTCGCCCTGGTCAGGGAGGTGAAGCCCGACGTCATCGTGCACACCGCCGCCCAGCCCTCGCACGACCGCGCCGCCGCCATCCCCTTCGACGATTTCGACACCAACGCCGTCGGCACGCTCAACTTGCTCGAGGCCAACCGCCAGGTGAACCCCGAGGTGCCGTTCGTGCACATGTCGACCAACAAGGTCTACGGCGACGCCCCCAACAGCATCGCGCTCCGGGAGCTCCCGACCCGTTGGGACTACGCCGACCCGGCCTATGAGCACGGCATCGCCGAGACCTTCACCATCGACCAGTCCAAGCACTCGCTCTTCGGCGCCTCGAAGGTCGCCGGCGACGTGATGGTCCAGGAGTACGGCCGCTACTTCGGCATGCCCACCTGCTGCCTGCGCGGCGGCTGCCTCACCGGCCCCAACCACACCGGTGTCGAGCTCCACGGCTTCCTTTCCTACCTCGTGAAGTGCAACCTCGAGGGCCGCGAGTACCGCGTCTTCGGTTACAAGGGCAAGCAGGTGCGCGACAACATCCACTCGCTCGATGTCGCCCGCTTCATGCACGCCTTCGTGCAGGCGCCCCGCGTGGGCGAGGTCTACAACCTCGGCGGCGGCAAGGCCAACAGCTGCTCCATCCTCGAGGCCTTCGCCATCGCCGAGAAGCTCTCCGGCAAGAAGATGGTCTACACCTACGTCGACCAGAACCGCATCGGCGACCACATCTGCTACTACTCCGACCTGCGCAAGATGCGCGCCCACTACCCGTCGTGGGACATCTCCGTCAGCCTCGAGGAGACCATCCGCCAGATCGTCGAGGCCTGGCAGCAGCGCCCGCAGAACTGACGAGCGTCGAGAGTCGAGGGACGAGTGTCGAGAGCTCCGGAAAACCAAAACCATGCAACGACCGGTATTCTGCTTCGAGAAGCTGGAGGTCTGGCAGCTCGCCCGGCAGCTCAATCACCAGGTCTATTCCGTTTCGCGTGCTTTCCCTGACCAGGAACGCTATGCGCTGACATCGCAGCTCCGCCGCGCCAGCGTCTCCGTAAGTGCGAACATTGCCGAGGGTTCCGGCCGGAACTCCGACGACGACTTCGCCCATTTCCTCGAAGTCTCCTACGGCTCATCGATGGAGGTGGTGTCGCAACCCTTCCTCGCCTCTGATGAAGGCTACTTGCCCGCCAAGCAGCTCGCGGCCCTTCTCGTTGATGCCAACCAACTGGCCGGAAAGCTCGTAGCCCTCAGCCAATCCCTCGGCCGCGATCCCCGCATCAATCGCCCGCCCCAACACTAGCCCTCGACTCTCGACCTCTCGTCACTCGACAGCATCTCCGGCCCTCGTCCCTCGACGCTCGTCCCTCGTCTCATGAAGCTCCTCCTCACCGGCATCTGCGGCTTCGTCGGCAGCACGCTCGCCCATACGCTGCTCGACACCGTCCCCGGCCTCCAGCTCTACGGTCTGGACAACTTCATCCGCCCCGGCGCCGAGTCGAACCGCGCCGCCCTGAAGGCGCGCGGCGTGAAGCTCTTCCATGGCGACCTCCGCGCCGCCAGCGACCTCGAGTGTCTCCCGGCCGTCGACTGGGTGGTCGACGCCGCCGCCAACCCCAGCGTGCTCGCCGGCATCGACGGCAAGACCAGTTCCCGCCAACTGATCGAGCACAACCTCCTCGGCACGGTGAACCTGCTGGAGTTCTGCAAGGCCCACCGCGCCGGATTCGTCCTGCTCAGCACCAGCCGCGTCTACTCCATCGCCCCGCTCGCCGGCCTGCCGGTCGTCGCCGACCGCGGTGCCTACCGACCGGATACAGCAAAGCCGCTGCCCGCCGGCGTCAGCCCCGCAGGTGTGCACGAGAGCTTCGCCACCGCCGCCCCCGTCTCGCTCTACGGCGCAACCAAGCTCACCAGCGAGGCGCTCGCCCTCGAGTATGGCGAGACCTTCAACTTCCCCGTCTGGATCAACCGCTGCGGCGTGCTCGCCGGCGCCGGCCAGTTCGGCCGCCCCGACCAGGGCATCTTCGCGTACTGGATCAACACCCACCTGCGCCGCCGCCCGCTCAAGTACATCGGCTTCGACGGCCACGGCCACCAAGTCCGCGACTGCCTCCACCCGCGCGACATCGTGCCGCTGCTCCTCAAGCAGTTCGCCGCGATGTCCGGCCCGGCCCCCGCCGCACCCACACTCTCGCCACGGATCTGCAACGTCGCCGGCGGCGCCGCCGCCAGCATGTCGCTCCAGCAGCTCACCGCGTGGTGCGACGGTCGTTTCGGCCCGCATGCCGTCGTCGCCGACCCGCAGCCGCGCCCCTTCGACATCCCTTGGATGGTGCTCGATGCCACCCACGCCTCCGAAGTCTGGGGGTGGCAGCCGCTGACGCCGCTCCCGGCCATCCTCGAGGAGATCGCCGCCCACGCGCAGCAGCACCCCGACTGGCTCGATCTTTCCGCGCCGCTCTGACCGGGTCGCCCTCCATGCTCCACTGGTTCGACCTGCACACCTCCGCCTACTGGTGGCTCGCGTGGACGGCGTTCGCGCTTCTGCTGCTCCTGTCTCTGGCGGCGCTGCGTCCGGGCGACGACCGCGGCCCGGTCGGACGTCTGCTCCGGTCGGACTGGCTGTATTCACTCGCTCTCGTCGCCGCATTGTTCGCCTTCCGCTGGCCGCTCCTGCTCGTGGAACGCGAGTTCAACCCCGACGAGAGCCAGCTCATCGCCGGCGCGCTCACCCTGTCCGGCAACCCGGTGTTCTGGGACTCCGTGAACGGCACCACCTCCGGCCCGCTCAACTTCTACGCGCTCTTCCTCGGCCGCCTTCTGGGGCTGCCCTTCGACTACGGCGCGGCGCGGTTGGTCGGGCTCGGGCTGGTCGCCGCCGCGATCGTCTCCATCTACCGGTTGCTCGCCCGCCACCAGGGTGCGATCGCCCGTCTGGGGGTGCTGCCCGTGTTCGCCGTCTTCGCCTTCGCTTCGCTGCCCGACCTCGTGCACTACTCCAGCGAGCACGTGCCGCTCGCGCTGCTCGCCCTCGGACTCGTCGGCTGCGGCGGCGTAGTGTCGGACTCGTTACCCACCAACCGCTGGTCGTGGCGCAACTTCACCGGCGCGCTCGCTCTCGGCGCCGCTCCCTTGGCCAAACTGCAGGCCGGCCCGATCGCCGCCGTCATCCTGGCGACCGTCGGCGTCCTTTACCTGTGCCGACCGATCGAATGGGCCGCTCGCCGGCGTCGGTTCCTCGAGCTCGGTCTCGGCACCCTCTCCCCGGCTCTGTTCTTCGCGCTTCTCACATTTGCCAACGGAGTTCTCCTCGATGCTTGGCGGGCCTATTTCGAGCACAACCTGCTGTACTCCGCGAGCCGCCACCTGCCACTGGGCGAAGCCATCACTCGTTTCTGGGACTTCACCCGCGCCACCGACAGCGTGCATCCGTACCTGCTCGGCGCCGCCCTTTTCGGCGCCGTGGCCGTGCTGGGCCTACCTGCTTTCCGACCGGTCGACCGCCGATTGGTCGCACTCTCCGGTACGGCTGCGGCCGCCGCCTGGGTCGCGGTCGTCTTTCCCGGACGCCAGTACGGGCATTACCTGCTCCTGCTCCTCGGGCCGGCCGGCCTGCTCGTCGGGGCCTTGCTCGGCGCCTGGTGGCAGACCAGCGGGGCCAATGCCCGCGCGCGCGTGCTCCGCGCCTCGGCGGCCGCCATCTTCGTCGGTGCCTGCCTCGTGCCACAGGTGGTCCACCGGGCGACCCACCGGCATCTCTTCCTCGGCGGCCTCGCCGATGCTTCGCAACGTCGCCCCGGCGAAGCGGGAGCCGCCATCCGGCACTACGCCACCGCCGGCGAACTACTCGGTCAATGGGGCTGGATGCCGCGCCTCCATGTGCTCACGCGCCTGGGCCACGCCACCCGCGAAGGCCACTCCGAGCTCGAGCTCTGCGGCTCCCCGATGCAGGAATACTTCCGCGGCCTCTATCTCGCCGCCCTTGAGCGCCGGCCCCCGCCGGTTTTCGTCGACGCCGTCGGCCCCGGAAACTTTGTCTACACCGACCGCGGTCTCGGCCATGAGAGCTTCCCCGCCCTCGCCACCCTGATTCGCGAGCGCTACACCTTGGTCGCCGACGTCGAAGGCTGCCGCATCTACGTCCGCAACGACCGCTTCGCCGCCCGCCCGCCCCTTCGAACCGAAAATGTCCTCAGGTAATCCGCCGTCGCCGCGCGTCTCCGTCCCCCTCCAGCTTTTCTCGGTCGTCATCCCCGCCCGCGACGAGGAGGAGTCGCTGCCCTCCACCATCGCCGATATCCACGCCACCTTCGCCCGCGAAGGCATTCCACACGAGATCGTCGTCGTCGACGACGGCAGCAGGGATGGCACGTGGCGCGTCCTGCAGGAACTCAAGAACAAGATTCCCTCGCTCGCCCCCACCCAGAATCCCGGCCCGCATGGCTTCGGCCGCGCCATCATCTGGGGACTCAACCACATGGCCGGCGACGCCTGCGTCATCATGATGGCCGACGCCTCCGATTCGCCCGCCGATGCCGTCGCGTACTGGCGGATCCTCCACGAGGGCTACGACTGCGCCTTCGGCTCGCGTTTCGTGAAGGGCGGCAGGGTGGTCGACTATCCGCGCGTGAAGCTCCTTGTGAACCGGCTGGCGAACTTCCTCGTGCGCCTCGGTTTCCGCCATGGGCTCAACGACACCACCAATGCCTTCAAGGCCTACCGCCGCACCGTGATCGACGGCTGCCGCCCGCTCATCGCGCCCCATTTCAACCTCACCGTCGAGCTGCCGCTGAAAGCCATCGTGCGCGGATTCAGCTTCAAGGTCGTCCCGATCTCGTGGCAGAACCGCAAGTACGGCGAGGCCAAGCTCAAGATCAAGGAGATGGGCAGCCGCTACTTCTTCATCTGCGCCTACGTCTGGCTGGAGAAGTATTTCAGCCGCGGCGACTACCGCCGCCGCTGAACGGCACGGCCGCGTCCGCTCTTGCCCGCAGGCCGTCGCCGCGGCCTGCACCGTTGGTCGCCCCCCCCGTCCGCGCAAAAGTGCTGGAAACCCGACACCGATCCCGGTCTGCTGGGCGGCGGATGAAAGTCACCACCTGCGAACTGGCCGGGCTGCTGCTGATCGAGCCCGCCGTCTTCGGCGACCACCGGGGATTTTTCACGGAATCCTGGAGTCGGGAACGGTACCGCGCCGCCGGCGTCGACCTCGACTTCGTGCAGGACAACTTCTCTCTCTCCCGGCGCGGCACGTTGCGCGGGATGCATTTCCAGAACCCCACCGCGCAGGGCAAACTGGTGTCGGTCTGGCAGGGCGAGGTCTGGGATGTCGCCGTCGACCTGCGGCGCGCCTCGCCGACGTTCGGCCCCGCGGAGAACAAGCACCAGTTCTTCGTGCCACCCGGCTTCGCCCACGGGTTCGTGGTCCTCAGCGACACCGCCCTCTTCCACTACAAGTGCACCGCCGGTTACGCGAAGGACCACGAGCGCGGCTTCCGCTGGAACGATCCGCAGGTCGGCATCCGCTGGCCGATCGACGACCCGATCCTGTCGCCGCGCGACGCCGCCGCGCCCCTGCTGCGCGAACTCCCGACCGAGCTGCTGTTCTGATCCGCACGGCTTCAGCCGCCCTCCCCGCCATCCATCCATGTCAGCCCCCAAGATTCTCCTCTTCGGCCGCGTCGGCCAAGTCGGCTGGGAACTGCGCCGCACGCTCGCCCCGCTCGGCGAGCTGGT
>JAGVUB010000055.1 GCA_019136515.1 Verrucomicrobiota bacterium
CCGCCCCGCCGCACCCCGTCCCTCGCCCCCACCCTCCGCCTCAGCGGGCTGGAACCGCTGGTGGTGGGGTAATAAAGGACTCTCATTTCCCGATGACAGAAACGGAGATCGAGACGGAATTGGAGAGACTTCGCGCAAAATTCGCCGTCCTCAGAAAGGTTGCACAGGCGAGGGCCGAACTCGTGCAGTTTCTCGATTTCAACGAAAAGAACCTGCTACACGTATTCGCGAACATTCGCCCCACGAAAACAGTCTTCCGCTCCGCAAATTCCGAACTTCGGGTCTGGGTACGCGCTTTCTTGAAGGGAGATCAGCAGCGATTTGCTCTCGCGCAACTTGCCGCACTCGACCCAGACAGCGGTACCAAGAAGCAACTATGACGTAGGATTGGTTCCCTTTCCTGATTCCCTGATTTCCACATTCTCCTCTCCGTCTCCGCCTTCCGATCCGGCCCCATTCCGTAATCCGCGTTCCGCCTTCCGCAATCCATGTCCTCCGCCGCCCACGCCCTGCCGGTCTTCGACTCGCCCTTCGCCCTCGTCGCGCGCCGCGGCCGCCACGTCGTCGCCGAACTGCGGATGCCGGCCAAGGTTCTCAGCACCTGCTCGGTCAACGGCGGCCTGCGCGCCGATGTGCGCCACCTCGTCAATCATCAGAGCTGCGAGCCGGTGAAGCATCAGGAGCGCTTCGCCTACATCACCGGCCTCGGCCCCGAGGGCTACCACCGCTCCGTCTGCGACGAACTTGAGCTCGCCCCGGGCACCACCGCCGTCATGGGCACCGCCGCCGCGATGCAGTACCTCGGCATCGCCACCCACACGCACGGCGAACTCTCCATCACCGCCATCGTCACCGGCGGCGTGACCGGCAACGCCGGCAGCGCCGGCGACACCGCCTGCTACGACGAGGCCGACGGCAAATGGGTCCGCACCGTCCTCGCCGATGCCGCCACGAAGCAGCCCGGCACGCACAGCGGCACCATCAACACACTACTGTTCCTCTCCGCCCCGCTCAGCGACGCCGCTCTCGCCCGCGCCGCGATGACGATGACCGAGGCCAAGACCTCCGCGCTCCTCGAACTCGCCATCGGCAGCCTCTCCTCCTGGCGCCTCGCCACCGGCACCGGCACCGACCAGTACGCCATCGCCGCGCCCGCCGCCGGTCCCGCCGCACGCACCTGGACTGGCAAGCACACCAAGGCCGGCGAGCTCATCGGCCGCGCCGTGCGCGACGCCACGCTCGAAGCGCTCCGCTGGGGCAACGGCCTCGAACGCAGCTACACCCGCTCGATCTTCCACGCCCTCGGCCGCTTCGGCCTGAAGGAGGAAACATTCAAGACGCAGCTCGCCGGCTTCCTCGACGCCGCCCAGTGCCAGCTTCTCAAGGACAACTGGAACCCCGTCATCTACGAGCCGCAGACCGCCGCCGCCTACGCGTTCGCCGCCGTGCTCGACCGCACGCTTGCCGGCACGCTCGCCCCGGCCACCGCCCGCGAGGCGCTCATCAACCAAGCCGCGCTCCTCGCCGCCGGCCTCGCCACCCGTCCCGAGGCGTTTCCCTCTCTCCGTGCCGAACTCGTGAACGCGCTTCCCGTCGACCTCGCCGTCGCTCCGGAGTCGCTCCTGCCCGCCGCCGTCGAACTCGGCACCCGCGCCATCGCGCTGGGCTGGCAACGCAAGTGGCAGCGCTGAACCGATGAGTTCCATCCAGGACAACACCTCCGAGGGTAGGGACGTTTCTCCGAAACGTCCGCTCTGCGCTCGGATCAATCTCGGGCGACGGTTGCGGCGGTTTCGGAGAAACCGCCCTACCTCGGATCTCGGATACAGCACCTGACGTGATGTCCGCCCTCGCCGCCACTCTCGCCGACGCGCTGCACGCCTCCGTCGGATTCCTCGAACCGCGTTTCTTCCTCTGGACCGCGCTCGGCCTCGCGCTGGACGCGTTGATCGGCGACCCAATCTTCGCCGCGCACCCGATCCGCCTGCTCGGCCGGCTGCTCGCGTTCTACGAACGCGTGCTCTTCCGCCTCGGCGCCAACGGCTACGGCGGCGGCATCGCGCTGCTGTTCCTGCTCGCCGGCACCGTGCTGCCGCTCGTCGTCGCCTTTCTCGCCGGCGCACACGCGCTGCACCCGTACGCGTTCGACGCCGCGGCCGGCCTCGTCTGCTGGGCCTGCCTGGCGCTGCGCGACCTCATCGCCCACGGCGAACGCATCGCGCGCGCCGTCGCCCGCGGCGACCTTGCCGCCGCGCGTCACCATGTTTCCATGCTCGTGGGCCGCGATACCGAAAAGATGGACCTCGCTGCCTGCGGCCGCGGCGCCGTCGAGAGCATGGCCGAGAACCTCGTCGACGGCGTGCTCTCGCCGCTCGCCTTCCTCCTCCTCTTCGGCCCGCTGGCCGGCGTGCTCTTCAAGATCGTGAGCACGATGGACAGCATGGTCGGCTACAAGTCCGACCGCTACCTGCGCTTCGGCTGGTGCGGCGCGCGCACCGACGACGTCGCCAACTTCCTCCCCGCGCGCTGGAGCTGGCTCCTGCTCTCCGGCCTCGCCGCGCTGCTCCCCGGCTTCGACGTCCGCACCGCCTGGCGCATCGGCTTCGCCCAGCACGCGCTCGTGCCCGGCCCGAACAGCGGCTGGCCGGAGTGCACCATCGCCGGCGCGCTGCGCCGCCGCCTGATCGGCCCGCTCTTCAAGAACGGCGTGCAGGTCTGCGACCTCTGGCTCGGCGATCCCGCCGACGCCCCCGGCGCCGACGCCCGCGACATCCGCCGCACCTACGTGTTGCTCATCCTCTCCACCCTCGTGACCTTCGCCGCCCTCGGCGCCATCGCGTTCCCTCTCACCTGATCCGCTGCCGCGCAGCGGCACCCTCCGAAGCCTCGGCGAAGGAGGGCCACCGACCACTGTCCACCGTCTACCGTCCACTGATATGTCCCGCAGCGCCTCCAGTTTCCTCGTCGTCGGCGAACGTACCAACATCACCGGCTCCCCGAAGTTCGCCAAGGCCATCAAGGCCGGCGACTGGGACGCCGCCCTCGCCATCGCCCGCCAGCAGGTCGAGGCCGGCGCCACCGTGATCGACATCAACGTCGACGAAGCGCTCGTCGACGGCGAAGCGACGATGGTGAAGTACCTCAACCTCATCGCCGCCGAGCCCGAGATCTCGCGCGTGCCGATCATGCTCGACTCCTCGAAGTGGTCCGTGCTCGAGGCCGGCCTCCAGTGCCTGCAGGGCAAGGGCATCGTGAACTCCATCTCGCTCAAGGAGGGCGAGGCCGAGTTTCTCCGCCGCGCCCGCCTTCTCCGCCGCTACGGTGCCGCCGCGGTCGTGATGGCGTTCGACGAGCAGGGCCAGGCCGCCACCTGCGACGACAAGGTCCGCATCTGCACCCGTGCGTACCATCTCCTTGTCGACAAAGTCGGCTTCCCGCCCGAGGACATCATCTTCGATCCCAACGTCCTCACCGTCGCCACCGGCATCGACGAGCACAACAACTACGCCGTCGATTTCATCGAGGCGGTGCGGATCATCAAACGCACCCTCCCGCACGCGAAGACCTCCGGCGGCATCTCCAACGTCTCGTTCTCCTTCCGCGGCAACAACCCGGTACGCGAGGCGATGCACGCCGCCTTCCTGTACCACGCCATCGCCGCCGGCCTCGACATGGCCATCGTCAACGCCGGCATGCTCGGCGTCTACGAGGAGATCGAGCCCAACCTCCTCACCCACATCGAGGACGTCCTCCTCAACCGCCGCCCCGACGCCACCGAACGCCTCGTCGCCCTCGCCGACGAGATCAAGGCGGCGACCGTGAAACCGGAAACCGGCGCCGCGAAACCCGATACCGCCGCGGCCGACGCCTGGCGCTCGCTCCCCGTCGAACAGCGCCTCGCCCACGCGCTCGTGAAGGGTATCGACACCTTCGTCGAGGCCGACACCGAGGAAGCCCGCGCCAACACCGCCAAGTACCCGCGCCCGCTCCACATCATCGAGGGGCCGCTCATGGACGGCATGCGCGTCGTCGGCGACCTCTTCGGCGCCGGGAAGATGTTTCTCCCGCAGGTCGTGAAATCCGCCCGCGTGATGAAGAAGGCCGTCGCCGTGCTCACTCCGTACATGGAGGCCGAGAAGGAGGCCGCGCGCCGCGCGGCCGCTTCCGCTCCCGCGGGAAGCGAAGCTTCCCGCCTCCAGAATGCGTCCGGCGGACGCATTCTGATGGCGACCGTGAAAGGCGACGTGCACGACATCGGCAAGAACATCGTCGGCGTCGTCCTCGCCTGTAACAACTACGAGGTGACCGACCTCGGCGTCATGGTCCCCGCCGAGAAGATCCTCGCCGAGGCCAAACGTCTCGGCGCCGACGCAATCGGGCTCTCCGGCCTAATCACCCCGTCGCTCGACGAGATGGTGCATGTCGCCAAGGAGATGCAGCGCCAGGGCTTCACCGTCCCGCTGCTCATCGGCGGCGCCACCACGAGCCCCGCGCACACCGCCGTGAAGATCGCGCCCGAGTACCCGCACGGCGTCGTCCACGTGCTCGACGCCTCCCGCGTCGTCAACGTCGCCTCCGCGCTCCTCTCGCCCGAGCAGAAGCCCGCCTTCGTCGCCGACCTCGTCGCCAAACAGCAACGCCAGCGCGACGACTTCGCCGCCCGCCTCAAGCGCACCCCGCTCCTCCCGCTCGCCACCGCCCGTTCCCGCGCCCCGCAATTCGACTGGTCCACCGTCGACATCCCCCGCCCCGCCTTCCTCGGCCGCCGCGTGTACGCGGCCGCCCGGACGGCGGAAGTGACAAGTGACAAGTACCAAGTGCCAGGTTCGGAAGTTCCGGATGCCTCCTTGGCACTTGCCACTTGTCCCTTGGACCTTGCCGACATCGTCGGCTTCATCGACTGGGCGCCCGTTTCCCCGACATCCTGAAGGACCCGACCGTCGGCACCGAGGCCACCAAGCTCTTCGCCGACGCCCAGAAGCTCCTCGCGCGCATCGTCGCCGAGAATCGGTTTCAGCCGCGCGCTCTCATCGCCTTCCTGCCCGCGAACTCCGTCGGCGACTCCGTCGAGGTCTACGCCGACGAGCAGCGCAGCCGCGTCGTCGAGACGTTCCACTTCCTCCGCCAGCAGAACGAGAAGCCAGCCGACCAGTTCAACCACTGCCTCGCCGACTACGTCGCACCGAAGAGCAGCGGTCGCATCGACTACCTCGGCGCGTTCGCCGTCACCGCCGGCCCGGGCGTCGAGGCGTTCGCCGCCGAGTTCAAGGCCGCGCAGGACGACTACTCCGCGATCATGGTGCAGGCGCTCGGCGACCGCATCGCTGAAGCCCTCGCCGAATACTTCCACAAGCAGGTCCGCGACCTCTCCGGCTACGGCCGCGCGGAAAACCTCACGATGGAGCAGATGATCCGCGAAAAGTACCGCGGCATCCGCCCCGCACCCGGTTATCCCGCGTGCCCCGACCACACACAGAAGCCGCAGCTCTGGAAGCTCCTCGACATCGAAGCCGCCACCGGCATCGGCCTCACCGAGAGCTGTGCGATGAAGCCCGGCAGCAGCGTGAGCGGCTTCTACTTCAATCATCCCGAGTCGAAGTACTTCGCCGTCGGCAAACTCGCCCGCGACCAGATCGAAGACTACGCCGCCCGCAGCGCTCGCGAAGTCGCCGAAGTCGAGAAGTGGCTCTCCCCCTACCTCGCCTACGAGGCGTGAGGTTCCGCAGGTAGGGACGTTTCTCCGAAACGTCCGTCACGCCCGCCCGCGGCAGGTACCGCACTCGCCGCACTGTGGCGCCGCTCGCGAGAGCGGCGCTCCGCCGCGGGCAACGAACACCGCGGCTTCAGAAAACCGCTCTACCGCCGGAAAGCCGCTCCGCTTGCCAACACCAACCGCCGGCCACATCGTTTCCCCGTGTCCGTCGCACCCGACAGTCGTGAACCGCTCCCCGCGCACCGCATCGCGGCCGACGCGGCGCAGATCGCAGCCTACCGTCGGATGACGCCCGGCCGCCGACTCGAACTGGCGATCGCGATGCAACGCGACGCTCGGTCACTAATGGATGCCGGTCTGCAGCTCTCGCACCCGCATTTCACCGCCGCAGAGCGCCGCCGCGAGATCGCCCGCCGGGTCCTCCATGCCAGCCGCTGATTTCATCGCGCTCTTCACCGGCCCGCTGGAGCAACTCGGCGTGCCCTACATGATCACCGGGGCAACCGCCGCGATCCTCTACGGGCAGCCGCGACTAACCAACGATCTGGATGTGGTGATCGAGCTGCAAGACCACGACATCGAGCGCCTGCGTGCCGCCTTTCCGGAAGCGGAGTTCTATGCCCCACCTGCCGAAGTGATCGGTCTCGAACTTGCGCGCAACGAGCGTGGCCATTTCAACCTCATCCATCACGACACCGGCTTCAAAGCGGACCTTTACCCGATCGGCACCGACCCGCTCCACCACTGGGCATTGCCGCTCCGGCGCCGCATTCCGTTCGGCGACGCCACGCTCTCGGTCGCTCCTCCGGAATACGTGATCGTGCGCAAACTCGAGTACTTCCGCGAAGGCGGTTCCGAGAAGCACCTTATCGACATCCGCGCCATCCTCGCGATCAGCGGCGACCGGATCGACCGCGAGGCGCTCCACTCGTGGATCGACCGCAAAGGCCTCGCGACCGAATGGCAGAAGGCCTCCATCTGACTTCGCCGTCGGCAAACCCGCCCCCGACCAAGTCGAGGACTATGCCGCCCGCGCCGGCCGGCCCAGCGCCTTGCGGCCCAGCAGGGCCAGCAAAGCAACGAGGAACCAGCCGGGCAGCGCACCGCCGCCGCCACCGGAGCTACCACCGGAGTTGTTGCCGCCGGTATTGCTGCTCGCAGCCTTCACAGTCACGGCCGCGCTGTTGCTGGTGACATTGCCGAGCGAGTTGCTGACCGTCACGGCGTAGGAACCGCTGTCCGCCGTGGTGGTTGCCGACTTCGAGTAGGTCGCGCTGGTCGCGCCGGGGATGGTCACACCATCTTTGGACCACTGGTAGGTCAAATGGCCGCCGGTAGCCGTCACACTGACCGAAAGAATCTGCCCCGCCGTGATGGTAGCTCCAGCCGGTTGCGAAGTGATCGCGGGAGCGGTGTCAGGGGCACGGGTCGCCGCCATCGAAGCGGCCTTCTCGCGCAGCCAACGGGCGTTGTCCGCTGCCCCGGTCTGCCCGGCCGCGATGCCAATGGTGATCTGGTCGTTCGTGCCAGCCACGACCGTTGCCGAGCTGACCGTCATGCTCGGGTTCGAGAAGTACGGAAGCAGGTTGGCTCCGTAGGACATGATCGTGCCGTACCCCTGGCCGGCATAGGAGCCGCGATAGCCATAGTTGTAGTTCGCGTCTGAATCAGCGATGCCATCCGTGGCGCGGTCATGCTTGCATCCGAAGTTATGCGCCAGCTCATGCGCCGTGAACGTGCTGTCGTAGTATTTGTAGTAGAGCGCGACGTAGTTGCCGGGGCATTGAGCAAGAGCGGCAACGGTGGCAAAATCGCTGCGGTTGGTGGCAACCCACAGGATAGCCTGGTCGGCTCCGTAGGACTCCATCTTGGCCGTGACTTCGCTGTTGGCCGCGAACGCCCGCAGATCGGTCTCCAATGTCTGTCCATGCGCGGCCTCAAAAGTGGCCGGAGTGAGCGCAGCCGGTGCCACCTCGGCACCAACAAAACGCCACCGGAGGTTGTTGACGCCCGAATTCTCAAGGTAGGCGTTTGATTGCGTCAGATCCAAGATCGACTCGGTTTCGACAGCAGCTTTGACCTCTGCATCAGTCTGTGCCCCCAGAAAAGTCTTCTCGGTGGCCACCACCTCACCATTGTAGAAGACGAGCACATCGACGGTATTGACCGCAGAGGCGTCGGCCGCGGCAACGGGAGTCTGCGCGGCCAGAGCCGCCGAGGCGTTCGCCTCGACCGTCTCGGCGCAGATGCCTTCGACCCGCTCGGAGACCTCAACCGACTCGCCGCTCACGCGGACCCGGTACTCGGAAGCGCCAGGCACAACCACTGAGGAGGTGTAGCTGTCCGTGTCCGCCACGCTGACGTAGCTGGCTCCGGGGATGTCCTCGTTGCGACCGACCCATACAGTGCGGCCGGCGACTTGCTCGACATGATCGAGCTTGAACTCCACCGGGCAACCGGGGACCGGCTCGACGGTGAGCTTATCCGGCGTGAACGTGCTCCAGTCGGCGACGTGATACTGCACGCTCGGCAGCACTTGGCGGACGCTGGCCGGGGCGAGCTTAGGCTCGGCCGCCGGCATCGTCACCACCGGAGCGACGACGGCGCTCGGGGCCGCGACCGTGATGGTCGAAGCGACCGGAGTGGCAGTCGTCGAAACGGAAGTGTTGGCGGAGACGACGCTGGCCTCAATCGCGGTCGGGGGCTGCGTCCCGGTCTGCCGACCGGCAAGGAACGCCGTTAAGAGAATCAGGGCCAAGGCGGCCGCTGCGCGGAAGTGCTGGATTCGTGTCATTGTGACGAGGGATTGGGTCTGAAGCGACGGGGTGCTCAGGCGCGGCGCGCTTCAGGCCGCGACACCGGGGGCGACCGCCCGACCGTCGCCAGGAACCGCAAACGATCCGATCATCCGCCCACGATGTAAGAATGCCTCACTCTTAAGCTCCGCGCCGCTGGCACTGTCAATGTGAAGATATCCCACATTGCGGCTTCCTCGCTCCACTCTCTCCGGCGGCATGAACCTCATCGGGCCCAACCTGCGCGCGATCCGGTTGCAGTGCTCGCCTGCGGTCACGCTGGAAGACCTAGCAGGAAGACTCGCCGCACGCGGCCTCTACATCGACCGGACCTCGCTCGGCCGCATCGAACGGCGCGAGCGTTCCGTATTCGACTTCGAGTTGGTGGCCATCGCCGACGCCCTCCGCATCGATCTGCTCGATCTCTTCCGATCGCCCAAGCGTCGCGCCTCCGGCAAATAGCGCGAAGACGGCGAGGCCAGCCACCCGTCGCTCGGCCGAATCCGGTGACGCACCGCCTCCAGAAATTCCGCATCGCCCCCGGGATGGAGCGGGTACTTCACCCCCGATCAACTTCCGCGCCTTGGCTAAGGATTCTTCGAGCGGCACCGCCTGCACCTGACCGGTGACATCCAGCTCCGAAACTCGCCGACGGACCTCGGTCCGCCACTGCCGGAACCGCCCTCGCCCCACTTGACCGCCCGCAGCGCGGCACCTACTCGTACCACATGCAGATTCTCACGGCCAACGAAGCCAAGGAGCAGTTCGCCAAGGTCGGGCGCCGCGTCGTCACCCGCAAGCAGGCTGTGGTCGTGAAGTTCCCGTTCGGCTTCATGAAATGCGAGCCGTGGGAAATGCCCGAGGAAGTCGCCCCCGTCGCCAAGGGCTCGCTCCGCCGTTCGAAGCGCGAGATCGCCCTCGGCAACTCGCTCGGAGAAACCCTTTGAAGCTGCGCCGCTGCTCGTCAGCAGATCCAGCCCTCACGCGATCGCCAGCCGTTCCTCAGCCACGTCGGACAGCGTGCGGTTCTCCGCTTTCGCCTTCGCCCGCAGCGCCGCGACGACACCGGGGCTCAAGCGCAGCAGCACCGGCGTTCGCCCGGCCGGTTTGCGTCCCGCCCCGGCACGCACACCGCCGTGCTTGAGCGGCTTGAACTTCACGATTCCCCGCCTGGGCAACGCCTCGCCGTTGAGGTCCTGCAGATTGACCTGGTAGCCCTCGGCATCGAACACGGGCTTCTCAGACGTTTCTTTGTGCTTCTTCATAGAGTTCCTTTCCGATCTTCCAGTAACCGGCACCGATGATTCGCACCGCACCGCCCGGCCGATGCGTGTAGCGGACGAGCATCACCCGCGACCCAACCTTGCCGAGGAGCCACCAGCGCAATTCCCGCGGCCCGCTGTGCTGCGGATCGAAGGCGACCACGGCATGCGGATCGTCGAACGCCTGCTGCGCTTCGGTGAACGACACGCCGTGTTTGGCGAGGTTGGTCGCCTCCTTCCGTTGGTCCCAGACGAATCTCAAAACACCGGAACGGTGCCACAGCGCCCTTGATTTGCAATATCGTTTTTCAACAAGCCAACCGGCCAAGTCGCCGCTCCGCCGCTCACCCCGCCGGTGCCGCGAGATTCAGCCGCATCTCGTTGGCGAAGGTGAAACCGAGTTTCTCGTACAGGCGCGCCTGCTTGGCCTTTTCGGAGGCGACGAGCCGCGCGAAGACGACGCCCTTCCCGCGCAGCCAAGCGAGCGTCTCCGTGGTCAGCCGCCGCGCGTGGCCGCGCTTCCGGTGTTCGGGCAGCACGTACACATCCATGATCCAGCCGTAGCGGCGGGACTTGAGCGTGTTCGCGGGAAAATCGTCGCGAATCATCACGCCGGCGGTGGCGGCGATCGCGCCGTTTTCTCGCCAGCCGAAGTGCGCTATCGTGCCGGCGCGGTAGCCCTCGGCATAGACCGCGTGCGTGAGTTCACGCCAGTCGTCGGCCAGCAGCGGCGCCATACCGCACTCCTCCATCATCCGGTAACGAAAATCCAAGGCGACGGGGAGCTCGGCCTCGGTCAGGCGCGCGATCGGGGAATGGGTCGTGTTCGTGGCTTCAGCGTTCACGAAGACTATCAACGGCACAAGCACGCGCCGACCAAAGGCCTCCACCCGCGCCGCGCGCCCGCGGCCCACGGTATTCAGCGGTGCGCCTCGTAGATCGGCACCATCTCGGGCAGCCAGCGTTCGAGCCGCGCGATGCGCGTCTCGTCGGCGGGATGGGTGGAAAGCCATTCGGGCATCCGCACGCCGGACTTCTCCCGGGCCGCCATCTTGCGCCAGAAACGGACCGCCGCCGCCGGGTCGTAGCCGGCGCGCGCCATGTAGAGCAGCCCGATGCGGTCGGCCTCGCTCTCATGGTCGCGCGAGTACTTCAGCACGGTGCCGGTCGCCGCGAGCCCGAAGGCCACGTTGATCGCATCGCGGTACTTCGAATCCTCCGTCGCCACCGCCACCCCCGCGCCCAACACCGCCACCCCGAGCGACTGCGACGCCCGCTCGGCCCCGTGCCGGGCGCTCACGTGCGCGATCTCGTGCCCCATCACCGCGGCGAGCTCGTCGTCGCTGTCCGCGAAATTCAACAACCCCGTATAGACGCCGACCTTGCCGCCCGGCAGCGCGAACGCGTTCACCTGCGCGGACTCGAACACGACGAACTCCCAGTCGGCGTTGGGCAGGTCGCGGCCGACCGCCGGGGCGATGCGCAACCCGATCCGGCGCACCCGCTCGGTCGCGACCGGGTCCTGGCAGATCGGCTGCTGGGTCTTGAGGTCGGCGAAGGCCGAGAGCCCCATCTGCGCCTCCTGCGACGCGTCGATCAACATCAGTTGCCGCCGTCCCGTCTCCGGGACTGTCGTACAACCCGATAACAGCGCCAGCGCCGCAGCGCCGGCCCACACGAACAGCAGCACACCGGACTTCATGCCCGGCACCATGCCGACGACCGGCAATTTCGCCAGTCGGCAGTCTCCGCCCGGGCATGGCGCCCCACCGGGATCACAACATCCCCCTCCCTGCACCCTACGCGGACCGCTCCCGCACGTAGCGCGATTTGCCTATTCCCCACTCCCGATGATCCGTTCTCCCCCACATGAGCACCGCAGCCGACACCCGCCCGCACGTGGTCGTTCTCGGAGCCGGTTTCGCCGGCCTGACCTTCGCGCAGAAGTTTCCCGCCGGACTCGCGCGCGTCACGCTCGTCGACCGCACCAACCACCACCTCTTCCAGCCCCTGCTCTACCAGGTTGCCACCGCCGGGCTGGCCGTGCCCGACATCGCGCAACCGGTGCGCTCGATCCTCGCCCGCAAACGCGATGTCACCGTGCTGATGGACGAGGTCGCCGGCTTCGATCTCGCAGCCCGCACCGTGCAACTCCGGCAGAGCGTGCTGTCCTACGACCACCTCGTCGTCGCCCTCGGCGGGCGCACCAGCTACTTCGGCCATCCCGAATGGGAGCGGCACGCGCCGGGGTTGAAGACCATCGACGACGCACTCCGTATCCGGCGCAACGTGCTGCACGCCTTCGAGCGCGCCGAGATGACCGACGACCCCACCGAACGCCAACGCCTGATGACGATCGTCGTGATCGGCGGCGGCCCCACGGGCGTCGAACTCGCCGGCACGTTCGCGGAACTCCAGCGCCACGTACTCGCGCGGGATTTCCGCCGACTCAACCTGCGCACCGCCCGCGTCATCCTCGTCGAAGGCAGCCCGCGCCTGCTCAACGCCTACCCGCCCGAACTCTCCGACCGGGCGCGTGCGCAACTCGAAAGCCTCGGCGTGGCCGTGTGGCTCGGCGTGCAGGTGCGCGAGATCCGCGACAGCGAAGTGGTGCTGCCCAACGAGACCTTGCGCGCCGCCAACATCATCTGGGCCGCCGGCGTCGCCGGCTCGCCGCTCGGCCCGCAGCTCGGCGCCGAGACCGACCGCGCCGGCCGCGTGAAGGTGCTGCCCGACCTCAGCCTTCCCGGCCATCCGGAGGTGCGCGTGCTGGGCGACATGATCGCGCTGACCGATCCGATGGGCCAGATCGTGCCCGGCGTATCCCCGGCCGCCATGCAGGCGGGTGCCTACGCCGCCCAAACCCTCGCCCGGGAACTCCGCGCCGGCGCCGCGGCCGCCCCGGCGTGCCGGGCGCCGTTCGTCTATTTCGACAAGGGCACGATGGCGACGATCGGCCGCTCGCGCGCCGTGGCGAAGATCGGGCGGCTCCAGTTCAGCGGGTTCACCGCGTGGCTGGCATGGCTGTTCATCCACCTCGTGTTCCTCGTCGGCTTCCGCAACAAACTCTCCGTCCTGCTATCCTGGACGTACTCGTACCTGACGTTCCGCCGCGGCGCGCGCGTCATCTACGGGTTCCCGCGCGAGGATCCGCCGCCGCCCGCCGGCTGATCCGGCGAGCCCTCGCGCGGCTTGCCGCCGCCGCGTGTTCGGTCCTGACTTCGCCGCACCCATGGCCGAGCCCTTCAAGAACCTGGTCAACCGCGAGACCGTCGCCGAGGCCGCCCGCCACCTGTCCCGCGCCTGGCCCCGCTTCGACCGCGCGCGGTTCGAAACGCTCGCCGGCGACGGTCTCGAGAAGCTGGAGCTCAAGGCCCGCGTGCTCCACCTCGCCGCCGCGCTCGCGCAGACCCTGCCCGCCGACTTCGCCCACGCCTGCGACGTGATCGAGGCCGCGCTCGCGCCGCCTGTCCCGCTCGACGCCGACGGCGAGCCGGCCGAGCAGGACGCCACGGCCCGCACCGCGGGGCTTTCCGGCATCATCATCTGGTCGCTCGGCGAGTTCGTCGCCAGCCGCGGTCTCGACTACACGTCGCGCTCGCTCGCGTGCCTGCACGCGCTCACGCAGCGCTCGACCGCCGAATTCGCGATCCGGCCCTTCCTCCAGCGCGACCCGGAGGCCGTCTTCCGCACCCTCGCCAAGTGGGTCCGCGATCCGAGCGCACACGTCCGCCGGCTCGTCAGCGAAGGCAGCCGCCCGCGTCTGCCATGGGGACTGCGCCTCCAGTCACTCGTCGCCGATCCCGCCCCCACACTACCACTGCTGCGCACGTTGCAGGACGATCCTTCGGCCTACGTGCGCCGCAGCGTGGCCAACCACCTCAACGACATCGCCAAGGACCACCCCGACCTCGTCGCGTCCTGGGTACGCGAGCACCTCGTGGGCGCCGCCCCGGAGCGCGTCGCCCTGTTGCGCCATGCCAGCCGCACGCTCATCAAGGCCGGTCATCCCGCCACGCTGGAGGCGTGGGGCCTCGACCACAGCCTGCATGGCAAAGCCACGCTCACCCTCTCCGCCCGCTCCGTCGCCATCGGCGGGAGCCTCGGCCTCACGGTCCGGCTCACCTCCACCGCCGCGGCGCCGCAGTCGCTCGTGATCGACTACGCCGTGCACCACGTGCGTGCCAACGGCGAACGTGCGCCGAAGGTGTTCAAGGGCTGGAAATTCGTGCTCGACCCGGGCGAGAAGCGCTCGCTCGCGCTCCAGCACAGCCTCCGCCCCGTCACGACGCGCCGCCTCTACCCGGGCACGCATCGGATCGACCTTCTGGTCAACGGCCAGAACGTCGCCGGTCGCGATTTCGTGCTCCGGCCCGCAGACTGACGCCCGCTCCCTTTTCCCATGAATACGTCCCTGCGTCTTCCGGCTCTCGCCGGCCTCCTGCTGCTCTCGGTCACTTCGCTCGCAGCCCAGTCGTCCGCCCCGGCCACGACCCCGGAAGCGAAGCCCGCCGCGAAGACCACGCCCGCGAACCCGTTCCTCCTCAGTCCCGAGGAGCAGGCCCGCCTCTACCGGCTCGGGCTCGAGGACCAGACCGACATGCTGCGCCAGCTCGGCATCACCAAGCTGCGCCCGGGCCGCGACCCCAACCCCGGCTCGACCAATCTGCCCAACTACGACCCGGCCAAGGCCAACCCCTTCCCCGACTGGCCGGATGCGCTCACGCTCAAGGACGGACGCAAGGTCGCCACCGCCGCACAGTGGTGGGAGCAGCGCCGCCCCGAGATCGTCGAGGACTTCGAGCGCGAGGTCGTCGGGCGCATCCCGGCCGGAGTCCCCGGCATCACTTGGGAAGTCGTCGAAACCGTCCCCACCACCGTGGCCGGCCGGCCCGTCGTCGCCCGCCGCGTCGCCGGCCGCGTCGACAACTCGGCCTGCCCCGCGATCGCCGTCGGGATCAAGATGGTGGTGGTCGTGCCGGCCGACGCCGCCGGCCCGGTGCCGACGCTGATCATGTTCGGCTGGGGCAACCTGCCCGACGAACCGGCGCCGCGCTTCGGGCCCGAGCCCGCCGCCCCGCCCTCGCACGAGCAGCTCATCGCCGCCGGCTGGGGTTACGTCTCCCTCGTCCCCAACAGTATCCAACCGGACAATGCCGCCGGCCTGACCGCGGGCGTCATCGGCCTGACCAACCGGGGACAACGCCGCACGCCCGAGCAATGGGGCGCGCTGCGCGCCTGGGCCTGGGGCGCCGCCCGAGCCCTCGACTTTCTGGAGACCTTGCCCGCCGTGGATGCCAAGCGCGTCGGCATCGAGGGCGTCTCCCGCTACGGGAAGGCCGCGCTCGTCGCGATGGCGCTCGAGCCGCGCTTCGCGGTGGCGTTGATCGGTTCCTCCGGCGAGGGCGGCGTGAAGCCGCACCGCCGCGACTTCGGCGAGGCCGTCGAGAACCTCACCAGCTCCGGCGAGTACCACTGGATGGCGGGCAACTTCCTGAAGTACGGCGCCGAGGAGTCGTCGTTTGGCCGCAAGGACGCCGGCGACATCCCGGTCGAGTCGCCGATGCTCCTCGCGCTCTGCGCCCCGCGCCCGACCTTCGTCAGCTACGGCATCCCCGAGAAGGGCGACGCCCACTGGCTCGACCAGCAGGGCAGCTACATGGCCACGGTCGCCGCCGGCCCGGTCTTCCGCCTGCTCGGCGCCCGCAACCTCGGCGACCCGGCCGACTACCGCACCGCCCAGATGCCGCCCCACAACACCGGCCTGCTCGACGGCGAACTCGCCTGGCGCCAGCACGACGGCGGCCACGAGGACCGTTCCAACATGAGCTTCTTCATCGCCTGGGCGAACAAGCTCCTCCACCACACCCCGCCGCCAGCTTCATCGCCCCATCCGTAGCGCACCGCATGGGTCCGCCACGGCGCTCCTCGCGCCAGCGCCGACCAGCGTTCCCCGGGCTGGCCAACCCACGCCGCCCCGCCACACTGCGGCTCAGCATGGGCGTCAACAACGTCATTCCCACCCGCATCACCGAAGCGCTGCGTCGGTTCCCTCCGTTCTCGATGCTGCCGGACTCCGCCGTCGCCGCGCTCGCGGCCGACTCCGTGGTCCGCGTGCTCGCCGCCGGCGAAAAAGTCTGGGCACAGGGCGACAAGCCCGGCGACGAGCTCCTGTTCCTCGCCCGCGGCCGCGTGGAGTACATCTGGAAGGTCGAGGACCGCAGCGAACTCGTCGACGTGCGCGACGTCGGCGACGTGCTCGGCCTCACCGCGTTGCTCAAGAACGAGCCGTTCCGCGTCACCGCGCAGGTCGTCGAGGACAGCCTCTTCTACGCCCTGCCGTGGGCGGCGATGCGCGAGTTGCTCGAGACGCACGACGAGGCCCGCGACTACGCCCGCCGTCACCTCTTCTGGGCCACCCGCGTCGGCGACTCCATCGCCCTGCCCGAACCCACCGAGTCCCGGGTGACCGGCCGCGCCAAGAACATCCTCCAGGCCCACCTCGACGGTGCCCGCCGCATCGAGCCGCGCCCGCCCGGCCGGCTTCTCACCTGCCCGCCCACCGAGACCCTGCAGCACGCCGCCGAACGCATGACCGCGGGCCGCGTGCCCTCGATCCTCGTCGTCGACGACGCGCAGCGCCCGGTCGGTATCGTGACCGCCAACATGCTCATGCAGACCGTGGTCGTGGAGGGCGTTGCGAAATCCGCGCCTGTCGCGCGCATCATGTCCTCGCCGGTGGTGACCGTGGCGCCGCACTCCAGCGCCACCGCCGCGCTGCTCGTCATGCTGCGCCAGCGCATCGGGCAGGTCTGTATCACCGAGGACGGCACGGCCGACACCCCCGCGCTCGACGTGTGCTCGCACAAGGACCTGCTCGCCCAGAGCGGCCACCACCCCGCCGGCCTGTTGCGCGAGATCCGCGCCGCCCGCACCCCGGCGCGTTTCCGCGAACTCTGCAACGAGATCGAGGAGATCGCCCGCAGCTACCTCGGCGCCGGCGTCTCCGCCGCCTTCCTCGGGCAGATCTGCGCCGAGCTCAGCGACGAGCTCGTCCACCGCCTGCTCGAGCTCGCCGCCCAGGAGATGGCCGAGGCCGGCACGCCGCTGCCCGACTGCCGCTGGGCCTGGCTCTCCGTCGGCAGCGACGGCCGCCGCGAGCAGATCCTGCGCACCGACATGGACAACGCGCTCGTCTTCGCTTCCGCCGGCTCGCCCGAGGCCGACGAGGCCGCGCGCACTCGTTTCCTCGAACTCGCGGGCCGGGTGATCGAGCACCTCGTCGCCTGCGGCTACGCCCGTTGCCAGGGCGGCGTGATGGCCGCCAACCGCACTTGGTGCAGGTCCGGCGCCGAGTGGCTCGCCGAGATCGACCGCGTGCCCGAGTGCACCGACAGCCAGGCACTCCTGCGCGCGGTCGTGCTCTACGACCTGCGCTTCGTCTCGGGCGACAAGGCGCTCTGCGAGCCGTTGCGCGAGCGCATCTTCGCCTCCGTCGCCGCCAGCGAATCGCTCCAGGGCCGCCTCGCCGAGCAGGTCGTCGACACCCCGCCGCCGCTCAACTTCTTCGGCAAGTTCGTGGTCGAGACGCGGGGCAGCGGCGCGGGCGAATTCGACATCAAGGGCCGCGCCATGGCGCCGCTGCGCGACGCCGCCCGCCTGTTCACCCTGCGCCACCGGCTCAGTCGCCGCTACTCCACTTTCGGCCGCTGGGACGAGATCCGCCGCAACGTCGCCCAGCACCAGGAACTGGCGACACTGGCCCGCGACGGCTACGACCTCCTCCTGCGCCTGCGCAACCTCAACGGCCTGCGCCGCGGCGACTCCGGCCGCTACATCGACCCGGCCGACCTCACCAAGCTCGAGCGGGCCCAGCTCGCCAACGTCTTCGACGTCGTGCGCATGGTGCAGGACGCCGTGCGCAGCGACTTCCACATTCCCGCCCACCTGTGAGCTTCTGGCTGTTCTCCCGCCCGCGCGACCCGCTCGCGGCCGCCTACCGCGCCGCCACGCCGCGCCGCGTCCCCGGCCGCCGCCCGTGGAGCGAGCTGCGCTTCCTCGTGCTCGACGCCGAGACCACCGGGTTCAAGGTCGGCCAGGACCGGCTGCTCTCCCTCGCCACCATGCCCGTGCGCGGCGGTGATCTGCGCCTCGGCGAGGCCTCGGCCTGGGTCGTGCGCCAGTCCGCCGCCACCGTCAACGCCGCCACCGCCGTCCATGGCATCCTGCCTTCCGATACCGCCGGCGGCGAGGCCGAGCGCGACGTGCTCGCCGCGCTGCTGCCGCAGCTGCACGGCGCGGTCGTGGTGGGCCACCACATCGGGTTCGACTGCGCCATGCTCGACGAGGCGCTGCGCCGGCACTTCGGCACCGGCCTGCGCAACCCGCGCCTCGACACCGCCCAGCTGGCGATGCAGACGATCGACGCCTTCGGCAAGACCGCCTACCCCGGCCAGCGCCCGCCCACGCTCGAGGAGCTGTGCGCGCATTGCGACATCCCGCCGCTGGACCGCCACACCGCCGCCGGCGACACGTTCACCACCGCCGAGCTCTTCCTCTTTCTCTGCGCCCGGCTGCGGCGCCGTCTCGGCCGGCCGCTCCTCGCGCGCGACCTGCCCGTCGCGACCGCCTGATGCCGAGCACCACCCCGGGCCACCGAAGTTTGTGGTTGGCCCGACGTGCCGCCCTCGGGAAGTTGTTCCGCCCATGGCGACGACGTCCGATCTCACGCAGCGACGCGCAGTTCTTCCGAAAGAACGCCGCGAGGAAGAGGTGCGCCCATGAGGATCAACAAGTTTCTCGCCGCCTGCGGGCTCGGCTCGCGCCGCGCGGTGGAGGACCTCGTCCTCGCCGGCCGCGTGAAGGTCGACGGCGCGACGATCACCGACCTATCCCAACAGGTGGATACAGAGTCCGTCGTCGAGGTCGATGGCCGGCGCGTCTTCTCGGCCGAGGGCGG
>JAGVUB010000171.1 GCA_019136515.1 Verrucomicrobiota bacterium
TCCAACCGCACCGTTTGGTTGTCCCCGCGCTGCGGGGCTTCAGTCGCTTTATGTTGCACACCATTAACGACGCCAAACGGTGCGCCTCTTGGCGACTACTGCATGAGCCCGGCTCAGAGGGTCTTGCGGTATTGAATGCCTCGGGTGTCTTCGAAGACGAGCTCGGTGGGCAGAATCTGCACGAGTTTTAGCCCCAGCTCGCGATCGACGATGGCGCCGGGCCGGAAGACCTTGCTGTTCATGAGCAGCTTCGCGTCGTCGGCGACGGAGCGAATGCCTTGGATACGGGCGGCGTCGAGGAAGGCGAGGACGCGAGGATCCTCCAGTTGGAGCGAGATCTTGAGCGGTTCGGTGGTGGGTGCGGACGGAGGCTGGGGCGTCGGCTGGACAACCGCTGGGGTGGCTGCCGCCGGTGGGACGAGCGTGGTGGCAACCGGTGTCGGCGCCTCGGTGGCGGTGGTGGGAGCGGGCAGATTGATCTGGAGGGAAGCCGGTGCCGGGGCGGGCTCGGCAGGTGCTGCCGTCGTGGGTGCTGGCGATGTCGCGGGCGCACGATCTGCGGTCGCGGTGATGGTGGTCGGCGTCGGCTGCCCTCCGGGCTTGAGGAACCAAACTGCGGTGCCACCGCCAATGAGCGCGAGCACGACAAGGAGGAGGGGCCAGTGGTTGCTCCTGGATCTGAGCTCCCCGCGCCTGGCTGGGCCACGGCTGGCGGGCGGTTGGGGGGCGGTCGGCGTGACGGTGGCGGGATGCTCCGGCGCGGCGGTGCGCTCGCGTTGCGCTTTTTTCAGTGCGTCGTTGATGAGGCTCATGGCGGCGGAGGTGGATGCCGAGGTTGGCGGGGCTGAGGCGATGCGGAAAGCGGAGAACCGAGGGACGCCGGGGCGCGCTCAGTCTGTGAGGTGGGCGATCTCCTTGAGGGCGCGACGGACATCCCACCAGCTGACTTCGTCGGAGTCGCGCACGAAGGCGGCCAGCAGCGCCTTGTCGCAGAGATTGTTGATGATGCGGGGCGTGCCGCGGCTGTGCCGGTAGATCGAGCGCAGCGCCCATTTGGTGAAACGCGGGCGGCCGTTCGAGCCGGCGAGGGTGAGGCGGTGGAAGATGTAGTGCTCGGCCTCGGCCTGCGAGAGCGGGTTGAGCTCGTAGTGGACGAGGATGCGTTGCCGGAGTTGGCGGAGGCGGTCCTGCCGGAGCTTCTCCTTGAACTCGGGCTGGCCCATCAGGACGATCTGGAGGAGCTTTTGTTTGTCGGTCTCGAGGTTGGAGAGGAGGCGGACCTGCTCGAGGACCTCGAAGGAGAGGTTCTGGCACTCGTCGATGATGAGGACGATGTCCTTGCCGGCGTGAATCCGCGACATGAGGACGCGATTGACCTGGGCGACAAGGGCGTTCTGCGTGTGATCTTCGATGGTTTCGCCGAGCTCGAGCAGGATGGTCTCGAGCATCTCGGTCTCGGTCACGCGGGGGTTGAGCACGAGGGCGGTCTCGAAGCGGGCGGGGTCGAGTTCGTTGAGCAGGCGCCGGCAAAGGGTGGTCTTCCCGCAGCCCACCTCGCCGATGAGGACGATGAACCCCTTGCGCTCCTCGATGCCGTACTTGAGGTGCTGGAGCGCGTCGACGTGCGACGGGCTGAGATAGAGAAACTTCGGGTCCGGGGTGATGTTGAAGGGCATCTCCTCGAAACCGTAGAAGCTTTGGTACATCGGGCGGGCTGGGTTGGGATCGGCGGACGGTCGCGCGACGGCGCGGACAAGACGGGAAAGTGATTGAAACGCCGCCGATTATGGACTCTAAAATTCGGACGCAAGAAGGCAGCGGCAGCCAGACCCTTTTTTACCGCCGCTTCTTGTTCCCTTTGCGATGTCCCTCGGTCGATTCATTGCCACGTTGTATGCGGTCGTGTTCCTGGCGCTCAGTGCGTTCGCCGGAATTTCGTTCATGCAGACGTATCAGGAGCTGGGGAACCTGCGGACGCAGGAGTCGGAGACGCGGCAGAAGCTGCAGGTGGCCGAGCAGGAGCTGCGCGAACAGCAGCGCATGCTGGAGCAGTTGCGCACCGATCCGCTGTACGTGGAGTCGATGATCCGCCGCAAACTCGGCTACGCGAAGCAGGGCGAGACCGTGTTCCGGTTCCGGGAGTAACGAGGCCGGCCGGTTCGTTTGTCGCCGACTGGCTGCAGCGACCGACCATGGCGCGAGGGCGACGGGGGACGTTGATGGCCCGGTTGCGGGCGCCGTTTCGGCCACGCCAGCCGCATGACATCCTGTTGACAATGTTTTACTCCACCATGACGCATTGCGCCGGTCGTTCGTGTACAATCCACCCCATGCGAATCGTGATCTCTCTTCTGTTGCTCCCGCTCCTGTTCGGCGGCGCGGTGCTTGCGCAGTCGGACGCGCTGCGGCTGGAGGCGGCCTCCGATCGCACCATCTACAACAGCAGCGCGAATACACGAGCGTATGTTGAGGCGAAGATTCTCGCTCCAGCGCAGCCCGGTCCGGACACGGGTACGGTGCGCAACATCGCCCTTGTGCTCGATCGTTCCGGCTCGATGGCCGGCGAGCCGATCCAAGCTTTGCGGCAGGCGGTTTCTCTCGCCCTCGGCACCCTCGCCGAACGCGATGTGGTCTCGATCATCCTGTTCGGCTCCGAGGTGGAGACGGTTCTCTCGGCGCAGCGGCGCGACGAACTCGGCGACCTCGACGTCTTGCTTGCGAAGATCGAGCCGGCTGGGGGCGCGGCACGGGCGGTGCGCGACTGGACGTTGGGCCACCTGTATGCGCGGTTCGACGGCACCGCGGCGTGGCTCTCCATCGGGCGCGTGTCGGAGGCGAAGCTGGGGCGGGTCGCCGAGCTGGTGCGGCAGGCGCCGGACACCACGGCGTTTTGGCGGAATCCCGGGGCCGACGGTGCCCCGCTGGTCTATGTGTTACCAGAGACTTGGTACGTGCCGGAGATTCCGATGGCCTTCGTGGGGGATGGCGATCATGCCAATGCGCCGGTGGCGGAGAACTCGCGGTACAAGGCGATCATCATGGCGACCGATGCGCCGGGTCGTCCCGAGTCGGCAGGCTGGCTGCGCGGGGTGCGGCATCGGCGGGCCCTGATGGAGCTGCTGGTCGATCCGGTGGCCGGAACGGTGGACCGGGTCGCTCCTCCGCCGGCGCATGCCCCGTACGAGGGGATCCCGGTTCCGCTGTTCTGAGGCGGCGACCACGGGTTTTCCGACACAACCGGCTTGCCCCGGGGCGGGTCGCTCGCGCCAATGGCGGGGTGTTCACCATCTATCCTGCCATCGATCTCAAGGGCGGCCGCTGCGTGCGGTTGACGCAAGGCCGCGCCGATGCGGCGACGATCTACCGCGACAACCCGGCCGAGGTGGCCGGCGAGTTCGCCGCCGCCGGCGCGGCGTGGATCCATGTGGTCGATCTCGACGGGGCGTTCTCGGGTTCACCGCAGAACGCCGCCGCGGTCGCCGCGATCGCCAAGGTGGC
>JAGVUB010000180.1 GCA_019136515.1 Verrucomicrobiota bacterium
GGGCGCCACGTAGTCGCGTTTCGGGGCGCCGGTGTAGATCTGGCGCGGGCGGTAGATGCGCGCCTTGGAGGTGGAGGCGACC
This sequence comes from Verrucomicrobiota bacterium, assembly GCA_019136515.1. Lineage (GTDB taxonomy): Bacteria > Verrucomicrobiota > Verrucomicrobiia > Opitutales > Opitutaceae > CAJCBL01. The sequence continues at coordinate 83 of JAGVUB010000180.1, forward strand.
TCCCGCCAGTTGGCGATCCAGCCGGGCATGCGACCGATGGCGAACATGACAGTGAACATGTTCAGCGGAATGCCGATGGCGCGCATGATGATGCCGCTGTAGAAATCGACGTTCGGATACAGCTTGCGCTCGACGAAGTACGAATCCTTCAGGGCGGCCTGCTCGAGGTGGCGGGCGATGTCGAGCAGGGGGTCCTTGCGGCCGAGCTTGGCCAGCACGCTGTCGCACGCGCGGCCGATGATCTTGGCGCGCGGGTCGTAGTTCTTGTAGACGCGGTGACCGAAGCCCATCAGGCGGGCCTTGCCGTTCTTGGCCGCCTCGATGAAGCGCGAGCCGTCGTCGCCGGTGGCGTGGATCTGCTCGAGCATCTCGATGACCGCCATGTTGGCGCCGCCGTGCAGCGGTCCCCAGAGCGCGGAGATGCCGGCGGAGATGGAGGCGAAGAGGTTGGCGCCGGAGGAAGCGACCATGCGCACGGTGGAGGTGCTGCAGTTCTGCTCGTGGTCGGCGTGGAGCAGCAGGATGAGGTTGAGCGCGCGCACGACCTCGGGCTCGGGGATGAAGTCGTAATACGGCTCGGAGAACATCATGTGCAGGAAGTTCTCGCAGTAGGTGAGGTTGCGCTTCGGATGCACCAGCGCCAGGCCCTTGCTCAGACGGTAGGACATGGCGGTGAGCGTGCGGACCTTCGAGACAGCGACCGCGGAGGCCTCCTCGTAGTTCTTGAGGTCGCGCTCGTGGTTGTTCGTGCACAGGTGCGGGTAGTAGCAGCCCAGCGCGTTCATCGCGGCCGACAGTACGGCCATCGGGTGCGAGTCCGGCGGGAACTCCTCGAGCACGCGGTAGAGCCCACGGTGCATGTCGGCGTTCTCCCGCAGGTAGGCGGAGAACCGCTGGCGCTGGCCGGGCGTCGGCAGCTCGCCGTGCATGACCAGGTACGCAGTCTCCACAAAGTCGGACTTCTCGGCGAGTTGCTCGATCGGGTAGCCGCGATAGCGCAGGATGCCCGCTTCGCCGTCGATGAACGTCACCTGGCTCACGCACGAGCCGGTGTTGCCATAGCCCTCGTCGAAAGTGATGTGCCCGGTGTTCGCGCGCAGATTGTGGCAGTCGATGCCCTTCTCGCCTTCGGTGCCGACGATGATCGGCAGTTTGAATTCCCGGTCTTCAATTCGGAGGGTGGCTTCAGTCGGCATGGTGGAGGCAGAGAACACGACCGCCCCTCTTTTGCAAAGCCGACAACGCGCGCGTCCGCGATTTCAGATACCGCGGTGCTGGCCATGCGCCAGATGAGGGCAACTGCTGGAGACAAGCCCCCGATGCCGCCCCGGCGCCGCGGCCCCGCCCGACCGATCCGTTCACGCCGCTTCGCGGCAGAGATCGACAAAATTCCGGTAGAGCCGCAGCCCGGCAGCCTGGCTCTTCTCCGGGTGGAACTGCGTGGCCACACAGCGGCCGCGGGCGATCGCCGCGACGAACGGGCCGCCGTAGTCGCACTCGCCGAAGACCAGCGCGCGATCGGCCGGCACACAGTGGTAGCTGTGCACGAAGTAGAACGGTTCGCCCTCCCGCCGCAGCCCGGCGACAAATGGCGAATCGGGTTGGCGGAAAACCACCGGGTTCCAGCCCATGTGCGGCACCTTGAACTCCGCGGGCAACCGGAACCGCCGCACCGCGCCCGGAAACACTCCGAGCCCACGGCACCGGCCCTCCTCCGACTCCTCGAAGAGCGCCTGCATGCCCAGGCAGATCCCGAAGAATGGCCGATCCTCCGCGATCCAACGCTGCACCGCCGCGCCCAAGCCGGTGGCCTTCAGCGCGTCCACGCAATCCGGGAGCGCGCCCACGCCGGGCAAAACCAGTCCGTCCGCGGTGCCGATGTCTTCGGTCCGCTCGACCACCCGCACCTCGGCCCCGGATACCTCGAACGCCTTCGCCACACTGCGCAGGTTGCCCATGCCATAGTTGAGCAGGGCCAGCCGCGGACGGGCGGAAGCGGTTTGCGGAGCGCGGACGGCGGATGGCGAGTTCATGGGCGGCGAAAGTGGGTCTCGGGCCCGCGTTTCCGGCTTTGGACCGGTCCTGCGAACGCCGAAGCGCAGACGTGTTTTCGGGTCACACCGATCTGGGGCAACCCGAAACTGGTAACGGCACAACGAGCGCGAAACGCGAGCAGCCTCAGCCCTTCAGGCTGCCCTTGGTGCTCGGCACCTTGCCGGCGTGGCGCGGATCGATCTGGCAGCACACGTCGAGCGCACGGCCCAGGCCCTTGAAGAGCGCCTCGGCGATGTGGTGCGGCTCCTCGCCGTACTCGATCGCCGCGTGCACGTTGGCCCCGATCGCATTGGTGAACGACCGGAAGAACTCCTTCACGAGGATGAGATTGAAGTCGCGGATGAACGGATGCGCGCACTCGGCCTTGTACATGAGCACGGCGCGGCCGCTCAGGTCGACGACCACGCGCGCGAGCGTCTCGTCCATCGGGAGCAAGAAGAAGCCGTAGCGGCGGATGCCGGCCTTGTCGCCGAGCGCCTCGGCGAACGCCTGCCCGAGCACGATGCCCACGTCCTCGACCGTGTGGTGGTAGTCGACCTCGACGTCGCCCTTGGCGCGCACCTGCAGGTCGAACGACCC
>JAGVUB010000139.1 GCA_019136515.1 Verrucomicrobiota bacterium
TGCTCCTTTCGACGCACGGGCCGTTCCGGTGTTCATTCTTCACCCACATTTTCTCCAACGGGCGCAGCCCGTTGGTTCAGCAGCCTGGTGGACGAAGTCCGACAGGCTGCTAGGTCTCCAGACCCGTGCCGCCCTGTGTGCACCGCTCGCACCTTCCCCCAGATCGACGCTCTCACGCGCGTCGCTACATGCACACCGACACGCCGGTCCTGATTTCCTGAGTTCCAGATTTCCACATTCTCCCCCGAGGGAGCCATCGAGCGCTCTCCAGCGGCGCCTTTCGCTCAGCCACCGCCCCTCCGCCCCAATCGAAAATCGGAAATCTCGCAGATTCTTCCGCGGGTAGAACAAAATCGAAAATCCCGCCCGTCACTCCGCGATCCACAGGCCGCTGCCGAGCGGGGGCAGGTAGAGCTCGCCGTTGAGCGGGAGCGCCGGCTCCGCGTCGTGCCGCACGAAGAAGTGCTCGCAGTCGGCCAGTTGCCGCCAGGTGCAGCGCGGCAGGTCGTTCATGGCGATCGTCACCTCGTGCGGGTGCGGGTTGAACGCGAGCATGAGCCGCGTGCGGCCCTGCGAGAGGTCGGCGTTGTAGACCACGGCGGCGGCGGTGCCGTCGGGCGCGAAGCGGAACTGGAAGAAGCCCTCGCTGGGGCGGTTGTACTGGCGCAGCAGCCGGCCGCGTTCGCTCTGGCGGAACCGTATCCAGTCGGCGAAGTAGCGGTGCGTGGCCGGGAAGCGGAAGATGCGGCGATACTCCAGCGCGTTGAGGTCGCCGCGCAGGTAGGTGTTGGTCACGCCGTGCTTCGAGCGGAGGAAGTCCTGGCCGGCGGCGAACATCGGGATGCCGATCGAGCCCATCAGCACCGCGCACATCAGGTGCGTGCGCCGGCGGTCGTTGGCGGTGGGCGTGTAGCCGTTGCCGTCGGCGTGCTCGGTGATCCCGTCGAGCCACGTGCGGTCGTCGTGCGACTCGGTGTAGTTGACGGTCTGCGCCGGCCACTTGGCGAAGTACCACGGCGAGCCCTTGAGGAAGTACTCGAAGCCCTCGCGCGAGCCGTGGCCGCGCACGTAGGCGGGGAGGAACTTACGGTAGCCGTCGTTCCACGAGGCCCAGCCGGTGTCGGCGAGCGCGCCGGCGAGGTGGCCGCGGAAGCTCCACGGCTCGGCGATGAGGATCGCGTCCGGCTTCACCTTCTTCAGCGCGGTCTCGATGCGCTTCAGCGGCTCGAGCCCGATCAGCTCGGCGAGGTCGAAGCGGAAGCCGTCGACGCCGTAGGCGCGGATCAGGTGCGTGCAGCTGTCGATGATCAGGCGCAACGCCATCTCGGAGGCGGCGCGGTAGTCGTTGCCGCAGCCGCTCCAGTTCGTGAGCGAGCCGTCGGCGCCGTCGTCGAAGTAGTAGTGCTTGTCGACGAACATCAGGTGCGAGGGCTCACCCTGGTGGTTGTAGACGACGTCGACGATCACCGCCATGCCCTGTCGGTGGAACGCGGCGACGAGCTCGCGGAACTCGCCCACCTGCGAGGCGCGCGCCGGGTCGCTGGCGTAGGCGCTGGCCGGCGCGAACCAGTTCACCGGCATGTAGCCCCAGTGGTATTCCTCGGTCGTGCGGTTGTCGAACTCCTGGATCGGCTGGAGTTCGACGGCGTTCACGCCGAGGCGTTTGAGGTAGAAATCCGGCGACGCGACCCACTTCGCCAGTCCGGCGAAGCCGAGCCGCTCCTTCGGATCGAGCGGGAGCGGCGCGTGGGCGACGAGGTCCCGCACGTGCGCCTCGGCAATCACGAGGTCCTGCCACTGCGGCGTGCGGAAGGGCTCCGGGCGCGTGAACGTCTCGTCGGCCAGCACGATGCCGGGACCGAGCCGGCCCACGGCGGCGCGCGCGTACGGGTCGAGGATCGGGAACTGCCGGTCGAAGAGGCCGAAGGAGTTGGCCGGCCCTTCGACCAGGAACCAGTAGAACCAGCCGTGCAGCTCGCGGTCGAGCCGGAGCTCCCACACGCCGTCGGCGCCGGACTCGAGCGGGAAGAGCAGCGCGTCGTCGGGCCGGTCGAGTCGCTCGAGCAGCTTGAGCCGCACGCGGCGCGCGCGGGGCGCAAAGAGCCGGAAGACCGTCTCGTCGCCCTCGACAACGGCGCCCAGACGCACGTCCGAGCGGATCTTGTAGAAGAACCCGTCCGGACGCAGCGGCACCTTCTGCTCGCCGTCGGCGTCGCTCCAGACCACGGCGAGGTTCTCCGCGAGGTCGAGCGGCAGGGCCGTCTCGAACTGGAAGCGGTGCTGGCCGGTGCGATCGGGATCGAGCGTGTAGTTGAGATTCCCCTGCTCGTCGCGCACGGCGTTGGGCGCCGCGGCCGGGACATCGATCCAGTGCTGCTCGGCGGTGACGAACTTGAAGCGCTGGCGCCCGGCGGCGAGGATCGCGTCGGCCGGGCGGCGCAGCATGAAGACGAGCTGCCCGCCGAAATCCTCGAGCTTGAGCTGCCACTCGGCGCGGCCGATGGCCTGACCCCAGGCGTTGAAGTCGCCGGCCACGTAGAGCTGCGTGGTCTTCGGCTCGAGCCACGGGAACCGCTCGGGGTCGACGAGGAACCAGAGCTCCTGGCGATTGCTCACGAAGTAGCCGGTCTCCAGCGCGAAGAAGACCCCCGGCACCGGCCGCAGCGCGCGGAACGGCCGCAGCGGCGCAGCGAGTTGGATGGGCGGCGGCGCCTTGCCGAACCAGTCGCGCGTCAGCTCGATCACGCCCGAGTCGGGCGTCTCGAGCCAGGCCTGGGCGATCGTAGGGCGGCGCGCTGTCATGCAGGGGCGTGGATGGTTTCCGGACCGGAATCGGCCCTCAACAGTATTTTCCGATGCCGAAACCGCCATTCCTCCACGATGAGCGTCCAAGCTTTCCCGGGGAAATGCGCCGTTCCGGGATTGTTTCCCGTCTCATCGGCCCACCTGGACCATATCACCAATGCTCCGCCACTCGCTCGTTCTCATCCTTTGTCTCCTTTCGGCGTGGGCCTTCGCCGCGCCCGCCGGCCGGCTCTACTATGACCAGGCCCACGGCGAGTTCGCCATGGGCGACGCCGTGGCCGCCACGGCCCACACCCTGAACCTCGAGGTCGTCGCCTCCGCCGAGCCGATCACGGCCGACAAGCTCAGAGGCATCCGCCTGCTCTACCTCCGCGCGCCCTCGCAGGAGATCAGCGCCGAGGAGCGCGCCGCCATCGTCGAGTTCGTCCGGAACGGCGGCTCACTCCTGCTCGTGCTCGACCAGGAGCAGCGCCAGTCCTTGGCCAAGACGAAGGTCAACGAGATCATCGCCCCCGTCGGACTCGAGCTCACCGCCGACACCGAGTACCTCCACAACTGCGGCGCCCTCGCCAAGGCCGGCGCGATCAACAAAGCCGACCGCGAACTCCCCTACAGCGGCGGCCGCGCCGTCGAGGGCGGCACCGCGTTCGCTTGGCGCCTCGACAAGGACGGCAAGCCCGCCGAACCCTTCGCCGCGTATGCACAGATCGGTCGCGCCCGCATCGTCGTCCTGGCCGAAGGCATGGCCGCGCTCCACCTGGGCACCAAAGAAGGCGAGCGGCTTTCCGGCGTCCCCAACGACCCAGCTCACACCACCTATTGGGGCAAGGACAGCGCCCAGTTCATGTCCGAAGTGCTGGGTTGGCTGGTAGAGTAGCACCGCAGCTGGCGCGTCCACCAAGCCCCGCGGCGCATTGGCCGCGGAGGCGCTTCGGCGCTGGACTCGCCGCCGCGCGTTTCCACCGTTGCCGCCACACCATGCGCATCCTCGTCGCCATGTCCGGCGGAGTCGACAGCACCGTGGCCGCGCTCCTCCTGCAGCGCGAAGGCCACGAGCTTGTCGGCGCGTATATGAAGAACTGGATCAACGAGGACAACATCGTCGGCGAATGCCCCTGGCAGCAGGACATCGACGACGCCCGCGCCTCCGCCGAACGACTCGGCCTCGAGTTCCGCGTCGTGAACCTCATGCACGAGTACCGCTCCCGCATCGTCGACTACCTGCTCGACGGCTACCGGCGCGGCCTCACGCCGAATCCCGACGTGATGTGCAACCGCGAGATCAAATTCGGCGTGTTCCTCCAGTGGGCCCGCGACCACGGCTTCGACGCCGTCGCCACCGGCCATTACGCCCGCCGTGTGGAGGTAGGTAGGGCGGGACCGCTGGGCCCGCCGTCCGCCATGCCCAGCCTTCAGGCTGTAGCCGGCCGCGCCGCGGCCGGCCCGCCGGGGTCGCCGCCCCCGGCCACAGCCGACCAGCCACCGTCCACCGGCCATCGCCCACCGGCAACCGTCCACCGTTTCCAGCTCCACGAGGGCACCGACAAGAACAAGGACCAGTCCTACTTCCTTGCCCTGCTCGCGCAGGACCAGCTCGCCGCCGCCCGCTTCCCCATCGGCCACCTCACCAAGCCCGAGGTCCGCGCCCTCGCCGCCGCCGCCGGCCTGCCCAACGCCGCCAAGAAGGACAGCCAGGGCATCTGCTTCATCGGCCAGGTTCGTATCCAGGACTTCCTCCGCGCCTACGTGCCCGACGCCCCCGGCCCCATCGTCCGCGCCACCGACGGCCGCGTCCTCGGCGAGCACCGCGGCCTCCACCTCTTCACCCTCGGCCAGCGCAAGGGCATCGGCATCCCCTCCAACACCGACAACAAGGCCTACGTCGTCGTCGCCAAGCGCGCCGCCGACCGCGCCCTGCTCGTCGACTTCGACGGCCCCGCCGCCCTCGGCCTCCACACCACCGCCGTGCGCGTGCACGCGCTGAGCTGGATCGGAGAACCAGTGACAGCCGCCCGCGACCTCGAGGGCCGCGTGCGCTACCGCGACCCGCGCGTCGCCCTCCGTTTCGAGCCGCAGCCCGACGGCACCGCGCTGGTCACATTCCGCGAGCCGCAGCGCGGCCTGGCCGCCGGCCAGATCCTCGCCCTCCACGACGGCGAACGCCTCCTCGGCGGCGGCGTGTACGCCTGAACGTCGGTGCCCACCGTTGCCTTTTGGCGCAGGCCGACAACCCTTTGACTCCGTCACCATGGCCTGCGACCCCACCGGTTTGAAACGGGAGACTCCGCTTCGGAACGTCCGCGGCAACCTGACCGGGCCGGCGCGCCGGGTCATCCTTGGGATCTGCCTGTTCCTGTCGGTAGTCGGCGCCCGCGCCGCAGCAGTCGCCGCCCCGGCGCCAGCGCCATCCATCCCGACCGCAGACCTGCCCAATGTTCTCGTCATCAACTCCTACGGCGCCGGATACGCCTGGAGCGACGACGAACTCCGCGGCCTTCTCGGCGTCTTGGAGGCGCAGTTTCCCCATATCGAGCCGGTCATCCAATACCTCGACAAGAAGCGGTTCCCCGATCCGGCCCGCGACATCTGGTTGCTCCAGGAACTCGTCGACAAGTGCCGGCAGTTCCCCCCGCGCCTGATCGTCACGCTGGACAACAGCGCGTTCGACTTCGCCCTCCGGCATCGCGCCGCGCTCGGCGCCGAGGTGCCGATCGTCTTCGGCGGGCTCAACCGCTTCACCCCGGAGATGATCGCCGGGCAGCGCCACATCACCGGTGTATCCGAGGAGACGGACTTCAGCGGCACCTTCACCCTGCTCCGTTACCTCGCCCCGGGCGCGCGCCGGATCCTCGTCATCAGCAACCGTTCCGAGAGCGCCGTCGAGAAGCGCCGGGCCTTCGCGGCGCTCGCCCCGAAACTCGCCGCCGGCTACGAGCTCGAGTACTACGAGGACTGGACCAGCCGCCAGCTCATCGAGCGCGTCGCCGCCCTGCCCGACGGCACCGTCGGCCTGATCCTCGATGTCACCGTCGACGCGGATGGACACAACAACTACAACGACGCGGGCTTCACCGCGCAGCTCGCCTCCCTCAGCCGCGTGCCCCTCTTCATCACCGCCCGCCCGCCTGGGCCGGCCGACTGGACGCAGCTGCCCTGGGACGGAGTGGGGGGTGGCCTCGTCGTCGCCGATGTGCACGGGGCGAAGGTCGGCGAACTCGCCGTCCAAGTGCTCGCCGGCCGGCCGGCCGACTCCATTCCGGTCGAACGTTACTCGCCGCAAAGCCTGGAGGTCGACTACCGCCACCTCCGCCGATTCGGCCTGACTCGCGTACCGCTCCCCCCGGGCACGAAAGTGCTCAACGAGCCGATCAGCTTCTACCGGGTCAACCGCTCGCGCATCATTCTCGCCGCCGCGGTCTTCACTGTGCTCTGCGGGGTGATCGTCGCGCTCTCGATCAACATCCTGCGACGCCGCCGCGCCGAGCGCGCCCTGCGCCTCGCCGAGGACCAGCTCCGCTCCGCCCAGAAGATGGAGGCGATCGGCCTGCTCGCCGGCGGCGTGGCCCACGACTTCAACAACATCCTCCAGGTCATCGAGGGCCACACCGCCTTCCTGCTGGAGTCCGGCAACATCGGCCCGCAGGACCGCGAGGACGTCGAGATGATCCGCACCGCGGCCCAGCGCGCGGCCCAGCTCACCCGCCAGCTGCTGGTGTTCAGCCGCAAACAGACGCTTAGCCCCGCCCCGCTCGATCCCAACACCCTCGTCCAGGATCTCACCAAGATGCTGCGGCGCGTGCTCGGCGAGCACATCGAGCTCACCGTCGTCCCGCTCCCGGCGCCCACCACGCTCGTGGCCGACCGCGGCCAGCTCGAACAGGTGCTCCTCAATCTCTGCCTCAACGCCCGCGACGCGATGCCGGCCGGCGGCCGGATCACCATCGCGCTCGACCGCGTCCTCCTCGGTGCCTCCGACTGCGCGAAACACCCCGGCCTCAAACCCGGCCCCCATCTGTCGCTAAAAGTCGCCGACACCGGCAGCGGCATGCCTCCGGCCGTGATCGACCACCTCTTCGAACCGTTCTTCACCACCAAGCCCGCAGGCAAGGGCACCGGGCTCGGGCTCTCCGTGGTCTACGGGATCGTGCGCCAACACGGCGGTGCGATCACGGTCGATAGCGAGGTCGGCCACGGCAGCACCTTCCACATCCTGCTCCCGATCACCGCTGCCGGTCCCCGCGCAGGCGAGGCCGCGCCGGACGAGTCCTTCTCCCGCGGACACGGCACGATCCTGCTCGCCGAAGACGACCTCGCCGTGCAACGCCTCGCCGTGCGCACGCTCGAGCAGAACGGGTTCGCCGTCCTCGCCGCCGCCGACGGTGCCGAGGCCGAGGCATTGCTCGCCGCCCACCAAGGCCGGATCCGCCTCGCGATCCTCGACGTGCTCATGCCCCACCGCAGCGGCCGCCAGGTCCACAACACGATCCGGGCGAACCACCCCGGGCTCCCCGTGTTGTACTCCAGTGGTTACACCGCCGAGATGCTTCCCCCGGGCACCGCCCCCGAGCCGGGCGTGGCCCTGCTCCACAAGCCCTATTCGGCCCGCGAACTGCTCGCCGCGATCCACCGCCTCCTCGGCGATTGATCCCAACTCGCGCCTTCTCCGCGCCGCCCCCGGCCGCCCCGCAGGGAACGTTTCCGCCTCCGGCACGGTCCTCCACCGCTGCGCTCATACTTGCGACCATTCCTTCAACACGCCTGACTCGCCCCATGCCCTTCGGCCTCCCGCCGCCCCGCTTCCAGCTCCTCCTCGCCCTCACCGTCTTCCTCGCGGCCGGCCGGCTCCCCCTGCGCGCCGATGCATCCGCCACCGCGGCCTCCGATCCCGCGCCCACCACCCCCGCCGAACCCGACAGCCGCCCGCCGCTGGCCCTGGTCTTCGTCACCCCAAATACCATCCTCGCCGAGAACTTCCCCCAGCCGGCGACGCTCTCGGACTGGTTGAGCCCCCTTCTCGCCCTCGCCGAGGCCGCCCTCACCGCGAACCCCAACCCGCCCGGCCTCCTCATCCAGATCACACTCCGACCCGACCTGCCCCCGCGCTTCGAGCTCGCCGGCCGGCCGCTCCTGCCCGCCGCCCTCGCCGCCGACCTGCAGTCCCGCCTCGCCAGCCTGCCGGATTTGCGCGCGCCACTCTGCCCGGTCTGCGTGCGCGTGCAGACACCGGGCGGGACCGCCAGTCCGCTCACCGAGGCTGCCACCTTCATCCCCCGCCTCTTTCCGCCCGAGGAGGTCGCGCTCAACCGGTACATCAACGCCGACCTCGCCACCCAATACCAGCAGCTCCGCGCCTGGTCCCGCACCCACGCCCTGCCCGTGCTCATTCACCACCTGCGCCGGTCCGACTCCCAGTACGCGGGCGTTGTCGCCCTGGGCCGCACCCTTGCCGCGCTCCCGCCCGATGCGGCGATCGATGTCGACCGCCTCGTGTACCGTAATCCCGATTACTGGCGCGGCGTGATGGAGATGGCCCCCGGCGATCTGCTCATCGCCGCCCTGCCCATCTACCTCCACGCCGCCGCCGGCGACATCGACCGCGCCAGCACCCTGCTCGGCCTGTTGCACGCCTTCGGGCGCGACGGCACCCTCTCCCACCAGATGCTCGGCGAGTTCGCCGCCCGTCTCGGACCCTTCCGGCGCCAACTCACCAACGCCGTCCAGGAGGGCGTTGCCGCCCAGGACGCGGGCCGTCCCGCCGAAGCCATCGCCCAGCACGAACGCGTGCTCGCCGCGTACCCCAACTCTGCTTGGGCCCGCTACGAACTCTTCTACTCCACCGCCGCCCGCGACGGCATCGACACCAAGAAGAAGCGCAAACGCATCAACAAGCTCTGGGAGGAAACCGCCCCCGTCATCTACCGCTGCAACCCCCTCTTCACCTCCCAGTACGCGGCCACCCGCGGCAAAACCGTCAGCGCCCTGCTCGACCGCCTCGTCCTTCACCGCCTCACCAACAAACCGCCCGAAGATCCCGGCGAACGCCTCGGCAGCTTCGCCGACGCCGCCCTGCGCCTCGAGGACTACGGCACCGCCGCGCTCGTCTACTGGGCCTCACTTGGCACGGATCAGACGCTCAAGGGGCTCTCCTTCGGCAACGACGAACCCGTCGCCCTCTCCAAGGAAGATGTGCTCGCCCGCTACCTCTATTGCCTCGAGCGACTCGGCGTGCCCGAGTGGAAGGGCGAGTTCGAGGGCGACTTCACCGCCGCCTTCCGCCAGCTCGACGCCAGTCTCGCGGCCCATCGCGGCCAGTGACGGCGCCGCGCCGCCCCGCCGCCTTTTCCCTTTCCCCGGACCGCCGCGCGGTTTTCAATCCCTGCTCCGATGGATACCGATCTCGCCACCACCGTCCGCCAGCTCGCCGAGGCCGCCCGCGCCGCCTCGCTGACACTGGCCGTCGCCACGACCGAGGCCAAGAACCGCGCGCTCACCGCGCTCGCCGCGAAGATCGAGTCCTCCATCCCGGCGCTCATCGCCGCCAACGCCAAGGACCTCGAGGCCGGCCGCGCCGCCGGTCTCTCCTCCGCGATGCTCGACCGCCTCACGCTCAACGACGCCCGCATCCGCCAGATGGCCCAGGGCGTGCGCGAGATCGTCGCCCTGCCCGATCCCGTCGGCACCGAGCTTGAGCGCACCCTCCGCCCCAACGGCCTGGTCATCCGCAAGGTCCGCGTGCCGATCGGCGTCATCGGCATCATCTACGAGTCGCGTCCCAACGTCACCGTCGACTGCGCCGCGCTGTGCCTGAAGGCCGGCGACGCCACCATCCTGCGCGGCGGCAAGGAGGCCTTCCACAGCAACACCGCGCTGGCCGCCCTCATCTCCGAGGCGCTCGCCGCCGCCGGCCTGCCCGCCACCGCCGTCCAGCTCATCCCCACCACCGACCGCGCCGCGCTCAACACGCTCCTCAAACTCAACGACCTCGTCCACTGCCTCATCCCCCGCGGCGGCGAGGCGCTCATCCGCTTCGTCACGGAGAATTCCTCCATCCCCGTCATCAAGCACTACAAGGGCGTCTGCTTCCTCTACATCGACCGCGCCGCCGACCTCGCGCTCGCCGAGCCCCTGCTCGTCAACGCCAAGGTCCAGCGCCCCAGCGCCTGCAACGCCGCCGAGCAGCTCCTCGTCCACCGCGACATCGCCGCCACCGCACTGCCCCGCCTCGCGCAGGCCCTCCAGTCCGCGCGCCCCGGCGGGGTGGAGCTGCGTTGCGATGCCGCCTCGGCCGCGATCCTCGCCGCCGCCGGCGTGCCGGCCAAGCCCGCCACCGCCGAGGACTACCGCACCGAGTTTCTCGACTACATCCTCGCCGTGCGCGTCGTCGACTCGCTCGAGGCCGCCATCGCCACCATCAACCGCGACAGCTCCAACCACAGCGACGCCATCGTCACCGCCGACGAGTCCGCCGCCCGCCGTTTCCAGGCCGAGGTCGACTCCGCCACCGTGTACTGGAACGCCAGCACACGCTTCACCGACGGCTTCGAGTTCGGCCTCGGCGCCGAGATCGGCATCTCCACCGACCGCCTCCATGCCCGCGGCCCGATGGGTCTGGCCGAGTTGTGCAGCTACAAGTTCGTAATCGACGGCACCGGCCAGGTCCGCCGCTGAACGCCCGGCCACGACACCTCCTTCCGCGAGCATGGACTGGAAGATACCCCTCATCGGCTTGGCCATCGGCTTCGGCATGTCCGTGCCCGTCGGCCCCGTCGGCCTGCTGGTCTTCCGCCGCTCGCTCCTGCACCACGCCCGCGCCGGCATCATCACCGGCCTGGGCGCCGCGCTGGCCGATGCCCTCCTCTGCTCGATCCTCGCGTTCGGCATCTCCTCCGTCTCCGATTTCTTCGCCAACCACACCCGCCTGCTCGAAAACGTCGGCGGCTTCGTGCTCCTGGCGATCGGCTACATCGTCTGGCACACCTCCCCGCCCAGGGAGATGCCGAAGACCCCGACCCCGCGGCCCGGCTGGTTCGGCGCCTTCTCCACCTCGCTGCTGATCACGATCGGCAACCCGATGACACTCGTCGGCGCCACGGCCATCTTCGCCGGCTTCGCCGTCGCCGCGCGCCTCGGCAACCACTTCGACGCCCTGCTGCTCGTGTGCGGCATCTTCTGCGGCTCGACCCTCTGGTGGGTGATTCTCAGCGCCCTCGCCAGCCGCCTGCGCGACAAGGCCAGCGGCTACTGGATGCGCCGTCTCAACCAGGGCTGCGGCATCGCCGTCGCCGTCTTCGGTCTCGTGCAGATCGCCCGCGTGCTCATCGCCGCTTGCCGTTGATCCGCTGACTCGCCGCTTGCCCGGGCGCCCACCCCGGCGGACGATCGCCCCACCATGAGCGATTCCGCCGCGCCGACCACCCGCACCGACTCCGCCCCCGGCGCCCGCTACGACTTCGCCAGCGACAACACCGCCGGCATCTGCCCCGAGGCCTGGGCCGCCCTCGCCGCCGCCAACACCGGCGCCCTGCCCTCCTACGGCAACGACGAATGGACCACCCGCGCCGCCGACCTCATCCGCGAAACCTTCGCCACCGACTGCGAGGTGTTTTTCGTCTTCAACGGCACCGCCGCCAACTCCCTCGCACTGGCCGCGCTCTGCCAGAGCTACCACAGCGTGATCTGCCACGAACTCGCCCATTGCGAGACCGACGAATGCGGCGCGCCCGAGTTCTTCTCCAACGGCACCAAGCTCCTCACCGCCGCCGGCGAGCTCGGCCGCCTCGAGATCCGCCACGTCGAGGCGCTCATCACCAAGCGCACCGATATCCATTTCCCGAAGCCGCGCGTGCTCTCCCTCACCCAGTCCACCGAGGTCGGCACCGTCTACAAGCCCGGCGAGATCCGCGCCCTCTGCGACCTCGCACACCGCCACGGCCTCGCCGTGCACATGGACGGCGCCCGCTTCGCCAACGCCTTCGCCTCGCTCGGCGGCACGCCCGCCGACCTCACCTGGAAGGCCGGCGTCGACGTGCTCTGCCTCGGCGGCACCAAGAACGGCATGTCCGCCGGCGAGGCGGTCGTCTTCTTCCGCCGCGATCTGGCTCGGGAGTTCGAATACCGCTGCAAGCAGGCCGGCCAGCTCTGCTCCAAGATGCGTTTCCTCTCCGCCCAATGGGTCGAGATGCTCAAGGACGGCGCCTGGCTGCGCCACGCCGCCCACGCCAACGCCTGCGCCCGGCGCCTCGAGACCGGCCTGCGCGACATCCCGCACTTCCGCGTGATGCTGCCCGTCGAGGCCAACGGCGTGTTCGTCGAGATGCCGCCCGCCGTCGCCGCCGCGCTGCGCGCCAAAGGCTGGTTCTTCTACAGCTTCATCGGCGCCCACGGCTACCGCCTCATGAACTCCTGGGCCGGCCGCCCCGAGACGATCGACGCCTTCCTTGCCGACGCCCGCGCCGCGGCCGCCCCGTAGCCGTTCGCGTCCCGTAGCCGCGTTCGTGAGAACGCGGAGTTCGTCGCCATTCGTCCCCTTCCTCCCATAGGTCCCATTCGACCTATGCGACCTATCCTTCGCCTGTGATCCGCGTCACGCGCTCCGCGATCCGCCCAATCGCAAATCGGCAATCCCCAATCGAAAATCACTCGATCCCGAACCGGCGCGGCTCGAAGCCGCGCGCCTTGAGCGCCGCCTTCAGCGCGGCGAGATCGAGCTTCGCCCCCGGCTTCACCGCGTGGTCGCGGTACCAGTTCTGGTTCATCTCGACCGCGAACTGGATCTCCGCGCTGTGCGAGCGCACCGTCCGCTCGTCGCGCGGGAACATCGGCCGCACCTCGCGCAGCTCGCCCGTCGCATCGAAGAAACCGATATCGAGCGGGAGCAGCGTGTTGCGCATCCAGAAGCTCATCTGCTGCGGCCGCGCATAGACGAAGACCATGCCCTCGTCGGCGCCCAGCGCCGTCCGCTCCATCAGGCCGCGCTGCTGCTCGCCCTGCCGCACCGCGATCTGGAGACGCACCGGCTGCCCGCCGATCTTCAGCGCGAAATAGTCCGCCACCGTCTTCTCCTCCGCCACCGCCGGCTCCCCGCCACAGCCGGGCAGCACCGCCAACCCGGTTAACACGGCGAGACCGAACGAGAGCGGAACGAGAACACGACGGATTTTCGACATGGCGGAAGCGGGATTGCGCGCAGCATGCCGGCACCTACGCTGCGCGCAAAACGTTTTCCCGTGGCCAAATCATCCGCTCCCTCCCCGCTGCTCTACGCCGACTCCGAACGCGACGCCAACCAGCTTTACTTCACCGGCATCTCCGTGCCCGACGCCTTCCTCGCCTTCGGCGTGGGCCGCAAAAAGTACGGTGTCTTCAACGCCCTCGAGTTCGCCCGCGCCCGGAAGGAGTCCGCGCTCGACGTCGTGCTCTCGCTCGAGGAGTGGCGCGAGCGCGCCGCCAAACGTTTCCCGGCAGCCGAGAAGATCGGCATCGCCGAGATCGTCGCCACGCTCGCCCGCGAGTTCGGCCTCAAGCGCTTTGTCGTGCCCGAGGATTTCCCGGCCAAGCTCGCCTTCGATCTCTTCGACCTCGGGCTGGCGATCGGCTTCGCCGACGGCTCGTTCTTCCCCGAACGCGACCTGAAGAAACCCGCCGAGCTCGCCGCCATCCGCGAGGGCAACCGCTGCAGCGCCCTCGGTTTCACCGCCGTCGAGCGCATCCTGAAATCCAGCACCATCAAAGGCGGCTACGTCCATTTCGAGGGCAAGAGGCTCACCTCCGAGCGCCTCAGGTTCGCCATCGAGACCGCCTGCCTCGCGGCCGGCGCCGTCTCGTCGAACACCATCGTCGCCGCCGGCGACCAGGCGTGCGACCCGCACTGCCGCGGCACCGGTCCGATCCGCGCCCACGACCTGATCATCGTCGACATCTTCCCCCGCGTGACCGCCACCGGTTACCACGGCGACATGACGCGCACCTATCTCAAGGGCCGCGCCAGCGACGCCCAGCGCAAGCTCGTCGCCACCGTGCGCGCCGGCCAGCAACTCGGCCTGCAGACCATCCGCGCCGGCCTCAACGGCCGCAAAGTCCACGAGGCCATCACCGCCCTCTTCGACAAGGAAGGCTTCAGGACCACCCGCGACGAACACGGCTCGCGCGGTTTCTTCCACGGCACCGGCCACGGCCTCGGTCTCGCGGTGCACGAGTACCCGCGCGTCTCCGCCGTCGACAACATCCTCAAGAAGGGCCACGTCGTCACCGTGGAGCCAGGACTCTACTACCCCGGTCTCGGCGGCTGCCGCATCGAGGACGTCGTCGTCGTGACCGCCACCGGCAACGAGCTGCTCTCGAAGCACCCGTACCGCTGGGAGATCGCCTAGCGTCCGGTTGCCGCGTGAGACGCCCCTCGCCGTTCCAGCCCGCATTCCCCGCGATCGGTCAAAGACCGGTCCTACCTGCCGGCATGCCCAGCTCGTAGGTCCGGTCTCCGACCGGACCCGGCGGGTGCGTTCCGCGCGCATCTCCCACCGACAACCGTCCACTGTTCACCGCCCACCGGCTACCATGCCCGAGCTCGCCGAGGTTGAGTTCTTCCGCCGCCGCTGGAACCCCGGACTCGGGCAACGCATCGTCGCCGTCGCGGTACATTCCCGCGCCCGCGTCTTCCGCGGCGCGCCGACCTCGGCCATCGTCTCCGCGCTCCGCGGCCAGACGCTGCTCTCCTCCTCCGCCGCCGCCAAACACCTGCTCTTCCGTTTCAGCGGCGACACTTGGCTCGGCATCCATCTCGACATGAGCGGTGAGCTGCTCGTGCGCCCGGCCGATCATCGCCCCGGCAAGCACGACCACGTCGTCCTCCGCACCACCACGCACGCCCTCGTCTCCGCCGACCCACGCATGTTCGGCCGCGTCGACCTGCACCGTGGCACCGAGCCGCCGCCATGGTGGACCGCGCTCGCACCGCCGCTCCTGTCGCCAGAGTTCACCGCCACCGCCGTGGCCGAGTTCCGCCGCCGCCGAGCCCGCGCGCCGCTCAAGGCCGTGCTGCTCCTGCAGGAACGCTTCCCCGGCGTGGGCAACTGGATGGCCGACGAGATCCTCTGGCGCGCTGCGCTCCACCCGCGCCGTCTCGCCGGCTCGCTCACGCCCGCCGAAGTCCGCACGCTGTGGCGCGAGTGCTGCCGGGTCGCCCGCCTCGCGCTCGCCACCATCGCCGGCCGCACCGAGGCCGACACTCCGCCCGATCTCAACGTCCGCATCCCCGACACCTGGCTCTTCAACCACCGCTGGCGCGACGGCGGCCGCTGCCCACGCACCGGGTGTCCCCTCGTGCGCGAGGAAATCGGCGGCCGCACCACCTGCTGGTCTCCCGCGCGGCAAAAGCTAACGTAGCCTCCGGCGGAAGGGTGAACCTGCCTGCTCTGCTGCACAGTAGAGTTCCTGGTGAGCCGAACCTCCGCCGGCTTCGCGCTTCATCGATCGCCGTCGAACGGCTCACCGGTTCCTCCGCTCGGCAGAATCTCCGAGCAGCGTACGCCTCTGCCGCGAAATCGACACGCGTGCCGTCATCCACCGGATTTCCCACTTCCGCCTTCGGCCTTCCGTCCTCAGTCTGCCCGGCGCACTCCGCAATCCGCATTCCGCAATCCGCATTCGCTCCATGGCCGGCAAACAACGTCTCGATGAACTGCTCGTCGCTCGCGGACTCGCCGCCTCGCGTTCGCAGGCGCAGGCGCTCATCCGCGCCGGCAAGGTCCGCCACGGCACCGAGCGGCTCGACAAGCCGGGCAAGGACTACCCGGTCGACCTCGCGATCGAGATCGAACGGCCGCCGCGCTTCGTGAGCCGCGGCGGAGAGAAACTCGCCGGCGCCCTCGAGCATTTCCAGCTCTCGCTCACCGGCGCCCACGTGCTCGACATCGGCGCCTCCACCGGCGGCTTCACCGACTGCGCGCTCCAGGCCGGCGCCGCGGATGTCGTCTGCGTCGATGTCGGCCGCGCCCAGCTCCACGGCAAGCTCCGCGCCGACCCACGCGTGACCAACCTCGAGCAGATCAACGCCCGCGAGCTCCGCGCCGAGCAGCTTCCACGCGCCGAATACGACGCGATCGTGATCGATGTCTCCTTTATCTCCCTCCGCTCGATCCTGCCGCCGGCCTGGCCGTTGCTCAAAGCAGGCGGCGTGCTCGTCGCCCTCGTGAAACCGCAGTTCGAGGCCGGCAAGGCCGAGGCCGACAAGGGCCAGGGCGTGATCCGCGATCCGGCGGTGCATGCCCGCGTCGTCGCCGATGTGACCGCCGTCGCCGCCGTGCTGCCCGGCGTGACCGTGCTCGGCACGATGGACTCGCCCCTCACCGGCGCCGACGGCAACCGCGAGTTCCTCCTCGCCCTGCGCAAGCAGTGACCGCTTCGCGCCCCCCACCAAAGACGCAGATCCGTGTCGCGATCGGACAGAATTTTGCGTCCTCGTCTCACTCCCCGTCCCGGCGATCTTCACTCGGAACAACCCTGCGACGAGATCGGGGAAGACGCAAAACACTGTCGCGGTCGGACGGAAATTTGCGTCTTCTTCGCCGCCGGCTTCCACGCGCCCGAAGTTGAGGTGAAGTCGCGCCCCTCGGCGCTCGCCAACCTCGGCGCCCTCCCTACGCTACCGTCCCCGATGGCCCCCATCCGCAAACTCGCCTTCGTCGTCAACCGAACCAAGCGCGGCGCCCACGACCTCGCCAACGACCTCGTGGCGCTCGCCCGTTCGGCGAAGGTGAAAACCAAGGTCTTCGCCCGCGCCCCGCTGCCCGAGAGCGCGCTCATGGGGTTCGACGCCTGCTGCGTCGTCGGCGGCGACGGCACGCTGCTCGGTGCCGCGCGCGAGGCCGCCCGCGCCGGCGTGCCGGTGATCGGCGTCAACCGCGGCAGTCTCGGTTTTCTCACGACATTCTCGGCGGAGGAGACCTTGGCCCAGTTCCCCTCCCTGCTCGCCGGCGACTACCAGCTCGCCGAACGCTCCCTGCTTTCGTGCCGCACCGGCCCGGATCAGGAGGACGTCGCGCTCAACGACGTCGTCATCAAGGACGAGATCAACTCCAAGCTCGTGCGCCTCGGCGTCTACGCCGACGACCAGTTCGTGACCGACTACCACGGCGACGGCCTGCTCGTGGCCACGCCCACCGGTTCCACCGCCTACAACCTCTCCGCCGGCGGCCCGATCATCCATCCCGGCGCCGAAGCCATCGTGCTCACGCCCATCTGCCCGCACACGCTGAGCAACCGCTCCGTCATCCTGCGCAGCGGCGTGAAGCTGCGCATCGAGAGCCGCATGGAGGACTCGCGCCTCCTCGTCGCCATGGACGGCCAGCGCAACCTCGTCACCTGCGCCGGCCGCGACATCGAGATCGCGGTCGCCGAGCGGCGGCTCACCCTCGTGCAGAAGCCCGGCTACGAGCACTTCGAGGTGCTGCGCTCGAAGCTCGGCTGGTCCGGCGCCGCCACCAGCCATCCGGCCCGGCGCTGAGGCCGTCGGCCGCACGAGCACTCGGTTCCGCAAGCGAGCAACACCGCCGCCGGCCTCCACCGCCCCTGAGACAAGAGACAGGGTTGCTTGACGAAACTGACCGATCGGTCAGTTTACTAACCGTGCGGACGAAAACTCGCTCCTCCCCCACTCCCGGTTCGTTCATCGAACTCACTCGTCGTCGGCAGCTCATCGACTGCGCGATCGAGTGCCTTGCGGAGGCCGGATACGCCGGCGCCTCGCTGGCGAACGTCGCGCGGCGGGCGGGCGTCAGCAAAGGCGTCGTCCTCTACCATTTCCGAAGCAAGGATGCCCTCGTGGAAACGACCGTGGAGGAGATCTTCCGCGCGCTCCGGGAGTTCATCGTGCCGCGGATCGAGGCGGAGCCCGACGCGCGGGGTCGTCTGCGGGCCTTCATCACGGCCCAACTGTCGTTTCTGGAGCAGCATCGCGCCCAGCTGCTCGCTGTATCCTACATCTTGGTGAGCCATCGCAACCGTCGCGGGGAATTCTATCTGCGCACCAACGCGGAACGCGATGCCCGGACGGCGATCGGCGCCATCCTGGAGGAGGGCCAATCGCGCGGGGACTTCCGCGCTTTCGCCCTTCGGCCCATGGCCGCGACGATTCTGAACGCCATCAACGGCGCGCTGAGCGAGTGGGTCGCCGACCCCAGCCTCTCCCTGCACGAGTACGCCGCAGAACTGGTGACCACCTTCGACTTGGCCACCCAGACGAAGCCGCGCGCAAGCACCTCCCGCGTTTCCGCAGAATCATGAAGACCACCCTCCGCGTAGCCACCTTGGGCGCCGCCCTCGCGCTCACCGCCCCACAGTTCGCGCTCGGCGCCGCCGACCGCGAGGAACCGTCGCCCTTCGGCATCGCCTGGGGGTACCTCTACGGGCATCTGGGCACGAAGGTGTATCCTTATGTTCCGGCCGTGCGCGAACACGGGGCCGGGCTGAGCCGGGTGATCCTGTTCTGGCAGCAGATCGAGCCGCAGCGCGGAACGTTCGACTGGTCGGCACTGGATGGCTACGTGGGGGAGCTCCGGAGCCCGGACGAGGGTTTCGTCACGCTCTACGCTGCATCGACTTGGGCCACGGAGATCCCGGCGGCGCTCATGCCGGCGGCCCCGGCCAAGAATCCGGAGGACTACTACCGTTTCGTGTTCGAGACGGTGAAGCGGTACCGCGGCCGCGTCCGGTACTGGGGCAACGACGCCGAACCGACCAACCCGGCGTTTTGGGCGGGCACGAAGGAGCAGTTCGTCGCCCAACTCCGCATCTTCCATCGCGCGGTCAAGGACGCGGATCCGGACGCCTTGGTCGTGCTGGGTGGTTGCGACGGGCTGTTCGTGCCGCCGGGTTTGAGGACCCCCGCGGGAGAGGCGGTGCCGCCCAATCCGCATCAGGAAGTCGGACTCGCGTTCTTCGACCACGTGCTGCGCGAAGCCGGCGACTCCTTCGATGTGTTCGATCTGCGCCTGTACCTCGATCCCGAGACGATCCCGCCGCGCGTGGAGTACATCCGCGAGCGGATGCGCGCCAACGGTTACGAGAAGCCGATCCTGGGAGGCGAATATGGTGGTCCCAGCTTCTACGAGTTCCCCGAGAACCTGCCGTATCTCGATCTGGTGATGAAGTGGTCGGTGACGCCCGACGAGCACGGTGTGGCGCAGGTCGATCCGAAGATCGGGCAAGCCATCGCCGCGATGTATGAGAAGATGCCAACCCTCGCGCCGCAGACACAGATGTTCCTGCAGGGCTGCCCTCCGGAACTCGAAGCCAAGTACCGTCGCATCCAGTCCCGGACGCTCGTGATGCAGAACCTCTTTGCGCTCTCGGCGGGCATCAAGCGTTCGCTCTACTGGCAGTACTCGCCCGCGACCAACGAACGGGACGACATCATGGGGCTCATGTTCAGCAAGTTCAGCCTCACGGAGAACGACGGCGATTCGCTGAAGCCGACCCCGACCGCCGCGGCCTACAAGAGGATGGTTTCCGTCCTGAACGGTTTGCGGACAGTAACGCGCGTGCCCGTCCCGGACCGCCCCTCGCTCCTGCTCTTCGAAATCGACCGCGGCCCGCGCGGAACCGCTCTCGTCGTGTGGGAACGTCGCGACCGTTTCAGCGGTGAGGACGCGCCCCCCATCGAGTTCAGCTGGCCGACGCAGTGGAAGCGGGCGCACGCGCTTGATGCGCTCGGCGCCACATCCGAAGTCACGATCTCCAACGGGAAACTCATCGTGCCCGTGGGAGTCACGCCCGTCTATCTGACCGAGGTACCGTAGGACGACGAGGCACCGCACCGCTGGAGTCCCGATGGTTTTCCGATCCAGCGCGAGGGATGTTCCGTGGTAGAGTCCCGAGCCCATGACCGCTGTCCGCACAGAACCCGTTTCCTGGAGACGCTGGGGCGACGATCTCGAGCCCGAGTCGATTGCCCAGCTCGAACGCGCGTGCCGCCTGCCCGTGGCGGTGCAGGGTGCGCTCATGCCGGACGCACACATCGGCTACGGGCTGCCCATCGGCGGCGTGCTCGCCACGGAGGGCGCGGTCGTGCCCTACGCGGTGGGCGTCGACATCGCCTGCCGCATGAAACTCTCCGTGCTCGACCTGCCGCTCGACTGGCTGGAGCGCCACACGCAGGACCTCGCCCGCGCCATCGAGGACGAGACGCGGTTCGGCGTCGGCGCCACGTTCGAGAAACGCCACCGCGAGCATCCCGTGATGGACGAGGACTGGACGGTGAGCCCGATCACGCGTTCGCACCGCGACAAGGCCTGGGCGCAGCTCGGCACCAGCGGCAGCGGCAACCACTTCGTCGAGTTGGGCCGGCTCACGATCACCGACGGCGCGGCCGGCCTGCCGCCCGGCGAGTATCTCGCGCTGCTCAGCCACAGCGGCAGCCGCGGCACCGGTGCCGCGGTGTGCGACCACTATTCGCGCGTCGCCGAAAAACGGTTGCGCGACCTGCCGCGCGAGTTCGCCAAGCTCGCCTGGCTCGACCTCGCGTCGGGCGAGGGGCAGGAGTACTGGGCAGCGATGGAGCTGATGGGCCGTTACGCCTCCGCCAACCACGCGCTCATCCACCGCCACATCGCCCGCCACCTGAAGGTCGGCGTGCTCCTCTCGATCGAGAACCACCACAACTTCGCCTGGCGCGAGCGCCATCACGGACGCGATATGATCGTGCACCGCAAGGGTGCCACGCCCGCCGGCGTCGGTGTGCTCGGCGTGATCCCCGGCTCGATGGCCTCGCCCGGCTATGTTGTGCGCGGCCTCGGGAATCCGGCCGCACTCGACTCCGCCGCGCATGGCGCCGGCCGCGTGATGAGCCGCAAGCGCGCCCACGAGACGTTCACATGGAAGCAGGTCCGTCCGCTGCTCGAGCAACGCGGCGTCACGCTGCTCAGCGCCGGCATCGACGAGGTGCCCGGCGTCTACAAGGACATCGGACGCGTGATGGCCGCGCAGGCGGACCTCGTCGAACCGCTCGCGCGCTTCGACCCGCGCATCGTGAAGATGGCCGGGCCCGGCGAACAAGCGGAGGATTGAGCCCCGACTGGGCGGACCGCGGCGGGCCGTTCCGCGCTACCGCGTGCCCGTCATGCGCGCGTTCACTCCACGGGCTGGATCAACTCGATCTCGTAGCCCTCGGGCGCATCGATGAAGGCGATGATCGAGCCGGAGCCGGTCCTGGTGGGACCATCGGAAAGCGCGATCCCCTTTTTCGCCAACGCGGCGGCGAAAGTCTCCAGGTTCTCCACCTCGAACGCCAGGTGCATCAGGTCGGGCTGCACCGCGACCGGTTCGGCCCCAGCAGGCATCTGGCAGAGCTCGATCTCCTCCTCGCTGTTGGGCGTGCGGAGGAAGACCAGCTGCGCTCCGCGCGGCGAGGTGAAGCGGCGCGAAGCCTCGAGGCCGAGCGCCTCCTGGTAGAATTTCACGGAACGCTCGATGTCGTTCACGCGCATCCGGGTGTGGAGGAGTTTGCGAACTTTCATGACAAGGCGCAGAGGGGATCGCGGAACGAGGCGATTTCAAGCCCGCGCCCCGGAAACCCGGGGATCCGCGGCATCGCCCCGCGCGGCGCCAGCGTCGTGCCATCCGAAGTTCGCGCGCAGCGCGAGCGAAGGCTGGTGCCCGGGACAGGGGTCGAACCTGCACACCTTGCGGTACGGGATCCTAAGTCCCGCGCGTCTGCCAATTCCGCCACCCGGGCAATTCGGCTGGGGATCGAGCGCGGATTCCCGGCGCCCGCCGCGCCGGGCGCAAGGCCGAAAGGCGCGCCGCGCGCGCGCCCTACCGCGTGGCCACGCCGAGCCGCTCGCCCATCTTCGCGTAGGTCTCGATGTGGTTGAGGCTCTGCTCGCGCAGGTCGGCGTCGAACACGATCCGATCCCGTTGGAACAATGTGATGACGCAGGAACCGCCGAACTTGAAGAGCCCCTTCTCGTCGCCCTTCTTCACCTTCGTGCCGGGGATGAAGCTCTGGCGGATACCGCCGACCATCGTCGCGCCCACCTCGATCAGCGCGACCAGCCCGAACCGCTCCGTCTCGTGGAGCGTGACCATGCGCTTGTTCTGGACGAGGTAGCGGACGCTGCGCCGCAACGCGATCGGATTGACCGAGAAGAGCGGGCCCTTGATCTCGCTGGCGCGGCCGGGCGTGCCGGCGCAGGGGAAGTGGAACCGGTGGTAGTCCACCGGCGCGAGTCGCGAGATGAGCATCGCGCCGCCGATGAATTGTTTCGCCACCAACTCGCCGCCGATCAGCTCACCGAGCTCGAAGCGGTCGCCCTTCACGTAGAAACCGCCGGCCGCATCGACGTCGGGAAAGACGAGGTGGCGCCCGTCGGCGGGCAGGATCGCACTGGCGGGGTCCGGGTCGATCGGACGGGCGGACGCCTTGAGTTTCCGGGCGAAGAACTCGTTGAACGTCTTGTAGGCCATCGCCTGTTTGGCGAACTCGTCCACATCGAGGTCGTGCTCCACAATGAAAGGAAGCACCCGGTGGACGCTCCGCGGCTTGTCCATTTTCCGGCCATACAGCCACGAGAAGAACGCGCGTCGCACCAGCACATGCAGCGCAACCCGGCCGCTGAGCGAACTGCTGTAGAGCCAGCGCAGCCAGAACTCGCCCGGGATCTTCTCCTCGACCATCTCGCGACGTTTCCGGTGGAAATACTCGACGGGTTCTTGCGTCATGCCCGCACCGTGAGCACGCCCCCCATCCGCGCCAAACCGAAAACCGCCGGGGCCGCCGCACGACCGCCCCACCCGGTATTCGCGTCTCCATGCACCGCGTCCCACCTCCGGGAAAACGCCGTCCCGCAACCGGGACGTCTCTTTCCCCGCCCCGGGGGGAACACCCGACCCGTCGCCTCCCCCGACGCCGGCCATTCTACCGTTACAGCAACACACCGCCGCTTGCGGGTGAGAATTGCCTTTGACAAGCCGCGAACCGCTCTCCGAACTTCAACACCTGTTTCCAGTTCTCGGTCTTTTTTTCTCCCACCACCGCTCGTCCCCACCTCTACCCACACCACCCCGCCGGATCGCGCCTGCGATCTTCGCCCCCGCCTGAAGTGAAACGCCGCCGCGCGGCGTTTAGTTAGCGACCCCCTCCCCTTTTTTCCCGCGAAAGAACAGCACCTCCCCCTTCCTGCTCTTCCCCCTTCCCGCCGCTTCCGGCTCCGCTGCTTTCTTTCCCCTTCCCCTCTCTCAACAATCCTCGAACTCATCACACCATGATCCAGATCCTGCCTCTCGCCTTCTTGATGAACAAGACCCCGATGGAGCTCTTCCATGCCGGCGGTTACATCATGTGGCCCATCTTGATTACCTCGCTGGTCGGCGTCACCGTCGTCACCGAGCGCATCATCTTCACCCTGCGTGAGATGAAGGCCCGCAACCCGGAGGTCGTCGAGGGCATGCTCGAGAAGATCGAAGCTGGCGACATCGACGGCGCGATCGCCCTCGGCCGCACCACCAACGACTACATCGCCCGGATCATGGTCTATAGCCTGACCCACCGCGAGACCTCGCTCCAGAACGCCTTCATCCGCAGCTCCAGCTCCGAGCTCACCCGCTTCGGCCAAGGCATGCCGACCCTCGACACCTGCATCACCGCCGCCCCGTACCTCGGCCTCATCGGCACGATCACGGGCATGATGACCACCTTCGGCAGCATGGAGGGCGACATCGCCCAGGCCGCCAGCAAGATCACCGGTGGTGTTGCCGAGGCCCTTATCGCCACCGCTTGCGGTATCGCGATCGCCGTCATCGGCCTGCTGCCCTTCAACTATCTCAACGCTCGCTGGGAGAACGCCCGCCACGAAGTAGAAGACGCCGGCAATGCGCTCGAGATCATGATCAAGAAGTCGAGCGGTGTGAACGCCGAGCAGTAAGCCGCGTTCACGTCCCGGTCGCTTCGCCACTACTATTACTCGGTAAATCTTAACCATCGCTCACCATGCACGGAGGAGGAGGAGGGGGCTCAGGCTCCAAGAAAAAGGCTACGATCAACGTTATCCCGCTGATCGATGTCATCATGTTCCTGCTGGCCACCTTCGTCTTGTTCACCCTTTCGATGAACAAGGCCAATGGCCCCGCCGTTGACCTGAGCGAGGCGAAGACCGGCACGGACGTCGACCCGAACAAGGCCATCACCGTCACCCTCGATACCGAGGGGAAGATGAGCTGGAACAACGAAGCCGTGACTTGGGACAACTTCATCATCGAGTTGATCAAGTACAGCGAGCAGGAAAGTCCCACCATCCTCATCAACTTCGACCAGAACGCCAACTACGGTCAGGCGATGTCGATTTTGAACGAGATCCGCAAGGCGCCGAAGCCGGTCAAGGTTTACCTCTCGACCAAGCTGCCGAAGCCCTAACCCCCAGCCCGAGTCACTCTCACCGCAGTCCTGCCCTCCGATGCAAGTTAAGCAAACAGTGCGGAAAAAGGCACGTATCGAGATCATTCCGCTGATCGACGTCATCATGTTCCTCATGGCGGCGTTCGTCTTGGTCATGCTCTCGATGAACAAGAACAAGCAGGTCCCGGTGGAACTGCCCAGCGCGAGCCCGCCAATTCGCGACCTCACCATTGTAGAGCCCGAGAAGCCGGTGAAGGTGTCGATCGACACCGCCGGCGACTACTTCTGGAACTCGGAGCGCGTCTCGCTCGACGATCTCATCATCCGCCTCAACGGCCTGAAGGCTCAGTCGGCCGACCCGAAAGTTTTGATCGAGGGTGAAATCGGGGCACAGTTCGGCAAGGCGGTGGTCGTCGTCGATGAGGCCCGCCACGCGGGCATCAACAAGGTGACCTTCGACCCCATGGCCAAGAACTCGGTGCGCTAAACAGGAGGCCAATATGAAGAAAATCGACATTATCATTGGCGTTCTGGTCTCGGCCGGCCTCCACGGCGGTGTGCTGTGGGGCGGCGAGCTCATCGGAGTCGCCAGCCATCACGGATCGGCCCAAGCTGCCGACGACCAACAGATCGTCGCCGCCGAGATCGACTTCACTCCCGAACCCGAAGAAGAAAAGCCGCCGCAAGAGGCAGCCGACCAGCAGTCCGACGACCAGAACTCCTCCGATTCCGATCTGGGTGGCGATGCCTCGGCCGCCTCGCTCCCGGAGCCGATGAACACCATCGGCGTCAGCGACATCACGACCGTCATCAAGCCGGCCCCGCCGGTCGCCCCGAAAGCCGAGTCCACCACTTGGGCCCCGCCGAGCAAGCAGACCCGCCAGCTCGACACGAGCCGGTTCAAGGAGTTCGTCGACTTCGGCAAACTCGACAAGAAGCCCCAGGCTCGCTCGCAGATCGCGCCCCGTTATCCCTTCGAGCTGAAGCGCCAAGGCATCAGCGGCGAGTGCACGGTTCAATTCTTCGTCGATGAGAACGGTGTCGTCAGCGATCCCGTCGAGGTCTCCGCTTCCCACCGCGAATTCGTCAAGCCCTGCATCGATGCGGTTCTCCAGTGGCGTTTCTCCCCTGGCATGAAGAACGGCCGCAAGGTCGCCACCCGCATGCAGCAGACCTTCCCCTTCAAGCTCGGAAACTGACGCCATGGCCACCCTCCGTTCCTCCCGGCTGCGCTCCTTCGCGCGAGCTGGCACCCTTTTGCGCCTCGGCGCTCTCCTTGCCGGGTGCGCGCTCCTTCCCTCCGCCGCTCGTGCGCAGGCCGCTCAGGCGGCTCCGCAGTACGAGCTCAGCAGTGCCGCCTCCGATGAAATCGGGCCGATCCGCGAAGATCTGCAGTCCGAAGACCCGCAGAAGTGCATTGAGCTGCTCAAGAAGATCGACGCAGCCATCATCAAACTGAAGCTCAAGGGCTACGACCTCGCCTACTTCAACCAGATCAAGTTCACCCTCCTGATCCGGTCCGGTCAGGCGCTCAAGGCGATCCAGCCGCTTGAGGAGATTCTGGCCGGCGATTATTTCCCGCAGGATGCCCAGCTCGGCATGACGCTCGCGCTCGCGCAGCTCTACATGCAGGATGGCGGCACCACCAACGACGAGAAACTGCGCGAGAAACGCCTCGCCCAAGCCAAGGCCCGTCTCGACAAGTGGTTCGCCGCAGTCCCCGAGCCGGTTCTCGGCTCCGACAAGATGTCGGTGTACATCGACGCCACCTCGCTCTACGCCAACTGCCTCTACTTCCTCAAGGAGTACCAGAAGGCCTACGCGACGGCGCAGAAGCTCGTCCGCCTCTCCGTCGAGCCGAACGATCAGGCGTGGATCCTTCTCTTTGCCGCCCAGCAGGAGTGCGGTGCCAATGCCGAGGCTGCCGAGACCTTCGAGATGTTCATCCGGAAGTTCCCGGAGAAGAAGGACTACTGGTTGCAGTTGACCCAGGCTTACCTCAGTTCGGACCAATCCATTCGCGCCATCCTCTCCTACCAGCGCGCCCAGTCGTACGGCTTCATGAACCAGCCGTCCGACTACATGAATGTGTTCGGACTCTACTACCGGTTGGAGGAGTACAGCCGCGCCAGCCAACTTCTCGAAAGCTGGATCAAATCCGGCAAGGTCGAGGACAACGAGGACAACTGGGAACTGGTCTCCGTCTGCTTCCAGAACCTCCGTCGCGAGGACGCCGTGCGCAAGATCCTCGACGAGTCCCGCAAGCGCTTCAAGACCGGCAATCTCGACTTCCAGCTCGCCCAGTACCTCTGGTACGACGGCAAGTACAAGGAAGGACTTGAAGTCGCCACGACCGCTTGGAAAAAGGGCGGTTTGAAGAAGCCCGGCCGAACTGCGCTCTTCCTCTCCACCGCCAACTTCGAGCAACGCAAGTACGACGAGGCGATGAAGTTCTTCAAGATCGCCAAGGAGTCGGGGGATGTCGAAAAGCGCGATCTCGATCGCGTCGGCCGCATCCTCGCCGAAGCCGAAGAAATCCTCCAGTCCCGCACCCCTGAGGCCGGTGCCACCCCGGCTGCCACCCCCTGACCCCACCATCTTCTTCCCTTTACCAATATGAAAAGAGCTTACATCTGGTTCGCACCGCTCGCGGTCCTTGTCCTCTTTATCGGACTCTACATGCAGTCGCGCGACGCCTATGACGCCAAGGTCGCGGCTGAAAAGGAAGCCAAGCGGGTCGAGACGGAACGCCGCAACGCCGAGACCGCGCGCAAAAACAAGGAGGTCGCGGAACAGCGCCGCCTCGATACCGAGCGCAAGAAGGCCGAGGACCTGGCCGAGAAGGAGCGCAAGGCTGCCGAGGTCAAGCGCGCCGAGGAACTCGATTACGCCCGTGATTTCGCCAAGCGCGAAGCCGCCCGCTACGACAACGTCGTCAAGGACCTCACGGAGTCGTTCAAGACCGAGAAAGTCGCCAAGGAGGCCGCCGAGAAGGCGATCGCCGACATGCGCGACGAAAAGAAATTCATCGTCGAGTACGTCGCCAAGGCCCAGGCCAACGAAAAGGCGCTCAAGGAGCTTCTCCAGAAGCTCCAGAAACTCGAGGAAGACCGTCTCAAGGCCGCCGCCAAGAGCTAAGCCCCCCATCCATCACCGACCATGAAACGTCTGATCATCGTCATCCCGCCGGTCATCCTGTTCGCCATCTTCGTCTTCTTCTACAACACCCACGTCGAACAGATGCGGATCACGGAGGAGCAGAAGAAAGAAGTCGCCAAGCAAGAGGCGGCCAAGGAAGAGGCACGCAAGAAGAAGCTTCAGGAAGAAGCCGAACGCGAAGCCCTCCGGCAGAAGGAGGAGCGCCGCCTCGCCGTCGAGAAGGCCAAGGAAGAGGAGCGGAACAAGAAGGAGGAGGCCGAGCGCAAGGTCATCGCCGAGACCGAGGCCGCCAACGCCCAGTCCAAGAAGCTCCAGGCCCAGATCATCAAGCTTCAGAACGACATCCAGTCCGTCCGTGCCGCCCGCGACAAGGCCCAGGCCGAGGCGATGGAGACCCGGCTCGACCTCGAGAAGGCCCGTATCGACAAGCGCAACGCCGAGTTCGAGATCCAGCGCTTCACCGACATGCTCGCCACCCGCATGGCCCAGAGCCAGGCGCTGACGAACGAGGTCATCGCCTCCAAGAAACGGTAACTCAGCCACCCCGATCTTTTTCCAAGCCGCACGGTTGTTGCCGTGCGGCTTTTCTTTTGCCCCGGTCTGCCTCCCCGCCGTGCCAACACGAATCAGGCGACGGCCGGTTCGGCCTCCGCCGCGGCGGAAGTGATCACCTCCGCGTACCGCAGCCCAAGATCCGCGACCTGCTCCGCATTCGTGAGGTGAACGACCTCGTCCTTCACCGTGCCGTCCGGCATCCCAAGCCGGATCCGATAGGCGGAACTGTTCGCCGCGTCCCCGATCTTCTCCACCGACACCCGCAGCTGCCACTTCTTGTCCCCGAGCCGGGCAAACGCGAACTCCAGCCGCCGCTGCATCGGCAGCAGGTACCGATTCGGCGAGATGCTCAGCCCCAGTCCGGCGTCGCGAGACATCTCCAGCGCGGCATTCTCCAGCGCAGTGACGACATCGAAATAGTGCGGAATCTTGACGGCAGCCATGGTCGGGCGATTCCACTTTATCGGCCGCCGGGCGAGTGCGCTTGAGCCTCCATCTGCCGGGACTTCACCCTACCGCACCCGCTTCGCGCGATGCCACCACCGCCTGCCACCCGCCGGGCCGCCCCGATCGGTCCGGCCCGGCGGGAAAACGCGCGCAGCGCAACCTCGAGGCTCGACGGCGTCGCACCCGCCGCCATACTGCCCGCTGCGATGCAAAAGAAGCTCCTCGTCGTCGACGACGACATCGTCGCCCTCAAAGCGACCAGCCGTATCTTGCAGGCCAGCGGATACGATGTCACCTCCACCACCCGCACCGACGAAGCCCTCCACTTCCTCGAGCGCGACAAGTTCAAGGGCGTCGTCTGCGACTACCACATGCCCGACCAAAACGGCTCCGTGATCGTCTCCGCCGTGCATCACCACCACCCGGAAACCAAGGTGTTGCTGGTTACCGGATACCGGGAGGATCTCCCGGAATTTCTCCGGACCGGCAAACACGCCGTGCGCGTCGTCGACAAGCCGTTCACCCTGCAGGGGCTGCTCCAGGCCGTCCACGAGGAGATCGGGCTGCCTGCCACCCCCCCGGTGGAAGCCGTCGCCGAGAAGAAGACCTAGGCCACCCGTCTCACTGCATCGCCTCTCCGGCCGGCACAGTTCGCTGTGCCGGTTTTTTTGTGCAATCCGCCTTCGCCTCCACCCGCATCGGCAGAAGGCCCCAGCCCGCGACCGCACACCCCCTGCCAGGCTCAATCCCGCCACCGAGCAGCCGATGGAGCTTGTCCCAAGTCAACGTCGCTCCCTCCACCACAATTTCCGCACTGTCCTCGCCAACTTTTGCGTGGCCCCCGACGTGAAACATTGCGAAGATCAGCCTTTATTCCTCTCCTTCCACCTTTCCGCTCCGCACGACACGCGCGTCATTTCCCCACATGGATGTCAAACTCGCCAACGATCTGATCTACGTCTTCGGCTACGCCGCGGTAGGTCTGGCGTTTGCCTTCGGCCCGCTGCTCGCGGTGTACCTCCTGGCGCCCCGCACCCTGCGGCAAACCGTCGGCAAATCCGGCCAGGCCATCGAGTGCGGCATGGAGCCCTACGGCGACGCCTGGATCCGCTACAGCGCGGTGTACTACCTGTACGCCCTCGTCTTCGTCGCCTTCGCGGTGGACGTTCTTTACCTCATCCCGGTCGCGCTGGTCTACAACCGGCTCAACTTCCAAGTCCGGGACCTCGTCGAACTAGTGATCTTCGTGGGCATCCTGTCCCTCGTGATCATCTACGCCTGGAAGAAAGGGGTGTTTGAATGGACCCGCAAAACGGCTGCTGCCAAAACCAACCAGGGCTGAAACTTCCGCCCGGTCCCGCCTCGGACGAGATTCCGCCCGAGGTTTCGTCCCTCGTGCGCTTCGCCGTCGCGGACGAACTCATCGCCCTCGGGCGCGCCAACTCACTGTGGCCGCTGACCTTCGGCCTGGCCTGCTGCGCCATCGAGATGATGGCCACCGGCATGGCCCGCTGGGACATCTCCCGCTTCGGCGCCGAGGTCTTCCGCCCCTCGCCCCGCCACGCCGATCTCATGATCGTCGCCGGCACGGTGAACAAGAAAATGGCCCCCGCCATCAAGGTCCTCTACGACCAGATGCCCGAGCCGAAGTGGGTCATCGCCATGGGCAACTGCGCCATCTCCGGCGGCCCCTTCGTCTATCCCGGCCAATACGCCGTCGTCGAGGGCGTCGACAAGCTCTTCCCCGTCGATGTCTACATCCCGGGCTGCCCGCCGCGCCCGGAAGCGCTCATCGAGGGCATCCTCGAACTCGAAGAGAAACTCACCGGCAAACGCCGCTGGCCCCGAGTCGAAACGCCATGAGCAGCCCCACCGTCGAGCAACTCGCCGCCGCACTGGCCCCCTTGGCCGTCGACGTCGTCGTCCCGCTGCCGCCCCCGCCTCCGCCGCCCAAGCCCGCTCCGGCCCGGCCGGTCGCGCCCAAGCCGGCCGCTCCGGCCGCCGATGGTGCCGCGCCCGCCGCCGCTCCTGCGGCTGCGCCGGCTCCCGCTCCCGCCCCGGCCCCGGTCGCTCCCCCTCCCCCGCCTCCGCCACCGGAGCCGGTCCAGATCTGCGACTTCGCCGCCCGCGGCGTGCACCTCGAAGCCGTCGTCCGTCGCGATGCCGTCGTCGCCTCCGCCGAGCTGATGCGCACCCACGGTTTCGCCATGGATACCATCACCGGCCTCGACTGGATGGCCCAGGGCCTGATGGAGGTCGTCTACGACTACTTCCATCCGCTCTCCGGCCTGCGCGTCGCCATCCGCTGCCGCCTCGCCCGCGACACCGAGGACGTACCCACCATTTCCCACATTTTCCAAGGGGCCAACTGGCACGAGCGCGAGACGCACGACTTCTTCGGCATCCGCTTCGCCGGCCACCCCAACCTCACGCCGTTCCTCCTCCCCGAGGACGCCACCTATCACCCCCTTAGGAAGGACTTCTCCGGTGCTCCTGCTGAATAAAGAAGAAGCCCTCGCCCGCGTCGCCGCCCACCACGTCGGCGGCCCCAACGAGACCTTCGTCCTCAACCTCGGCCCGCAGCATCCCGCCACGCACGGCGTGCTGCGCGTGAAGCTCACGATGGACGGCGAGTACATCCGCAAGGCGGAGTGCGTCATCGGCTACATCCATCGCATGCACGAGAAGATGGGCGAGAACCGCACCTGCGCGCAGTTCCTGCCCAACACCAGCCGCCTCGACTACCTCTCGGCCTGCCAGTACACGCACGCCTGGACCGGTGTCGTCGAGCGCGCCTGCAAGATCGAGGTGCCCCAACGCGCCGAATATATCCGCGTCATCACCTCCGAGCTCAACCGCATCGCCTCCCACCTCGTCGGCTGGGGCGCGTGGGTCATGGACCTCGGTGGCCTCACCCCCATCCTCTACGCCTTCGACGACCGCGAGAAGATCCTCGACCTCATGGAGGGCATCTGCGGCGCCCGCCTCACCTACTGCTACTATCGCGTGGGCGGCGTGGTGAACGACATCGACGACGCCTTCATCCAGGGCGCCAAGGCCTTCGTGCCCTACATGCGCGAGCGGCTGAAGATGTACAAGGACTTCGTCACCGACAACGTCATCCTCCGCAAGCGGCTCGAGGGCATCGGTATCATCGATCAGGACATGTGCCTGCGCTACGGCGCCTGCGGCCCCGTCATCCGCGGCTCGGGCATCGCCAACGACACCCGCAAGACCGAGCCCTACTCCGCCTACAAGGACTTCGACTTCGACATCCCGGTCTACAACGAGTGCGACTCGATGGCCCGCTACCTCGTCCGCATGGATGAGATGGAGCAGTCCCTGCGCATCATCGAGCAGGCCCTCGCCAAGCTCCCCGAAGGCCCCTTCATCAACCCGAAGGTCCCGAAGCTTCTCAAGGTCCCCGCCGGCACCTACACCTACGCCACCGAGGCCGGCCGCGGCCGCTTCCTGGTCCGCATGGTCGCCGACGGCTCCGACAAACCCTACCGCGTGAAACTCCGCACGCCCTGCCTCTCCAACCTCAGCCTCGCCGAGGAAGTCTGCGAAGGCATGATCCTGCCCGACGCCATCGCGTTCCTGGGCAGCCTCGACCTCGTCATTCCCGACATCGACCGATGAGCGCGATTATCGATTTCTGCGGGCCCTGGTGGCCCTGGGTGCGGATGCTCCTTTTCCTCGTGGGCACCGCCGCCTTCGCCGGCCTCAACGCCGCCTACCTCGTCTGGTGCGAGCGCAAGATCGCCGCCTTTGTCCAGCGCCGCCCCGGCCCGATGGAGGTCGGTCCCCAGGGCCTGCTCCAGCCCATCGCCGACGCCGCCAAGCTGCTCGCCAAGCAGATGCTCACCCCGCCTGCCGTCGACACCATCCTCTACCGCATCGCCCCCGTCGCGATGATCATCCCGGCGCTCATGTGCTTCGTCGTCCTGCCCTATGGCGACGCGCTCATGCCCACCCGCATCGACCTCGGACTGCTCGTCGTCTTCGCGCTCAGCGCCTTCAACGTCATCTCCCTGATGCTCGCCGGCTGGTCGTCGAACAACAAGTACGCGATCATCTCCTCCGCCCGCGTCGTCTCCCAGAACGTCGCCTACGAGATCCCGATGTTGCTGACCATCGTCACCGTCATCCTCGTCACCGGCACCACCGACCTCGGTACCATCGTCGGCCAGCAGGGCGGCTGGTTCTGGAACTGGAACATCCTGCGCGGCATCTGGACCCTCGCCAATCCCCTCGTCCCGATCTCGTTCCTGATCTTCTTCATCTGCATGCTCGCGGAGACCAACCGCGCGCCCTTCGACCTCGCCGAGGCCGAGAGCGAACTGGTCGCCGGCTCCTTCACCGAGTACTCGAGCATGGGGTTCGGCCTCTTCTTCATGGCCGAGTACGTCAACATCGTCGTCGGCTGCTCGCTGGCCACCGTGATCTTCCTCGGCGGCTGGCAAACCGGTCTGGGCAACCTGCTCTCCTTCCTCCCCGACTGGGCCGCGGCCTTCGTCGGGCTCGGCGCCTTCTTCGCCAAGCTCTACGCCATGATCTTCGTCGTCATGTGGATCCGCTGGACCTTCCCGCGCACGCAGTTCTACGGCCTGCTCAACCTCTCTTGGAAGGTGCTCATCCCCGTCGCGCTCTTCACGCTCCTGTTGAGCAGCATCCTGGTGAAGCTCCCCAACCTGTTCTGACCATGGGCTACTTCAGCGAAATCTACCAAGGCGCCAAGAGCCTGGTCATCGGGATGCGCATCTCCCTCGACCAGTTCCTCAAGAACTTCCGCGGCGACTACAACACGCCCTACCCGCACAAGACCCTCCCCATCCCGGAGCGGTACCGCGGCCACATCATCTTCACCAACGACGAGGCCGGGAAGTCCCTCTGCATCGCCTGCAAGTCCTGCGAACGCGCCTGCCCCTCCGCCTGCATCCTCGTCGAGGGCGAGAAGAAGGAGGGCGAGAAGAAGAAGTCCGCCACCCTCTTCGAGCTCAACTACACCACCTGCAGCCTCTGCGGCGCCTGCGTCGAGGTCTGCCCGACCGACGCCCTCACCTTCTCCAAGCGCTACAACTTGGCCAACACCTCCAAGGCCGTCTACGCCAAGATCGACCTCATCAAGGACCTCGAAAACCGGATGCAGAAGAAATGAGCTCCTCCGTCCTCCTCCCTCTGGCCGAGGTGACTCCGCTGCCCGGCTCGACCTACATCATCCCCGCGCTGTTCCTGTTCTTCTTCGCCACCACCGTGGCGGGCGCGCTCGTCGCCGTCGCCGCACAGCGCATCATCCGCGGCGTCTGCGGTCTCGCCGTCTGCTGCCTCGGCCTCGCCGGTCTCTACTACTTCCTCAACAGCCCGTTCCTGGCGTTGATGGAGCTGCTCATCTACGTCGGCGCCGTCTGCGTCACCATCATCTTCGCGGTCATGCTCGCCGAGCCCGACGAGCCCGCCCCGACCGGTTCGCTCCCTCGCCGCCTCTGCGGTGCGGCCGCCACCGTGGTCGTCGCCGGTGCGATCTTCTGGTCGCTCGCGCGCTTGGGCGTCTTCGGCCGCTGGCCCACGCTCGCCCTCGATACCCGTGACTGGTCCGTCCAGAAGATCGGCGTCGAGCTGCTGACCACCTACAGCTTCGCCTTCGAGGCGATCTCCCTCGTGCTCCTCGTCGCCATCCTCGGCGCCCTCGCGATCGCCCGCTCCGGAAGGCACAACGCATGAAAACGCTCCTGGAACTCCACAACCAGCCCGCGCCCTATCTGGTGCTCGCGGCCTTCCTGCTCGCCATCGGCCTCTTCGGTCTCGTCCGCCGCCGCACCCTCGTGGGCATGCTCATCTCCGGCGAGATCCTCTTCGCCGCCGCCTCCCTGAATTTCCTGGCGGTCAATCGCTTCTTCGCCCCCGACCCCGCCGTCGGCCAGATCTTCGTCCTCTTCATCATGGGCTTGGCCGCCGCCGAGGTCGCCATCGCCCTGAGCATCGTCATCGCGGTGTATCGCAATTACGGCTCCATCAAGTCCCGCGAGCTCTCCGACCTGAAACGCTGACGCCCCGCCATGGAATCCGACCCACGTCTGCTCTATGCCCTTCTCGCGCCGCTCATCGGCGCGGGCCTGGTCATGGCCACCGGCAAAAAGCCGAATCTGCGCGAGGCGATCTCGTTCCTCGCCGCCTGCACGCTCTTCGGCTTCGTCGCCTCCCTCGCGCCCGACGTCCTCGACGGCAAGACGGTCCATTTCACCGTCTGCCAGATCCTCCCGGCCACCGACGGTTTCTACAAGGGCCTGAGCCTCTCGCTGCGCGCCGACGGCCTCTCGATGGTCTTCGCGCTCGCCGCCTCCTTCCTCTGGATCATCGCCGTCTTCTACGCCGCCGGCTACATGCGCGGCCACCACGAGCCGAACCAGACACGCTTCAACACCTGCTTCGCCCTCGCCCTCTTCGGCGCCGTCGGCGGCGCGTTCTCCGACAACCTCCTCACCCTCTACTTCTTCTACGAGGTCGTCAGCGTCTCCACGTATCCTCTCGTCGCCCACCACCAGGACGAGGAGGGCTACGCCGGCGGCCAGAAGTACCTCGTCTACCTCACCACCACCGCCAAGGCGCTCATCCTGCCCGCGATGGTGCTGATCTACGTGCTCTCCGGCACGCTCGACTTCGCCGCCAACGCCCAGACCGGCATCCTCCCGATGGGCGTGCACAACGGCGTCGTCATCGCCCTCTACGCGGCCTGCATCCTCGGTTTCGCCAAGAACGGCGTCATGCCCTTCCACAACTGGCTGCCGAGCGCCATGGTCGCCCCCACGCCGGTCTCCGCCCTCCTCCACGCCGTCGCCGTCGTGAAGATCGGCGTGTTCTCCACCGTGCGCGTGATGCTCTACGTCTTCGGCACCGACCTGATGACGCAGCTCCACCTCGGCCTGCCGACCGCCTGCTTCGTCTCCATCACCATCCTCCTCGGCTCGGTGATCGCGCTCTCGAAGGACAACCTCAAGGCCCGGCTCGCCTACTCCACGGTCTCGCAGCTCTCGTACGTCATCCTCGGCGTCGCGCTGCTCAACCCGCTGGGCATCCAGGGCGGCATCTTCCACATCGCCGCCCACGCCTTCTCGAAGATCACGTTGTTCTTCTGCGCCGGCGCGATCTTCGTCACCTGCCACAAGAAGGACATCTCCGAGATGGCCGGCCTCGGTCGCAAGATGCCGTGGACCTTCGGCGCCTTCGCCCTCGCCTCCCTCTCGATGATCGGCGCCCCGCCGGTGGCCGGCTTCATCTCGAAGCTCTACATGCTCGTCGGCTCCCTCGACGCCGGCTCCTACTTCATCCTCGCGGTTCTCATCGTCAGCTCGCTGCTCAACGCCGCCTACTTCGCCCCGGTCGTCTACCAGGCCTTCTTCGGCAAACCCGCCGCCGCGGCCGCCGGCCACGGCGCTGAGGCCCACGGCCATGGCGACGCCCATGGCCACCACGAGCACGGCGAAGCCGCCCTCTCGATGCTCATCCCGCTCTGGATCTCCGCCGTGATCTCCGTCGTCCTCGGCTTCTACCCCGGTCTCATCATGCAGTTCGTGGAGGGCATCGCCAAATGAGTCTCCTCGGAATCATCGAAACGCTCCGCCGCAACCTGAAGGCCGTCGTGGTCGCCAGTTGCGTCGTCCTCGCGCTCCTCGTCGCCGCCGATGTCGTGCGCCTCATGACCGCCTCCGGCGAGCACCACGGAGCGACCACCGAGCACACTACGGCCCCGGCCGCCGAACACGCGACCACGCCCGCTCACGCCACCGCCCATTCACCCTCCGAAGCCTCGGCGCAGGAGGGCGGCTTCTGGGCCACCTCTTACCACATCGCCGAAAACGTCCCGGCCTTCTGGACGCTCTTCGGTTTCCTCGGCTGCATTGTCCTCGTGGTCGTTTCCAAGTCCTACGGACACTTCGGCGTCTCCAAGCGGGAGGACTACTACAGTGAATAATCTCTGGATTCATCCTTCGCTGATCCTGATCTGCGGCGCGGTTCTCCTCCCGCTGATCCCGAAAGCCCTCAAGAAGGCCTTCCTCCTCTTCGTCCCGCTCGCGGCCTTCGCCGCCGTGCTCTCCATGCTCGGCCAGTCCGACGCCCTGCACGGCCAGTTCCAGTTCCTCGACTGGACGCTCACCTTCGGCCGCGTCGACAAGCTCGCGCTCGTCTTCGCCGTCATCATGAGCGGCATGGCCTGCATCGGCACCCTCTACGGCCTCCATGTCGACGAGGACGCCCAGCACTCCGCCTCCTGGATCTACGTCTCCGGTTCGCTCGGCGCCATCTTCGCCGGCGATCTCTTCGTGCTCTTCCTGTTCTGGGAAGTCATGGCGTTCTCCTCGGTCTTCCTCGTCTGGTTCCGCCGCACACCCGAGTCGACCCGCGCCGGCTTCCGCTACCTGCTCGTCCACGTCGCCGGCGGCCTCTCGCTCCTGGCCGGCATCATCCTCTGGACCCACGGCAAGGGTCCCGACGCCATCGCGTTCGACAACTTCGTCAAACTCGGCGCCGCGTACTCGCCCGCCGGCCTGTTCATCCTCGTCGGCATCATCGTCAACGCCGCCGTCCCGCCCTTCCAGGCCTGGCTGCCCGATGCGTACCCGAACGGCACCTTCAACGGCTCCGTCTTCCTCAGCGCCTTCACCACCAAGACCGCCGTCTACGCCCTCTGCCGCGGCTTCCCCGGCATGGAGCTGCTCATCTGGCTCGGCGTGATCATGTCCCTCTACGGTGTCGTCTACGCGATCATCGAGAACGACATGCGCCGCCTGTTCGCCTACCACATCATCTCCCAGGTCGGCTACATGGTCGCCGGCGCCGGCATCGGCACCGCGCTCGCCATCAACGGAGCCTGCGCCCACGCCTTCGCCCACATCCTCTACAAGGGCCTGCTCTTCATGGGCGCCGGCTCCGTGCTCTACATGACCGGCGAGACGCGCATGTCGCAGCTCGGTGGACTCTACAAGAAGATGCCGTGGACGTTCCTCCTCACCCTCATCGGCGGTCTCTCCATCTCGGCCTTCCCGCTCTTCAGCGGCTTCGTCTCCAAGTCCATGATCACCGCCGCCGGCTTCCAGAACCCGCACCTCTACTGGGCGGCGTTCCTGCTCATGCTGGCCTCCATCGGTACCTTCTACTGCAACGGCCTGAAGGTCCCCTACTTCGTCTGGTTCGGTCAGGACAAGTGCTCCGACAAGGTCCGCGAGCGCGCCGGCGATCCGCCGTGGAACATGCTCGCCGCCATGGGCGTCGCCGCCTTCCTCTGCATCTTCCTCGGCATCGCCTACGGTCCCCTCTACCGCCTCCTGCCCTACGCCGAGGTCGCCGCCGCGTACCACCCGTACAACGCGCCGCACATCTTCGAGAGCCTCCAGATCCTGTTCTTCACCGCCTGCGCCTTCTTCCTGATGGTCCGCACGCACAAGATCGAGCCCCACGCCGGTATCAATGTCGACAACGACATCCTCTACCGGCGCGGCGGCCAGGCCATCCAGTGGCTCGCCTCCAAGCCGATCCAGGCCATCGATACCGCCGTCGGCGAGTGCTACCGCGTCCTCGGCCTCATCCCGCTGATGTGGACCACCAAGGTCGTCGACGTCTTCGATCGCTTCGGCATCGACGGCGTGGTCGACGGTCTCGCCGAGCGCATCCGCGCCACCGGCCAGCGCCTCCGCGCCGCCCAGAGCGGCGCCGTGCAGGCCAACCTCGCCATCTCCTTCGCCGTGGCCGCCGTCGTCATCGCGGCCCTCATCTACTTCGTCGCCTAAGTCCGCTCGCCCGATGAAAGAGCATCTCCTCAGCGTCCTCATCTTCGCCCCGTTGGCCGCCGCCGCGGTCGCGGCCGCGATCTCCAACGAGCGCGTCCTGCGCTGGTGGGCGCTCCTGTCGTCCCTCGCCATCGCCGTGGTCTCCGTGCCGCTCTACACCGGCTACATCGCCACGCAGACCGGCTTCCAGTTCGTCGAGCGCTGCTCCTGGATTCCCAGCCTCAAGATCGACTACCACCTCGGCGTCGACGGAATCAGCGTCCTGCTCATCCTCCTCACCACGCTCATCACCCCGATCTGCGTCGCCTGTTCCTGGACGTACATCAGCAAGCGCGTGAAGGAGTTCATGGTCTGCATGCTCGTCATGGAGGCCGCCATGATCGGCGTCTTCAGCGCCCTCGACCTCGTCCTCTTCTACGTCTTCTGGGAGGCCATGCTCATCCCGATGACGCTCCTGATCGGCGTCTGGGGCGGTGCGCGCAAGATCTACGCCGCGCTCAAGTTCTTCATCTACACGATGGCCGGCTCCGTCCTCCTGCTCGTCGCCATCGTCGCCCTGCGCCTCCAAGTCGGCACCTTCAGCATCCCCGACATGATGGCGGCCGGCAGCGGTTTCGGCCACAGCTTCCAGCTCTGGATCTTCGGCGCGTTCTTCCTCTCCTTCGCCATCAAGGTCCCGATGTTCCCCTTCCACACGTGGTTGCCCGCCGCCCACGTCGAGGCGCCCACCGCCGGCTCGGTCGTCCTGGCCAGCGTGCTCCTGAAGATGGGTACGTACGGCTTCCTCCGCTTCTGCCTGCCGATCACCCCCTACGCCGCGCACACCCTCGCGCCGGTCGTCCTCGTCTTCTCGGTGATCGCGATCATCTACGGCGGCCTCGCCGCCCTCGGCCAGAGCGACCTCAAGAAGCTCGTCGCCTACTCCTCCGTCGCCCACATGGGCTTCGCCACCTTCGGCATCTTCTCCTTCACCCAGTCCGGCCTCGAGGGCGCGACGCTGGTGATGATCAACCACGGCGTCACCACCGGCGCGTTGTTCGTCTGCGTCGGCATCCTCTACGAACGCCTCCACACCCGCGACATCGGCGTGCTCGCCGGCGTGGGCAAGTACATGCCGGTCTTCTCGACCTTCCTCGGCCTCGCCTGTCTCTCCTCGATGGCCTTCCCCGGCACCAACAGCTTCGTCGGCGAGTTCCTCGTCATGGTCGCCGGCTTCTCCGTCTCCAAGACCCTCATGCTCTGCGCCGTCCCCGGCATCGTCGCCGCCGCGGCCTACAACCTGCGCATGCTCCAGAAGGTCTGCTACGGCTCCCCGGCCAACCGCGACCACTCCGCCGTCGCCGACCTCAACCTCCGCGAGATCCTCACCCTGGCCCCGCTGGCCGTCTTCATCGTCTGGATCGGTTTCCACCCGCAGCCCTTCCTCGACGTCATGCGCGACAGCCTCGCCCACGTCCTCGCCCAGCTCGGCCGCTGATCCAGGTAGGGACGTTTCTCCGAAACGTCCTCGCCACTCCCGGCCAACCCGCCCGCCCTTTCCTCCTCTCCCTCTTCCGAAATTAGCGCCCATCAGCGTCCATTAGCGGTTCCTCATTCCGGCCTCCGACTTCCGGCCTCTAGCCTTTCTCCTCTCACCTTCCGAATCAGCGTTCATCAGCGTCCATTAGCGGTTCACCTCTCCGACCTCCGGTCTCCGGCCGATCCGCAATCCGCATTCCGCAATCCGCATTTCCGATGTCCTCGTCCCTCACCGCCTTTCTGCCCGAGCTGGTGCTCCTCGCCGGAGCCCTCGGCCTCTTCGGCCTCACCCTCGGCAGCTCCGCCCGGCAGTCGAAGATCGCCTCGCTCGTCACCGCGGCCGCCTTCGTCGCCGCCGTCATCCTGAGCTTCGGCACCCACGCCACCCTCTTCAACGGCGCCTACCGCGTCGATACCTTCTCGCAGCTCTTCAAGCTCATCCTCGGCCTCGGCTACATCGTCGTCCTCCTCCTCGGCCGCAGCCTCGACGACATCCGCCAGGACATCCGCTCCGAATACTATCTCTTCCTCTCGCTCGGCATCTGCGGCCTGGCCTTCCTCTTCAGCTCCATCGAGATCATCTCCGTCGTCATCTCCCTCGAGCTCTCCTCCTACCCGCTCTACCTCATGGTCGCCATGCGCCGCGAACGCGACGGCCAGCGCGTCCAGATGGAGTCGGCGATCAAGTACATGATGTTCGGCATCTCCGCCAACGGCATCATGTTCTTCGGCCTCTCCTACCTCTTCGGCCTCACCGGCACCACCTCGCTGCCGCTGATGCTTGAGCGCCTCCAGCCCTATTTCGCCGCCGGCCACGTCAACGCCCTCGCCATCGTCGGCCTCGCGCTCTCCCTCTCCGGCTTCCTCTACAAGTTCGCCATCTTCCCCTTCCACTTCTGGACGCCCGACGTCTACCAGGGCTCCTCCAACGAGACCGCCGCCCTCGTCGCCTCGCTCCCGAAACTCGGCGCCATCGCCATCCTCACCCGCTTCGTCGGCCTGGCCTCGCCCACCGACTCCACGATTCCGACACTCCTCGCCGTCCTCGCCACCGCGTCGATGTTCTACGGCAACCTCGTCGCCCTCGTGCAGACGGATGTGAAGCGCCTCCTCGGCTTCTCCGGCATCGCCCACGCCGGCTACGCGATGGTCGGCCTCGTCGC
The DNA here is from genome assembly GCA_019136515.1 of Verrucomicrobiota bacterium. GTDB lineage: Bacteria > Verrucomicrobiota > Verrucomicrobiia > Opitutales > Opitutaceae > CAJCBL01. Next base: position 40,818 of record JAGVUB010000139.1, read on the forward strand.
CCTCGGCTCCGCCGGTTTCGCCGCCTCCATCTTCTACATCGCCGGCTACGTGCTGATGGTCCTCGCCTGCTTCTTCGTCGTCAGCCGCGTCTCGCCCGACGGCACCAACGTCTCGCTCTCCGACCTCGCCGGCCTGCACAAGCGCTCGCCGCTGCTCGCCCTCACGATCGGCCTGGGCGTCTTCGCCCTCGGCGGCATCCCGCCCTTCGTCGGTTTCATGGCCAAGTTCGGCCTGCTCAACGCCGCTTTGGACAAAGGCTGGCTCTGGCTGGTCATCGTGACGGTCATCAACTCCGCCATCGCGATCTACTACTACCTGAAGATCGTGAAGGAAGCCTACTTCAGCGACGCCGCCGGCCGCCCCGCCATCGCCCTCGACTTCGCCGCCAAGGCCGCCTGCATCGTCCTCCTGCTCGCGATCACCGCCCTCGGCGTCGCCCCCGGAAAGCTGATGCAGCTCATCGCCGCCAGCCTCGACACCGTCCAGGTCGCACTGAACTGAGCCTGCAGGCGAATCCAGCCTCTCATCGCAAACCCCGGCCGCACCCGCGCGCCGGGGTTTGTTCGTATACACTCAGGCAACTCGTCGCCGACGGGCGATGAAATCGGTTCATCCGGCTTAACTGCCACCTGCGGACACCGATGACTTCGGCTCGGATCGCCGCCCTTCACAAATCATGCCCTTCCGTCGCAGGCTTCGCCTACTCGTCATCACTCCAATCGTCCTTCTCGTCCTCTGGGCGGCCTTCTCCCGCTACAGCATCGGACGGCTCACGACTGGCGGGCTTGTCGCCGACAAGGACCTGATCGCCGACATCCTCCCTCCGCCCAACTACCTTATCGAGTCCTACCTGCTCTGCCTGCAACTCGCCGACGAGTCCAACCGCAGCCAGATCGACCAGCTCATCGCCGCCGGCAAGGATCTCCGCACCGCCTACGACCAGCGTGCCGACTACTGGCGCCGGCACCTCGCCGCCGGACCGATCCGCGACGCCTTCACCGCCTCCGAGAAGAGCGGCCGCGAGTTTCTCGATCTCCGCGACGAACAACTGATCCCCCTCGTCCGTTCCGGTCGCCACGAAGAAGCCCACGCGTTCGCAGTCGGCCCGCTCACAGCGGAGTACCGCGCGCACCGCACTGCCATCGACCGGCTGGTCGAACTCACCACCCAGCAAGCCGCGGTCGACCAGTCCGCCACCGATGCGTTGATCATCCTCAACGCCCGCCTCGCGATCCTCATCCCGCTCCTCGCCGCCCTCGGGCTCGCCGCCTACGGCGTCCGCGTCACCCGCGACATCACCTCCCGGCTCCACAACGTCGTCACCAAGCTCGCCATCGGCTCCGAGAGCGTCGCCGCCGCCGCCGACCAGATCGCCGCCGGTAGCCAGGAACTGGCCCAGAGTGCCACCGAACAAGCATCCGCGCTGGAGGAAACCGGTGCCACGCTCACCGAGATGGCCTCCATGACCCGGCAGAATGTCGACCACGCCGGCAACGCCAACGCCCTCGCCACCCAGACCCGCGCCGCCGCCGAACAGGGAGTCCAGCACATGGCCCGCATGGCCCAGGCCATGGAGCAGGTGAAGCAGTCCAGCGCCGAGATCGCCAAGATCATCAAGACCATCGACGAGATCGCCTTCCAGACCAACCTCCTCGCCCTCAACGCCGCCGTCGAGGCCGCCCGCGCCGGCGAGGCCGGTGCCGGTTTCGCCATCGTCGCCGAGGAGGTGCGCTCCCTCGCCCAGCGCAGCGCCCACGCCGCCCGCGAGACCGCCGAGAAGATCGAGTCCTCCGTCCAGCGCACCGAGCTCGGCGCCGGCATCTCGACCGAGATGGCCTCCAGCCTCACCGAGATGGCCACCAAGGCCCGCCAGCTCGACGAGCTCGTCGCCAACATCACCGCCGCCTCCAACGATCAAGCACAGGGCATCGCCCAGATCGCCACTGCGGTCGGCCAAATGGACCGGACCACGCAGAACGGCGCCAGCCTGTCCGAGCAGAACGCCGCCGCCTCCGAGGAGCTCTGCGAGCAGAGCCTTACCCTCCGTTCCGCCGTCCTCGAGCTCCAGACGCTGATCAAGGGCGCCTCCGCACAGCGCTCCGCGCACACAACCGCCCGCCGGCCCGCACTGGCCCGGGCTGCACTCGACGCCTGACCCGCGTCCATATCCATCTCCCCTCGCTGCCCGGGCACAGTCCCTCGTCCGGCTTCTCCACGATGCGGAAGCCGCCCTGATTCATTCACACCTCGCTCGCACCGCGAGAGGCCGCGCCGGGTCCTCCGCCGCGTACGCACCGCCAGCCTCGTCTCCGCTCCTTGCGGGCACCGCCGCGGCTGGGGTTTGTCCCCTCCCCGCCCCGTCGCGCAGCCCGGCAACGCCTTCAATTTCGCGTGCCGTACACCGAAGAGGGAGTCAGCACTCCAGCCACGGCGAAGGGGTCGCCCAGATGGCCCCCAGCGATCGCCGCCATATCCACATTGAGACCCAATCCTCCAGCCACGCCCACCGGCCCGACGCCCTCGCCGCGTTCCAGTCGCCTGCAGCCGCCATGCCGCAGCGGGAACGCGAACGGTCGGGCGCAGCGGCTGGCCAGCTTCACGCTGGTCGAAATCATGATCGTCGTCGCGATCATCGGCACGCTCGCCGCGATCGCGATCCCCGCTTTCCAGCACTCCCTCGCCCGCGCCCAGGTCGCACGGGCCATCGCCGACCTCCGGGCCATCCAGATCGACATCGACATCTTCGAACTCGAGCACAACCGCCTTCCGGTCGACCTCGCCGAGGCGGGCCGCGCCGGCATCACCGACCCATGGGGACGCCCTTACCAGTACCTCTGCTTCGCGGCCGCCGGCAAGAACTGGAAGGGGCAGGCCCGCAAAGACCACTCGCTCGTCCCGCTCAACTCGACCTACGATCTCTACAGCCTCGGCCGCGACGGCGAGACCGCCGGCCCGCTCACCGCCAAGGCCAGCCAGGACGACATCATCCGCGCCAACGACGGCGGCTACCTCGGCCTCGGCTCCGAGTACTGAACCATGCGGCGCACCTCTCGCACCTTCACGAGCAAAGTCTCCTGGCGCGCGTTCGGGCTCTTCGTCTGCTGCGCCCTCGTGCCGTTGTCGGCGCTCGCCTTGCTCTCCCTGAGCGAGGTATCCACCGAGCTGCGCGTCCAGACCGAACGCCGCCTCCGCCGCGCCAGCAAGGCCGTCGGCCTCGAGCTGAACAAACGCCTGCTCGCCCTCGAGTCCGTGATCGGCGTGCCCGAGTCGCAGACTCCAGCCCTCGGTGACGAGGGGCTGCCCCGTCCCTTCCGCGGCGTTGTCCGCGTCACCGCCGCCGGCGACATCGTCCCGTTCTCCGGCCAGCCGATCACGCCACCCTCGCTCACCCGGGAGCAACTCGACCACCTCAAGTCCGGCCAGACCGTCCTCTCCGTCGTCCCGTCCGGAGGGACGCCCCTGCGTTTCTACCTCAGTCGTGCGGTCACACCCCAACTCGGCGCGACCGACATACTTCACGGCGAGATCAACCTCGCACACCTCTGGTCGATGGAGGGAGAGGCCTCGCTCGACTACGCCACCCGCCTCGTCGTGCTCGACGAGTCCGGGCAGGTGCTCCTCACCTCGCTCGATCCCGCCTCCGCCGCGATCGTTACCCGCCAGACGAGAGGAGGTCCTTCGGGGCAGTTCACGTGGCGCGACGGGCACGAGGAGCAGTTCGCCAGCTACTGGTCGCTCTTCCTCCGTCGCCGTTATCTCACCCCCAACTGGGTGGTCGCGCTCACCAGTCCGACCAGCGACACCTTCGCCCCCATCGCCGCCTTCAAGCGCACCTTCCTCCTCGTCGCGCTTCTTTCCTTCCTCCTCGTCCTGCTCCTGAGCTTCGGCCAGATCCGCCGCATCCTCCAACCCCTCGACCGTCTCCACGCGGCCACCCGCCGCCTCGCGCTCGGGCGCCTCGACACCCGCGTCGAGGTCGCCAGCGGCGACGAGTTCGAGGATCTGGCCAACTCCTTCAACCAGATGGCGGGCCAACTCGGCCGCCAGTTCGACACGCTGGCCATGCGCTACGAGCTCACGCTCGCGTTGAGCCGCGGCGGCGGTGCGTCCGTGTCTCTCCAGCCTTGTCTGGCGATCCTCGCCCGGCACCTCGACCTGCTCGCCATCGGAGTCTGGACACGCGATGGCGACACCCTCACCCGCGCCGCCTGCGCTGGCTCGGCCCCCGAAACGATTCCGGCGGCCGAGCACCTCGCCGTCGGTTCCGGCGAGATCGGCCGGATCGCGGCCGAGGGTCGCCCCTGTGCCAACCTCGCCCTCGCCCCCGACTCCGTTCATCGCCTCTCCGGCCATCCGCTCCGCGACGGCGAGCGCACGTTCGGAGTGCTCGCCGCCCTCGGCGCCCGCCCGCTCGACAGCTTCGCCCTCGCCAGCCTCGCCTCCGCCGCCGAAGAGATCGGCCGGACGCTCGGGCGCCAACGCGTGGCCGACGCCCTGCAACGCAGCGAGGAACATGTTCGTCAGCTCCAAAAAATGGAGGCAATCGGTCGGCTCGCCGGCGGTGTCGCCCACGACTTCAACAATCTGCTCACCGTCATCACCGGCTACACCCAGATGCTGCTCGCCGACCTGCCCGCCGGGGACCCCCGTCGCGCCGACCTGCAGATCGTGGTCCAGACCGCCGATCGCGCCGCCCAGCTCACCGGGCAGCTGCTGGCCTTCAGCCGCAAGCAGGTGCTCGCCCCCGCCCTGGTCGATCTCGGTGCCGTCATCTCCGGTCTCGCCGCCATGCTCCGCCGGCTCATCGGCGCGAACGTCGAACTGGTCTTCCACCCTGCACCGCAGCCCTGCCTCGTTTTCCTCGATCGCGGCCAGCTTGAGCAGGTCGTCATGAACCTCGTCGTCAACGCCCGCGACGCGATGCCCGACGGCGGTCGGGTCACGATTGAAACTGCGCTCCTCTCTCCAGCGGCGCCGGACCGTTCGGATCCGCGGCCGGTTCTCCTCCGGGTTGCCGATACCGGCGTCGGCATGGATGAGACCACCAAGGCCCGCATCTTCGAGCCGTTCTTCACCACCAAGGCCCCCGGGAAAGGCACCGGCCTCGGCCTCGCCACCGTGTTCGGCATCGTCACCCAGAGCGGCGGCACGATCGAGGTCGACAGCACCCCCAGCCACGGCACCACCTTCACCCTCCGCTTCCCGCTGGCCGATGGCCACGTCGAGGACACCGTCCCCGCCGTTCCCGCCCAGACCCGGGGCGCCGAGACCCTGCTCGTCGTCGACGACGAGCAGGGCGTCTTGGCGCTGCTCGGCCGCGCGCTCGCCGCCCAGGGCTACACCGTGCTCCCCGCCAACCTCCCCTCGGAGGCCCTGCGCCTCGCCAAGCAACACCCCGGTCCCATCCACCTCCTGCTCACCGACATGGCCATGCCCGAGATGAACGGCGCCATGCTCACCGAACGCATCACCGCCCTGCGACCCGGAATCGCCGTAATACAGATGTCTGGATACACCGAGCACCGGCACCCCTCCTCGGCGGGGCCTGGTTCCGGACCGGTCTTTCTCCAGAAGCCCTTCGCGCCCGACGTCCTCGCCCGGGCCGTACGCGTCGCGCTTGATTCGGTGGCGGGACACTGAAGCCACGGCCTGCCGCCGCCACCGCGCGCCGGCGGTGTTGCCTCACCTGCCGGGTTCGCCCAAAAAAAGCGTCTCCCGCCCCGCTCCTCCCGTGAAAACCGACATCCCCGAAGCGCTCAAAGCCGACCTCCCGCCGAACCTCTTCGGCAAGATTCTCGGGGCCACCCCGGTCGTCATGACCGTGATCGCCACCATGCTGGCCGGCCTCGCCTCGAGCGAGATGACCAAGGCCCAGTACGACCGCTCGCTCGCCGCCCAGCAACAGGCCAAGGCCGGAGACCAGTGGAGTTTCTTCCAGGCCAAACGCATGCGCGGCGCGCTCCAGCGCACCACGCTCGATCTGCTGCAGGCCACCGCCCCGACGACAACGCCCACCCCCGCAGAGATTCGCGAGGCGCTGCTCGATGCCGGTCCCGACGGTGCCAGCGCCCTCGCCCTCCTCGACGCCGCGCCCGGTCAACCCTCACTTGCATGCCTGCTGCGCGGTGAGCCGCCCGCCCCGCCCCCGCCGGCGGCGAGCGTGCCCGCGATCAAAACCGCGCTCGATGCCATCGAAAACCTGCGACCCGATGCGGAGACCGCGGCACTGATGGGCCAGGTGACCGACGCGATGCTCACCGACGCGCTCCTCGCCGCCAAGGCGCGCAGCGACGCCCACGAAGCCGCCCTCCAGCCGATCGGCCGGCTCATCGACGCGCTCGACGCCGCCTTGTCCCACCCGGATGGCCAGTATTCGGCGACGCAGCGCGGCCTGACCGCTGCGCGCCTGCGGTTCGCCGCGGCCCGTTACGACATGGAGGCGCGCCTCAACCAGGCGATCGCCAACCTCTACGAACTGCAGGTCCGCAAGAACAACCTCAGCGCCGAGCGGCACCACGCGCGCAGCCAGCGCTTCTTCTTCGGCATGCTCGGCGCCCAGATGGCCGTGATCATCTCGACCTTCGCGATCGCCGCCCGGAAGCGCAACCTGCTCTGGTCCCTCGCCGCCGCGGCCGGCGTCGCCGCCCTCCTCTTCGCCTCCTACGTCTTCCTGTTCGTCTGAACCAGCCCGCGCGCAGAATGCGCCCGGTCCACGCGCACCAGCCACCCCGCAGGATCCGCTTCTCAAGCCCCGCGCCTTCGCCCATAGTCCCCCGATCGTGATCTCGCCCCGTCTCGCTTTCGCCAGTCTCTGCCTTTTCCTCGCATCGATTGTCACGGCCGCCACGCCCAAGCCGGTCCACGTCGCATTGATTTTCGACGACGGCCCCGACGCCGCCCAGACCCCGAAGCTGCTGGCGGTCTTCGCCAAACAAAAGGTGCACGTGACCTTCGGCACCATGGGCAAGAACGCCGAGGCGAACCCCCGCCTGCTCAAGCGGGTCGTCGCCGCCGGGCACGAGGTCGTGAACCACTCCTATTCGCACCAGCAACCGAAAGACCTCACGGGCGAGGCGCTCGACGCCCAGGTGGCCGACGGGCAGCGGCTCATCACCGCCGCGGCCGGCCGCGCCCCCGTCTGGTATTGGCCGCCCTACATCGCCATCGACGACCGCGTGCGCGCCAGCGTGGCCAAGGCCGGCCTCCGCATCTACACACCCCGCAAACTCGTCGCCTCCGGCGACTACATGACCGATGTCGACGCCGCGGAGATCCTCCGCCGCGCCACAACCGGAATCGAGGACGGCACCGTGATCCTTTTCCACGAGTGGCGCCCCGAGACGGCCACGCAGATGAAAGCCGTGCTCAAAGAGCTCAAGCGGCAGGGCTGCGTCTTCCTCACGTTCAGCGAGCTGGCCAAATACCTCGGCCAGTAGCCGGCCATCGTCCGGAGTGCCCCGCGAGCGGCCGCACCGGACTCCGTCTGGACAACACGAGCGCCCACATCCGCACTGTCATGCCCGCGCGGGGCATCGCCCCGGCGGCGGCGCACCTGGAAAGGAATCGCCCGCCCCCCAACCTTTGTTGATGCAACCTTTGTCCGCTGCGGTTGACATACGGGCTGCCGAACCCCCGGCGGCCCTACGCATGAAGTCCCTCAGCCTTGCCCTGCTTGCCCTCCTGCCCTTGCGCATCTTCGCCGAGGTCGAACGCGCGCAAATCGACTTCGAGTTCGTCCGCCGGCTCGCGCTGGAACGCGCCGCCGCACCCTATGCCGCCCCGGCCGAACCGCCGCGCGCGCTCATCGAACGGATCCCCGCCGACACCGACCGCCTCCCGTTTCGTCCCGACCAGTCTCTCTGGGCCGCCGAAAACCTTCCCTTCCGCCTCCAACTCTTCCATCCCTCGCCCGCGCAGCCGCCGGTCGTGATCCACGAGTTCAGCGCCACACACGTGCAGGTGGTCCCCTTTGTCTCCGGATTCTTCGACTACGGCGAGTTGCGCCCCGTTCCCAAGCTCCCGGCGACAACCGGCTACCGCGGCTTCCGGATCCACAGCCCCCTCAATCGCCCCGAACATTTCGACGAGCTGATCGTCTTCCCGGGCGCCTGCACCTTCCGCGCCCTCGGCGCCGGCCAGAACTTCGGGCTCTCCGCCCGCGCCCTCGCCATCGACGCCGGCCCACTCGGCACCGAGGAGTTCCCGCGCTTCACCGATTTCTGGATCGGCCGCCCCCAGCCCGGCGACACCCGGTTGACCATCCACGCGCTGCTCGACAGCCCCCGCGCCGCCGCCGCCTACGAGTTCGTCGTCGTCCCCGGCACCACCACGGTTGTCGAGGTCCGCGCTGCGATCGCCTTCCGCTCGATCGTCGCCCAGCCGGGTTTCGCCCCACTGTCCGGGATGTTCTGGTACGGCGAGAACTCGGACCGCCCCGCCGGCGAGCCCTGTCCCGAGGTGCACGAGGCCGACGGCCTCGCCATCCGCACCGGCGACGGCACCTGTATCTGGCGCCCGCTGCAGAACCCGCCCGGCCCCTTCGGCTCCGGCATCGCCGTCGACACGCTCCGCGGCTTCGGCCTGCTCCAGCGCGACCGCGTCTTCGAGCACTACGGCGATCTCGACGCCGACTACCACCGCCGCCCCTCCGTTTGGACCGAGCCGGTGGGCGACTGGGGGCCCGGGCGCGTCCAGCTCGTCGAGACCCCCGCCCGCGGCCGCCTCGACGCCAACGTCACCGTCTTCTGGATTCCCGACCGCCTCCCCGCCCCGGGCACGCCTCTCGAGCTGCGCTACCGCCTGCTCTGGACCGAAGCCGAGCCCGCCGCCCTCACGCTGGCACCTACCGTGGCCACCCATGTCGGCGCCCTTCCGGCTCGGCCCCTCGGGCGCCTCTTCTGGATCGACTTTGCCAGCCCCGCCCTCGCCCGCCTCGACAACGGTGCGCTCGACGCCGAAATCCGGCTCGGCCCCGGCGCCAAGCTGCTCCGCCAGTCCGTCCGCAAGAACCCCGTCGATGCCTCCTGGCGCGTGGCCCTCGAGGTCGAGGCCGAGTCGGCCGGTCGCGCCGTCGAACTGCGGTGCCGGTTGCGCGAGGGCTACAACCCCGTGACCGAAACCTGGGTCTACTCGTGGATGCCATGAGCGATCCGCACGCCCAGACCACCTTTCCCCCGCGCCACGACCCGGCGTGGAACGAGGCCCACGAGCGGGTCGAGAGCTACCTGCGCGCCCACCACATCGTCCAGCCGATCGCGCTCAGCGAGCTCACCAACGCCATTGTCGCCCGAGCCTGGAGACACAACTCGCCCCCGACACAGCTCGCGCCCGTCACGCTCGCTCTCCGCGAGGCCGACGACGCCATCACCGCCTGGTTTGCTCGCGCGCTCGACCAGACCGGCCCGCACTCCCGCCGCCTCGGCGTGCGCGGGCGCCTCGCCCTCGCCCTCGCCGACGCGCCCGGCCGCTGGCCCAGCGCCTTCCTCGCCCCCACGCCTCCGCCCCGCGAACTCACCGACACGATGCGCGCGGCCTTCCTCCGCGCCGGCCCCGCCCCCCAACTCTACAAGATGGCCTCGCCCACGATCTCCCTCGGCAAGGCCGCCCACCTTCTCGCCTGGTTCTGGATGGCCTCTCGGCGCTGGACCGCGGTGCGGCTTCTCGCCCGCCTCGGCTTCCTCGCCGCCCTCGGCACTCTCGTCTTCTTCGCCTTCCGGTGAACGCGGCCACCGACACCATCCCCGGGGCCTGCAAGTTACGCCGCCGCCTGTTGGTCGCGGCCGTGGTCGCCGCCCTCGCGCTTCCGGCCATCGCGCTCATGGCCGACCTGCACTGGCGCACCAGTTTCGATGCTTGGAAGGCGGCCCACCTCGCGATCTTCGCCCTCCTGCTCACCCTCGCTGCCTTCGGCTGCGCCCAGGCGCTCGTCGGCTTCGTCGTCCGCCGCGGCCGGGGAGACCCGCGGCGCCTCATCCCGATCGACTCCGCCGAGCCGCTCCCTCCGGGCGCCACCGCCGTGGTCATGCCTGTGTACAACGAGGACGCCCGCCGCGTCTTCGCCGGCCTGCGCGCCATCTACGAGTCCCTCCAGGCCACGGGCCACCTCGACGCCTTCCACTTCTACGTCCTCAGCGACTCGACCGATCCCAACCGCTGGGTCGACGAGGAGGCCGCCTGGGCCGCGCTCGTGCGCGAGTTCGACGCCGCCAGCCGCCTCTTCTACCGTCGCCGTCGCCTGAACACGAACAAGAAGGCCGGCAACCTCGCCGACTTCTGCCGCCGCTGGGGCGGCGCCTACCGCTACATGGTCGTGCTCGACGCCGACAGCCTCATGGCCGGCGACACCATCGTGCAACTCGTGCGCCTGATGGAGCGCCACCCCCGCGCCGGCCTCGTCCAGACCGCCCCGCGGCTCATCCGCGGCACCACCCCCTTCGCCCGCTGGCAGCAGTTCGCCAGCCGCCTCTACGGGCCCGTCTTCCAGGCCGGACTGAACTACTGGCAGCTCGATGAATCCAACTACTGGGGGCACAACGCCATCGTCCGCCTCGCCCCGTTCCTCGAGCACTGCTCGCTCCCCGAGCTGCCCGGCCGCGAGCCGTTCGGCGGCCGCATCCTCAGCCACGACTACGTCGAGGCAGCCCTGCTCGTCCGCGCCGGCTGGGGCGTGTGGCTGGCCGCCGAGTTGGAGGGCAGCTACGAGGAATGCCCGGGCACCCTGATCGACTTCGCCAAACGCGATCGCCGCTGGCTGCAGGGCAACCTCCAGCACAGCTGGCTGCTCGCCGCCGAGGGGCTGCACCCGGTGAGCCGCCTCCACCTGCTGATGGGCATCCTCGCCTACGCCGCTTCGCCCCTCTGGCTGCTGTTCCTCCTGCTTTCCACGCTCCTGCTCTACCGCCATCACGCCACCGGACTCACCCTCGTACCCCGCGACAGCCTCTGCACCGTCCTCAACCTCGAATTTCGGACACAGGCCGCGGCCCTCTTCGGCGGCACGCTGCTGCTGCTCTTCCTGCCCAAGGTCCTCGCCCTGCTCGATCTCCTCCTGCGCCGGGGCGCGGCCGTGTTCGGCGGTTGGCCGCGGGTGCTCGCCGGCGCCGCCCTCGAGACGTTCTGCTCCGCGCTCCTCGCGCCCGTCCTCATGCTCTTCCACAGCAAGTTCATCCTGTGGAACCTGCTCGGCCGCGGCGTCGCCTGGGTCGCCCAACGCCGCGGCGGCGACGGCTCGCCCGATTGGCGCGAAGCCATCCTCACCCACGCCGGCCACACCGCCACCGGGCTGCTCTGGGGCGCCGCGGCGCTGGCGCTCGATCCCGCCTTCTTCCTCTGGCTCCTGCCGGTGCTTGCCGGCCCCGTGCTCAGCATCCCGCTCTCGCTGGTGACGGCCCAGCCACCCGATGAGGGAAAACCGCCCCGGCTGCTTGCCACTCCCGAGGAGATCGCACCGCCCACCGTCGCCCGTGTAGTGGCCGACCGACTCGCCACGAACGAGACCCGCCCCCCGCCGCCCCCCGAGTTCGCCGCCGACTACGGCCTGCTCCAGGCGGTCCTCGATCCCTACGTGAACGCCATCCACGTCTCGCTCCTGCGCGAGAAGGA